>NZ_DHDZ01000034.1:11627-12652 GCF_002399615.1 Pedobacter sp. UBA4863 | reverse complement strand
AATGGAGTGCCAATGCCCGGCATAGCTTGTACCGCTATCGGTAAGGGCAGGAAAGATTGCGTGCTGGCGTTGCACACTGATTATCAGGGCATAACATCCAAAACTCACGTTAATCTATAACAATTATCGTATGCCAGTCGTTAAAAAGCGACTGGCTTTTTTGTTTTAAACGGATGTAGCAAAATTCCTTTTTACTACATTTGAAAATGGAGATTTTAAAAGTAAACGACTCTACTGCAGAAATAATAGCCGACGCTTTAGTAATTAGTAAAATTGAGGATGGAGTAGATTTAATTGGAAACGTTTATTACCAAGGTTACGATAACGTGATCATGCATGAACAAAATATTACGCCCGAGTTTTTTGATTTAAGCACTAAAATGGCGGGCGAAATTTTGCAAAAATTCTCCAATTACAAAATGCGTTTAGCCATTGTAGGCAATTTTTCCAACTACCAAAGCCAAAGTTTTAAAGATTTTGTTTACGAAAGCAACAAACTAGGTCAAATCAATTTTGTAAATTCAAAATCAGCAGCCCTAAAAATTTTATCAGAACCATAAAAATATGCACCCAATATTAAGAAACATCATCGCTATTATTTCGGGAGTGGTAATTGGCAGTTTAGTAAACATGGCCATTATTATGGTAAGCGGCAGTATTATTACCGCCCCTGCTGGCGTAGATATGACCACCGAAGAAGGTTTGAAAGCAGGTATGCCACTGCTCCAACCCAAACATTTTATCTTTCCATTTTTAGCCCACGCCATTGGCACTTTTGTAGGCGCTTATATTGCAGCCCGCATAGCTACTAAAAAAAATATTTTTGCGATGATAATTGGCCTCTTCTTTTTAGCCGGAGGAATTTCTATGGTGATGATGCTGCCTTCGCCTATTTGGTTTACCATTATAGATTTAGTGGGAGCTTATTTACCTGTGGCCTATTTTGCTGGAAAAATTGCCAATGGCCCGAAAGTAACAACTGATGTAAAAAGTGACATAGCCTAACCCGTAGTGCATTATCAATA
>NZ_DHDZ01000034.1:0-11388 GCF_002399615.1 Pedobacter sp. UBA4863 | reverse complement strand
AAAGCAATAATGCACTACGGGTATAGCCTAACAAATACTAATTGCTACTTCTTACTTATGAAAACCCACACTACAAACTACCAAAATACTTTTATCGCAGTGGCGGATGACTGCCCTAGCGCTAAAGGAGAAATACCCACAACGAAAGCAGGCCATAAAACGGTAGCCGGTTTACAGTTCGATATGATTAGCAAACATCCGTACAAATATACTTCGGATGAGATACTATTTGCTGTTTTTGCCACACGAAACGATTTAACCGAACAAGAATTAGCAAGCGCAAGAGAAACTTTCTTTGCTAAAGGCCAGGCCTGCTTAAGAGCATCGGCCTTGGGGAAACGCTACGGTTGGGGCATACACCACAATGCCGAAGGCAAAATTGCACTGTACGGTTGCAACACCCCCGAGTACCGTAATTATTTGGCACAAACAGGTATTAAAATAGTAAAGGCCATGCAATCGAAAAGGTAACCCGTAGCACCATTCTTGCATTTTAAACGGGATTGAAGCAGTAATACTTTTTTTAACCACTACCTTATCACAATAGGCGCAGGCTGAGTTTCCCTAATTTTCGGGACAAGTAATTGCAGCCTTTTTACCATAAAAACCCTTCGACAGGCCTCCGGATAACAGGAGGGGAACAAAAAATCAATGGAAAGCCCGGCTGAAGCTCCCTAAGATAAGCTGTAATTGCTTTACTAAAAACCTAATCGTAAAAATTCCAGGTAAAGCCCAAAACAAGCAACCGATCTGGCATAGGGTATCTGTTAACCGTGTAGTAACCCCTACTAAACCAACCTTGATTTACATATTGATATTTAGCGAATAAATTGGCCCTGCGCAATCCAAATTTCAGCCAAACATCAGCAACAGGCTTAGCGCTAAAAGTAACGGCATCGCCATTATAAAACTGACTAGTGGCCGGAGAATAAGATTTAGACAAATAGGCATCATTGTAAAAAACATCAACCCCTAGCTGTGTTTTCAGCACCCTAAAAAAGGTTTGGTCTTTATAAATACTGGCAAAAACATACACCTCTGGCATTCGCATTACCTGTTTTGCATCTGTTTTTTGGTAAACACCATAAGCACTTACATGAAAACTTCCAGCATCTATTTGTTTACCTAATTTTAACTGCAATAAACTAATTTCTCCACTATGTTGAAAAGGCGCAATAGCTTTGTCCAATGTTGGCGATTCTCCAAAATAGAGATAATTGCTAATGAGATAATACGAGGCGCTGGCATCCAATTTTAAAAACTGGTTTACATACGCAAAAGTAAAATTGGTAGTTTTTGTACGCGAAAAAACCCCTCTTCTATCCCATTGGTAATGATTACCATAATAACGGTTAAAAATTTCTTCTGGAGACTTGTTTTGCGTATAAGCGCTCATTACAATTTTGCCGGCCTTATTGCTTAGGGCAAAATTGCTATTGGCCTCGTAAAGGTAATCGCCTGCATTGCGGCCTTGAAAAATCTGCTGAATATTAAGGTCAACATCAACCTTATCGCTAAAACGGTACCCCAACGTACCTAACAAGGTAGTATTTTGCACATTAAAATTACGACCATAAAAAACGCTGGCATCGCGTTGTAACACCCATTGATTAAAGCTATAAATATCGTTTCTAATGCCGGCATCTATTTTAAGCTCATTTTTAATAAACGAACTATTTTTAGCTCTTAAAAAAAAGCTATAGATAAACTCGTTCTGTATATGCTTAACATGGGTACTGTCGTTTGTAAAAACCAAATCGGCGGCGGCTACCGTGGGGAAAATACCGTGTTCGTCTTGCTCGTCTTTTTTAAAGCTATAAGCACTGTTGGTGTAGGCAAAAGTGTGGGTTATTTTATTGGTTGGCAAAATATTTTGAGTACTGCTATTGGTGGTGCTATCTATACGTCCAACAAAATAGCTTTGCCTTATCATTACCGAATTATCTCTGTTAAGCTGGCGTGCCGTATTTAAACGTACAGGCTCTGCTTTTTTGGTTACCAAGTTATCGCCTGCTGGCAAAAATATAATATCATCTTTTAAGATAGAACCATTTTCTTGAGCCTTCATGGTGTTAAAAACCGCATCTACCCAGAGGTTGTAGCGCTTATTTTTGGTTTGGTACCAGGTAAAAAGTGTACCGTTTAGCACATCGCCACGCTGGTGTGCATAAAAACCATTGGCGCCTATACGGTTAAAATTGGCCCCAAAATTCCAATTGGGCTTAATGTTTTGTGAGTGGATAATCTTGAGCAATTGCACATTATCGCCAGCACTGATATAAGAAAGACTGGTAAAAGGGCTACGGGCACGGTAAAACTTAATGTCGTTATGGGTAAACTTGTAGAGGTCTAAAGAATGCGAACCAGCATCGAAACCTATTGTTTTTACAGGTTCGAAGAGCAATGGTATAGCCGCTAAACCTATTAAACCCGTGCCTACCGTAGGCCTATTGGGCTGTGCAATAGGGCTAAAATTTTGGATATTGGCTAATGCGGTATCTATAGGCAGGGTTTGTATGCTGTCTTTGGTTAATTTACGTGTGGTGTAACGAATGTACTTGGCGGTAAAAATTACCGAATCTTTACTGCTTTCTTCTTTTTTACGTAACGAATCGAGTTCTTTATTGCCTGCAATAGATGTTTTTAAATCTTGTGCATACACATTAGTTAAGCCCAACAACAAACTAAACAGAACAGCTACAAATATTTTCTGCATTATAGGGATAAAATAAGCTGACTTAAAATTTTCGTCATTTTGGGTTCTGCCTTTGCTGCAGTTTCAATAATTTCTTCTACGCTAACTGGCTGTAAGTCTTCGGGAAAACCCTCGTCGGTTAAAACAGAAATAGCAAAAACGGGCAGGCTCATGTGGTTAGCTACAATTACTTCGGGTACGGTACTCATTCCAACGGCATCGCCACCAATAATGCGCAAATACTTATATTCTGCCTTAGTTTCGAGGTTTGGCCCTGTTACCGATACATAAACGCCCTGATGACAGGTTATATTTTCGTCTTGCGCAATTTTTAGTCCTTTTGCAATTAACGCTTTATGGTAAGGCTGGCTCATATCGGGAAAACGTGGGCCAAAATCTTGGTTGTTCAACCCTCTTAAAGGGCTTTCGGGCTGTAAGTTAATGTGGTCGTTAATGATCATTAGATCGCCTTTTTTAAACGCTGGGTTTAACGAACCCGCAGCATTAGAAACCAAAAGGTAACTGATGCCCAACAACTTCATTGCCCTAATTGGAAAGGTAATTTGCTGCATACTGTACCCTTCGTAAAAATGCAAGCGGCCTTGCATGGCAATTACTTTTTTACCTTTTAGCGTTCCAAATATGAGTTTACCAGAGTGAAATTCTAATGTAGAAATAGGAAAATTTGGAATACTTGAATACATGATGCTGTGTTGCACCGCTATTTCGTTTACCAAACCACCCAAGCCTGTACCTAAAACAATGCCTATTTCTGGTTCAAAATCTCCTATTTTTTGTTTAATGTATTTTATCGAATCGTTTAGCGCTTGCAACATAATCTAATATTTTTTGGTCAAACCTGTATTTATCGGTTGTGTTAATTTCATTTGCGATGGGCAGGTAATATATAGGCAAATTTAACAGTAAATCTTTTAAATTGTTATCTAATAAACGCTGCCCATCTTTTTCTGTAGTTACAATGATTTTTTCTTTGGCAGGATGCTTTTGAAAAGCAGCTACTAAAGTTCCTATTTCTTTTTCGGTAAAACAGTGATGGTCGGGATATTCGAAAGATTGTATATAGATTGGTTTGCTGGCCAGATACTGTTTTAACGGTGCAGGATTAGCGATGCCAGTTAACAAAAAAACTTCCTGTTTTTCTTGGAACTCTGTTGCTGCGCCGGTATAAAGGTGTGTTAATTTTCGATAATCGATGTGAGAAAAAGCCAAGTCTTGCTGAGGGTCTAAATTAAGCTTGGCCAAAAGTTTATCTCTAACCGCTGCTGTTACCGCTGTTGGCGATTTTGTAATTAATACCATTTGCGCTCGTTTAATGCCCGAAAAAGGCTCTCTTAAATTGCCCGCAGGCATTAATAGCTGATATTGGTTAATTTTTGCAAACTCGAAAAGCAACACATTAATACCGGCTTTAACTTTACGGTGCTGATAGGCATCGTCTAGCAAAATTACATCGTGGCTGTCTTTTAATTTTCGGATGCCTGTTAGCCTGTCTTCGCAAACGGCAACTGTTACATTTTTAAACTTGTGGTAATATTGCAGCGGTTCATCGCCTATGGTTTGGGCGGTCGCGTTATCATCGGCCAATAGAAAGCCTTTCGTTTTTCTGCCATAGCCTCTGCTTAAAATAGCTACTTTATAGGCAGCCAACAATTTTGCCAAATACTCTGTAGTTGGCGTTTTGCCAGCCCCACCTACAGCCAAATTACCCACACAAATAATGGGCAGATCGAAGCCAGTAGAGCGAAAAATACCCCAATCGTACAACTTATTACGTAGATATACCACCAAGGCATATAGTGGGTTTAAAGGCAACAATAACAGGCGTAGGTATTTTAGCATCAGTTTTCAAAAATAACTATAATATCATCAATAGAGATGCGAAGTCGTATCTTTTTGCAACTATTAGGCTTAGTGTTTTTTTTTTTGACAACTGGTGGAGCGCAATTACATGATGCCCTTAAATTTAAGGAATGGCAAAAACTAACTATAGCCAACAGAATGCAACTTATTTTATGTAGTTTTATTACATATATAAATGAGTTACCGCCATTTCAGAAAACCAGTGCTGTTCGTGATTTGTAATCGCGAACCCATATCCGTGCATTTGTAATGCACAACGGTTATAGCAGATTAAAAATTTGCCGATAGGACTTCGGAATTGCAAACCGAACGCAGTGAGCTCATAAAATAATTCATGCTATCCGATATTTGCAATGCCGGATCACTTATCTAAAAATCTTTAATTCCACTTCTTCAAACGTATCATTTCCTTTTCTTACTGTTCGGAGTAAAAATCCTATAAAAAGAAAAAGTATTCCTATTATCTAATCTTCCGCTTTTTCTATTCGTGGCGGCATTAATTTATAAACCACAGGCGTAATAATTCTCGACAACAAGGTAGAGCTGATCAACCCGCCAATCATTACAATAGCCAGCGGCGATATTAACGGATTACTAGACATTGCAATGGGCAATAAACCTCCAATTGCCGTTAACGATGTTAAAATAATTGGCAAGAAACGAACTTCGCCCGCTTCTTCAATGGCTGCGTTAAGTTCTTTGCCTTCGGCCCGTAATTGGTTCGTAAAATCAACCAAAAGGATGGTATTTTTAACTTCGATACCTGCCAGCGCAACAATACCAATGGTGGCCACAAACGACAGGGAGTTGCCAGTGACCATTAACGCCAATACTGCCCCCACAATGCCCAATGGAATTACCGAAAGCACAATTAAAGTACTCTTAAACGTTTTAAACTCTAACACCAATACCGCAATAAACATGAAAAGCGTTACCAAAATAATACTGCCAAAACCACCGAATGATTGGCTACGGCTTTCTACCTCTCCGCCCATTTCGAAATGATAGCCAGCTGGCAACTTCATTTTCGCCATTTGCGTTTCTAAATCTTTAATTACCTGATCGTTCAAATAGCCTTTTTGCACAAATGAGTTTACCGAAATGGTTCGTATTTTATTTTGGTGATTAATGCTCAGCGCCGAAGTTTCGAGCTTTAAACTGGCTAACTGCGCCAATGGGATTGAAGTTCCCTGCACATTGTTTACAAACAAGTTATCAAACACATCTAGGTTGGGGTTTGAAGAGTATTTGGTAGTAAGCAAAATAGTATAATCGTCGCCATTAGATTTTGGGTTGAGGAATTTACCTACTTCAAAGCCGGCCAAAGCCATGCGCACTGTGCGGTCTATATTAATCATCGGTACGCCCAAGGCCAACGCTTTTTCTTTGTTAATCTCTACTTTAATATCCGATTTTAGATTTTTTAGCGGATTATTGGTGTAAATAGTACCTTCGGTTTTTAACAGCAATTGCTCTACTCGGCCGGCCAAATTTCTAAGCGTATCTAAATTTTCTCCAAAAACACGCACTTCTACTGGCGAAATCATGGGCTGCCCCTGCTCAAAATCCTTCACTTCTACTTTTGCCCCTAAATAAGAAGACCATTTTGCTCTCAATTGCTCTATCAAGGCCACCTTTTTATCGGCCCTCACATCTGGGTGCAACAGCACAAAAATTTCTGCAAAATCGGTACGCTCGTTGGTTTGTAATAAATTGTAGTAAATACGTGGGTTTCCTTTACCAACGTTCGAAGCAAAATATTTCACTTCCGGTATTGCTGTAATTTCCTTTTCGATCTGTTTAGTAATAGAATCGGTATATTTTAAATTAGATTGCAAAGGCGTAGATACGGTAATTAAAAACTGTGGTTTTTCTGAAGATGGGAACAAACTAAAACCAATTACCGGAATAAGCGCCAAAGAACCTGCAAATACAGCTATGCCAATAAGAATAGTTAAGTATGGCTTGTGCAATGCTTTATCTAGCAATTTTGCGTAAGACCCATGAATAATTTTCTGCAGGGTTCTTAGAAAAACGTTGCCATTTACATCTGCATGTGGCTTTAATAGCTTGCTAGATAAAAATGGCACCACCGTTAGCGCCACCAACATAGAGGCAATAACCGAACAAATTACGGCCACGGGCAAACTTCTAATAAACTCTCCCGAAGCTTCGGGCATAAACATTAAAGGCATAAAGGCAATTACCAAAGCTGCTGTACAGCCCATTACCGCCAAACCAATTTGTTTGGTGGCCATTAATGTTGCTGTTAGGCGGTCGTGTCCATCACGCATCCAGCGTTCTATGTTTTCTACCACCACAATACTGTCATCAACTAGCAGGCCTAAAGACACTACCAAACCCACAATGCTCAACTGGTTTAAACTAAAGCCCAATAGGTTAATGAGAATAATGCCAATAGCCAACGACAATGGAATAGAAACCATCACTACCAACGACGCCCTCGTGCCCAAAGGCAACAAAGTAATCAGCACCAAACAAATGGCAATGGCAAAATCTATACCCAAGCCTCCCAAACGTTTATTTACATTATCAGCTTGGTCAAACATAATGTGCTGGTCTATATTGTTGGGCAAGGTGTTTTTAAACGCCTCCAAAATTGGCAAATAGGCTTCTTGGGTTTGCGTAATATTGCCACCTGCTTTTTGGGCAGCGGTTATAAAAACTGTTCTAAATCCGTTTAAACGCGTAATATGTTTATCTTGCGAATAATCAAAATACACATTGGCCACATCTTTAAGTGTGGTATTTTTACCTGCGCCACTAGCTACAATGGTATTTTTAATTTCGTCTATACTTTGGTAATTACCACTCGTTTTTATATTGAAAGACTTTGTTCCGGCATCAATACTTCCTCCTGGAATATTGGCTACCTCACTTTGTATGGCATTAGCAATTTGGGTAACCGGAATATGTAATAGTGCCAGCTTCTCCAAATTCAGATCTACCTTTACTAACTGATCTGGCAGCCCAACTATTTCCACATTTTTTAAGGATGGGATTTTTTCTAATTGGTCTTGCAATTCTTCTGCGGCACTTTTTAGTTTGTCTCTCGAAGCATTCTCAGAAACCAGTGCAACCTGCAAGATATTTACATCGGAAGGCGATATTTTTTGCACATCCATGGAGTAAATTTCCTGCGGCAAATTAGGGCGCTCACTATTAATTTCCCTCAGCAGCTCCTGGTATTTATCATCTACATTTACGCCATATTTATACTCTACAATAGCCACCATTAAACCATCTCTAATGGTTGTTTTAATGCTCTTAATGTCATCTAAACCGTAAATACGCTTCTCGAGCGGCTTTACCACCAGCTCTTCCATATCTTTAGGGCTAGCACCAGGGTAAACTACCACTACCGGAAAGTTAGGTGGGTTCATGTCTGGATCTTCAGCCCTCGGCATATTTAAAACCGTAGTAATGCCCAAAGCCATTACCATTAACACCATAATTAAGGTGAACTGATAATTTTTTACTGCGTAGTCTGATATTTTCATTTTCTAAAAATCCATTAATGAGTAAAAATTATTTAACCACCTTAATTTTTGAACCATCGGTAAGGTAAGCACTGCCCGAAATAATTATAGCACTTGCATTTTCCAATCCGCCAGTTACCGAAATTTTATCTTTTTGTATAGCGCCCAATTGCACCTTTACTTTGTTAGCAGTCCGATTGTCGTTGGTTACAAACACATAACCTTCGTTTTCGCCCCCATCTAAAAGCGCATCGTAAGGAATAGTAAAAGCAGTTTGTTTTTTAGAAGGAAAGATACTGGCCTTGCCAAACAAACCAGCCGCCAAGCCCTTCACCTTAGTTATTAAAGCCAATTCTACACCAAAAGTTCCACTTTGCGGATCAATACTTTCTGATTTCCTGCTCACTTTAGCTTGCAAAACTTGGCCACTTAAAGCTTCGGAAGTAATGGCAGCTCGGTCGCCCACTTTTAAGCCCGACCATTGTTTATCGCTTAACCCAACTTTTAAAATCCAATTACCCTCGCTCGCTCCGTTAATTTGTAGCACGGGCATTCCTGGCCCAATAATTTGCCCATCGTTGGCCAGTTTCTTTAATACATAGCCATTTCTGGTAGCTCTTATTGCAGTATAGTCTTCGTTAAACTTGGCCGCCTGCATTTGCTGTTTGGCTACATCTAAAGCCGTTTTTGCATTTTGCAATTGCTCCAATGTAGCCACACTGTCTTTAAAAAGCTTGTTGGCCCGTTCGTAATCGCGTTGTGCCTTATGCAAAGAAAGCTGTACCTGCTCTACTTGCGAGCCTATTTCTGTAGGGTTTACCGAAGCCAATAATTGCCCTTTAGTAATTTGATCTCCTTCTTTTACATAAATGCGGCTAATTACCCCCCCGTTTTTAAAAGAAAGTATGGTTTCATCGTTAGTGGTGAAATAACCAGAGGTGATAACTTCTGCATCAGTATCTGTTTCAACCAACGAAATTACCTTTACAGGAATAGTATCTTGCTGAATGATGGCTTTTTCTCGCTTATCTGTGCCTTTACAGGCAAAAAACAACAGTAAAACCGAGCCGAATGCAAGGTGTTTCAGGGTCGTTAATATATTGAAATGTTGGAAGATTGAAATGTTGGAAAGTTGGTTTGCCATTGCCTTATTGTTTTATTCCTCTTTGTACCTTTTGTAATTTAACCATGTTGCATTTTGTAAATATCCCATTTAGGGGGTTGATATGATGTAAGATGCTGTTTCTCGTTCTATATTGGCCATAGCATTAAGCACTTTATAAAAATTAATATTTACTAAAATTTTGCTCGACGTGTATTGATTTCTCGCATCAATGGTTTCTACAAATGAATTTGTTCCTGCTAAATAACCTCTTTCTATTAGCCTTAAATAAGTAGCGGCCGCCTCAAATTGCTTTTGCGATGATTGATAGGTTTGGTAGGCGGACCGCAAACCATTCTGCGAAACCTTGGCAGACATGCTTAGCTGTTGCGCCACCAAATTAGAGTTCAGCACTGCGTTTTTCAAATCGAGGGTGCTTTCTTTGTATTTATTGCTATTTCTATTGCCCGAAAAAATTGGAATCTCTAGTTGCAGGCCCAACATATAATATCTTGTATTATTGCTAAACTTAAAACCTTCAGATTGTGTACCCACATCTAAAAATGCTCCCAGTTTTGGTACCGCAAACTGGCTATTCATTTTTTGTACATTTCTGTTAATTCCTTCCACCTCTTCAAGCGCCTTCAGTTCTTCTCTTTCACTAGCCACATTTAAGCCCGCAAGCAAGCCTTCTACTTTAGCTAGTTCAGTTGCGCCATTATTAACTTCCGCGATAATGGCTTCGTTGGCATCTCTATTTAAGAGAAAATTAAAATACAAACGAGCATTGACTACCTTTTGCTCGGCATCCAATAAAGTAGCATTTACGCTTTCTACTTCGCTTTGCGAACGCAACACATACGCAGGCAAGCCTTTTCCATTTTCTAAAAGCTTTTCGTTTACCCGAAGGCTTTCTTTTGCCAAAGCCAAACCCGATTTATAAATAGCCACTCCATCAAGTGCACTCAAATAGTTATAGTAAGCCGTTTTTATTTCTTTTACCAAATCGCGTTTATAAATCTGCACTTCATATTCTTGCAACACCAATTGCTGTTGGGCAATGCGCTTGTTATAAAGGATATCTGTATTGATAATTGGGACGGTGGTGCGCAATTTTGCATCATGAAAGTTCTTAGGCAAAAAGTTAATCGTCTGATTTTCCAACATGGGGAAATTGTTATTGCCCGTAATTTGGTTCAAGGTATGGTAAACAGGATTCATCAAATCGCCCAAAGGCAATGGTATATTACGACCGCCATCTGCAGTTTGGTAAGCTGCTTGAAAGGCTACCGTTGGCAAGAACAGGCCTTTGGCAGTTTTTAGGGCATATTGTGCTTTTTCTAAAGACACATTTTTTTGCTGTAAAACAATATTGTTCTTAAACGCAGTATCTATATAACCTTGCAAAACACGCTGCCCCTGTACAGGTATCCAAAACAAGACCATACCGAGAAAAACAGTTAAAAAAACTTTTTTTATTAACAGTGTTAACATATTATTTCATTTTATCAAGCATCAATACCAAAGTTTCAAAAGCTTCTTCTAAGACGTTTCTATCTGCCGGCACATTCAAGTGTGCACTGGCCACATGGTCTAAGTGCCCCTGCAATTTTAAACTGCATAAACCGTGCACCAAAGCCCAAATATTTAAAGCTACGCTATTTTCGTTTAACCCTTTAAAATAACCCTCTGCTTTACAAGCCAACACGATTTGCTGCAAGGCACCAAACGCGATCTCACCTTCTTCCCATTCACAAGAATCTTTGCCAGAAATAAAATCCATTGGCTCTTTCATGATAAACATAAGCTGATAAAAATCAGTATTATGAGTAGCAAAATCAAGGTAAATTCTACCCATAGCCTTTAATCTTTCAAAACCGCTTTCTACATGACGAAGTACCGAAAATTGCTCGCCCAAAATCTTAAAGCCTTCTTTATGCAAAGTATAGGCAATATCATTTTTATCTTTATAATAAAGATAGATGGTTGTTGGACTGAGCTTTATTTGGGCGGCAATTTTTCTAATAGAAGTAGCCTCAAAGCCTTCTTTTAAAAACAACTTTTTAGCGGCCTGTAAAATCTCTAATCTTACGTCCTCAATTCGCCTCCTATCTTTTTCTTTTCTTCCCATATCTTTTGAACAACACAAATATAATTAACAGTGTTAATTAAAAAAATATTATTGTACAAAAAAGGGGCTGTCTCAAAAG
>NZ_DHDZ01000056.1 GCF_002399615.1 Pedobacter sp. UBA4863 | reverse complement strand
AGTATCGGAGGTGACGGTAAATTGGCGTTTGGTCTCCCGAAATTAATTCGGGACTAGCTTTTAAGGATCTATCTAATCATTTTTTTAATAAACATAGCCTTAAGCGTTTGACTTACAGTGTGAAACATCCAAAACTCACGTTAAGTTAAGCGCTGGTGGGGATGCCAACACTTGATTTTGCGGACGTTGGCGCTCTGGCTAAAGGACTAAACATTCTTAACTTAATGATACATTGGACTTGACCTATTGCATAACCAAAGCCAAAGTCCCATAATTCAGGTTGTTTAGGCCATAAAAAAGCCTCAGGGTTGTTAACTCTGAGGCTTTAATTTTTTTAAGAAGCAGCAGAATTATACTCTTCCAGGATATTGTTGTAAAGCAATTTCAAGGCAGTCCATAGCTGCATTCAAATCATCAACATTTAACACATACGCCATGCGCACTTCATTTTTTCCAGATCCTGGAGTAGAATAGAAACCCGTAGCAGGAGCCATCATTACAGTGGCATTATTGTGTTCAAATTTCTCTAAAATCCATTGGCAAAATTTATCGGCATCGTCAATTGGAAACTTAGCTACTACATAAAAAGCACCACCCGGATTTGGGCAAAAAACACCATCAATGCTGTTTAAACGACCAACAAGGGTGTCTCTACGTAGGGTGTACTCTTTGCTAACTGCTTCAAAATAACTATCAGGTGTGTCAACAGCGGCAGCGCCAGCAATTTGCTCTACCATACCAGGGCTTAAACGAGCCTGTGCAAATTTCAACCCCGATTTGATCACTACTTTGTTTTTGGTAATTAAACAGCCTAAACGAGCGCCACAAGCACTGTAACGTTTAGAAACCGTATCCATCACCACAACGTTTTCATCTAAGCCATTTAAGTGCATAGGCGAAATAAATTCTCTGCCATCATAGCAAAATTCACGGTAAGCCTCGTCAGAGAATAAGAATAAGTCGTATTTTAAGCAAAGTGCTTTTAATGCTTCTAATTCTTCTTTCGAATATAAGTAACCTGTTGGGTTGTTTGGGTTACATATAATAATTGCTTTGGTTTTTTCGGTAATCAGTTTTTCAAACTCTGCAATTGGAGGTAATGCAAAACCATTATCTATGTACGATAAAATAGGTTTAACTACTACGTTACTCATGCAGGCAAAGCCATTGTAGTTGGCATAAAAAGGCTCGGGTATAATAATTTCATCACCCTCATTTACACAAGTTTGCATGGCAATGGTAATGGCTTCAGAGCCTCCTACAGTTACCAAAATATCTTCTGGTGTAATGTTGTAGCCTAGTTTGTTGTAATATTCTGTTAGTTTTTTTCTATAGGCCAAGGTGCCTTCAGATGGGGTGTATGCCCAAACATCAAAATCAATGTTTTTAACGGCATTTAACATTCCTTCTGGGGTAGCAATATCGGGTTGTCCAATATTTAAATGATATACCTTTTTACCAGCAGCTTTAGCTTGGTCGGCAAAAGGGGTAAGTTTTCTGATGGGTGAAGCGGGCATTTGAAACCCTTTTTCTGATATTTTTGGCATAGGGCAAAAATATAAAAACCCCACTAGATTAAGTGAGGTTTTTATTAAAAAATACTTTATATTAAATAATTGTTATTTAGTGGTATTAGCTACGGTTTCGCCTTTCAAATACAGAACTTTAGTTGTTGTTCTGGCATTAGAAGTTACTGTTACGGCCATGTTAAAAGGAAGGGGCGAACCAGATTTTTTTACGGTAACTTTAATAAAGCCTTTTTCTCCTTTTTTTACAGGAGTTTGTGTGTACTCGCCCACGGTGCAACCACAGGTTGGCTCTACCTTAGTAATAATTAAAGGTGCTTCACCTTCGTTAGTGAAGTTAAACGTATAACTAACAGCCTGATCTAGTTTAATCTTTCCAAAATCGTGTGTTTCTTTTTCAAACTTAAATTCTGCCGGTTTGGTTTGGGCGTTTGCAGTAAATCCTAATCCTACTATGGTAACCAATAAAAAAAATAACTTTTTCATAATCTTAATTGTTTGCTTCAAATTTATGTGTTTAATAGTTTAAAACAAAAAGTATTCCAAATATTATTTGCCGCCATCTTTAATCGAGAATAAGAAAGAATTGTATCTTTGCCACTTAACAAATTGTTGCTCATGATGCCAACAGATAATGTGTTTACGAACGAGATTGATACTTCAGAATTAAGTTTTGATGATTTTAAAACCATCGTAATAAACGACTACAGGATTGCTGTGGAGAGCCGTCAGGCTAGTTTGTTGGGACGTAAAGAGGTATTAACGGGCAAGGCTAAGTTTGGCATATTTGGCGACGGTAAAGAAGTGCCGCAATTGGCCATGGCCAAAGTGTTTAAAAAAGGCGATTGGCGTTCGGGTTACTACAGAGATCAAACTTTTGCTTTTGCCACTGGTATTAGCACCCTTAAAGAATTTTTTGCACAATTGTATGCTAATCCTGATGTTAAGGCAGAACCCGCTTCGGCAGGCAGGCAGATGAACAGCCATTTTTCTACCCGATCTTTAAACGATGACGGTACCTGGAAAAACTTAACCGAAATTAAGAACAGTTCTCCTGATATTTCTACCACAGGGGGGCAAATGGCACGCTTGGTGGGCTTGGCCTATGCTTCTAAACTATATAAACAAAATAAAGAGCTCAATTACCTAAAAAATTTCTCGGTTAATGGCAATGAAGTAGCTTTCGGCACCATTGGCAACGGATCTACCTCTGAGGGTGTATTTTTTGAGGCTTTTAACGCGGCAGGCGTACTACAGGTGCCAATGGCCATTTCTGTGTGGGATGATGGTTATGGAATTTCCGTTCCGGCTAAATATCAAACTACAAAAGAAGATATTTCTGAAGTTTTAAAAGGATTTCAGCGTGAAGATGGTACAAACGGCTACGAAATATTTAAAGTTAAAGGCTGGGATTATCCCGCTTTGTGCGAAACATACTTAAAGGCAATTGAAATTTGTAGAAACGAGCACGTACCTGTTTTAATACATGTAACTGAAGTTACACAGCCACAGGGGCATTCTACTTCTGGATCTCACGAACGCTATAAATCTAAAGAGCGTTTGGCATGGGAAAAAGAACATGATTGTATTGTGAAGATGCGTGAATGGATGATCGAATCGGCGGTTGCTACCAAAGAAGAGCTCGACGAACTAGAAGAAACCGCTAAAAAATACGTTAAAGAAATACAAAAAGAAGCTTGGAACGAATTTTTAGACACCATTAAACAAGAGCAGGCCGATGTAGTGCGCATGATTAATAATCTTGCTAATGGCGACCCTAATCTTAGTAAAATAGCTGCTCAGCTGGCTTCAACACACGATGCTTTGCGCAAAGAAGTAGTTTCGGCAGTTAGAAAGGCCATTAGATTAAGTGTAAATAATTTATCTGCCGAGAGAACCACCCTTATTAATTGGTATGAGCAAAAAACAGTAGATTTTACAGAACTATACAACTCTAAATTATATACAGAAGGGGTAGAGAGCCCATTTAACGTTGCACAGGTTGAAGCAGCATACAGTGATGATGGCAAAATGATAGATGGTAGAGAAATCTTAAACGCCTGTTTTGATGCCAATTTTGAAAGAGATCCAAGATTGTTGGCCTTTGGAGAAGATTTAGGACATATTGGCGATGTAAATCAGGGCTTTGCAGGTATGCAGGCTAAATATGGCGAATTAAGGGTGGCCGATACCGGAATTAGAGAAATGACCATTGTGGGGCAGGGTATAGGTTTGGCCATGAGAGGTTTAAAACCAATTGCCGAAATCCAATATTTAGATTATTTGCTTTATGCGCTTAATATGCTGAGCGATGATTTGGCCACGGTTTCCTATAGAACAAAAGCCGGTCAAAAAGCGCCGTTAATTATCAGAAGTAGAGGACACAGGTTAGAAGGGATTTGGCACTCTGGCTCGCCAATGGGAATGATTTTGGGTTCGTTGAGAGGCATACATATTTGTGTGCCCCGTAACATGACACAGGCTGCCGGTATGTACAATACATTATTCCGATCTGATGAGCCTGCTTTGGTGATAGAATGCTTAAATGGCTACCGTTTAAAAGAAAAATTACCTAATAATGTAGGCGAATTTACGGTGCCACTAGGTAAAGCAGAGCTCATTAAAGTAGGTACGGCAATTACCGTAGTGAGCTATGGCTCTACCTTACGAATAGTGCAAGAGGCGGCCGAAGAATTAGCTCAATTAGGCATTGATATAGAGCTTATAGACTTGCAAACACTGTCGCCTTTTGATTTGGATGGGCTATGTGCAAAATCGTTGCAAAAAACCAATAAGTTACTAGTGGTAGATGAAGATGTGCCAGGCGGAGCAAGTGCGTTTATTTTACAACAAATACTAGAAAAGCAAAAAGGTTATTACTTGTTAGATGGACAGCCACGCACTTTAACAGCTAAGGCACATAGGCCGCCATATGGTTCTGATGGTGATTATTTCTCGAAACCATCGGTAGATGATATTGTAGAAATGGCTTATGCAATGATGTCTGAAACTAACCCTGGTAAATTTCCAAAACTTTATACTTAGAAACTGTTTAAAAATGATATTAATATTTTACAGGTTGGGTTTGGTGAGGACACCAAACTATAGCTATGGGCTGTAGGCGGGTGTCACCATCCGCCTATGTATTTATTCTTATTGAAATTTAAACAGTTTCTTAATGTTTGCAATTAAGTATCTTTTCTTAACGCTATTGTTCTCGATATTTTTTATTGGGAACACTTATGCCCAAAAAAGTGAATACGATAATTTGGTACGGCAAGTTGATAGTTTGCTCGATGCCGATAAAAGTTACCACAAAGAAGATACGATAAAACTACATTTATACGAAAATCTACAGAGAGTCTATATAAAATTAGATAAAAGTAAAGAAGTAAGCCTTTACACGGATAAAACCGCTACGCTAGCACAAAAGCTTAATTTAAAAGCTGCTGTTGGTAAAGCTTATTACAGAGTGGGGTTTTACCATCATAATTATAGCAACTATTCTTCAGCAGAAGATTATTATTTACGCTCTATTACAGAGTTTTCGGCATTACAAGATAAAGAATGGATGGGGGGTGTCTATCAAAACTTGAGTGCCATGTACGTGAATATTCCTGATTATATAAAAGCACTAAATGCAAATTTTAAGGCAATAGAACTGTTTAGTAGCATTAAAGATGAGGGGGGTGTTGCAGGTTGTTATTATAATATCGCTAATATTTATAAAGATTTAAATCAGTATGGTACTTGTATTCGGTACTTAGAAAAAGCATTAGCTATTTTTCAAAAAAATAAAGGAAACGATTATGGTGTAGCGTTGTGTTACGCTAATTTAGGTGAAGTTTATTTTAATGTAGAAAAAAGAGAATTAAAGCCAAATGGTAAAAGATTTCAAAAAACTTTACAAGCGCTCGAACAATCTTTAAAAATTGCGGATAAGGTAGGTTATGCTGATTTAAAAGGAAATATATTTCTAACTAAAGGGCATGTTTACCAAGCTTTAGGTGATAGAGAATTGGCCTTGTCGTTTTATCAAAAATCGGCAGCTAATTACGCTAATGCAACCGGGAAGAAGGAAAAAGCAGGAGGCTTAATGGCTTTGGCAAATTTTTATATCGATGATAACCAGTATGCCGACGCCATACCATTGTTAGCTGAGGTAGTAGCAATAGCCAATGAAAATAAACTATTGGGCTTGCAACGCGATGCTTATTTAGCTTTGAATAAAATTGCTGAAAAAAAAGGGAATTACAAGGAAGCGTTAAAATGTTATAAGAAATATGTTTTTTACAAAGAGCAAATTTTTAACCAGGAGAAAGAAAAAGAAATCACTAGAAAACAGCTAAAGCTCGATTTTTCTATCAAAGAGAAAGCCTATCAAGACAAACAGGATTTTCAACAAAAGTTGGCTTTTTTGCTCGCGGCCTTAGTATTAGTGTTGTTTAGCGCTGCAATATTGGTATATAGAAGTCAGCGTAAAACTGCTAAACTAAACCAATTGGTAATAGCGCAAAAAGAAGAGCTAGAAAAATTGGGCAAGGTTAAAGACCGCATTTTTAGCGTAGTAAGTCATGATATGCGCACTCCAGTAAATTCGCTGATGTCTTTCATCAACCTATTAGAAATGGGCAATGTTAGCGAAGAAAAGCTAAAACGTTACGCCGCTAATCTTAAAAACTCGTTAGGCTATACTTCTACCATGATGGAGAACCTGCTGAACTGGGCATACGGACAAATGGATGGGTTTAAACCCCATATCGTATCGTTACCTGTGGCCAGCACCTTGGCAAATTTGGTAGCAGCAATGCAAGAACAGGCATCGCAAAAAAAGATAAGCTTAACTTTAGTTGACGAGCACAATGCTGCTGTTTTGGCCGATAAAGATATGTTTTTGTTGGTGATAAGAAACTTAGTAAGCAACGCCATAAAATTTACCCCCGAAAATGGAGCTGTGCAAATATCGGTTATCGAAAAAAATGGCGAAACGCAAATTAGCATACAAGACAGTGGGGTAGGGCTACCATCACAAGACGTTGCCGATTTTAACAATGCGCTACATTTTGGTGTAAATAAAACCACTTTAGGTACCAATAACGAAAAAGGTACAGGTATTGGTTTATCACTATGTAAAACATTTGTTCATCTTATGAATGGCAGAATTTCCTTAAAAAGTGAAGTAAATAAAGGTTGTACCTTTTTTATTGATCTCCCCAAGTAATCTTTATATACTGGGAAGGTGCTTTTGTATACTAAAATGATATGTTCATCGACTATTCTAAAATAATAAAGTCGCTTAGTATATATTTGAGTTAAAGTTTTTAGAAGAAGATGTTGCACCCCATGAAATACTTGAAAAATAGAATGTTTTGGAAGTTTTTGGTGAATTTTTCGGCCTACGTTTACAACGATGTTGTCAAGCAAAATAGGTTTTCTAAAAAGTTGAAATAGGTTTATTTTTTACTATTTCTAATCAAAGTTTTATCTGTAATAAATGATATGATTTGATCTCGATAAGATGCACTCAATGGTACTTTGAAATCATTTTCTAATATGATTTCTTGAAGATTAGCGCTAACGATCTTATTAAAATTTACGATGTATTGTTTGTGGACCCTAAAATAGTAGTTTGGAAGTTGGTGCTCCAAGTTTTTTAGGTTAATTAGAGTGTTATGCACGCCGTTTGGGGTAAAGAGTTTGGAGAAATCTCCCAAGCTTTCAATGTAAACTATTTCATCATAATTTAGGCGTGTGTATCCTTTAGTTTCTTTAATAAAGAAAATGCCATTTTCATTGGTCTCATACGTTTTAGAAACTACGCACACTCTCTATTTCATTATTATCTATAATTAAGCAATTATACCTCATATTCGCTAATTTACAACATTTAGCGGGTATTTAAAAAGATGTAAACTTTTCCCTGCTCGGCAGTTAGTAATATTGGTAATGCTAAAATTTTTAACTTCTGAAGAATATTGTTCATATACTTTTTTCATAGGTTCATATACTTGTTTACTGTACGGTTTTTTTATTATCTAGGTTTGATGCTGTTATAAATAGATCATTTTAAAAGCTTAATAGATATGATAAAACAATTACTGGCTCTCTTTATTTGTACAAGCTTTAGCCTATTGGCTATGGCACAAGTACCAATTATTTCCAATGTTAACCCATTAAATGCCAAGGTGGGCGCTACCTTAACCCTAACTGGTAGTAATTTTAATATCACTGCTAGTCGTAATGTGGTGTTTTTTGGTGCAACAGCAGCAGTGGCAACAACTGCAACAGCAACCACTATCACGGTAAAAGTACCAGCTGGAGCAACTTATGCAATGCTCTCTGTATTAAATACGCAAAACAACTTAACAGGCAGCAGTAAGCAATACTTTAACCCTACTTTTAGCCCCAATAAAGGCAGCATTACTCTTAACGACTTAGCAGCTAAAAAAGATTTTAATATTGAAGGAAATGCTTCTTCAGTAGCCATAGGCGATTTAGATGGCGACGGAAAACCAGACTTGGTTGTAACTAGTTCAAGTTCAAATACGGTATCGGTATTCCGTAATACCAGTAGCTCCGGAAGTTTAGACGCATCTTCATTTACAGCTAAACAAGATTTTACTACTGGCGAATATCCTGTTTCAGTAGCCATAGGCGATTTAGATGGTAACGGGAAACTAGACCTAGTAGTAGCTAATTCAAGCTCAAATTCGGTGTCGGTATTTCGTAATACCAGTAGCGTGGGAAGTATCAATGCTTCTTCATTTACAGTTAAACAAGATTTTGCTACAAGCTTTTATCCTACTTTCGTAGCCATAGGCGATCTAGATCGTGATGGCAAACCAGACTTGGTAGTAACTAATGGGAGTTCAAATTCGGTATCGTTATTCCGCAATAGCGGTAGTTTAAACAACATTAATTTTGCGGTTAAAGAAGATTTTGATACAGGTGATGGTCCTCAATCAGTAGCCATAGGTGATATAGATGGTGACGGAAAGCCAGACTTGGCAGTAGCGAACACGTATTCAAGTACGGTATCGGTATTACGCAATAACAGTAGCTCTGGAAGCATCACTGCGTCTTCATTTGCAGCCAAACAAGATTTTTCTACAGGTAGTTATCCTTATTCGGTAGCCATAGGCGATGTAGATGGTGACGGAAAACCGGACTTGGTAGTAACTAATGGGAGTTCAAATACGGTATCAGTATTCCGCAATACCAGTAGTTCTGGAAACATCACAGCCTCTTCATTTGCAGCTAAACAAGATTTTGCTACTGGTAATTATCCTAGTGTTGTAGCCATAGGCGATATAGATGGTGATGGAAAACCAGATATGGCAGTAGCTAATTCATTTTCAAATTCGGTATCGGTATTCCGCAATACCAGTAATTTAAGCAACATTAATTTTGCGTTTAAACAAGATTTTGCTACAGGCAATTTTACTCAATCAGTAGCTATTGGAGATTTAGATGGTGATGGAAAACCAGACCTGGCAGTAGCAAATTTTAGTTCAAATTCGGTATCGATATTGGGTAATCACTCTCAATATGCGCCAATTATTACTAGTGTTAGCCCATTAAATGCTGCTGTGGGTACTAATTTAACCTTAACTGGCAGTAATTTTAATGCCACTGCTAGCAATAATGTGGTGTTTTTTGGTGCAACAGCAGCAGTGGCGACAGCCGTAACAGCAAACACCATTACAGTAAAAGTACCAGTAGGAGCAACTTATTCAATGTTGACCGTATTAAATACGCAAAACAACTTAATGGGCAGTAGTAAACAGTACTTTAACCCCACTTTTAGCCCCAATAAAGGTAGCATTAGCCTTAACGACTTAGCAGCTAAACAAGATTTTACTACTGGTGAATTTCCTTCTTCAGTAGCTATCGGCGATATAGATGGTGACGGAAAACCTGACTTGGTAGTAGCAAATTATAGTACAAACGTTGTGTCGGTATTCCGGAATACCAGTAGCTCTGGAAGTTTAAATGCCTCTTCATTTACAGCTAAACAAGACTTTACTACTGGTCTTCAACCTCAATCTGTAGCCATAGGCGATGTAGATGGCGACGGCAAATTAGACCTAGTGGTAGCAAATCCAGGTTCAAATACTGTATCGGTGTTCCACAATACCAGCAGCTTGGGGAGTATAGACGCCTCTTCATTTGCAGCTAAACAAGATTTTATTACTAGTACTAATCCTATATCAGTAGCCATAGGCGATGTAGATGGTGACGGAAGACCAGACCTAGTAGTAGCTAATGTAAATGCAAATTCGGTATCGGTATTTCGCAATACCAGTAGCTCTGGAAGCATCAATGCCGCTTCATTTGCAGCTAAACAAGATTTTATTGCAGGTACTCAACCTCAATTAGTAGCCATAGGCGATGTAGATGGTGATGGAAAGCCAGATCTGATAGTAACTAATACGGGTTCAAATACGGTATCGGTATTCCGCAATACCAGCAGCTTGGGTAGCATAGATGCCTCTTCATTTACAGCTAAACAAGATTTTACTACAGGTACTAGTCCTACGTCAGTAGCCATAGGCGATTTAGACGGTGACGGAAAACCAGACCTTGTAGTAACTAATTTAAGTTCAAATAGGGTATCAGTATTCCATAATACTAGTAGCTTGGGGAGCATAGATGCTTCTTCCTTTGCAGCTAGACAAGATTTTACTACGGGTATTGCTCCTTCCTCAGTAGCCATAGGCGACATAGATGGTGATGGAAAACCCGACCTGGTAGTCGCAGCAAAAAATATCTCAAATTTGGTAACAGTATTCCGTAATACTAGTGTACAAGGAATCATTAATGCTGCTTCATTTTCAACTAAACAAGATTTTACTGCAGGTAGTTATCCTACTTCAGTAGCCGTAGGCGATGTAGACGGTGATGGAAAACCCGACCTAGTGGTTGCTAATGAAAATTCGGTATCAGTTTTACGTAATAATCCTCAAATCGTGACACTACCTGTAAGTTTCGGCACGTTTACTGCTGATCTACAATATAATAGCGTTAAACTTGCTTGGAACACGCTTAGCGAAACCAATAATAAAGGTTTTTTAATAGAAAAAAGTATAGATGGCATCAATTTTAGCACTTTAGCATTTTTAGACAGCAAAGGCACTAATGCTAATACTTATGCTTTGTATGATAATAGCCCTGCTAATGGTACCAATTATTATCGTTTAATACAACAAGATAACGACGGTAAAGAAAACGAACTTGGCGTTAGACATGTAATCTTTAGCCTTACATCTTCTATCGTAAAAATCCATCCAAACCCAACAGAAAACCACGTTTCGCTAAAATTCTTACCTAACTACTTTACTAATTTGCGAGTAACAGATTTAAATGGCAAGGTATTACAGCATACCACAATAAATGCTACAGAAGGTAGTAAAGAGATTTCGCTGGGAGCATATCCGGCAGGTGTTTATATCATTACATTGGGTGGCAAAGACAACGCTGAAAGCCATAAGATAGTTAAAAAGTAATTGATGGAGGGCTGTTAACACTACATATAATATGCGAGATTAGAAATCTCCAAAAATAAAAATTGGTAATCTATAACAATTTAGATATATGTCTAATAGCAGGAGCGTTTCTTCGGGAACGCTCTCTGCGTTTAAAGTTCAATCTTCTAACGAAAATAAAAGAATTTGGGTGTTTAAATTGCTGATTTCAACTTATACAGCCTTTTGGCAAACTGTATATTGCACAGAAATTGACAATATTTTAATGTTTATCTGATAACACCTAGGGGCTTGACCCGATGAATTTTTTGTAATAACAGTAATCGTTCTTTACCCTTTACTTTGCCTTACCAAAGTTTTTTTGTCAATATGCTCCATTAGCTTATCCCGGTAGGATACACCTACGGGAATAACGTGTTGTTTGTTGAGAGTAATCTCATTACCTGTAATTTTGGTAATCAGGTTTTGGTTAATGATAAACTGTCGATGTATCCTTATAAAATTATTGGGTGAGAGTTGCAGTTCTATGTTTTTAAGGTTAATGAGTGCTAAATGTTCTTCCCCGTTGCACAAGTTTATTTTAGAAAAATCACCAAAACTCTCTATATACAATATTTCGTTGTTGTTTACGCGTATGTGCCCCTTGTTGTCCTTAATAAAAAAGAAATCCTCGTCATCGTTTCCTTGTTGGTAATTTTCTGGTTTTTGTGTTTTTTTTAGGTTCAGGTACTCAGTGGCTTTGTTTACAGCCTTTAGCAGGCGCTCAAAACTAACGGGCTTTGCAATAAAATCTAAGGCATTAAGGTCGAAACTTTCTACGGCATGTTCTAAATGAGAGGTGATAAAAATAAATACGGGCGGATTTTTAATGGTCTTTAAAAGTTCAATTCCAGAAAGATCTGGCATGTCAATATCCGAAAAAACAATATCTATCTGCTCGTTGGCAAGAATTTTAATGGCTTGCATGGCATCTGCACAAGTAGCCTTAATTTCTAAAAAACCAATTTTATTTAGATAGATTTCAACAAGATCTCTTTCTATTTCGTTATCGTCTATAATGATGCAGCTATATCTCATTGCGGTTAAATATAGGGTATTCGTAGTAGAATAGCCCAATGGTTTTTTAGTAAATAAGTTTAAAGGCATTCGTTTCCTTTTATCGCCATAAAAACAGACAAAAGGTTAAAAGGAAAAACACCCATGATGCTGGATATGGGTTGATAAATATATATGGCGACTTAGTTGGCTTGACGTTTCTTTTTCTCGCCCAGATATTTTTTCTCACCTGCTTTAATTTCTAATTGTAAATCGTTTTCTTCGGGTGGAATAGGGCAGCGGTAGCCATCACTGTAAGCGCAATAGGGGTTGTAGGTTTTATTAAAATCTAACTCTATTTTACCGTTTACAATGTCTGTGCTTTTTAAATCTATATACCTACCTCCACCATAGGTTTCCTTGTTATTGGTCTGATCGGTGAAGGGTAAAAATAAATGATCTTTATACGCTGCATTGGCAGCTAAGGCAATATTTTTATATAATGTTAGTTGTACAGGCGTACCATTTAACTCGAAAGTAAGCTTCGCATAGCGGATATAGTTTGCAGTGGTACCAGCGTAAGTAGGCATTTTGAAAACTTTTTCACCTGTTAAAATGGTAGCTTTAGCACTTACCTTGTAATTACTATCGGCATCATAAAATCTAAGATGTTTTAAATCAATTTCTTTTAAGGGCGAGTGTTCGTTACTCACAAAATCGGCTTTAAAATGCGCTCGGTGAGCAGCAATTTTTTCAGCAAAAGATTGGGCAAAACAAGTATTGCCTACCAATAGTATCAGTAAAATTAAATATTTATACCTGTTGTGCATTTAGGAAA
>NZ_DHDZ01000043.1:67353-83152 GCF_002399615.1 Pedobacter sp. UBA4863 | reverse complement strand
CCAACGTAGGTAAATCAACTTTGATGAATGCATTGGTAGGAGAGAAGCTCTCTATCATCACCCCAAAAGCACAAACTACCCGCCATCGTATATTGGGTATTGTTAACGAGGAAGACTTTCAAATTGTGTTTTCTGATACACCTGGCGTAATTAAACCTAAATACGGTTTGCAAGATTCGATGATGACCGCTGTGGGCGGCGCCTTGCAAGATGCCGACTTGATTCTTTTCGTGACCGATATTCATGAACGCCATGATGAGAACGATGTACTGGAAAAAATTGCTAATACCCAAATTCCTGTAGTGGTATTGATTAATAAAATAGACAATGCCAAGCAAGAAGAGGTGGTAGAAAAGATGAGTTACTGGCAAGAAAAATTAAATCCTATGCAAATTTTTGCTATTTCTGCTTTGCATGGGTATAACCTAGAAGGGTTGTTGCCTTTGATATTAGGGATCATCCCTGAACATCCGGCCTACTACGATAAGGAAGATTTAACCGATAGGCACGTTCGTTTCTTCGCTTCAGAAATTATTCGCGAAAAAATCTTTAATAACTATCAAAAGGAGATTCCCTATAGTACAGAAGTAATTGTTACGGCTTTTAAAGAAGAAGAAAAAATTACCAGAATAAGTGCCGAAATAATTGTAGAACGCGATTCGCAAAAAAATATCTTAATAGGTAAGGGCGGCGCAAGCCTTAAAAAAGTGGGCATGGAAGCACGTAAAGATATCGAGAAGTTTATAGATGGAAAAGTGTTTTTAGAAACTTTTGTAAAGGTAATTCCCGATTGGAGAAGTAAAAAGAACTATTTGAAAAACTTTGGCTACGATAGTTAGTTTGGTGCAGGGCTTAGGTTTAAGCATAATGAAAGGCTTGTTTTTGGCAATGTTTTTATCCGTAGTAAATCTTATAAGCTGTAACTCATAACTAAAAAAATAACAGTAACTTTGCGAGTTCAAGCCCTAAGTAGGGCGTTGTCGATTTTAATTTTCGGCTTATGCTCGTTAAATCTAAAATCGTAATTCTAAAATCGTAATTCAAAATGAGTAATATCATCGCTATAGTAGGCCGACCAAACGTAGGTAAATCAACACTTTTTAACCGCTTAACCGAAAGTCGTAAGGCTATTGTTGATGATTTTAGTGGGGTAACTAGAGACAGGCATTATGGCAAAGCCGAGTGGATCGACAAAGAGTTTACCGTGATTGATACGGGTGGTTACGTGGCAAACTCAGAGGATTTATTTGAGGCCGCTATTCGTGAACAGGTGGTAATTGCGATCGAAGAAGCTACCGTAATTATTTTTATGGTTGATGTAACTACAGGCATTACCGATTTAGATGATGACATTGCTAACTTGTTGCGCAAAAGTAAAAAGCCAGTTTTTGTTGTGGTAAACAAGGTGGATAACACTGCGCTTGAAACGGAATCATCAGTTTTTTACGGGTTTGGTTTGGGCGAAATATATACGATCTCTTCTATGACGGGCTCTGGCACTGGCGATTTGCTGGATGAGGTGGTTAAAAACTTTGAAGACGTAGCGGAAGAACAGAATGCGCTACCTAAAATTACCATCGTAGGAAGACCCAATGTAGGTAAATCATCGTTGATTAATGCTTTAATTGGTAAAGACAGAAACATTGTAACACCAATTGCTGGCACTACAAGAGATTCGATACATATCCCCTACAACCAATACGGGCACGAGTTTATGTTTATAGATACTGCCGGTTTACGCAAGAAAACCAAGGTAAAAGAGAACATCGAATTTTATTCTGTAATGCGTACCATTAAGGCGCTAGAAGACTCTGACGTAGTGATGCTGATGCTGGATGCCCAAGAAGGCATAGAAGCACAGGATATCAATATTTTTCACTTGGCCGAGAAAAACAAGAAAGGCATTGTGATTTTGGTAAATAAGTGGGATTTGATTGATAAGAACGACAAAACCATGAAGGCCTTTGAAGAGCAAATTAAACATAAATTACAGCCATTTACCGATGTGCCAATTCTCTTCATTTCGGTGCTGAACAAGCAACGTATTTTTAAAGCCATAGAAACTGCACTTGAGGTTCAAAAGAACAGGGGCAAGAAAATACCTACCTCTAAGCTTAATGATGTTTTGTTACCAATTATTGAGGCCTATCCGCCACCGGCAACTAAAGGCAAGTTTATCAAGATCAAATATATTACCCAAATTAATGGTGTAGCGCCAATGTTCGCATTTTTCTGTAACCTGCCGCAGTACATTAAAGATCCATACAAACGTTTCTTAGAGAACAAACTCCGCGAGAATTTTGATTTCTCTGGTGTGCCAATTCAAATTTATTTTAGACAGAAGTAATCTTTTCTGAGCTTAAAAGCTTTCCTATAAATGAATGAAATGCTTAACTTCAACAGCAAATAACCATTTTATGAAAAGCATATTAGTAATGTTGATGTTGGGTTTTGCCTTGCAGTTGAATGCGCAAACCAATCAAGACAAGGCTGCCATACTTAAAGTATTAGAAAACCAGCGCCAAGGTTGGAACAAGGGCGATATGGAACGTTACATGCAAGGCTATTGGAAAAGCGATAGTTTATTGTTTGTTGGCAAAAATGGGCCAACTTATGGCTGGCAAAAAACGCTCGACAATTACAAAAAGGGCTATCCTGATAAGAGTGCTATGGGTTTTTTAACTTTCGGGATTAAGAAAGTGGAGTTTCTAGCAAAAGGTAGTGCTTTTGTGCTAGGTAGCTGGCATTTGAAGAGAGAAAAAGACGATCCAAAAGGTTATTTTACTCTGTTGTTAAGAAAGATTGATGGTGAGTGGAAAGTGGTGGTTGATCATAGCTCTTGATTAACAAAGATTTCTTCCAAGTAATGGGTAGATTGATTACCGGTTCTTAACCAAGCAACACTCTGCTGTTCGACATTTGTAATGTCGAACTCCATAATTTTTAAACCAATTTTTAAGATTTGGATCGCAGATCCAGCGATAATGCTTCGGGATTGCAAATTCCGAAGAGCGTATAAAAGCAGTATTCTCTATTAACTTCGTTATTCGCCTAATTTAAAATTCTTATAATAAAAATCTTTATCTGCTTCGGTAATTGCCCTAATTACTTTACAAGGGTTGCCGGCCGCAAATACATTATCGGGAATATCTTTAGTAACTACACTGCCAGAGCCAATTACCACATTGTTGCCAATGCTTACACCAGGATTTATCACCACATTGCCACCCAGCCAAACATTATTGCCAATGGTAATAGGTTGTGCCCATTCATGTTCTTGGTTGCGCAAATGTGGATGCAATGGATGACCTGCGGTGTAAATGGCTACATTTGGGCCAAAAAAAGCATGGTTGCCAATGGTAACTTTGGCACAATCTAAAATCACCAAGTTAAAATTACTGTAAAAATGGTTGCCAATTTCGATGTTGTAACCATAGTCGCAACGAAAAGGAGGCTCTACGTAAAACATGGTTTCGGTTTTTCCGAATAGCCTTTTAATAAGTTGTTTGCGCTGTTTAATCTGCTTTGGTGGTAGGTTGTTAAACTCGAAAACAATTTCGCGGGCTTTTAAACGGTCGTGGGCTAATTCATTATCGCCAGCTTGGTAAGCCTTGCCTGCCAACATTTTTTCTTTTTCGCTGAGTTGTTTTTCCATTAAGGCCCAAATTAAACAATGGTTTTAGTAAGTACGAAAATAGTTGATTTTATGAGATTGGAGTGTTTTTTACAGGTTTGGGTAAATTAAACCTAAGGGATTGGATAATTATATCCCGGTTTTTCATCAGCAATAAAAGTGAAAGCGGGACTATTGTAACCGATGCCCCGCTGTAATTGTTTTCTCCTTAAATGCGCTAAAGAAACTGTTATTTTTTAAAGTTTGCCTTTGGCATAAGCGTTTTCGGCTCTTTGTATGGCTTTTTTCTCTCTCCAGTTGGCATATTTTTCTTTAAATAGCATTTTAATTAAGCTATCAACGGCGCCATGTCTAAATAAGCTCCAAACACTGGCTACTTTCCGGCTAATAGATTGGTCCCAAGCTCTTAAACTTAACGAGAACGAACCATCAACGTATTTCATCCAGTGCCACATGCCAGTAGGCATAAATAAAGTGTCGCCGTGTTCTAAATAAATTTCATAGCCTTCCACACCATTTAGGGCAGGAAATTTTTCGAAATCTGGGTTATCTACTTTATAGTCTTCTAAGGCATAAGTGGCATTTGGTAAGCAGTAAAGACGCTTTTTCCATTTATAATCAAACAATATAATGTGCTTGCGGCCACCAAAGTGCGTATGAAAAATATGTGGCAAATCAATGTCGTAATGTAAGAAGGTTACCGAGTTTGAACCGCCAAAAAACATGGCAGGCATGCTTTCTATAAAACCGCCCATTAAATCTTTCGGGATTTTGATATCGTTAATTAAGCTGGGTACTTTTTTAAATAAGTTGAAGAAAAATATTCTTAACTCGGTAGGCTCACGTTTAATTAAATCCAAATATTCGCCAAACTTCATGTGTGCCGTTGCGGCATTAATAGGCTTGCTGGGGTCTGCTTTAGAATTATCGTAAAGCGGTACTTCTAGCTCACCGCCAATTTCCTTCAAATACTCGGTAGTCCATTTTTCTCTAGCGGGCCAATCTTTGGTTAGGCCTTTAATTACCAAAGGACGTTTTTTCTTGAGATAGTTCTTTTTAAAGTCCTCGGGAGTAATGGATTCTACCGTATCTACGGGTTTTAAATTAAAGCTCATTTGTTGTGATTTGTAGACTTTGAGTTAATTTATGGTAAATTAATTAGTGCAAAGTTCTGATTTAAAACGTAAAGTACACTATTGTGGTGTGAAAGTTGAAACTAAAATGATGAAACCTAGTTTAAGTAACCTTAGTTTTTCGTATTACTTTATCGAAATATTTAGGGAATAATCTTTTCAATAAAACGCCCTTTACCTCTTTGCCGCCAATATAAACTTCGTTTTTCTTCTGCTCAATGGCTTTAATGATTTGCTTAGCACACTCTTGGGCGGGCATGCCATTTTCTTGCGCTTCATCCATGGTGCCCTGTTTGCTGCCATCTGCAGTTAAGGCATTAAGCGTTACTTTAGTTTTAATAAACCCCGGGCAAGCTAATAAAATGTAAATGTTGGTGCTGTCTAATTCTATTCTTAACGATTCGAAATAGCCATGTAGCGCATGTTTAGATGCCGAATATGCCGAACGCAACCTTGTGCCAAACTTGCCCACTAAACTGCTTACACATACAATAGTGCCACTATTGCGTTTAATCATTTGCGGAAGCACTGCTTTGCTTAAAATAACGGTTCCCCAAAAATTAATGTCCATGAAGCGTTTCTCGGTGTTTAAATTGGTTTCTAAAGCTAATGCTCGTTGGCTAATGCCTCCGCTATTAATTAGAATGTCGATATGGCCATAAATTCGAATGGCTTCGGTAGCTTTTGCAGGCAAGCTTTCGTTAGCTTCCAAATCTAAAGAAAGTACGTGTATGTCTATTTGGTTGTGGCATTTCTGCTTTACGCGAAACAGCTCATCCCTGTTTCGGGAAGAAATAATCAGTTTTGCACCGGCGGCACTTAACTCGTAAACTAATGCTTCGCCAATTCCAGATGAAGCGCCAGTAATCCAAACTACTTTATTTTTCATGCTTAATTAAGTTCATCGTCTATAAAAAGTGATGCGGCAATTCCATCAGCAAATAATTTGCCTTCATCACTAAGGTAAACCTTATTCTCGGATAAGAGAACTTTTCCGTCTGAAAGATAGGGCTGGACTTCTTTTTTAACTAATGATGCATGGTGCTTTCCAAAGTCTTTTTCAATCTTCGTAAGATCTGCTCCCCATTTAGTTCGCAACGCAGTCATTATATATTCGTTAAATTGGTCAGTTTTGCTCAAATGCTCAATGGTTTCGGGCAGTTGCTTTTTACCAATGCTTTCTAGGTATGTTGCGTTGTTGGCAATGTTAATGTACCTGTTGTAACCATCAAAACCATGTGCAGAAGGGCCAATGCCCAAATAAGGAATGCCTTGCCAATAATTGGTATTATGCACCGCATATTTGCCGGGTAAGCAGTAATTTGATATTTCGTAATGCTCAAACCCATTTGCGGTAACGGTGTTAATCAGCATTAAAAATTGTTCGGCACTTTGTTCGTCGTTTACGGACTGTTGTTGGCCCTTGTTTATGGCATGTGCCAGGGCTGTTTTGGGTTCTACGGTAAGCGAATAAGCCGAAATATGGGGTACTTGTAGGTCAATAGCGGTTTGGATATTGGCCTGCCATTTTTCGTTGCTCAATAAAGGATAGCCGTAAATTAAATCGATGGTAAGGTTCTCAAAACCGGCATCTTGACTTCTTTTAATACAATCTGTTGCTTCTTGTGCATTGTGGGCACGGTTCATCCACACCAAATCTTCGTTAAAAAAAGATTGTGTGCCAATACTGAAACGATTAATGGGCAATTGTCTCAACTCCGAAATTTTTGCAGCAGTTAGGTCGTCGGGGTTGGTTTCTATCGTAATTTCTGCATTTGCTGCAATAGAAAAATGTTGTGTTAATGTTGCAAATATTTGCTGTAGTGCAGTGGTTGGTAAAACCGATGGTGTGCCGCCACCAAAATAGATACTTCCAATTTGTTGCCCTTCTAGCCTGTTCTTTTTTAAGATGATTTCTTTGCAAATTGCCGCTACCATCTCGTTAAGGTATTTTGTTGAGGTGGTAAAATGAAAATCGCAGTAAGTGCAAGCTTTTTTGCAGAAAGGAATATGGATATAGATGCCGGCCATTTAATACAAATGTAGGGTTAAAGTTTAAATACTGTGAAATTTTTAGACAAAGCAATTTTATCTGCCTCATATTCTTATTTTAGCAATATGATAACTGTAAACGAATATTTTGATGGGGCTGTAAAGTCGCTAGGTTAAGCTTTCTACTCCTTGTTCCAATAAGCTCATAAAGTTCAACGTGATATGCGAAAATTTTCGCTGAAATTTAAACAGTTTCTTAGCTTTTGCTATAAACCTAATGCTTTTAATTACTTTTGGAGAAGTATATGAAGTTTGCGATTTGGCTTTTATTCTGCTGTTTTAGCATAGGTGTTTTTGGTCAGCAAGACTATAAGCTAAACGTTTCTTTTACTGACGGTACAAAGGCATTAGCAAAGGCGATCGTTCTTCCAAAAAACAGTAAGGATAGCCTACAAGTTTATAAAGAGGCCAACCAGCTGCTCTCCCAGTTGCAGTTTAAGGGTTATCTCTTGGCCGAAATTACTTCATTGGCTTTTGAAGGCAAAGAAGCTACAGTAACTATTCAGCCCAATCAACTGTACCAATGGGTTAAGCTTTCTAGCGGTAATTTATCATCGGCAGTTAAGCAAAGCATTGGCTTTAAAGAAAGAAATTACGAACGGGTAGATTTTAATGCCGAGCGTTTAACAAATTTGTTCGAAACGTTGTTAAGCTATTATGAAAATAATGGCTATCCTTTTGCGAGCGTTAGTTTGCAGCAAATTGGTATTGAAGGTAATGCAATAAACGCCAGTATAAATGTTCAGCTCCATCAAAAGGTATTGTTTGATACCTTGCAAATTGTAGGTAACGCACAAATTTCGCAACGGTACTTGCAATCTTATCTTAATGCCAAAAGTGGGATGCCTTATGCCGAAAAATCGGTAGTTCAGCTCGAAAATCGTTTAAGAGAGTTGCCCTTTTTAGAGGTGGTTAAACCAGCCGAAGTAAATTTCTCTAATGAAAAGGCCTCGGTAAGGGTTTTTGTAAACAAAAAAAATGCAAACCAGTTTGATGGTGTAATAGGTTTGCAGCAAAATGGCAATAATACAAAAGCCGCTTTGGTAGGTAACCTGAAACTCCATTTACAAAATGCTTTTAAAACAGGGGAACAGCTACATTTTAATTATCAGGGTCTGGGCCAGCAAAGTCAATTGTTAGCTATAAGCACTAGCTTTGCACACGTGCTTAATACCGATTTTGGCTTAAGCCCAAGTTTGTATCTCTATAAACAAGATTCTACGTTTTTAAATGTTGATATTAAACTTGGCTTTAATTACTTGCTCAAAGGAAACAATAATTTTCAGTTCTTTGTCGAGAATAAATCAACCAGCTTATCGGCAGTAGATGCCTATGTAAATGCCACGATTTTGCCTTCTATTTTAGATGCTAGCACTACTTTTTACGGTTTGGGCTTAACTCTTGAAAACCTAGATTATAGGTATAATCCGCAAAAGGGCTACAGCATTACGTTCGATGCTGCCGTAGGGGGTAAAAAAATAAGGCGTAATGCGGCTATTTCCCAAAATCTTTACAATGCCATCCCTTTGCAAAGTACTTCTTACAGGTGGTTTAGTAAAATCAATTACTATATGCCTTTGGCTAAACAATTGGTTTTTGCTGTAACTAATCAAACGGCTTTTCTTAAGGGGAAACATTTGTTAGAAAATGAGGTGTTTCGCTTAGGGGGGCAAAATAGTTTGAGGGGTTTTAACGAACTTTCTGTGCTAGCTACGGGCTATACTGTGGGCAATGCCGAAATAAGGTATTTATTAGAACAGCACTCTTTCTTGTTTGCCTTCTACAACCAAGCGTACTTGCAATATAAAACCAATAGTATAAATCATTCCGATTTTCCGCTGGGTTTTGGGACGGGTGTAAACTTCGAAACCAATCTAGGTATTCTTTCTATTAGCTATGCTTTAGGGAAACAAAAAAATAATCCATTAAATTTGCGCCAAGGTAAAATACACTTTGGTATAACCGCACTATTTTAAGATGGTCAAGAAAAACTTATTGTTTCTTATTTTTGCAGTATTTGTGGTAGCTTTTGGGCACGCTCAGGTTAGGCCTGTGCCCGATACGTTGCGCAATGCTGTACTATGGCCAGATAGCTTAACCAATAATGTAGATAAACTGGCTATTGATACCTTAACGCCAGAAATTTTAAAAATTAGAGATTCGTTAACCAATGCGAAATGGCTAGATAGTTTAAATAGCGGTTATGGCTTTGAGGTTTTCTCTTTTAAAAAACTGATAGATGTAGCGGGCAATTCGCATGAAAAGGTTGACTATCAATATGGCAATCTTTTGCCCAAGGGCGATGTTTGGATCTTAGCTATTATCGGTTTTCTTTTAGTGCTATTTGCTATACTTAAAAATACATTTGCAAAGCAGCTTAGCGCCGTGGTGCAATCTTTCTATAGCAGCAGGGCGCTAACTAATCTTAATAAAGAAGATAATTTGGTTACCTCATGGGCTTTTTTGTTGCTCTTTATACAATTTGGTTTTACCATAGGCATGTTTTTTTACTTGGTAGCTCAATATCAAGAGTTGCCAGAGGCTAAAGAAGGATTTAGCTTCTTTGTTACTATTTCTGTAGGTGTAATAGTTTTATACCTTTTAAAAATTGTGGTTTTACGTTTCATAGGTTTTGTTTTTAATGTACAGAAACCGCTACATCAGTACATTTCTATATTATATTTAAGTTATTTTAATACTTCTTTATTGTTTGTTCCCATTATTATAGCCTTTGCACTTTCTTCAAAAAAGTATGGCTCTGGGTACATTTTTCTCGGTATATCTGCCTTGGTGCTTATCTTTGTGTTTCAGTTCATAAGAGCCGCTATAAATATATTATCACATTATAGGTTTCCTAAATTGTATTTATTTTTGTATTTTTGCACCCTCGAAATTTGCCCTATATTAATATTAATCAAGGCTATAGGTTTATAAGTGCTAATTAGGAAAATGTTAGAAAACAAAGACGATAGATTGCGCAAGGTGAAAAGTATATTGGTAACCTTGCCTAAGCCGGAAACTGAAAAATCCCCATATTTTGATTTAGCAAAGAAGTATAATCTGAAGATAGATTTTCGTTCTTTTATTCACGTAGAAGGTGTTTTGGCTAAAGACTTTAGGAAAGAAAAAATTAACTTGGCAGATTTTACTGCTGTTGTTTTTACCAGTAGAAACGCGGTAGATCACTTCTTCAGGATATGTGAAGAAATGCGTTTTGAGGTTTCTGTGAATTTGAAATATTTCTGTATTTCTGAGTCGACTGCGCTTTATTTGCAGAAGTATATACAATATAGGAAACGTAAAATATTTTTCGGCAAACAAACTGCGGCCGATCTGGCCGAGGTTCTAAAGAAGCATGCTGGAGAAAAGTTCTTATACCCATGTTCGGATGTGGCTACAGAAGATACCATGAACTTTTTGCAGAAAAATGGCTACGACGTTACCCCTGCGGTACTGTTTAGAACGGTGGTAAGTGATCTTTCTGATCTTGCAGATGTGTTTTATGATGTATTGGCTTTCTTTAGTCCTTCGAGCATTCAGTCGCTGTATATAAATTTCCCCGAATTTCTACAAAATAATACAAGGATTGCGACTTTTGGTTTAAATACGCAGAAAGCGGTAGCAGATAAAGGCCTTATTGTAGATATTGCGGCTCCTAACCCGGAAGCGCCTTCGATGATTATGGCTTTGGAGAATTATATCAAGAAATCAAACAAGTAATTTAAAATACCTATTTATAGGTATTGGTTTGCAATGGGTTATCTGCTAACTTGCTTTAAGAAAATATTTTGAGCGCATTATACTAAAAGTAGATTTAAGGGCGTTAGGGGTGTAAAACTAAACAAAACTAAATCTTTTAAAATACCGATTTTAGATGCTTTATGGGTTAATTACGGGCGTTTCGCCTCTTGTTAAAACCTTTGGTTTTAAAATGAACAAAATGTTAATAATTCTTTTCTGCAATAAAAAGTGTGGATTTTTTTGTGCGAATAGTTGTTATTCTCAATGTTAATTAATAAAATTGCTATAAAATTGCTTAGACAACATATGAAGAAATTATACTTTCTTGCTATTACCGTACTTTCTTTAGTGCTTACGGGCTGTGGAAAAGGTGGTCATGGTGAATTGGTGGGAGCCTATAACAAGAAATTCAAAAATACCAGCATCCCTCTGGGTATGGTTTATGTGCCAGGAGGAAGAAACTTAATCGGGATGACCGATGAGGACATTACCTTCTTTAAAGGTAAACAGAGCAAAATGGTTTCTTTTAATCCATTTTATATGGACCAAACAGAGATTACAAACGCAGAATACAGGCAGTTTGTAAACTGGGTAAGAGATTCTATAGCCATTACCAAAGGTAATATAGAAGAGTATTTTATTAAGCCCAAAGGCAATGCGCAGGCGGGTGCTTCAACTTTTAAAAATATCGATTGGAAAAAAGTTGGAAACGGTTCTAACTTGTGGAAGAACAAAAAACCAGAAGTTCAAACAAAGTTAAAAACGATGTACATTGCTGATAACTTATCGCAATTTACACACGGCAGAAATGATAAAGATATTGATGTAAGGTTTTTACGTTACGCCTATATTGCTGAAAACTTAGATTTGGCTATGCAAAACGGAGCAAATTCTGAACGTATCAACAACTACGATATCTATACCGATAACCCTGATTTAACCAAGCCTAATCAACACCCATCGGTAATGGTTTATCCAGATACCTTGGTTTGGAGAAAAGATTTTACGTACGAGTACAACGACCCTATGGTGGAGGCTTATTTCAATCACCCATCTTACGATAAATACCCAGTAGTGGGTGTTACTTGGGATCAGGCAAATGCTTTTTGTGCTTGGAGAACTCAGTTTTACGAAAATGTGGCCAGACAGCGAAAATTACCTAAGAACTCTAGGTTAAAATACGCCTTACCAACCGAGGCCGAATTTGAATATGCTGCCAGAGGCGGTAGAACGCAAACTAAATACCCTTGGGGTGGTCCTTATATCATGAATGCAAAAGGTTGCTTACAGGCCAATTTTAAAGTTGGAAGGGGTAACTATGTAGATGATGGCGCACTTTATACCGTTGAAGCTAAAGCTTATTTACCTAATGATTACGGTTTGTACAACATGTCTGGTAATGTAGCCGAATGGACATTAGATGCTTCGAATAAAGCTTTGGTGGAAGATAAAAATCCAATCTACAGAAAAGGCAGGGCTAAAGTGGTGAAGGGTGGTTCATGGAAAGATGTGGGGTATTTCCTTCAAAACTCTGTGGCTGCGCAAGAATATCAAGACGTATCTAGGTCTTATATCGGCTTCAGGTGTGTTTCTCATTTCCCTGGGAATAGCTTAATGTAACTATAAATAATAAATCATAAAAAAACCTCAAACTAAACTTAATTATTAAGAATTATGGCCGGAAAATTTGCCACGAAAGAAGCTAAATTACACCTTGCTACCTCTGTTGGAGCAGCTATTGTAATCATTGGAGCACTATTTAAAATTCTTCACTTAGGAGGGATATGGGGAAGTATCATGATTGGTGTAGGACTTGGTATCGAAGCTTTCCTGTTTCTTATGTTGGGTTTCTTTCCCCCACATCCAGATGTAGAATGGGAGAAAGTTTATCCTCAATTGCGCAAGGATGGTCAACCAACACCGGCTGGTGCGGTACCACAAACAGCAGTTGCTGGTGGCGGCGGTGCAACTGGAGCCTTAGATAAACTGGTTAATGAAAAAATTGGACCAGAACTAATCGAAAGCTTAGGTAACGGCCTGCGTACTTTCGGAGATAAGGTAGCTGCAATTTCTAACGTAGCCGATGCTTCGCTTGCAACTACAGAGTTTACTGGAAAAGTAAAAGCTGCTTCTGATAGTTTGGGAGGCATGAATACCGCTTTTAATAGTGCTACTGCGCAATTAACGGAATTAAGTGCTAGTAATGCAGACTCTAAAGCATACCATGAACAAGTTAATAACTTAGCGAAGAATTTATCTGCTTTAAACGCTGTTTATGAATTAGAATTACAAGATTCTAGTGCTCACTTAAAATCGATGAACAAGTTCTATCAAAATATTGCAGTGACCATGGGTAACTTCGATGATTCGATGGAAGATTCGAAACAGTTTAAAGAGGAAGTTGCTAAGTTATCTAAGAACTTATCGTCGTTAAATGCGATCTATGGTAACATGCTAACGGCCATGAACCAACCAAGAGCTTAATTGTCATATTATTCATTACTAGAAAAAACTAAGTAAATATGGCAGGAGGTAAGGAAACCGCAAGGCAGAAGATGATTGGTATCATGTATTTGGTACTGTTAGCGATGCTTGCGCTTAATGTTTCAGATTTAGTGTTAAAGGCTTTCAAAAATATTAATGACAGCCTAAATACATCAAAAAGTAATGTTGAAACTAACATTAATCAATTATTAAAAAATTACGAAAGCACTAAAGCTAAAGAAAGTACCGACAACCAGGTTAAACTTGATAGAGCAAAAAAAGCTCAAAATATAGCTGGCGATTTAATCAAATATATTGATAAGCTTCAACAAGAAATAGCCAAGGACGGTGTTGATGAAAATGGTGAGTTAGTTCAGAAAAACAACTTAGATATTGGCCAAAACATTATGGGTGGCGATGCTAACCCTAAAAAAGGTAAAGAACTTCAAGACAAAATAAACAAAACTGGTAAAGATTTAGCCGCTTTGTTATTGTCTGACGAAGGTAAGCCAACTTTTGTTTTAGAGGCTAAAAACCCTGTAAAACCTAAAGCTGGAGAACCAAGAACTTGGACTGGTGCAATGTTTGGTGAAGGCGTTCCCCTGGTGGCATTTCAAGCTATTTTAACTATGCTTCAAAATGATGCGAAGAACATGGAAGCAGACATTATTAATAAAATATTAGCTGATAAACCAATTGTTACATTAGATCAATTTAATGCTGTTGCCGTTGCACCATCTTCGTATGTAATACAGGGGCAGCCTTATAAAGCCGAGATTTATTTAACAGCTAGCGACTCTAAATCTAGCCCAGATGTGACTGTAAATGGGAATAAAATACCTACGGAAAACGGAAAAGGTGTTTATACTGGAGGAACTGGTAGTGTAGGCTCATTTAAATGGGTTGGAACAATTAGAGTGAAAGAGAGAAATGGCAGCATTAAAGAGTATAAAACTCCAGAAATGACTTACCAAGTTGCAGCACCATCGGCAAGTGTTTCATCTGATAAATTGAATGTAATTTATGCAGGTATTCCGAATCCGTTTACCATTTCTGCGCCTGGTTTTCCTGATGTGAATGCTTCAATTTCTGGTGGTTCATTATCAGGTTCTGGTGGTAAGTATATGGTTAACGTACCTGGCTCGTTAATTGGTAAAGAAGTTACTATTAACGTTTCTGGGAAAAATGGTACTACAACTTTGGCTTTAGGCACTAGTAAGTTTAGGGTAAAGGGTATTCCAGATCCTGTTGCTAGCTTTGCGGGCAAAAAGGGTGGTATCATGTCTGCGAATAAAATGGCCAGCACAGATCAGGTAGTTGGAGAGTTAGAAAATTTTGAATTTGATTTGCCTGTTAGAGTAACGAAATTTACGGTAACGGTAATGAGACCACGTCAAGATCCGATGCCTTTTTATTGTACCGGCGACAATTTTAATAGTGCTGCTAAAGCGGCCATTGCTTCATTGCCTTTTGGTTCTAAGGTCTTCATCGAAAATGTGATGGCTGATGTTCCGGGAAGAGGTGCGGTGGCCTTAAACTCTATGGTGTTTACCATAAATTAATCATGTTATGAAAAGGATATTTTTGTTTAGTGCGTTAGTTATTTTATCGGTGGGTGTTTTTGCGCAAGCAAGGAGAAATAACACTGCAAATAGAAATACTCAGCAAAAGAATACCACTACTCCGGCTAAAACTGAAGTAGCTACTACTGCGGCGGCTCCTAAGCAAGAGGTGCCTAAAAAGCCGAGAAAATTTAAGCAAGACGGATTTGTGTACGATAGAGATACCGTAGTGGTAGAACCTGTTCCATATGCAGAAATTAAGAGAGAAGATGCCATTGTTGCAATGAGAATTTGGCGTGAGATAGATTTTAGAGATAAAGGAAATAAAATATTAACCTCGCCAAAGGTAAACTTGTTAGGGGTAATCTATAATGCCATTAGTAAAGGAGAGCTAGAACTTTATGGTATTGATGACGAAAGCTTTGAAAAAGACCCGGTTTCTGCATTAAAGCCTAAAAACAGTGATAAGTCTTTAGCTGATACTTCTTTTTTAGGTGTTAACCCTAATACCAACGAAGTAAATGGCGCTAATAATGATTTCTTTGCACAATCTTTTAAAGGAATTAGAATTAAGGAAGACTGGGTGTTTGATATGAAGAGAGGGGTACTAGAACCTCGCATTGTAGGCATTGCACCTGTAAGATTAGATAGTCGTCAGGCTTTAAATTCAAATGGCACACCAATGGTAGATGCCAATGGCCAACCACTGCCACCAACGGTAACAGAACAGCCCGTAGGTTGGATTTATTTTGAAGATTTGCGTCCGATATTAGCGAATACTAAAATTGCCAATGATGGGAATGATAACTCGGGCATAACTTTCGATGATATCTTTTTAAGAAGACTGTTTTTTAGCAATATTACCAAAGAATCTAACTCTGCCGATTTAAGAATACAGGATATTGAAATAAATGGCAGAAGATTGACAGATAAAGAAAGATTGTTAGAAGCCGAAAGAATTAAAAAGAAAATTGCTGATTATGAGCAAGGTCTTTGGGAGTATTAAATTCCTAAATGCCCAAAAGGGGCTTTTATAATAACGTATAAAAAGGAGAAAATCTTTGAGATTTTCTCCTTTTTATTGAGAAACTGTTTAAAACTGATATTAATATTTTACAGGTTGGGTTTGGTGGTGACACCAAACTATAGCTATGGGCTGTAGGCGGATGGCACCACCCGCCTATGTATTTATT
>NZ_DHDZ01000043.1:4962-67243 GCF_002399615.1 Pedobacter sp. UBA4863 | reverse complement strand
TATTGAAATTTAAACAGTTTCTGAAACTGTAATTTTAACAGCTACGTAGGTAAAGCCCTTTTAGGGATTTGGGTTTTCCTGATTGTTAAAATAATTGCTAAGCGCAATCATTTGTTTTTTGTTAAGCAGCTTTGCTAAATCTTCAGCTTTTGCTTCTTTAATTTTCTTTACCGATTTAAAGTGTGTTAAAAGCTTATTGGCGGTAGTTTTGCCTATGCCATTTATTTCTTCCAGCTCGGTTTTTAAAGTGCCTTGGTCGCGTTTTTTACGATGAAAGGTAATGCCAAATCGATGGGCCTCATCTCTTAATTGTTGAATGATTTTTAACGTTTCCGACTTCTTATCCAGATACATTGGCAAGCTATCGCCGGGGTAAAACAGCTCTTCCAGCCTTTTAGCAATACCAATCACTGTTACCTTTTTCTCGATCCCCAATTTCTTTAAACTACTTACTGCCGATGATAGTTGGCCTTTACCACCATCAATAATAATTAATTGTGGTAGCGGTTGTTTTTCATCTAACATGCGTTTATAGCGTCTGTAAACAGCTTCTTGCATGGTAGCAAAGTCGTTTGGCCCTTCTACCGTTTTAACGTTAAAGTGCCGGTAGTCTTTTTTGCTAGGCTTGGCATCCTTAAACACTACAATGGCCGAAACTGGGTATTTGCCTTGAAAGTTAGAGTTGTCAAAACACTCGATATGATAAGGTAATTGGGTAAGCCTTAAATCGTTTTTCATTTGCGTTAACACCCGTTCTGTTTTTAACGCTGGGTTTAGCTTTTCGTATTGGTTTAGTTTTTCTTTTTTAAAGAACAACACGTTTTTATGAGAGAGCTCTAGTAAGTTCTTTTTCTCTCCTAATTTGGGTACAATAAGCTTTAGGTTAGTATCTTCTAAGGGAATTTCAAATGGAACTATAATCTCTCGAGAGGTGCTTTTAAACTTGCCCCTAAACTCGGCAATGGCAATAGAAAGTAATTCCTCGTCGCTTTCATCCAAACGTTTTTTAATTTCTATGGTTTGTGTTTGGATGATGGCGCCATTCATTACCTTTAAATAGTTCACAAAGGCATAACGCTCGTCACTAGCAATGCTTACCACATCAACATTTGTAATGGCGCTACTTACCACGGTAGATTTGCTTTGGTATTTTTCGAGTATAGACAAGCGTTGCTGCTGTTGGTGTGCCAGTTCAAAATTCAGTTCTTCTGCAGCAGTTTTAACAGCTTGCTTTACTTCTTTAATTACATTGCCAATTTTGCCATTTAAAATGTCTTTTATTTCGGCAATATTTTGGTCGTAGTCTTGCTTGGTTTGGTAGTTTTGGCATGGCCCTTTGCAATTCCCTATCTGATACTCTAAACAAACCTTGAACTTGCCTGCATTTATGTTTTCTGGTGTTAGCGGCAGGTTGCAGGTGCGTAAAGTATAGGTTTCTTTAATAAGGCCTAAAATGGTATGCATCATGGTAATAGATGCGTAGGGGCCTAGGTAGGTAGAGCCATCTTTAATGACTTTTCTGGTAGAAATTACACGCGGAAAAGGTTCTTTTTTAATGACAATCCATGGGTAGGTCTTGTCATCTTTGAGCATAATGTTGTAGCGGGGCTGGTGCTTTTTGATTAAGCTGTTTTCTAATAGCCAAGCATCAATTTCGGTATCAACAATAGTAAATTGTATGCGCCTAATTTTAGCAACCAATACACGAGTTTTACCGTTGAGCTGTTTGTCTTGCACAAAGTAGGAACTTACCCTATTGCGTAGGTCTTTTGCTTTGCCAATATAAATGAGCTTGTCATCTGCATCAAAGTATTGGTAAACGCCTGGTTTATGGGGGATGTCTTTTAATGCCTTTTTATAATCGAAACTGCTCATTTGAATGTAAATTTACACTAAAAAGTTAGACCTCGCAGATTTTCGAAATCTACGAGGCCTAATGGTATTATTTGTATAGAATCTAGAAACCCAATTTCTTATCCAACTCTGTTGTTGTCTGTTCTTGTTGCTGGTATTGGTTACAATCATAAACAATATTTACGCCACTGGCTGGTGGTTCAAAATCGGTTTTGCCAATTTTTAGGTTAGGGTTGGCATAAATCCGTTTCATAAAACCTGCATAAATTGGCAAGGCAGAGTTGGCGCCTTCGCCATCTCTAGTGCTAATGAAATGAAATGCCCTGTCTTCGCAGCCTGTCCATACGCCGGCTACTAAATCTGGCGAAATGGCCATAAACCAACCATCAGAGTTATTTTGAGTAGTGCCCGTTTTGCCTCCAATTGGGCCATTTACTTTGTATTTGTAATTTAAACGAGAAGCTGTTCCGCCGGTAACTACGCCACGCAACATGCGGGTCATTACATAGGCCACTTCCTCGTTCATGGCCACTTTAATTAGCGGTTTGCTTTCGTATAGTACCACGCCATTTTTATCTTCTATTTTAGTAATGAAGTTGGGCTGTGTCCAAACGCCTTTGTTGGCAAAAACACTGTAAGCGCCTACCATATCGTAAACCGATGCATCAAAAGTTCCTAAAGCAATAGAAGGCACGGCAGGTACATCGCTGGTAATGCCCATTTTCTTAATTTCGTTCATTACTGCGGTGGGGCCAACTTGTTTCATTAAATAGGCAGCAATGTAGTTTTGCGAATAGGCCAAGGCTTTTTGTAGGGTAATTGCCCCAGGCAATGGTGTGCCCGAGTTTCTTGGTGTCCAATCTGGACTGCCAGGGTTAGAAATGGTTACCGGTACATTTTCTACGGTATAGCAAGGCGAATAGCCATTTTCTATGGCTACGGCATAGGTAAAAGGTTTGGCGGTAGAGCCTACTTGTCTTTTGCCCATTTTAACTTGGTCGTATTTAAAATGCTCGAAATTAATGCCGCCTACCCAAGCTTTGATATCGCCAGATTTTGGGTCCATGGCCATCATCGAATTTCTTAAAAGCAATTTGTAATATTTTACCGAGTCTATTGGTTTCATTAGTGTATCTAAATCGCCTTTCCAAGTAAAAATATTTAATCGGGTAGGCGTATTAAAGTCAGTGGTAATTTCTTCGTCCGATTTGCCTTCTAGTTTTAAAGCTTTGTAACGATCAGATCTTTTGATACCCTGATCTATAAGTTGCTCCATGCCTTTAAATGGGTTTCTGCCTTTCCAGCTTTTGGTAAACTGTGCTTGTAAGGTTTTCATGTACTCTTTCTGCGCTTCTTCGGCATACACTTGCATATCGTAGTTAATGGTAGTGTAAATCTTTAGCCCGTCTCTATCTAAATCATAAGGCGTACCATCGGCTTTATTAATGGAGCGTTCTTCTAAGATTTTCTTTACTTCGGTTTTTAATACCGACCTAAAGTAAGGCGCAATGCCGTCGTTGGTAGTTGCGGCATTAAAATTTAGGTTCAAAGGTTTTTCTTTTTCACCGGCAAACTCATCGTCGGTAATGTAGCCTTCTTTTACCATTAAAGCCATTACGGTATTTCTCCTGTCTAAAGAGCGTTCTGGATTTTTGGTAGGAGAATATCGGGTAATGCCTTTTTGTAGGCCAATAAGTACAGCTGCCTGCGGCACAGTTAACTTATCTGGTGTGGTGTTAAAATAAACTCTGGCCGCCGACTTAATTCCATAAGCTTGGTTCCCGAAATCAACCGTGTTTAAATACATGGTGATGATTTCTTCTTTGGTATAGTTGCGCTCTAGTTTAATGGCGATTACCCATTCTTGAAATTTCTGGATGATGCGCTTGGAGAAGTTTTTCGCTCTGCCTTCTTCCGAGAAAAGATTTAAAGCTAATTGTTGCGTAATGGTGCTTCCACCTTGTTTTTTGCCGATAATGGCATATAGGAAAATGGTGAATGTACGTCTGAAATCTATCCCCGAATGAGAACGAAAACGAATATCTTCGGTGGCAATTAGGGCGTTGATTACGTTTGGAGAAATTTCGCTATAGGCTACGTTAGACCTATTTTTCACGAAATAAGTGCCCAATACTTTTCCGTCTTCAGAAATTACCTCGGTAGCTTGATTGCTTTTAGGGTGTTCTATTGCTCTAAATGAAGGTATTTCGCCAAAAATGCCGAAACTAATCATCAAAATGAATATTGCAAATGCAATAATGCCCGCGATAAGTACTTTCCAAATACGCCAATTGTATTTTTTTATTAGCTCTGGTGAAAGTGAATTGTGGTTTCTATTATAATTCATTGTTGTTGATGTATCTGATATACCTTTCTAAAGTTTCCCGATTGGTGATTTTATAGAGGTTCTCCTTACTTATTGCAAAAGTAGTATAATTAGCAGTAGGAACTTTCATAATTGCACCTAATTGTGGTTTTATGTTTTGCTGATATTCACTTACTTCGTTGGCACTTGTAAAATCGCCTATAATAATAAGTTGGTCTTTTTCTAACTCTTTTAGTTGATGACGAAGGTTGTTGCCTGCGTAGTTGCCCCTATTGAATTGGCCTATGCCAAAACGAGAAGAACTTACACTTACGTTTATTGTATTTACAGCTACTACATAATAATAGTTGTTTGATGATGCCGGATTAAATAAATCGTCTTTTACAGGCTGGGGTAGGTCAATAGGTTTGGCTACCGTGTCTATTGCTTTAACTACGGTTATTGAATTAGAAGTAGTGTCTTTTTTTACAGTGATAGGGGGTAATGCTAGAGAATCTTTCTTGGCTATTGCAATTGGTTGTTGTACGGTAAGAGTATCTTTTTTTGCAACAGCAACCAGTGGCTTTTCTTCAGTTTTTTTCGCTATAGGTTTTTCTACCACAGGAGGGACGTAAGCGGTAATCGTTTTTTTGCCTGTCGGATCAAGTATGTTTGCAATTACTGGCTCGTTTAGCCTCACGCTATTTTTGCTAGCCTCTGCAAAAGGGATTTCGTTAGTGTCGTAAGCTACTAAGGCTACTTTCCTTTTCTTAAAGTCGCTAAGGTTTGCATTAATGTAAAGTAAATGTTGCTGTACCAGGGGCGTAATTAATTTATTGCTTTTGTGTTTCTCGGTTATCTCTTTAAAGGCGGCCATCAATTTATCTACGTTGTCTGTATGGCCAATGGCAATAGCTTTTAAATAGTCGTACTGCGGTTCCATAGCATTTCCCGGAAAGCGTTGGCTAATGTTGTTGGCATCAACAATTACGGCAGAAAATTGTTTCTCTTGCAGTTTTTTAAATAAACTTTCGTATTCTGTGTTTAACAAAACTTCTAGTTGGTTTTGTTTTACAGAAAAGTTGGGGTCTAAAATGGTTTTTGCAAAAGCGCTGCTCGGATAGTTGTTGAGTACGAGGTTTTTATATTCGTTAGATTTTGCGTTGTCGGTGCCTTGATAGGCCAAGTACAAGCTGTAATAAACGATGGGCAGCTTATCGTTATTAGGAAATCTTTTTAATAAGGCCTGATAGGTTTTAATGGCCTCTGGCTTGTCGTTTAGCACCTGCTGATAAAAACTGCCCATATCTAGGTAGGCGTTAATAATTTTTTGATTTGATTTTTCTAGCAATGCAGGCGTAAGCGGGATAGAATCTAAGTAATTGCTAGTTGTTGAAGTAGGGCTAAGCGCTTTGGTAATTTGGACATCTGGATTTTCGGGTAGGTTGCCTAAACTTAAATCGTCTGTTGGGGTAGCAGTTTGCGGCCCTTGGTTATTATTTGCACTCTGACGCCAGTTTGCAGCCAACTTTCTATTGCCCCAGCGCTTTTTAAATTCGTTAAATCCTCTGCTAATGGCATTTGCATTGGCAAAATAAAATGTACCGCCCGTTTGTGCCTGATAGTTGACATTGGTCCTGCCGCTAGTAATGGGCTGGCCGCTGTTTGTTGCGGTGGCTTGTGCTTGTTCTATGGTGGTAAAATAATTGCTAATTGCCCTTTCTCTTTCCGTAGCCGGTAGCTTTGCTATTTTTTGTAGCGTATCCTGAAAGCTTATGGTTTCGTAGCGTTGCTGAAGATAAGCTAAGTTTTTAGCCTTATTAGAAATAGTGTGATATAAAGGATGTGTTTTAGGCAGCACCATTGTGGTGCTATCATAATACAGTTTGGCCGTTACATAATCACTGTAATGTTTAAAGTTTAAGTCGGCAATTTTTAAATAAGATAAAGCTTTTTGGGTATTATTAATGCTGCTGTTCTTTATCGATAAATTATAATATTCTTCTGCTTTGCCATAGTTATTGCTGGCATAATAATCTTCGGCAATTTCGTAATAAATCTGATCTTTAAAATCTAAGTTCTTTTCGTCTTTTAGCATTTTGGTTAATGCCAGTTTTCTATCGAATTTTTGGTGGTTTAATTGCTCGTTAATTCTAATCTTGCTCAGTTTTGCATTAAAGTACATATCAAAAGGAGCATTGCTCTTTTCCACTTTACGATAAGCAGCCAAGCTTTTTTCGTAGGCTTTTTCGCTTTCGTAAAGCTGGGCAAGGGTGTAGGTCCAACTAATTTTGTTTGATGCGCTAGGCTTGGCTTTTAGTGCTCTTTCTAAATATGCTATTGCTTGTTGATCGTTTTCTTTAATGATGCTCATTTGAGCCAATGTTGCCAAAGGCTCTGCTTTTTTGCGCTTTACAGAATCTAGCACTACTTTCATGGTGTCTAGTATCTTTTCGGCAAGTGTTAAATCATTCAACGTTATCAAACTACGTGCTTTCCAGTTCAGCGCATTTAAGTGTGTTTTGTGGTCTTTTTTATAAGTGTTAGCCACATAATCAAAATACTCTACGGCATTATAGTACTTGCCTTGTAAAAAATTGGTTTTACCTAAAAGTATATAGGCATCGTCTATGTAATTGCTAAAATTCTTTTCGGCTATTATTGTTCTCGCTTTTTGTTCAATTTCATCGAGCTCTTTTATTTTGGTGCCGGCAGTGGTGGCGTCTGCCGGGGCGGGAGCATGGTAAAGTGGCAGAAAACTATCGAAATTTTCTTTTTTGCTCTGATTTATATTTTCTAAATATTCATCTAACAAAACATTAGAATTGTAAATTAGGTTATATCTTGCAGATAAATTTTGAAGCTTTCTGTTGGTAATGGTGTCCTTTTGGCTAGAGCAGCCATAGAATAATGCTAGCAGCGTGCTAACTACAGCAATATAATAGATGTTTTGATTTTGAGTGTTCAATGGATTTTGAGTTGTTTACTGATATAACAAAATATCTACAAAAATATTTTATTCGGCAATATAATCTTAATATTTAACCCGCAATTTAAAAATGTTAGACGAGCAACCCAATAAAGAAACAAATAAAACGGCTACAAACTATGCAAAATATACCGGTATGGCTTTCCAAATGTTAGCTACTATTGGTGTATTTGCGTTTGTTGGCTATAAAATAGATGAGCATAATAACATTGATAATTTTATTTTTACGGCTGTTTTTGGAGTTGTTGGCGTAGGAGCTTCGCTTTATCAGGTGGTACGTTCACTTAATAAAAAATAAGCTATTGCTTGGTATTAATTACCTTTGCAATAAAAAAAATAAAAAAGTGGCCTTAAGAAAATTTACCATTGCCTATTTACTTTATACGTTTGTGCTTGCTGGGTTTGCATTGGCTATAAAGCAGTTTTTCCCTCTAGCAATTACGGATCAGTTCTGGTTAATTTTCGGGTTTATTTCGGGATTAACTTTTATAGCCTATTTGCTGGCTTACATGGGGATTAAAAGAAATCCTCAAATTGGTGTGTTTGCTATTTTAGGTTCGGTAATTATTAAAATGCTTTTTGCCATGTCTTTCGTGTTGATTTACAGCTTAAAACAAACCAAAGGCGACATGGCTTTTGCGCTCAATTTTTTTTCTTTATATTTATTGTTTACCCTCTTTGAAATATTAGGTTTGTTGCGTAACTTGCGCCACCAAAATAAATAGTAAAAATCTGCGAGTAAATGGATTATAACCGAGTTTTTGTGTCGAAAGTTAGAAGAGTAATTGTTGTTTTTACGCTTTTTTCTGCGTTTTTAGGATTTAGAACTACTGCTTTTGCACAAACTGATAGTGTAGCCTTGTCGGTTGTTTCTGCTGAGGAACATGTAGCAACAGAAGAAAAGAAAGAGTTTGATATTACCTCTTTTATTTTTCACCATATTAGTGATAGCCATTCGTTTACTTTGTTTGGTCATGGAGAGCATGGTTTTACTTTAAACTTGCCAGTGATATTGTACACCGATAAAGGCTTGGTTAATTTTTCTTCGGCTGCTTTTAACCATGATGATAATGGGACTGTGGTGGTAGAGAGAAACGGAGTGAGGGTAACAAAGTTTCACGGTAAAATTTACTATGCTAACGAAACACCAGATGCTCATGGCGCTTATGTTGCTGTAGATGCCGAGCATCATGCAACAAATGTGCGTCCGTTAGATTTTTCTATCACTAAAAACGTGTTTAGCATGCTGCTTTCAATGGTAGTATTGTTAGTTGTTTTTATTGCGGTAGCTAATGGTTACAAAAAGAGAGAAGGTAAAGCCCCAAAAGGTATTCAGTCTTTTATGGAGCCTATTATTCTATTTGTGCGTGACGATATTGCTAAACCAAACTTGGGGCATAAATATGCTGCTTTTATGCCTTATTTATTGTCTGTGTTTTTCTTTATCTGGTTAAACAATATGTTGGGTTTGGTTCCTTTCTTTCCGGGGGGGGCAAACGTTACGGGTAACATTGCTTTAACTGTGGTTTTGGCAGCCTGCACATTCTTGATTACAACTTTTAAAGCAAATAAATATTACTGGGGACACATTTTAAATCCTCCAGTGCCATGGTGGTTAAAGCCATTGATGGTTCCTGTAGAGATTTTTGGTATGTTTACTAAGCCTATCGCTCTCGCTATTCGTTTGTTCGCAAACATTACAGCGGGCCATATCTTGGTAATGTCGCTATTGTGTTTAATTTTTATCTTTAACTCTTATGCGGTTGCACCTGCTTCAATTTTCTTTGCGGTGTTTATTGGCTTAATAGAGTTCTTGGTAGCATTTATACAAGCGTTTATTTTTACTATTCTATCGGCCTTGTTTATAGGTATGGCGGTAGAAGAGCACCATTAATTAGAACATAATTGTTAAACAATAATAAATAAATCAGAAAAATGACTGGAACATTAGCTGCAATCGGCGCAGGCTTAGCTGCAATTGGCGCTGGATTAGGTATCGGTAAAATTGGTGGATCTGCAATGGAATCTATCGCTCGTCAACCAGAAGCCGCTTCAAAAATTCAAACTGCTATGCTTATCGCTGCTGCCTTTATCGAGGCTGTTGCGTTATTCGCAGTAGTAGTTTCTTTGATCGCAAAATAATCAAAGAAAGATTTTATGACAAGCACCTTTTTCGGGGTTGCCGTTAAGGTGCTTGTTTAAAGAAAAGTTTAACATAAAAAGATATTTAATTATATAAAATGGATTTATTAGTTCCTGAAATTGGTTTGTTGGTTTGGAATACCATTGCATTTTTAGTGTTGGTGTTTTTACTAGGCAAGTTTGCTTGGAAACCAATTATGAAAGGCATTAGCGATCGTGAGAAGAGCATTGATGAGGCTTTAAACAAAGCTGAATTGGCTAGACAAGAAATGGCTCGCTTAAGTTCTCAAAACGAAGAGTTGATGAAACAAGCTCGTGAAGAACGTGACCAAATTTTAAAAGAAGCTAAAGCATTGAAAGATGGTATTGTTAACGAAGCTAAAAATCAAGCGCAAACAGAAGGTGCTAAATTGATTGAAAAAGCTCGTATCGAAATCGAAAACCAAAAGAAAGCTGCTTTGGCAGAATTAAAAGGTCAAGTTTCGGCTTTGTCTTTAGATATCGCAGAGCGTGTATTACGTACACAATTAGATGATAAGGCTAAGCAACAAGAGTTGGTTAACAATTTGTTAAAAGACGTTGAATTAAATTAAGTTATAAGTATTACGTTTTAGGTTTTACGTTTTGGGTTTTGTACTTTTTTAGATAGTTCAGGACTTACAACTTATAAACTTACAACTTACAACTAAAAATATATGTCAAGTAAAGCAGGAGCTAGGTACGCAAAATCATTGTTAGATCTTTCTAAGGAGCAAAACGCTGTGGAAGAAGTGAAAAATGATATGGTGTTTTTTGAGAAGATAGTAGGCGATAATTCTGAGTTAGAAGCTATTTTGAATAACCCAATTGTGCCTTTAGATAAAAAGCAAGGTATTTTGGAAGGCATTTTTGGCAGTAAAGTACATACCATTAGCAATAGCTTTTTCCAATTGGTAGTTAAAAAAGGTCGTTCTTCTATCTTGTTTGATACCGCTAAGCAATTTGTACAACAGTATAATGCTATTAAAGGTATTGTTACTGCAGAGGTTACTTCGGCAAGTGTATTAACTGATGCGAACAGAGCTGAAGTAATTGCTTTAGTTAAAAAGGAATTAGGTGCCAGCGAGGTTGTAGTGAAAGAGAAAGTAAACACTGATTTAATTGGCGGCTTTATCTTAAAAGTTGGCGATAAACAGTTTGATGCCAGCATTGCCAGCGGCTTAACAAAGTTGAAAAAGGAGTTTGCGCACTAAGTTTTGCGCATAGCGATAAGCGTTTGGCGTATCGGTCGCTCAACGCCATACGCTTAACAAAGAAAACATTTACAAAAAGATATCAAAATAACATAAAATTATGGTAGAGGTAAGACCAGACGAAGTTTCGGCAATTATCAGACAGCAATTGGCCGGCTTCAAATCAGAAGCTGAACTTGAAGAAGTTGGTACTGTATTGCAAGTGGGCGATGGTATTGCTCGTGTTTACGGCTTAACTAAAGTTCAAAGTGGTGAGCTTGTTGAGTTTGCTAACGGTTTGCAAGGAATTGTATTGAACCTTGAAGAAGATAACGTAGGTGTGGTTTTATTAGGCCCATCAGACGAGATTAAAGAAGGTGATACCATTAAACGTACCAAAAAAATTGCTTCGATTAAAGTTGGCGAAGGCATGCTTGGTCGTGTGGTAAACACATTAGGTGAGCCAATTGATGGTAAAGGACCTATTGCTGGTGTAACTTACGAAATGCCTTTGGAGCGTAAAGCACCTGGGGTAATCTATCGTCAACCAGTTAACGAGCCTCTACAAACTGGTATCAAAGCTATCGATGCGATGATTCCTATTGGTCGTGGTCAACGTGAGTTGGTTATTGGTGACCGTCAGATTGGTAAAACTGCGGTTTGTATCGATACGATCATCAACCAAAAAGAATTTTACGAAGCAGGTAACCCTGTATTCTGTATATATGTAGCTTGTGGTCAAAAAGCAAGTACAGTAGCAAACGTTGTACGTACTTTAGAAGAAAACGGTGCGATGGCTTATACTGTGGTTGTGGCTGCTTCTGCTGCTGAGCCTGCTCCATTGCAGTTCTACGCTCCATTTGCAGGTGCTGCTATTGGCGAGTTTTTCCGTGATACTGGTCGTCCAGCTTTAATTGTTTATGATGATCTGTCTAAACAAGCTGTGGCTTACCGTGAAGTTTCGTTACTATTAAAACGTCCTCCAGGTCGTGAGGCTTATCCAGGTGACGTTTTCTATCTTCACAGCCGTTTGTTAGAAAGAGCTGCGAAAATCAACGCTAACGATGATATCGCTAGAAACATGAACGATTTGCCAGAGTCTATTAAAGGTATCGTTAAAGGCGGTGGTTCATTAACTGCTTTGCCAATTATCGAAACTCAAGCTGGTGACGTTTCTGCATATATCCCTACTAACGTAATTTCGATTACTGATGGTCAGATTTTCTTGGAGTCGAACTTGTTCAACTCAGGTATCCGTCCGGCAATTAACGTAGGTATCTCGGTATCACGTGTAGGTGGTAACGCACAAATCAAATCAATGAAAAAAGTTGCTGGTACTTTAAAATTAGACCAAGCACAATACCGTGAGTTAGAGGCTTTCTCTAAATTCGGTTCTGATTTAGATGCGGCTACAAAATCTGTATTAGATAAAGGTGCTCGTAACGTAGAGATGTTGAAGCAAGCGCAGTTTTCTCCATTTACAGTAGAAAAACAAGTAGCTATTGTTTACGCCGGTACTAAAAACTTAATGCGTAATGTACCTGTAAACAAGGTGAAAGAATTTGAAACAGATTATTTACAAGCGCTAGAATTACGTCATCCAGAAACTTTAGCAGCATTAAAAGCTGGTAAGTTTGATGATAACATTACTGGTGTATTGGAAACTGTAGCAAAAGAAATTTCAAGTAAATATTAATAGATTTGAGAAATGAGATTTGAGATTTGAGATAAGGCGTTTAGTCTAGCATCTCATATCTCAAATCTCACATCTAACAAAGAATGGCCAATTTAAAAGAAGTAAGAAATCGTATTGCCTCTGTGCAGTCAACTCAGCAAATTACCAAAGCGATGAAAATGGTATCGGCTGCGAAGTTGAAGCGTGCTACTAATGCAATCATTCAATTACGTCCTTACGCAACCAAGTTGAAAGAGATTTTAGGAAATCTTTCAGCAAGCTTAGAAGGTTCTACCTCTCCATTTACGGAAGAAAGAGTGCCCACCAAGGTTTTAATTGTTGCTGTATCATCAAATAGGGGCTTAGCAGGTGCGTTTAACATGAACGTAATTAAAACCACTAACAACTTAATTGCAGAAAAATATAGCGAGCAATTGAAAAAAGGTAACGTAAATATTGTTGCTATTGGTAAAAAAACGCAAGATTTCTACGAAAAAAGAGGTTACAACGTAATTGGTAATAATAATGAAGTGTATGCCGATTTATCTTTCGAAAACGTAACTAAAATTACTGATGCGATAATGGAAGGCTTTGTGAAAGGTAAGTATGATAGGGTAGAAGTGGTTTATAATCAGTTCAAAAACGCGGCTGTTCAAATTTTAACTTCAGAGCAGTTGTTGCCTCTTCCTAAAGCTGAAGAAGCAGTTAGCGTTAAAGAAACTAATGTAGATTATATTCTTGAGCCAAGCAAAGAAGAAATTGTAACGCAATTAATTCCTAAGTCAATCAAAATTCAGTTGTACAAAGCGGTGTTAGATTCTCATGCTTCTGAGCATGGTGCCCGTATGACATCAATGGATAAGGCAACAGAAAATGCTGGTGATTTATTAAAATCCTTGAAATTGGCTTATAACCAAGCCCGTCAGGCGGCAATTACAACTGAGCTTACCGAGATTGTAAGTGGTGCAGCGGCATTGAGTGGATAAACCCCCAAATCCCCTAAAGGGGAATTGAAAATACTAACCCTCATCGTTTTTCGGTGAGGGTTTTTTGTTGTTTTGGTAGTTGTTAATCCAAAATTATTATGTTTTTTTTGGATTGTAATCCAAAATTATTATTTTTTTTTTGGATTGTAATCCAGAATTATTATACTTTTGTATTAGAGTTAAAAGGTAATGATAGTTAGAAAACAATTAGATTACGCTATAGAAAGGTTGTTTAGGGGCAAGGCATTTATTGTTTTTGGCCCTAGGCAAACAGGTAAAACCACTTTTGTAGAGCAACTTTTAATTAAGGTTAATAAAAAAACATTATACCTTAATGGAGATGATGCCGACACTCGTGAAAATTTAGCTAAACCCAATGCGGTACAGCTGAGGCAAATGTTAGAAGGCTATGAGGTGGTTTTCATAGACGAAGCCCAACGTATAAATGAGGTTGGTTTGCTCATTAAAATTATTGTAGATAGAATTAAGCATGTACAGGTTATCGCAACAGGATCATCAGCATTTGAACTTTCTGGTAAAATTAATGAGCCATTAACAGGCAGAAAGTATGAGATGATGCTATTGCCATTTTCTTATGCCGAGCTAATAAATTATAACGATTTTTTAACCGAAGAACGCCTTTTTGAGCAAAGGTTGGTTTATGGTTCTTATCCAGAGGTAATCAATAACGTAAAACAAGCAGAGGAGCATTTGAAACTATTAGCCGATAGTTACTTGTACAAAGATTTATTTGCATTGGAGGATGTGAAAAAACCACAGCTTTTTGAAAAAATTGTAAAGGCATTGGCCTTGCAAATTGGTAGTGAAGTTAATTTTTCGGAGCTGGCGCAATTGGTAAAAGCCGACCAGAAAACGGTAGAGAAATATGTTGATTTGTTGGAGAAAGCCTTTGTAATATTTTCTTTGACTGCTTTGTCTGGAAATGTCCGCAATGAGATTAAAAAAGGAAGAAAAATCTATTTTTACGATAATGGGATCATCAATGCGGTAACCCGTAATTTTAATCCAATTGCTAACAGAAATGATATTGGCGCACTGTTTGAAAACTATATGATTGCAGAAAGAATTAAATACTTGCATCAGAATCAAATTGATGTGGCGAGCTTTTTTTGGCGAACCACGCAGCAGCAGGAAATAGATTACATCGAAAAAAGAGGAGAAGAGTTATTAGCTGTAGAATTTAAGTGGAACGAGAATAAGAAAGTAAGAATTCCCGTTACTTTTACGCAAGCTTATCAAAACGTAAAGCCAATGTTCGTTTCAAAAGTTGATAGAGGTTTGTTCTTAAAATAATCGTTTTATAACCCACACTTATTACAGATTGACTATCAATTCATTTTAAAATTGGTATGGCTTTTAGCTTTTAACTTTATACTTTTGACCTTTAACTTATCAGATATGAGATTTAAACTTTTAATAATTGCTTTGTTGGCTTTTCCAGTAATTGCTTCGGCTCAAAAGGCTGGGCCGGAAAGAGATTGGACAAATGCCGTGTTATGGCAGCAATATAGCGGCGAGTATAGGGCGTTGGCTTTTCAGGCTTACAACTTTGCTAGGTTGTCTTTAAAAGAGGCTTTGTGGGAGAATCAAAATGGCAAGCCTAATTGCATCATTGTAGATGCAGATGAAACGATTATAGACAACTCCCGTTTTCAAGGTTACGAAATTCAGCATGGGGTAAGTTATGTGCCTGCAGACTGGACTGCGTGGACCGCCAAAGCTATGGCCGATACGGTGCCCGGTGCTTTATCGTTCCTGAAATTTGCTGCGAGCAAAAATGTAGAAACTTTTTACGTAACCAATCGTGATGAAGCAGATAGAAAAGGAACCATCGAAAATTTGAAGAAATTAGGCTTTCCGTATGTAGATGAAGATCACATTTTGTTGAAACAACATGCGTCTGATAAACAAGAACGTAGAGATAAAATACTAGCGAAGTACAACGTGTTATTGCTTTGTGGCGATAATTTAAGTGATTTTTCAAACGTTTTTTATCGTGAAGGAAAAGATACGAAAACGGAAGTAGATGCTAACCAGCATTTATTTGGTACTAAGTTTATTGTGTTGCCAAACCCCATGTATGGCGATTGGGAGAAGCTACTTTACAAAGAAGGAAAGTTTAACGAACAAGAGAAAGCAAAACAACGCTTAGAAAAGCTTAAAAGTTATTAATTTATCGTGCTTTTTAGTAGAGAAATGTTATTTTTGCGCTAAACAAAATTAAAACAAATAAATCATGGATGCTAAAGAAAGAGAAAAAAGCATAGACACGGCAAATCAGCCAGCTATTTATATGACTATTTTGGTAGGTGTTATAATTTGTGTGATTGGCACTTTCTTACGTTTTGCTTTCGATTCGACGGCACTTTCGTTAGTGTCTTGGGCTATCTTGGCAATAGGAACAGTAATTTGCTGCAAAGGCGTATTTAAAATTTTAGACGCCAAATAAGCTGAAAATATATTTTTTAAAAAAGTCCCCTTACGGTTAGCTGTAAGGGGACTTTTTTTGTTTGTTGGCGGCTAAAAATTCCCGACAGAAAACTAAAATGGGTTACCTTAATCGTTTTTTGGCATTAAGCATAAAACCTCTATACAAATTGTCTTCCTTAAGGAAATAGCATGCTTAAGACAGTTTTGTTAAAGGAACAAGTATAACCACTTAAAACCTATAACAAGATGAAAAGACATTTTGCCACTGTAGCTATGGCTACAATTCTGTTTACGGGCTGTAGTTCCGAATATAAAACAGAAGGAACTGATTACGCTGCTACTGATACTATCGTTACAGCAGAAGCCATTTCTAACGGGGAACTGGTAGAAAAAATGACCAAAACTGCAGATATGCGCTTCCGTGTGAAAGATGTACAGCGCACTAAGGAAGATTTAAGTAATACCATCAAAAAGAAGGGTGGTTTAGTCATGGAATTTAATACCAATAGTTCTATACAAAATTCAGAAAAAGTTAAATACAGTTCCGATTCTTTAAAAGAAATTACCTCGTATAGCACAAATGGCTATTTGGTTGCTCGCCTCCCATCAGAAAAGTTAGATGACCTTACTAATCAGATTGCCGTTATGGCCATTTTTGTGGATAACCAATCCTTAAAAATGGAAGATAAGAGTTTGGATTATCTAGAAAATAAGCTCAAATCGGAAAATAGGATAGAGGCTGTTGAACGGATTAATAAGGTTGCAACCAAAAAAAGTGCAAATGTGGAGAGTTCTTTAATAATTAAAGATGATTACATAGATAAGAAAATCGAGAACTTGAATATCGATAAACAAGTAAAGTACAGTACAATTACGCTAAGCTTTTATCAAGACAATACCATTAAAACAATGGTTGTAGCTAATGATAATATTTACGATTACAAACCAGATTTTTTTAGAAGGCTAGGCTTAAATCTAGCTGATGGGTGGATGTATTTCAAAGAGTTTATTTTGTTTCTATCTAGATTGTGGATGTTTGTATTGGCTGGCGTAGTTGCTTTCTTTGTGATTAGATATTATACCAAGAAACAAAACGAAAAAACGTTTTTACCACCACCGAGTAACTAGTCTCTTCGCCATTTCGACGAGGACGAGGAGAAATCTAATAAAATAAAGCATAGAGTTAGATTTCTCCTATCGCTAAAATGGCATGAAAGGAATGTAAAATTTAAACGATAAAACTTGGTTGTAAACTTAAAATGCTAACTTCAATCTAGTTAAACTATAATCAAATACATGAAGAAACTTATTCTTTCCGCAGGCCTTGCCGCTTTATTGTTCAATGCAAAAGCTCAGGACAATTTTTCATCCGTTTTTAAGCAAATTAATACCGAGGTTCAGGCTAATTCTCAAGCCTATCAAAATTTAAAAGAGTCGACCGAAAAAAATGGACATCGTTTAACAGGCTCGGTAAATGGTGCAAAAGCCGAAGAACAGGCCTATAACTTATTCAAGTCTTACGGTTTTGAGGTAAAATATCAACCCTTTGAAGTAGAAAGTTGGGATAGAAAAACATTGGCTGTAAAGATTGGAAACGACAAGGGAACTTTATCTGGCGTTAAAGCAGTTACCTTGGCGCATTCGCCTGTAAAAGCAAACGTTGTAGGAGAATTAGTAGATGTTGGTAATGGTTTGGAGGCAGATTATCAGCCATTAAAAGATAAGGTTAAAGGTAAAATCGCTTTAATTTATTTAGGTGTGCTGCCAGGTTCTCCGGCAGGTACAGCTTCTTTACATCGCTCAGAAAAAACTGCCATCGCCACTAAATACGGTGCAATTGGGGTAGTTATCATTAACAAAGTTGAAGGCGGTGTATTGCTTACTGGAACAGCTTCGGTAACGGGTAAATTAATTCCAATTCCTGCGGTATGTATCGGTTTGGAAGATGGCATGGCTTTGAAAGCAAAGTTGAAATCGGCTCCGCAATTTGCGCAAATAGACATGACCAATTTTTCAGGAATGATTAAAGCTAGAAACGTAATTGCAACTTTGAAAGGAGCTGAAATACCAAATGAAAAGATTGTAGTGGGTGGCCATTTAGATAGCTGGGATTTAGCAACTGGCGCCATTGACAATGGTATAGGCTCTTTTTCAATTATCGATATGGCTAGGACTTTCAAAAAGTTGAAACTGCAAACCAAACGTACCGTAGAATTTGTAATGTTTATGGGCGAGGAGCAAGGTTTGTTAGGCTCAAAAGCTTATGTAGCGCAAGGTTTAAAGGATAAAACATTGGGGCAGGTGCGGTTTATGTTGAACTACGATATGAACAACGACCAAAAAGGTTATGCTGCAACCAGAAAAGAAATGGAGCCATTGTTTAAAAGCTGGGGAGCAGAAGTGATGAAAATCGATACAGGATTTAAAAATCTTTTTCACGCAGGAGCTGGATTACACAGCGACCATCAGCCCTTTATGCTAGAAGGAATTCCAACGGGAACTGGCGCTGGTAGCAAATTGCCTAATAACTCAGGTCCATTCTATCATTCAGATGGCGATGGTTTTCATTTAGTTGATGAACAGGGCATGAAAAATACAGTGCGCTACTCATCGATGTTGATTTATGCTTTGGCGAACACGCCAATAATTCCTGTTAACAGGTTTTCGGATGCAGAATTGAAAACGTTCTTGGAAAGCCAAAAATTAAAAGAGCCGCTAAAAATAGCTGGCGAATGGAAGTGGGGAGATTAGACTTTTTGGAAGATAGAACGTTGTTGTAGAAGTTTATGATTCTTAGTAAAACTAAAAAAATGCATTATATAAAGGTTTTTACGATAGTTTGCATGATTGCTTTTGTTAGCTGTTCAGTTAAAAAAAGCTCATCGGTAGCTAGTTCTTCGGGGCAGTTAAAGATATTGTGCTATAACATACATCATGCAAACCCGCCATCAAAAACCGGACTTATCGATATTGATGCCATAGCAAATGTGATAAACAATGCTAATGCTGATGTGGTTGCTCTGCAAGAAGTTGACAAATTGACCAAACGTAGTGGCTTAGATGAAGCAAAAGTAATAGCTGAAAAGACAGGTATGAATTACCATTTCTTTCGTGCAATTGACCACGATGGTGGCGAATATGGCCTAGCGATATTAAGCCGTCATGAATTGAAAGATGCAAAACTAATGCCACTGCCGCAGAAACATGTAGCCGAAAAGCGTATTCTTTCTCATGTAAAGCTAACAGTGCAAGGTAAGGAATTTGTTTTTGCAAACACTCATTTGGATGCGTCGCGTACCCACGACAATAGAAATGTACAAATGGAGTATATCCTTAAATATTTCGAGGATTTTAAGCTTCCAATTATTCTTTGTGGCGATTTAAACAGCGTTGCTGGCTCTGAAGCAATCAATTTATTAGATAAACAATTCAAACGCACTTGTGTAAATAATTGCTCGGGCACAATTCCGCAAGATTTGCCAAAAAAAACCATCGACTACATTGCAATCAAAAATGCAAATTGGCCGGTGCTACATCATGATGTTATTGCAGAAACCTATGCTTCTGACCACCGTCCTATTATTGCAACGTTCAAAATCGAATGATACAAGGATGAATAGTTAACTGCTAATTTCTATTGTATTCTTTTGTTTCTCGTCTTCGATCTTCTTCCACACTTGGTACTTAAGCAATTCTTTAGAAACACGTTTGTAAACAAAACCTAAAACAAAGGCGTCGTCTAGAAAACCCATCCCAACAATAAAGTCTGGAACTAAATCGATTGGCGAAATGAAATATAGCAAGGCCGCTAAAACAGAAACAATTGTGGTTTTAGGGATATCAACATAGCTGCCTTTTGCATAATCCTTCGTTAAGGAGAAAAGTAAGAGCAATTGAGACCAGACATCGCTTAGTGCTCCTTTATTTGCAGAAGCTATTTTTAGTCCCTCTTCAATTTTTGAAAGAGTTTTGCTTTTGTCATTTACCAGTTCGCTCGCCTTTTTGTTAAAAGCATCAAGCTTCATTTTCAGTTTTCCGAAATTCATTTTCATTGCTCCGAAAACTATCAATAAACGTACCTTAACTACAGCAGCTTCAAAATGTCATCTACGTACTCTCTATTGTTAGCCAAGCGAGGTACTTTATGCTGACCACCCAACTTGCCTTTTTGTTTGAGCCAGTTATAAAAAGTATCTTTTGGGGCATTGTGAACTTTCGGCCTGCGCAAAGCCATATCTTTAAAACGTTTGGCATCGTAGTCGGAGTTTACTTCGCGTAAAGTATTGTCCATTACATCTACAAACTGCTCAAAATCTGTAGGTTGTTGCTCAAACTCAATAATCCATTCATGGCTGCCGGCTTGTTCGCCACTAAAATAAATAGGACAGGCAGTATAATCCTTAATCTTAGCGTTGGTAGCTGCGCAAGCTTTGGTTAAGGCATTTTCGGCATTGTCTATAATTACTTCCTCGCCAAAAGCGTTGATAAAGTGCTTGGTTCTTCCGGTAATTTTTACCCTAAAAGGAGATAAAGAAGTAAAATGAACAGTATCGCCAATTAGGTAGCGCCATAAACCGGCATTAGTACTGATGATGATGGCGTAGTTTTTATGCAACTCTACCTGATCTAGTGAAAGTGTTTTCGGATTCTCATCTTCCAAATGCTCAAGGGGTAAAAACTCGTAGTAAATACCGTAATCTAGCATCAATAATAGTTCGTCTGAGAAAGATTGGTCTTGTATGCCAAAAAAACCTTCCGATGCATTGTAGGTCTCCAAATAATACATATCTGGAGATGGAATGAGTTCTTTAAATTGTTCGCGATAAGGCGTGAAGTTTACCGCTCCATGGAAATAAGCTTCTAGGTTTGGCCAAACTTCCAATAAATTTTTGGCGCCAGTAATCTCCATCACTTTTTTGGCCAGAACGATGGTCCAAGTGGGTACGCCCGAAATGTTGGTTACATTTTCCTTGATGGTAGCCTCGGCCATGCGGTCTATCTTTTCCTCGTAATTATCCATCAAAGCGATTGACATATCAGGCGTGCGGTAATATTCTGCCCAAACAGGAAGGTTTTTAATCAATACCGCAGATAAATCTCCGTAGTGAATATCTTCGCAAAGCTGATTAATTTGATGGCTGCCACCTAAAACCAAGCCTTTGCCCGTAAACATTTGGCTGTTAGGACGGTTGTTGCAATAGATAGAAAGCATGTCTTTTCCGCCTTTAAAGTGGCACTCTTCCAAGGCTTCTTCAGAAACGGGGATGAACTTGCTCCTGTCGCTTGTAGTACCCGACGATTTTGCAAACCACTTCACTTCCGAAGGCCACAGAATGTTTTGTTCGCCCTGCAACATCCTTTCGATGTAGGGTTTCAGCGTATCGTAATTTTGTATGGGTACCCGCTCTTTAAACTGCTGAACGGTTAAAATAGATTTGTAGTCGTACAGTTTGCCCCATTCGGTATTTTCGGCACTAGAAATTAAGGTGTGCAACCACTCATCCTGAACGTCTAATGGGTATTTCATGAAAAGCTCAATCTGATGGATCCGCTTTTTCATATACCAGGTAAAAATTGAATTTACTATCGCCATCAGAATTTTTATTATAGATTTTTCTTACGTAGCACAAAGTTAGCGCCTAAATAAACCTTTCGTACCATTTCGTTTGCGGCCAATACTTCTGGGGTTCCAGATTCTAATATTTTTCCTTCGAAAAGTAGATAAGCCCTATCTGTAATGGATAAAGTTTCTTGTACATTATGGTCGGTAATTAAGATACCGATGTTCTTTTTCTTCAACTTGGCTACAATACTTTGAATTTCTTCTACGGCAATAGGGTCAACGCCGGCAAAAGGTTCGTCTAATAAAATAAAATTAGGGTTGGCAGCCAATGCCCTGGCTATTTCTGTTCTTCTGCGTTCGCCACCAGAAAGTAAATCGCCACGGTTTTTTCTCACCTTGTGCAAGCTAAACTCGTTAATTAATTCTTCTAGCTTCTCCTTGCGTTCTTCTTTGTTCAGCTTGGTCATCTCCAAAATGGCCATGATGTTATCCTCAACAGTTAGTTTACGAAAAACACTAGCTTCTTGGGCCAAATAACCGATACCTTTTTGAGCACGGCGATACATCGCATCTTTGGTAATATCTTCGCCATCTAAAAATATGTTGCCCTCATTTGGCTTAATTAAACCAACAATCATGTAAAACGATGTTGTTTTTCCGGCACCGTTTGGTCCTAACAGACCAACAATTTCTCCCTGGCTTACTTCAAATGAAACATCGTTAACAACGGTACGTTGCTTGTATTTTTTAATGAGATGCTCGGCTTTTAAAATCATTTAACTTTGGGTGTTTAGATGGTTGGTGTATAGTTTTTTGGTCCTTTTTAACGTAGAACGTACTACTTGCCACTTAAATTTTAATTCCTTTTATATTTAGCTGTAAACGCTTTTTATCTTTCCAGTTGTTTTCTTCTATGGTATAACAAATAGAAAACAACTGGTTTGGCTTTAACAATTTTTCAAATTCTCCAAGGTTAAAACCAATAGCTTCAAAAATAGTCGAATTTTGTTGTTTTATATTTATTTTTAAATGATTTGTACCTACTATTTGTGCGGTGCCAGCTAAAGTAACGCCTTCCGTCATAAAAATTGGCGCCATATTTTGTGGGCCAAACGGTGCCATTTGCGACAGTACCCTAAAAAATTTACCATTTATTTGCGCTAATTGTATGATTGCATCAATATTAATTTCAGGAATTAATAAGGCCGGATCGATACTTTTTGATACCACTTGCTCAAACCTGTCTGCAAAAATCTGAAGGTTTTCTGGTGCTAAGGTTAAGCCCGCTGCATATTTGTGGCCGCCAAACTGAATGAGCAAATCGCTGCATTCTACCAAAGCTTCGTATAAATCGTAACCTGCAACAGAGCGGGCCGAACCAGTGTAGTTGCCATTTGAGTGGGTAAGCACAATAGTTGGTCGGTAATATTTTTCGGTTAACCGCGATGCTACAATTCCTATTACGCCCTTGTTCCAGCTTTCTTGAAATACTACGGTAGTTTTTCGGTTAATTAATATTTCGTCTTGTTCAATAATGGCCAATGCAGCTAGGGTAATATCCTTGTCGAAACTTTTGCGTTCTGTATTTTGTAAATTAATTAAAGCACTTTGCTCGTCGGCAATAAACTCTTCGTCGCTTAGCAGCATTTTAACGGCTTCGTTGGCATGCCCCATTCGCCCTGCGGCATTAATGCGAGGCGCTAGCATAAACACCACGTCTGTAATGGTATAGTTTTCGGTTTTGCCAGAAATTTGCATCAGGGCTTTTAAGCCGGTTGATGGATTTTCGTTCAGTTTTAATAAACCGTAATAGGCTAAGACTCTATTTTCATCTACAATTGGCACAATATCGGCCGCAATGCTTACCATGCACAAATCCAAGTACTTTTCGTACAGCTCGTCGGGTAAATTTTGGGCAATACAGTAAGCCTGCGCTAGTTTAAAACCAATGCCGCACCCAGAAAGCTCCTTAAATGGATACTGGCAATCTTTGCGTTTTGGGTCTAACACTGCGATGGCATTGGGCAGCTCTGCTCCAGGCAAGTGGTGGTCGCAAATAATAAAATCGATGCCTAGCGAACTGGCATAGGTAACCTTGTCATTAGAGCGGATGCCACAGTCTAAAGCTATAATTAATTGGAAACCATTGGTTTTGGCGTAATCAATTCCCTGTGTAGAAATGCCGTAACCTTCGCTGTGCCTATCGGGAATATAGTAGGCAATATTTTTGGTGAACTGCTGGAAAAACTGATAGGCGAGTGCTACAGCCGTGGTTCCGTCCACATCATAATCGCCATAAATTAAAATTTTCTGCCCGGTAGAAATTGCTACATCAATTCTATCAATAGCCGTTTCCATATCCTTCATTAAAAAAGGATCGTGTAAATGTAGAAGCTGAGGCCTAAAAAAATGTCTAGCTTCTTCAAAGGTAGCGATACCTCGCTGCACCAAAATTTCTGCTAAACTTTTATCTATCGTTAACTGGTGGGCCAATTCATCGATTACCTCAAGATTTGTATGTTGATGATGTACCCACCTTTTTTCCATGTTTTTATACTTTTAAAGCGTATTGTGAGATGTCTTTACTTTTTTATACGTTGTGCCGACACATAATCGTGTGTAGCTGCCTATATTTGTAACCTGTAAATATATCATTTAATTTCCTACGTAAAAAGAGATGGCGATACAAGTTTTTACCCTGTCAGAAGGTTCATATTCGGTAGATGCAAGCAAGAAATTTATTCCTTTCGATCCAACAAAGGACAACCCTAAAGACAGGCCAGCTTCGTTATTTATTCATGTACAGCCTTTTCTGGTAAAATTAGAAAACAGTTTGTTACTGTTAGATACTGGTTTAGGTTACAGCAATGAGGAAGGAAAACTACACTTGCATGAGAACATTAAAAAAGCAGGTTTCAGCCCGGATGATGTAGAATTAGTGTTGATGTCGCATTTGCATTTTGATCATTCTGGCGGAATGGTGCACCATTATAATGGTAAAATGGAATTGAGTTTTCCGAATGCTACTTATGTAATGCAAAGAGGCGAATGGGAAACTGCTTTTTCGAGTAAATCATCTTCGTACCACACCGATATTTTCGATTTTGTACAACGTAATGCTCAAATTCATTTAATAGAAGATAGTGGCATATTAACCAACGAAATTAGTTACGAGTTTACTGGTGCACATTGTCCATACCATCAGGTATTTTTAATTGACGATGGCGAAGATAAAGTGTTTTTTGGTGGCGATGTATTGCCCGAACCAGAGGAACTGATTAGGAAATTTGTGGCAAAATACGATTACGATGGGCGTAAAGCAATGGAATTGAGAGATGAATTTGGGCATAGGGCTGCCGCAGAAAAGTGGAGGTGTCTTTTCTACCATTCTAAGTCAAAAACACAGGCTTTTGTAGAAATACAGGAAGATAGGTTTGTAATTATTTAGCTAGTTACTTCGGCTAATAATTCTTTTAATCTGTCTATAGATAGCGGTTTTGATATAAATCCTTTAACAGATTGGTAACCTTTAGCTTTCTCAATATCATTCTCATATACCGATGACGAAAGCATGTACATATCGTTTTTGGCATTTAGCTGCATAGCCTCGTAGGCTTCAATAAATTCCCATCCGTTAAGAATGGGCATATTAATGTCTATTAAGGTTAATTGCGGTAGAGGTTGGTTGTTTGCAACTAGATCTTTAATATAATCTATGGCTAATTGCCCATTATGCTTGGCGCATATTTCAACAGGGTAACCTGTTTTTTCAACAATTTTACTGATGATGAAAATATTGATATCGTCATCGTCGATTACTAAGAGGTTGATTGTAGAAGAGTTTGCCGGTTGCATTGTGTGTTATGAAATACTAGTTATTGTGTTGTTGCGAAGGTATATATTTCATAAATGGATTACTAAAGATACATTAATTTATTTAACAAAAAAATCCGAGTGTGGCTCGGATTTTTCTAAACTGCTATTTGATAGGGGATTATTTTTTTGCTACCAACTTCACCGAAAATGTAAAATCATCATAAATGAAGTTATCGCCAATGCTACTGAAAATAGATTTCGACTTGTATTCTATACCGTATTTAGTTCTATCTACCGTTATTTTCTCGGCAACGGCAGTTACAGTTTTATCGGCATTCCAAGTAATTTTTGCAGGAAAACTGATGGTATTAGTTTTGCCTTTAATGGTTAAATCGCCCGTAATTTTCACATCAGTGCCAGCACCTTCTACTTTTTTAATTGCAAAGTTGGCGGTAGGAAATTTATTAGTGCCGAAAAAATCATCAGCTTTCAAGTGCCCGTCTAATTTTGGGTTTGGTTTATCGCCATCCATTGTTTTAATAGTAGTCATATCAACAATAAAGCTGCCTTCTGCCAGTTTTTTACCATTAAATTTTAAGTCGCCAGAGCTTAGTGCAACAGCACCGGTATGTGAGCCAGAGAATTTTTTGCCTTCCCAGTTTATGGTAGATTTTGAAATATCTACAGTATAAACATCGGCTTTTGGCTTAAAAGCAAAAAAGGAAAAGCTAGCTACCAATGCTAACATTAAAATAGAAGTGATTTTTAATTTCATAATTTTAAAGAAATAATTTTAATTGAACGTAAAGATATTTGTTTTACCGATGATTTTATCTTGATGTATGTTAAGATTTGTAATTTTTTTATGGCGATATACAGGAAGGAAACTTACGTCCTGTTAACTAAAAACTACTTTTGTGTTCTTTGTGTCTTTTGTGGTATAAACCACTGCAAACTGCCAACTGTTTTTGTAATTTAGCGGCTTTATTTAATCGTATCAATGTCAGATATCATTCAGCTTTTACCCGATAGTGTAGCCAACCAAATAGCGGCAGGAGAAGTAGTGCAGCGGCCAGCTTCGGCAGTGAAAGAGCTGTTAGAAAATGCCTTAGATGCTGGGGCCGACAAAATACAGCTCATTGTTAAAGACGCTGGTAAAGCACTAATCCAAGTGATAGACAACGGTTGCGGTATGAGCGTTACCGATGCCCGTATGTGTTTCGAGCGGCATGCCACATCAAAGGTTCGCAAGGCGGATGATCTTTTTGCCATTAGAACTATGGGATTTAGGGGCGAAGCAATGGCCTCTATTGCGGCTATTGCACAGGTAGAAATGAAAACCAAACGCCACGAAGATGAAGTGGGCACTTTGATAGAAATTGAAGGTTCTGCCATTGTGAAACAGGAACCAACAGCATCGCCAAACGGCACCAGTATTTCGGTTAAAAACCTGTTCTACAACACGCCAGCCCGCCGTAATTTCCTGAAGAGCAATCCAACAGAAATGCGTTACATTATCGACGAGTTTCAGCGGGTGGCTCTAGCCAAACCACATATTGCATTTAGTTTGCATCACGACGGGAATGAGATTTACCGTTTGCCATCGGCTACTATAAAACAGCGCATTGTACATTTATTTGGCAATAATTATAACGAGCGCTTAATCCCGGTTGAGGAAGAAACAAGTATCATTAACCTAAAAGGATATATTGGCAAGCCCGAGTTTGCAAAGAAAACCCGTGGCGAGCAATTCTTTTTCGTTAACGATAGATTTATCAAGGATAATTACTTGAACCATGCGGTAAACAAAGCTTATGCCGAGTTGCTGCCCGATGATAATTTTCCGTTATATGTGCTTTTCATCGAAATTGATCCTGCAAAAATTGACGTAAACGTACATCCAACCAAAACAGAAATCAAGTATTTAGATGAAAAATCTATTTACGCCATTATCCACTCGGCGGTAAAAAGAAGCTTGGGCCGGTTTAACATTAGTCCTACGTTAGATTTTAACCAAGAAACGGCTTTTAGCAACATGATTACGCCAAAAGCTCCAGAAGATATTGTGCCTCCAAGTATTGCCTTTAATCCAGATTTTAACCCGTTTGGCTCGCCAAAGGCAGCTTCGGCACCACGAGAAAGCACTACTTATTTTAAGGATCAATATCAACCCAAAGAGGTAAGCCAAAACTGGGGATCGCTGTATGAAATTGCAAATTACCAGCAGCCAGCGCAAACTGCCATTGCGTTAGGTGATGAAAAGGAAGAAGAAGCACAAACGGCAACGAATAAGCAATATATGCAAATTCATAATCGTTACATTGTTTCGCAAATTAAATCTGGAGTAATGGTAATTGACCAACAAGCGGCTCACGAGCGTATTTTGTACGAACGTTTTCTGCTACATTTGGAAGATCGGAAAGGAGCTTCGCAACAGAGCTTGTTTCCACAAACGGTAAGTTTAAGCCCAGGCGATTTTGAACTGGCCAAAAGTTTGTTAGATGATATTAAGAGTTTAGGTTTTGATGTTCGGGAGTTTGGTAAAAATACCTTGGTTATAGAAGGTATTCCGGTTGATTTAGGTACTGCCAATATTAACGAAACGCAGCTTTTTGAGCATTTGATAGAAGGCTTCAAAAACTCGCAACAAGAATTAAAGTTAACTAAACGCGAAGCTTTGGCAAGAAGCATGGCCAGAAACAGTGCCATTAAAGCAGGTACAGCGTTAAGTCAGCAAGAAATGAACGCCCTTATTGACGAACTTTTTGCCTGCAAAACACCTAGTTTTAGTATTAGTGGTAAACCTGCTATACAAACGATAACTTTGGTAGAGCTGGCGCAAAAATTTGAAAAATAAAATGGCGTAAGGAGCAAAGAACAAAGACAAAAGATTGATGGTTGAAAAGTCTAAAAAACTAGCCAACCCAGTAACCAACCACTAAAATGAATAACATTAATATACCACCAGTAGTAAAAAACCTGCTCATTATAAATGGGATTTTCTTTTTGGCAACATGGGTTTTTAAAGAGCAGGGTAAAGATTTAGCCGATATTTTGGGTGCGCATTATTTCGATTCGCCAAAGTTTCGTATTTGGCAGCCCATTACCTATATGTTTATGCATGGTAGCTTTCAGCATATTTTCTTTAATATGTTTGGCCTATTTATGTTCGGTGGCATCTTAGAGCAGCGCTGGGGAGCTAAAAAGTTCATCAATTTTTATTTGATTACCGGATTGGGCGCTTTAGCTTTACAGTGGTTGGTGCAAGGTATAGAGCTTTACCAAATTACAGGGAGCTTTATTAACCACGGTAATTTGCCTTTAGACACTTTGGCCGAGGGAAGATTTAATCCAGCGCAGTTTACCGAGAAAACAGCCTCTACTTTATATTCGGTTTACTTTGGTACTATGGTTGGTGCCTCGGGGGCTGTTTTTGGTATTATGACGGCTTTTGCTGTGCTTTTTCCAAATATGGAGTTGATGCTCATGTTTATCCCATTTCCTATTAAAGCCAAATATTTTATTCCCATTTACATCGTTATAGAATTGTTTTTGGGTGTGGCACGCATACCGGGAGATACCATAGCACACTTTGCCCATTTAGGCGGAGCACTAATAGGTTTTATCTTGGCGAGAATTTGGAAGGACAAGGATAGATTTTACAAATACTATGAATAACAACGGTTTTAAGGATATCATCGATAGGTTGTTCAAGTCGGGCAACCCAGCCATGCTGTACATTGGCATTAATATAATTGTTTTTTTGGTGGTTAATATTGGTAGTTTGTTTCTGGTAAAAGGGCTTGGCAACGAACTGATTTCTCAATATTTAGCGTTCCCGGCTGATTTTGCTCAATGGCCCTTACGGTTTTATACCTTGGTTACCTACGTCTTTTTGCATAAAGATTTGTTCCATATTCTTTTTAACTTGCTTTGGTTGTATTGGATGGGAAATTTATTTTTAGATTTCTTAAAACCAAGACAATTCCAAGTGGTTTATTGGGGAGGGGCAATTATTGGTGCTTTGGCTTTTGCATTAATTTTTAATTTAAGTCCGCAGTTAAATGCTGGTGGGGCTAGTTTAATTGGAGCCTCTGCTGCGGTAATGGCTATTTTTAGTGCTGTGGCCACCTTGGTGCCAAACTATAGCATTCGTTTATTGCTCTTTGGCGATGTAAGGCTAAAGTATTTGCTGTTGGTTTATGTGCTTATTGATATTGTTGGAACTTCGCCGGGATCTGGAAATATAGGCGGAAACTTAGCGCATTTAGGTGGTGCTTTGTTTGGTTTCGTCTATATTAAATTGCTACAAAGCGGAACGGATTTAAGTAACTTCCTGGTTAAGAAACCTAAGATGAAGGTAGTGAGAAACGAACCACAAAAAAAGAAAACCGAAGTAGTAAATCAGGAAGAGATAGATGCTATCTTAGATAAAATATCTAAAACCGGTTACGAGAAATTAACTGCTAAAGAAAAACAAACTTTATTTGACGCTAGTAAAAACTAATGAGCAAGAAAGAAAAGCTTCCTTTATTAGATAAAATGTTGCTCTTTTTGGCCGTGCTTGCAGCTATCACTTTAGGTGTGGGCATGTTGGCTGGGCAAACCGCACCAAAAGATAATATCTGGATTGCGTTTGTAGGCCTGGCCTATCCTTTTGTTTTGTTGGCCAATTTAGTTTTTGTAGTGGTTTGGGTATTGCGCCGTAGGTTTGTTTTTGCCTTGGCTACCCTTGGCTTTATTGCCCTCGGCTGGAAAACGTTAACAGCCACCTATCAGTTATTTGGGGAGCAGGGCACTACCGTAAAAGATAGTGAGCATTATGTAAGAATGATGACCTACAATGTGCATCAATTTAAAAAATACGGAGAAAATAACGACGTTTCTACCAAAGATCAAATCATTAAAGTGATCGAAAACCAAAACCCCGATGTGGTTTGTTTTCAGGAGTTTTTTACCCGGCGCAAAGGCGAATATGATTTGATTGATAGCGTTAAAAAGCGCTTAAAATTGAAATATTACTACTTTGTACCTTCGGTAGATAATAATTATGAAGCAGCAGGTTTAGCCATTTTTTCTCGCTATCCTATTACAAATAAAGGAAAAGTTTCTTTTGGTAAGTTTGCTGGTAATGGGAGTATTTATGCTGATTTAGATGTGAGAGGGCAGGTTTTTCGTGTTTACAACGTGCATTTGCAATCTATTTCTTTCCAAAAGGAAGATTACGACTATATAGACCAGGTAACTAAAAAAATGGGTACAGAATACAGGTCTTCAAGACGGATAGCTAGTATGTTAAAAGGGGCTTTTGAGAGAAGAAGCGAGCAGGTTAACATCATGAAGAGTGAAATGCAAACGTGTAAACTGCCTTTCGTAATTGCCGGAGATTTTAACGATACCCCAGCTTCGTACTGTGTAACCCAAATTACCAATTCGCTAAAAAATACTTTCAAAGAGCAGGGGAGTGGTTTTGGTAAAACTTATAATGGGGCTTTTCCCAATTTTCAAATCGATTATATTGCCACAACCAAGCATTTTGATGTCATTAACTACCATATTTCAAGAGATAAATTATCAGACCATTTTCCGGTAAGGAGCGATTTGCGATTGAATTTTGCTTTGGAAAGTGATGAGGGGTATTAGTTTGTCAACAATCATTTTCCAAAATTTCGCTATTCGCTATTTATAATATCGAACCCAACGTTTTTAATGCTGTTTATATTTAATTGAGCGAGTTAAGTAACACAAGTCTTCTCTTCTCTAAGGCGAATACGCAAGGCTTGTGCTCAAAGAGGGGTATGAAAAAAACGGGTTTTGTCGCTTTTGTACTTATTTTGCCTTATCTGTCGGCTTTGTCGCATTTTGACGTTTGGGGGGTACTGGTTTACCGTCGGTCTATCGTCGGTGTACCGTCGGTGCTGCGTCGCTGGGTAAGAAGCATGGGGTGTTAGTTTAGCATGGCGGGTTTAAAGGGGGCGTTGATAGAGAAGTTTTTTACTTAAAGGGTGGTGAGGACGTTGTGCTCTGCCCCGCTGATATTGGTAATGTCGAACTCGCTATCTCCGTATTTTTAATGTTATTTATGCTTTGGTAATAGCAGTGCATTCTGTAAACTAAACCCGGTTGTAGCGAACACGCCGCCGAGGAACGAGGCTAGTAAAGCGGAAAACGGGGCTACAGGTAAAGAAGAATTACTGTAATTGCTTTTCGAATAAAGCATAGGCAAGATAAATTTAGACATTCGCTTAACATCAAAACATCCTTAAAAATTTTACCTTTGCAAGATGATACAAGACTTACAGTTATACAATACTTTAACCCGTAAAAAGGAAGTTTTTGAACCTTTAAATGCACCGCATGTGGGCATGTATGTGTGCGGCCCCACCGTTTACAGTGATGTGCATTTGGGTAACTGTCGTACTTTTATTTCGTTCGATTTAATTTTTCGCTATCTAAAATACAGTGGTTATAAAGTGCGTTATGTGCGCAACATTACCGATGCTGGCCATTTGGAAGGCGATAGGGACGAGGGCGATGATAAATTTGCAAAACGTGCCAAGTTAGAGCAATTGGAGCCCATGGAAATTGTACAGAAATATACCTTGGGTTTTCATGAGGTGTTACGCATGTTTAACACGTTGCCGCCTAGTATAGAGCCTACGGCAACGGGACATATTATTGAGCAGATAGAGATGATCAAAAAAATTATAGCCAATGGTTACGGCTATGAAATTGATGGTACTATTTATTTCGACGTAGAAAAATATAGTAAGGAGTACAATTACACGATATTAACTAACCGTAAGCTAGAAGATTTATTAGAAAATACGAGAGAGCTAAGCGGACAGGATGATAAAAGAGGCCGTTTAGATTTTGCGCTTTGGATTAAAGCAAAGCCTGAAACGCTGATGCAATGGCAATCGCCGTGGGGAATGGGTTTTCCGGGTTGGCACATAGAATGTTCTGCCATGAGCGCCAAATATTTGGGTAATGAATTTGATATACATGGCGGTGGTATGGATTTGGCGGCAACGCACCATACCAACGAGATAGCGCAATCTGAAGCTTGTTCGAGCCATCAGCCGGCCAAGTATTGGATGCACACCAACATGCTTACGGTAAATGGTACGCGGATGTCAAAATCGGCGGGCAATGGCTTTTTACCTGGCGAATTGTTTACGGGAGATCATCCGCTGTTGCGCAAGGGTTATAGCCCAATGACGGTGAAGTTCTTTATGTTGCAAGCACACTATCGCAGTACGTTAGATTTTAGTAACGATGCCTTAGATGCTTCTGAAAAAGGTTTTAGAAGGTTAATGAACGCAGTGGCTTTATTGCCTAAGTTGGTGGCATCGGCCGATGGTGATGTTTTTATTGATCCAATTAGAGAGAAATGTTTAAACGCCATGAACGATGATTTTAATAGCCCGGTGGCTATTGCCGAATTGTTTGAGGCCGCTAGGATGATTAATACCATTTATGATGGTACGACTAAAATTACGGCAGAAGAATTAGAGAAATTGAAAACATTAATTAATGATTTTGTGTTTGAAATTTTTGGGCTGAAAGACGAAGAAAGTTCTAACCTAGAATTGAATGAAATTTTAGAGATGGTTATCGATTTACGCAAGCAAGCTAAAGAAAATAAAGATTATGCAACTTCAGATTCTATCCGTTTAGGCTTGCAAAATATTGGCATTCAGTTAAAAGATAGTAAAGAGGGCACTACCTGGAGTAAGGTGTAGTAAATGAATGTTTGGTTCGTCAATTACTTTTAAAAATTAAGCTCTTTACAAGTCCCCCTTTGAAGGGTGCAGGGGGATGATTATTATAAGGAGAAATGTTGATGAACAATGAGTACAACAAAAAACTAAAGCAATTTGCCCGAAATAATAGAAAGGAAGGGACAAAAGCAGAAATTAAATTGTGGTGCGAATTGCTGAGGAACAAACAAATGATGGGCTATTCTTTTTTAAGGCAAAGAGCCATAGCTAATTATATTGCCGATTTCTTTTCTAAAGATTTAAAACTACTAATTGAGGTTGATGGATTGACCCACTCTTGGGAAGGGAGAGTGGCTAGCGACAATAAGAGAGATGAGGCACTGTTAGAATTAGGTTATAAAACATTGAGATTTGCTAATAACGAGGTTATGCAGGATATGGAAAATGTTAAAAGAACAATAGAAAGTTTTATAATTGACTTTGAAAAAAGTCATCCCCCTACCCCCCTTCGAAGGGGGACGCAAATAGCTGAAAATGATGAACAAAAAATACTTATTTCTAGTAATAATAGCTTTGCTTGGCTTACAATCCTGCCAACAAAATAAACCAGCAGATACAGCGGCTACTGCAGCGGTTAAATTGTTGTCGCCTAATTTTGATGCGGACAGCGCCTACGCTTACATCAAAGTGCAGGTAGATTTTGGCCCACGCATTCCATCTACGCCTGCACATGCCAAAACTGCAGCCTATTTAGTGGCGAAGTTAACATCTTTTGGAGGCGATGTATCCGTTCAGCAAGCGCCGATAAAAACCTACGATGGTAAAACGCACCAATTGAAAAACATTATGGCCGCTTTTTATCCAGAAAAAAAGCAACGCATTTTAATTACTGCCCATTGGGATGCCCGTCCGTTTTCGGATGAAGACCCAAACATGGGAATGAGGGATAAACAATTTGATGCTGCAAATGATGGCGCCAGCGGTGTTGCGGTAATTTTAGAAATGGCCCGTCAAATTCAGCAGCAGCAACCGGCAGTAGGTGTAGATTTTATACTATGGGATTTGGAAGATTACGGGAGTACCAACGATGAGACACCGCACGAATCTACTTGGTGTTTAGGCTCTCAGTACTGGGCTAAACACCAGCCAACGAAAGCATACAAGCCATTATATGCCATTAATTTGGATATGGTAGGAGGTAGCAATGCACAGTTTACCCAAGATGAAGTTTCTAGAAAATATGCGCCGAGTGTAATGAGTAAAGTTTGGAGCATAGCTAACGAGATTGGCTATGGTAACTATTTTATTAATGTTACCTCGGGTACTTTAATAGACGATCATTATTGGATTAACCAAGCTGGCATTCCTGCCATTGATATAATACATTATTCGGATGCGGCCGGTTTTTATAATAACTGGCATACACAGCTAGACAACTTAAATAACATTGATAGAAATACCTTAAAAGCTGTAGGGCAGACTGTGTTAGAGACAATCTATAGAGAAAAACCCGCTGCACTGTAATTTATTAGCGAACGCTTTTAACTTTTTAATTCCGACTTTTAACTTAATAATGTGCAATTGTTAATTACTTTTTAGTTTTTAAAACCTTTCTAGCTTTAAATTAGCAACATTAAAATAATTATGAATAAAATATATCTTTCTATATTGGCCGTGGCAGTAACTGCAAATGTATATGCACAAAAGTCAGACGGCACGGTTAAATCTTTAGTAGCTGCCGAAAAGGCGTTTGCACAAAAGGCAGCAAAAGACGGTGTTAATGCCGCTTTTACAGAATTTGCAGCCCCAGATGGCATTGTGTTTCGCCCAAACCCTATCAATGCTAAAAAATTCTTTGCCACAGCACCAGACTCCAAAGCATTAACTTGGGAGCCCAATTATGCCCGCTTGTCTAAGAGTAGAAATTGGGGTTTTACCACTGGTAGTTATGTGGCGGGCAGTGCGCAAAAAACTTACGGACATTATTTGTCTATTTGGAGAGGTAAAGATGGAAATTGGGAATTGGTTATCGATTTAGCAACTGAGGCCATGAAACCAATAAAATCGAAAGAAGCTAAAAATATTTTTATAGAACCAGTAGGTACCTACAGCCCTAAATTTGCTTCTGCAAAAGATTTAAAGGCCGCTACAGATATTATTTATAGTACCGAAAAAACCTTAAATACCATGCTTAAGACACATGGTGTGCAGGCTTTTGCTGGCTTTGTGAACCCAGATGCCCGCTTGTTGTTTCCGGGTACAGACGCTATTATTGGTAAAGATGGAATTTTGGCATTTAACAATAGGGTAATTGATAAGATAAACTTAAAAACCACACAGGCCGATAAAGCTTTGGGTGGCGATTTTGCCTACACTTATGGTTTGGCAACGATAGATTACAAGGCAGATTTACGAGAAAGCTTTAACTATGTTTTTATTTGGGAGCGTCAGGCCGATGCTACCTGGAATATCATCACACAGATATTTACTGTTGCAGAACGATAGTAGATAGGTTCTTCGTAACCAAATATGAACTATAATTAGAGGATTTTAACCAAGCGTTAAAATCCTTTTTTGGTTTTAAGAAGCTGTTTAGCCCGCTATTTTTGCATAAAACTGTTATACTTGTAAGTATCCTACTATTTAGCCGTTATAATTAAATATCATGAAAAAAATTAGTATCCCCTTTTTATTATTAATTGTTGCCACTACCACATTGTTTGCCCAAAAAAAAACTATAGCTTTTGAAATACAAGGTAACCGTGGCGCTAGAGGCCTGATGCCAGAAAATACTATTCCGGGGATGATAAAAGCGTTGGAAAGTGGAGCTACAACCTTAAAAATGGAAGTCGTAATTTCTAAAGATAAACAGGTGGTAGTATCTCAAGAACCTTATTTTAATTATACCATTAGTATTTCTCCAAATGGTGAAGAAATTACACTGAAAAACCAAAAGCAGTTTAATATTTATAAAATGAACTACGATGAAATTAAACATTTCGATGTAGGCTCAAAGCTAAATCCTAGGTTCCCGCAACAAGAAAAATTTAGGGTAGCAAAACCTTTGCTTAACGACTTGATTGATAGGGTAGAGTTTTTTGTAGCAAAGAAAAAAAGACCCAAACCGCACTACAACATCGAAACAAAGTTAATCCGTAAAGGCGATGGTGAATTTCAGCCCAGCCCAGAAGAGTATGTAGAGCTAGTGATGGACATTGTAAAAGCTAAGAAATTAGAGAAACGTGTAACGATCCACTCTTTTGATATGCGTAGTTTACAGTACCTGCATAAGCAATATCCACATATACCAACCTCGTTAGGTATTGATGAGAAAGAGGATTTTGAAAACAATATAAAAGCACTGGGTTTTGCACCCACTATTTATAGCCCGTATTTGCCTTTGGTGGGTAAAAGTTTGGTAGATAAGTGCCATGCTGCGGGGATTAAAATTGTTCCATGGACTGTAAACACGGTTAAGGATATGATGTATGTTAAAAACCTTGGTGTTGACGGCATTGTAACCGACTATCCGAATTTAATGCAGGAAATAAAGTAGTGCATCATTGCGAGCTATTTAACAAAATAAATACCATTAAAATATGTTAAACTTTAGCTTCAACTCCTGCTTCTTGACCAATAAACCCTATATTTAATGCTCAAATATACCTTCATTGCAACTGAAGATAAACCGAGTTTATAAGTTCATTAATATCAATGAAATAATAAACAGAGAATTAATAATTTTAAATAGATGAAATTTACGAAAATCCTCTTCTTGTTTTTTTGCCTTAGTTTTTCATCGGCTTATGCCCAACAAGATAGCCTTACTTTAAATAATATTCTTACCAAAACCAAGCGATTATCAGATGAGCAACCACTAGAAAAAGTGTATCTGCATTTTGATAAACCTTATTACGCCGTTGCCGATACGGTTTGGTTTAAGGCTTATGTAACCACGCAAAACAATTTACCATCGCCATTAAGCAAAATTGTTTATGTAGAAATGTACAACGCAACAGACTCGTTAGTACAAACCGTAAAATTACCGGTAAAAAATAGTGTAGCGTACGGTAATATGCCACTACCAATGAACGCTTATAAGCAAGGTAACTATTATGTTAGGGCATATACGTTGTGGATGTTAAATTTTGATTCGGATTATTTCTTCTCTAAAAATATTTTAATTGGCGAGGCTATAGACAAACAGTTGCTTACCAATATTAACCTTGTTAACACCGCGGTAGAAAAGACTATTAAAACCACTGCACGCATCCAGTTTAAAGACACTGCTAAAAAACCTTTGGCCAATAAAACGGTAAATTGGCGTGTATTTCATAATTACGATGTTTTTGCCAGAGGTAAAGGTACTACAGATGCTAACGGCTTTCTTACGGTAACGATAAGCAGTAAACCTGGCGACCCAATTACAAAAGGAACGCTAGTGGCAGATGTAAGTATTGCAGACAAGGAATTGGCCAGTGCAAGTTTCAATATTCAGCAAAATGATAATGGTGTAGATTTTCAGGTATTTCCGGAAGGAGGGCAATTGATTGCTGGTATTCCCAACCAAGTAGGTTTTAAAGCAGTTAAGGCAAATGGGCTAGGTGCCGATCTAAAGGGAACTATTATAGACGAACAACGCACCGAAATAGGCACTTTCGCCTCTTCGTTTGCAGGTATTGGTAGTTTTTTTATCTCGCCAGAAGCAGGTAAAAGCTATCAGTTGCAATACACGGTTAATGGTGTGGTTAAAACCATGGCCTTACCAAAGCCAGTAGAAGGCATTACTTTACAGGTAAGCAACCCGGCAGCAACCGATTTTATTAACCTGCGCATATTGGCAAGCGCAGCATTTTTCGAAGCTAATAAAGAAAAAACTTTCTTTTTGGTAGGACAAAATACCAATGTGGTAGCCTATGCCGCTAAGCTTCATCTCAAAAATCAAGTTATTACAGCAAAAATACCTAAGCAAAATTTTCCTTCGGGCATTGCACAGCTCACTTTGTTTGACGATAAGAGCGAGCCAATTAGCGAACGATTAGTTTTTGTATTGCACAAAGATGCAATGAATTTAGCTTTAAAAGCTGATTTGCCTAGCTATAAACCTCGCCAAAAGGTAAAACTTACCCTAGATGCCAAGAGTAAAGGCCAGCCCACAGTTGGCGATTTTTCCGTTAGCGTTACAGATGAAACCAAAGTTCCTGTCGATGAAAATACGGAAACTACCATTTTAAGCACTTTATTACTCACTTCAGATTTAAAAGGATATATAGAAAAGCCTAACTATTATTTTAATAAAACCGATGATAAAAAGCTATTGGATTTAGACCGTTTAATGCTAACACAAGGCTACCGAAGGTTCGCTTATAAGGAAATTTTAGCAGGCAGGTATCCTAAAATTATTTTATTGCCAGAGCAGGGCCTTACCATTTCGGGTACGCTAAGAGACTTAACGGGAATGCCCATTAGAAAGGGAATGATGAGGATGATGGTAACTGGAAAACCTATTTCGAAAGAAATTATAACAAGCAATGTGGGCGTATTTAATTTTAAGGATTTGGTTTTTCCAGATTCGTCACAAGTGGTAATTACTGCTCGCTCAAATCCGAACTACAATAATCTGATGATTATGTTAGATGGTACGCCTAGCGCTGCCCGAGGTTACAATGTACATCGTGCAGACGAGGTTGAAAATATAGATACGGCCATGTCTTCTTATTTGAATAACAGCCAAAGGCAATATCGTTTTATGCGTACACTAAAAACCGTAGAAATTAAAGGAGGTGCAATTAAAAAAGCGAGCCATGCAGATCATCCGGCACTTTCTGGACTAAGCCAAATACCAGATCGTTTTATAGATGGCAAGCAGTTAGAAGGTTGTAACCTATTGCTCGAATGTCTTAAAGTGCAAGCACCAAGCTTTACCTACGATTTTAACGAACAAAAGTTTTACATTACCAGAGATTATAACCAAGGTGGGCGCACACCGGCCGCTATTTTCTTTAACGGGATGTTTGTTGATGCGAATGCAATTAATACAGTTAATGCCGTTGATGTAGAATCAATAGAGATTTTCTTAAACGATCCGCTGGGTACGGTAGATAGAATGCACAACACGCGTGGTGTAATTGTAATTAATACCAAGAAAATGCCTAAGGGCGAAAAATTGTCTAAGCAAGCTTTTTTAGATATGTTGCCAAAAAAATATGAGGTGAAATATTCGCCAATGGGCTATAGTAAAGAAAGAGAGTTTTATTCTCCTAAGTATATGCCAAACGCAACAATCACAAGCAACGATTTAAGGACTACTATTTATTGGAATCCTAAGTTAATTACCGATGAGAAAGGCAATGTAAGTTTTGAGTTCTTTAATGCGGATGGCAAGGGCAATTACAAAGCCGTAGTAGAAGGTATTGATAAAGATGGAAACGTGGGGCGTACGGTGTTACGTTATTCGGTTAAATAGTTTTTAATGTTTTGATTTTGCCGTTAGTTTATTGGGGTTCATAATAGCATAGATTTCCTTATTTTAAGGGAAGTATTAGTTTTAACCTAAGTTCGATTATTATTCTATTGATTACTAGTACGATAATAAGCTGTTTGTAACACCGGCCCTGACCACGAAGTAGCTGGCGAAGCAAAATAAATTCAGCGCTTGCTCCGAGTATCGGAGGTGACGCTAAATTTGCGATCCGTCCTGCTGAATTTATTTCAGCATCAGTTTTAACGGCTTGTTTTGGTACATTTAATAATCTTAGGTTTTTAAGAAAATAGGAGTTAGGCATAGTTTACGTAACGGTTAATGCCTAACTCCCAGCCACTAATTGGTTTCTTCTTTTTTTGGATGGTCTAATTCATATTTACACTTTAAACCTTCGGAGGTCATTACCCAAAGTTCGTTTTCTGCATTGTTTGCGCTATCTCCGTGGTTACAGTAGTAATAAAACTTTAGGTAGCTGTATAAATCGTTGTTTAATAGCACTTGTGTACCAACGGGTAGTTTTACGGTGAGCACCACACTTTGGTCTCTCCAAGCTGCGGCTTTCTTTAAAATAGCTTTTGGCGTTAAGGTAACCACCGAATCGGTTATTTGAAATTTATAAGTTAAGTTTTGAGAGTTGGCTAAAGCTTCATCAAAATTGCGTCCGTTAGCTTTAAACGACTGCACCATGCTCACTTGCTCATTATCTGTTTTTTCAAATACTAAACGAACATTTTTTGGATCTCTAAACATGCCATGGTCGTACGGGTTTGCCAATACTCTATATTCGTTTTTGCCATTTCCTAAGTTATATTTTGTACTGTCTTGAGCAGTAAACACCATGCCAGGATCAACATTAAAAACATAGCGTTTATACTGTTTCAAATCTATATTTTTTGCCATTTCTGCCTCTTCATTAAAAGACGATACTACTTTAGCTACGTTAAATGCTGTGGTTACGGCGGCAATTATCCAAACGCCAAGTAATAAAAACGAAAAATATTTACTGAGTTGAATATGGTTGAATACCAGTTTAATAGCTAATAGTACTAGCGCCAAAACGGGTATAAATACGGTGAAAAAGGCGGCAAATATTAATTCTACTTTGTAGGGTACATTAATAATGTTGAAAGGGAAATTGTTGTACACACCGTTTTCCCAAGTGCCTAAAAGTAAGCCTAGCATTACAATAAATGCTACTAACCAACCAAAACCAAAAATAATAATAAACCAGGCAAATAGTTTTCCTAATAGTCTGCCTATGGCATTAATTAATCTTCCAATGGTTTTAAATAACCCAGTAATTAAATCGTGGAGGGTGCTTACCATAGGCTTAAATTGCTTGTTGGCCGATTTCATGTTGGCCTTAAATGCGGCCAATTCTTCGTCGAAATTCTTTTTGTAGCCATAAAGGTTGGTTGCTTCGCCTTTCATTTCCATGCGTTCTGATCTGCTCGAGGCTCTTGGAATGGCAATCCATAAAATTAAATAAACTAATATGCTGCTTCCTGCCAAGAAAGTAAGCAAGAAAAAAGCTAGGCGCAACCAACGGGCTTCTACATTTAGATAATGTCCTAAGCCTGCACAAACACCGGCAATTACACCTTCGTCGGTATCGCGGTATAATTTTTTGATAGCATGATAATTGGCATAAAAGTTTTCTGATTTTACTTCATCTTCATCATCGTTGGTAAAATCTTGTACACTGCCCATTTGTGTAATTACGCTATGTACGTCGGCCACTTCAATTACTTGCTTTGCTGCTTTTTGTAAAATCTCGGCAAACATTTCTGCAATACGGTTTTCAATATCCTTTACAATCTCAAAGTCGTCGGCAGTTTTCGCAAAATGCTGTTTAATTTCGTTTAGGTAAACCATTAGTATTTCGTAGGCTTCTTCTTCTATGTGGATGATGGAGTTGCCTATATTAATGATAATTGTCTTGTTCATGTCTTTATTCTTTAGCAGTAGCTAAGCCACTGTGTTTGTTTATTTTTCTTCTGTTGTTGGTTTGGCTCCTTGTTGTGCTGTAGTAATGGCGTAAACCAGTTCATGCCAAGTGGTGTCCAGTTGTGCCAAAATTTGGGTTCCTTCTGGGGTAAGCACATAATATTTGCGTGGTGGTCCTGAGGTAGATTCTACCCAGTTGTAACTCAACAGTCCGTTGTTTTTTAATCGGGTAAGTAGCGGATACAAAGTACCCTCTACCACCAGTAGTTTTGCCTGCTTTAGTTCGGCAATTATATCAGACGCGTAAATCTCTCCTCGGGAGATGATTAATAGCACACAGTATTCTAGTATGCCCTTGCGCATTTGGGTTTGCGTATTTTCTGCTATCATTATACAAAGATATATGTTTAATAATGTACTATGCAATACATAGTACTATTGAAATTTAATATACTTATTTAAATAGCTGTAAATCAGCGTTTTTAATTTTATGTAATTTGTTGATGAAATAGAAATAACCTCAAAAAATGAGGCAATAAGGTTAATAGCTACTTAGTAAAAGCCTAAAATGGAGAAGGTGTTAAGTCCTTATGGATTAACAATAATTTACGGATCATTTTTTTTGGCTCATGTACAACAGTTTGTACCATACACTATGAGGGTTAGCCTGCAGCTAGCAATAAAATTGGAAGAAAATATGGGTAATAATTAGGTCTTGATGGAGGATGTTGTACAAATTGGCTGTACAAAAGCGTTAGCTATAATAACCCGCAAGTTTTAATGACCGAAAAACTTGCGGATTAAAACCTTAGTATTTTATTAAAAAGCTTTCTTTAGGTTGGCGTACTTTTTTTAGGCCTACCAACCAATCGTTAGCCTCATCGCGGTAACCCAATGGTAGTAGGGTAACACTTTTTAAGCCCTGTTCTTTAAGCTTTAATATTTCGTCAAACTTCTCGTTGTTAAAGCCTTCCATTGGTGTGGCATCAACTTTTAATAAAGCGGCCTGAGCAATGGCAGCACCAAAAGCAATGTAGGCTTGGCGGGCAGCGTGTTCGAAATTAACTTGAGGCTCTCTAGGTAAAAAGTTGTTTTTTAAGTTGGCCACATAATCGGCGGTTGCTGCCGATGGAATGTTGCGCTCGCCATTTGTACGGCTAAAAACTTCGTCAATTCGCTCTTCGGTATAGTTGTCCCAAGCCGCAAAAACCAATAGGTGCGATGAATCTAAAATTTGTGATTGATTAAACGCGTGGGGAAATAATTCTTGTTTTAAAGCAGGGTCGGTAACTACAATTACTTTAACAGGTTGTAAGCCAGAAGAGGTTGGCGCTAAACGTGCGGCCTCTAAAATTTGATCTACTTTTTCTTCGGGAACGGGCTGTCCGTTCATTTTTTTTGTGGCATAACGCCAATTTAAGGCTTCAATTAAGCTCATGATAAATAGGATTGAGTATTGTTTAATCAAAAATGGGTTTCAGAGTTTTGATGGCGGCAAAATTACAACTTCACCTAGTGCCAACATTTAAATTGCTCATTTTTTACTAAAAGATGATAGAAACAAATCGCCTGAATTACAACAAAATGCGGTGTTTGAGTGTTTATTTGTTATGTAAGCATAGTTTTAAGCGACGGCGTGATGGGCTTGCTTTAATTTCTAACTAAAAAGAACGGGTATGAAAAAGTTATTATTAACAGGGTTTTTCGCCCTAACAGGGGCAATAAGTTTAATGGCGCAAGAGAGTAGGGGTTTTTACCTAAAGCCTACTGGAAGTTATTTCATCAAGGTTACGCCTGTTGAGTTTCCGGCAATTAACAATATGCCAGCTAGAGACAAGCATTTCATGGTTAATGCCAATGGTACTACAACAATGGTTTCGGAGAAGGCTTTAACAGGTTCGTTTGGGCAGGGCTGGCGAGCTGGTTTAGTGGGTGGTTTTCAATTTAATGATGTTTTAGCTTTGGAGGTTGGCTTTAACTATTTTCAGAGCGAAAGCCAAGATATGATGAGGCAAACTGGGACCATGGGCAATGCAAATGTGCTGAGTTTGCACTCGGTGGGTAAAATAAAAGCAATGGATGTTGCACCAGCATTGGTGCTTAGCATACCAACAAAAGGTAGCTTTAAACCTTATACTAAGGTGGGTGTAATTGTACCAGTAGGGGGCTATTTACAAATTAATACAAGTATCGATGATAAAACAGGTGCCATTGCTGCCCAAAATGGAACTCCATCGCTTCCGGGTACGCATATTAACTTGTTGCTTGATAGGGAAGAACGTATTAATCCGAATGCAACTATTGGTTTTCAGGCTGCTTTGGGCTTGCGTTACAAAATAGCCAAAACCGTTAGTTTGTTTTCTGAGCTAGAGTACAGAAATATTTCTGTAGGCGGTAAAGACAAAGCGCTTAAGAAATACAATGGAACGGCTACGGTGGTAGTTAATGCAACCGGAACGCCAATGGGTACAGAGCAATTAACTTTAGCCAATCAGCCTGTTGGCGATAAAGAGGTGAAATACCATAAAGAAATAACATCGGCCATGAATGTTAAAGGAACTGCCAATTATGATTCTACAAAACCGTCAGACGATTTACGCTCGTACGTAAATATTGGTGGTTTAGGAATTAACGTTGGAATTAAAATTGGGTTTTAGGCATAAATGATGTTTTTTGTAAGGGGTTTTTGTTTTTAACCCATTGAAATATAGTGTTTTGTTTTGATATGTTGTACTGAGTTTGTTAAAGTTTTTTTATTCTAATATCGCTCCACAGACTTAGGGCAGGGCAAACAAATATTCAAACTGTGTACAAGCTTTGCTTTGCTATAAATTATCGGCCATTTTAACTAACTTTGAGGCTCGAAAATGGTTTAAAGTATAAGGTTTAGGGTGAAAGGTTGGGCAATCAAGTCTCATATCTCATATCTCAATACTCAAATCTAAAAATATGAGCAAAGTAAAAGTAGGAATGGTGCAGATGAGCTGCACAGCAGATAAGCAAGAAAATTTAGACAAAGCAATTTTAAAAGTGCGGGAAGCCGCTGCAAAAGGTGCTCAAATTGTGTGTTTGCAAGAGCTTTTTACATCGCTTTATTTCTGCGATGTAGAAGATTACGATAATTTTGATTTGGCCGAATCTATTCCGGGGCCATCTACCGACGCTTTACAAGTGGTGGCTAAAGAGTTAGGTGTTGTAATTATTGCTTCGTTATTTGAAAAACGTGCCGAAGGCTTGTACCACAATACTACCGCTGTTTTAGATGCCGATGGCAGTTATTTAGGTAAATACCGTAAAATGCATATTCCTGATGACCCGGCTTATTATGAGAAGTTTTACTTTACACCAGGCGATTTAGGCTACAAAGTTTTCCAAACCAAGTTTGCTAAGATCGGGATTTTGATTTGTTGGGATCAATGGTATCCAGAAGCATCGCGTATTACTGCATTAATGGGTGCCGAGATGATGTTTTATCCTACTGCAATTGGTTGGGATACTGAACAAGACGAAGAAACCAACCAAGACCAATACAATGCTTGGCAAACTATCCAACGTTCGCACTCGGTGGCTAATGGCTTACCTGTAATTAGCGTGAACCGTGTGGGTTTTGAGCAAGAAGGCCGTATGAAATTTTGGGGTGGAAGCTTTGCTACCAACGCCCAAGGTAAATTGTTGTATTTGGCATCTCATGATAAAGAAGAAACAGAAGTGGTGGATATTGATTTGAAACAAAGCGATTTTATGCGCAAACACTGGCCGTTTCTAAGAGATAGAAGAATTGATTCTTACCAGCCCATTACGAAGAGATTTATTGATGAATAAGTCGGGAAGTTTTTAGTCCGCAAGTCCGCAAGAGATTTTTGGTATATTTAAATATATTAAAATTTGCTTATGGGATTTAAGTTTGAAAAATTGAAGGTATGGCAAAAGGCTTTGGATTTGGCGGACGAGATTGATCAGCTTACTAAAACCTTTCCCAAGGATGAAAACTATGTTTTAAGCCCACAAATAAAAAGAGCAGCAGATAGTATTTCGTTAAATATTGCCGAAGGTAGCACAGGACAAAGTAATGCTGAATTTATTAGATTTTTGCGTTATGCGTTAAGATCGGATGTAGAAGTAGTAGGATGCTTGCATTTGGCTAAGCGAAGGAACTATTTAACTGAAAAACGGTTTAATGAACTTTACAGTTTATGCGAAGAAGTTTTAGTAATGATTAATGGCTTGATAAAAGCATTAAGATGAAATTCCGTTGCTAAAATTATATTATCAGATTTTCCTGACTTCTTGATAGAAAAAAAGCAATATATCGTCGGACTTTCGGACTTTTCCGGCTTTCCGAGCAAAATAAAAAAAACACATGAACACAATATCATCTGACATCGGTCTTCCGACATCCGACTTTTTAAACTCCCCCAAAAAACAAGGCTATACATTCCCTGCCGAATGGGTAAGGCACGAGGCAACTTGGTTGAGTTGGCCCCACAAAGAAGCTTCGTGGCCAGGTAAAATTGAAACCATTTACCAACCTTATTGCGAGTTTATAAAAATTGTAGCTACTAGCGAGAAAGTGCGTATCAACGTTAAAGACGAGGCAATGAAAGCTTTTGCTATTGCCGAACTCGAAAAAGTGGAAGCAGACTTATCGCAGATAGAATTTTATTTTTTTGAAACCAATGATGCTTGGTGCCGCGACCATGGGCCTGCTTTTGTGGTAAAAGATGGCGACAAAGCTGTAGTTGATTGGGGCTACAATGCTTGGGGCGATAAATATCCGCCATACGATTTGGACGATGTAGTGCCAACTAAAATTGCCAAACATTTTAACTTGCCTTTGTTTAATGCCGACATTGTAATGGAAGGTGGTTCGGTAGAATTTAACGGTGCTGGGACTATTTTAACTAGCGAAGCATGCTTGTTGAATGAGAACAGAAATCCGCATTTAAACCGCGAACAAATAGAAACTTATTTAAAAGAGTTTTATGGTGCCGAGCAAGTTTTGTGGGTTGGCGATGGTATTGTGGGCGATGATACTGACGGACATATTGACGACATTACGCGTTTTGTGAACGAAGATACCGTGTTAACCGTAGTAGAAACAAATAAAGACGATGAGAATTATCATTTATTGCAAGAAAATTTAGAACGTTTGCAACAAATGACTTTGCTAGATGGTAGAAAGTTAAATATTGTGAAACTGCCAATGCCATCGCCCGTAATTTATGACGATACCCGCTTGCCTGCATCTTACGCTAATTTCTATATTGCCAATGCTGCGGTAATTGTGCCAATTTTTGATGACGTAAACGACCAGAAAGCTTTGGAAATTATTCAAGGCTGTTTCCCTGATAGACCAGTAGTTGGTATTAACTCGGTAGATATTATTTGGGGATTGGGCAGTTTCCATTGTTTAAGTCAGCAGGAGCCAGCCCCCTACCCCCCTAAAGGGGAACAAAACTCATTGTGTTAAACAAATCACAATTAATATTAACTTTACGACAATTAAATTTTTATACATTATATAAAAGTCCCCTTTAGGGGATTTAGGGGTTATGAAATTACTAGAAGGAAAAACAGCACTAATTACAGGTGCATCAAAAGGTATAGGTAGAAAAATTGCCGAAGAATTTGCAAAACAAGGTGCTAACGTAGCTTTTACTTATCTATCATCGGTAGAAAAAGGACAAGCTTTAGAGCAAGAATTGCAAGCTTTTGGTACCCAAGTAAAAGGTTACCGTTCTGATGCTTCGAAGTTTGATGAAGCAGAAAAGCTAATTAACGATATTGTAGCTGATTTTGGTGCTTTGGATATTGTGGTAAACAATGCTGGTATCACCAAAGATGGTTTGTTGATGCGTATGAGCGAAGAAAACTGGGATGATGTAATTAATGTGAACTTAAAATCGGTGTTTAATGTAACCAAAGCTGCTTCTAAAGTGATGATGAAAGCCCGTAAAGGTGTTTTTATTAACATGAGTTCTGTAGTTGGTGTGCAAGGCAATGCTGGTCAGGCTAATTATGCAGCTTCAAAAGCAGGTATCATCGGTTTTACCAAATCGGTAGCTAAAGAGTTAGGTTCACGCAACATCCGTGCTAACGTGGTTGCTCCGGGATTTATTAAAACCGAAATGACCGAAGTTTTAGACCCTGCGGTAGTTGCTGGATGGGAAAAAGATATTCCAATGAAACGTGCTGGCGAAACTGAAGATATTGCCAATGTTTGCGTGTTCTTAGCTTCAGATATGAGCGCTTACGTAACTGGGCAAACGTTGTCTGTTTGTGGTGGTATGCTGTAGATTAGGTATAAGGAATTAGGTAAAAGGTGTAAGGTTTAGACTTTGCACCTTTTTGTTTTACCTGCTGCTGTTCGACATTACAAATCCTATGATACAACTTCGGGATTGCAAATCCCGAAGAGCGAAATAATGGTGCGGGATAAGCAATCTAGGCTTTTGCTAGCGATAGCGCTTATACCTCCCCGTTCAGCTAATTTTCGGTCTCTTATTTTTCGGGTAGCAGAAATAAGCCCAAGCATTCTCGTTAAAAGAAAAATAAGCAACCGAGAGTTTTTGTTACTTTTTGCGGTCAAAAAGTAAGAGCCCAGCGGCGGCGAGCTAAAAAAAAGTTACTTTAAAACATACTTACCACCAACCTGCGCAACCTTCGCCATCATCTTGTTCTTCTCAAAATTATCAAAACCAGGTTTTAATGTATTCCAAAACGCTACATACTGTGGATACTGTTTTGAATACTTAGACATATTCGCATTTGTCATCCTGAACGGAAAAATATAAACGGGAATTTCCTTTTGTCCATTATTCCTGGCTTCTACAGCTAAAACATAAACTTCCCTAATTTTATCATCCGTTAATGGAATACAGCCTACGGTTTCGCAATCGCCATGAATGTAAATATCACCACCTGTTTTTCTGTCTTTTCCAGTCCTCGCTTTGTCCACCGCATTTGGGTAATCCACACCTAAAGAAAGATGGTACAAACTCATTGGGTTAAACACGTTAATTTTATAGAAACCTTCAGGGGTTTGTAAATCGCCCTCCATTACTTTTGGGCCTAAAGTGCCCGATTTTGCACAAGTATCATAAGTTTTAAAAAGCGTGAATTTATCTTGCTTTGCTGTTTTTAACCAGATTTCAACTTTTCCTTCGGTTTTGTAGGCATTCATTAACATTTCAAATCCAGCGCCAAAACCAGCTTTTTGTAGGTCTTTTTCTAAAGATGGCCATTTTAAATCATAAGCAGTTCTTACACGTTCAAACTTCAGTTGTTGCTGTTTAAAGCTAATTTGTGCATTGGCAGAAAAGTTAATGAGCATAAATAAGGTAAAAGCGGTTAGATAGTTCATTTCGGTTTGTGGATTTGTATGCAATTTACAATTTTAGTTGTTTGGTTTATTATTCATTTGCTTACCTAAATTTATAAATTGGCGCTAGGTCTTTGTTCCTTGCTCTTTCATCCTTGCTCTTTTCACTTTTTCCTTTCAACTTTTAACTTAAATATAGCATCTTTACAATTACACATATGGCTAATTTTTTATCGTTTGCTACATTTCTGATTTTAATTGCCTGCTTGGCTTTAGGCGCTGCATACGCTTGGGTTTTGTATGCGGCAAATAAAAATCTCGACAGAAAATTAAGAAATGTTTTAGCCGCTGTACGCACCTTGACAGTTGCTACGCTTGCTTTTTTACTATTTGCTCCCTTAGTTCGTCGTATTACACATACGGCAGAAAAGCCGGTTATTGTTATCGCTAATGATAATTCCATTTCGGTAAAAGCCATACAGCCCTCAGGCTTCGATGCCAAAAAATACGAGCAAGATTTAAAACAATTAGCAAAAAAACTCAGTGAGAAATATGAGGTAAAAACCTACAGTTTCGGCGATAGCGTAAAGCAGGGCTTGTCGTTTACTGGAAATGATCAAATTAGTAATGGAACGGTGTTGGTTAGTCAGTTAAATGATGAACTGCTCAATAGAAATGTTGGTGCCATTATCATAGCTAGCGATGGTATTTTCAATAGGGGGGGCAATCCAATTTATGAACTAAATAAAATAAAAGCACCAGTTTACACCATTGCCATGGGCGATACCATCCCCAAGCGAGATGTATTGGTGGCCAATGTAAATTACAACAATATCGTTTACGTTGATAACGAATTCACTTTAGATGTGCAGGTACAAGCTTTTGAAAGCAAAGGCGAAAATGTCAGGTTATCAGTACTCGAAAACGGAAAGCAGGTAACCGAGCAGTCTATTGGCATTGGTAGTGCTAGTTTCGTGAAAGATGTACAAATCAAATTAAAAGCAACCAAAATTGGTGTTCATCGTTATACGGTTAATCTATCTGAAGTTAACAACGAAATCACTACCAAAAACAATAGCCAGACTATTTTTGTAGAAGTAATAGATGGACGACAGAAAATATTATTGGCTGCCGCTGGGCCACATCCAGATTTGGCAACGTTTAAACAAGCTATAGCACTAAATAAACATTACGAAGTAACTAACGCTATTGCAGAAGAATTGGAAAGCGTAGATGTAGCTAAGTACAGTTTGGTGATTTTATATCAACTGCCAGCGGTAAATTATTCGGCCACATCCTTAATTAATAAATTAAAACAACAAAAAGTAGCTACTTGGTTTGTATTGGGTGCGCAGACAAATTTGCAAGGCTTTAACCAAGCGCAAACGCAATTGAATTTTACCCGACCAAATGGTAGTTTACAAGAAGTATTTCCATATTATGAGCATAACTTTACAGCTTACAACCTAAATACGGATGCTTTAAAACAGCTCGAGACTTACGATCCTTTGCAAACTCCTTTCGCCAATATGATGATTAAGGGCAGTTGTACCGCGGTGCTCAATCAACGAATTGGAAAGGTAAATACCCAAAACCCGTTGTTGTTTTTTATAGAAGATAATGGGAGAAAAGGTGGTTTTTTAATAGGAGAGGGAATTTGGAAATGGAAATTGGAGGAGGCAAAAGACGAAAATAGCTATCCGTTAGTAGCAGAGCTAATTTCGAAAACCGTACAATATTTATCTGTTAAGGATGATAAGCGCAAGTTTAAAGTTTATACCAGTAAAAGCACTTTCGAAGAGAATGAAAATGTGGTGCTCAACGCGACCTTATACAACGATGCTCTTGAGCCAGTAAATAGTTCGGAGGTAAAAGTAGAGCTCAAAAACTCCGAAGGTAAAGCATACAATTATACTTTTTCTAAGGTTGGTAATGCTTATCAATTGGATGCTGGAGCTTTTCCGCAAGGAAATTATACTTACATTGCTTCAACCAGCTTGGGCGATAAGAAATATACTGCCAATGGCGCTTTTTATGTAAATGCGGTAATTGCCGAGTACCAACAAACCACTGCAAATCATCAGTTGTTAAATACCATGTCGCAACAAACGCAAGGTAAAATGTATATGCCGGCATCTTTGTTGAGTATAGCCGATGACTTAGAAAAAAGTGGGCAGATAAAAACCATTACTTACGAGGATAGAAGATATGAGGAGATGATTAACCTCAAATGGATTTTTGCTGTTATCTTAGCTTTGTTAAGTATAGAATGGTTCTTTAGAAAACGTAACGGCGAAGCATAATGAATTTTAACACCACCGAAATTATTGAAGTGTTGGGGACTATTTCCTTTGCCATTTCGGGCACTTTTGCTGCCGTACAAAAGCGCTTAGATCCTTTTGGCATATTAATTATTGCTTTTGTAACTTCTATTGGTGGCGGTACCGTTCGCGATTTGTTGTTGGGCGATACGCCTGTTGCTTGGATGCGAGATGTAAACTACTGCTTGTTGATTTTGGTTACTTCCATTGTTACACTTTTTTTTAAGCATCAAATTAAAAAGTTTAAAGTTACCTTGTTCCTTTTCGATTCGCTGGGACTTGGCCTATTTACCTTGGTAGGTGTGCAAAAAGGTATCGTTTTTGGTTTAGAGCCGGGAATATGTGTGGCATTAGGTACTATTACAGGCTGTTTTGGTGGTGTCATTAGAGATACATTGCTAAATACAATTCCGCTAATATTTAGAAAAGAAATTTACGCTACAGCTTGTATTGCAGGAGGTGCGCTATATTTTGGTTTACTAGCTTTAAATTTGAAAGCAGACATTGCACAAATTATTGTCATTACGTTTATAGTTACCTTAAGAATTGTTGTGGTACGCTACAAGTTGGCACTGCCTAGGTTTGGGTATGAATAGGCAACTCGTTATACTGAATTTGTTTTACTTTGTAGCTTTTCGCTACAGGTAAGCATCGGTGTGAAATTCATGGTAATTAGAACAGACCCTGAAATAAATTTGCTTTGCAGGTACTACGTGTGGTCAGGGTGACGGGCAGAATGTAGATTAATGATAAAGAAACTCCTTTAACTGTTCATTTTTCGAAGCATCGTAAAGTTGCCAAAGTTCTTTTGTCCAAGTTTTTTTGTCGCTTTGCTGATATAAGTAGGGTAAAATTAAACTCATTGCCCCTAAAGCCTGTGTTTGTTTTTCTTTTGCTGTGGGATGCTCCAAAGAAAATTTAGTTAATGCAGCCATGTACATCAATAATAAATCAGGATCTGTATTAAAGAAACTTGTTTCTTTTTCTTCTAGATAAAACACATGATCTGGTGTTCCGTTCATCCAGTCTAATAAAAACCGGCCTGCATTATTTCTGGCCTTGTTTTTTTTGTCTATGGGTGTTTTAAAAAGATAATCAACCACTTTTACAATGGTGGGTTCGGCATTTTTATAGCTGGCTTTTTTGTTAAGTTTTACATTTTTAAGATTGGGGAGTTCCTGCCCATATAAATTCAATGAAAAAAGACAGAGAAAAGCAAAAAATATTTTCCTCATAGGGCAAGTTTTATTATCAGCTAAAATAATAAAAAGAAGTTATTTTTTGGTTTCTTCTTTCACAATTACAAAGACATCTTCATTGGCCTTTTTCATGAAATATTTTTCACGGGCAAATTTTTCGGCACTGTTTAAATTGCTGTCCAATTCTTTCAGGTCTTTTTTTACCAAAGCAGTTTCTTTAGTGTAAAAATCTTTTTCTTGTTGAAGTTTTTTTACCTGTGCGCTGTATTCATATTGGGCAATGATGTCGTTTTTGTCAAAAAAAAGCATCCAAACACCAAAAGCAGCAATGGCCAGAAAATATTTATTGCGGAAAAGGTCTAATAATCGCTTCATTGAAATCAAAAGTAAAGATTAAAACATCAAATACGTAAGCAACTTAACATTTAATGTTAATGCTATAAAATAAAAAACATCCGAAGTTTTTAAATCTTCGGATGTTCTGCAAATGTATTTATTAACACCCCAAGCCCTAAAAGGGGCTTGTATAATGTCTAACTATTGTTTTAACACATTGGTAGTGTTGGTAAAATTCCCTTTAGGGAACTTAGTAGTTTATTTTTTAGCAAACTTAAAATTCTTGCCAATAAACTTCGCTGCATCACCTAATTCTTCCTCGATACGTAGCAATTGGTTGTATTTTGCAATCCTATCAGAACGAGAAGCAGAGCCAGTTTTAATTTGGCCACAGTTTAAGGCTACTGCTAAATCTGCAATGGTGGTATCTTCAGTTTCGCCAGAACGGTGGCTCATTACCGAAGTATAACCGTTAGTTTGTGCCAAGCTTACCGCATTGATTGTTTCAGTTAAAGAACCAATTTGGTTTACTTTTACCAAAATTGAGTTTGCCGTATTGGTATCAATACCTTGTTGTAAACGTTTAACGTTGGTTACAAATAAATCATCACCTACTAATTGAACGCGATCGCCAACTTTATCGGTTAAGCTTTTCCAGCCAGTCCAGTCGTTCTCGTCCATACCATCTTCAATAGAGATGATTGGATATTTTACTGTTAGGTCTGCCAAGTATTGTGCTTGCTCTTCGCTAGTACGGATTACGCCCGTAGCGCCTTCAAATTTAGTATAGTCGTATTTGCCGTCTTTATAAAACTCTGAAGAAGCACAGTCTAATGCCAAGCAAATTTCCGATCCTGGTTTGTAGCCAGCTTTTTCGATCGCTTTCAATACTGTTTCAATAGCATCTTCGATACCTTCAAAAGTTGGGGCAAAACCACCTTCGTCGCCTACGGCAGTAGATAGGCCTCTGTCATGTAAAATAGCTTTTAAGTTATGGAAAACTTCTGTTCCCCAACGTAGAGCCTCAGAGAAAGAAGGCGCACCAACAGGCATAATCATAAACTCTTGGAATGCGATAGGCGCATCAGAGTGAGAACCGCCGTTAATGATGTTCATCATTGGAATTGGTAAAGTGTTGGCATTTACACCACCAATGTAACGGTATAGCGGCTGGCGGCTTTCTTTTGCAGCAGCTTTAGCAACGGCCAAAGAAACACCTAATATCGCATTCGCACCTAAGTTACCTTTGTTTTCGGTACCATCTAGGTCTAGCATTAATTGGTCAATTAAATTTTGTTCAAAAACATCAACACCTTGCAAGGCCTTGGCAATTTTAGTATTTACGTTTTCTACAGCTTTTAAAACACCCTTACCTAAATAGGTTTTCTTATCGCCGTCACGTAACTCAACAGCTTCGTACTGCCCAGTGCTTGCTCCAGATGGAACGGCTGCACGGCCCATAAAACCATTTTCTGTCATTACCTCTACTTCAATAGTAGGATTGCCCCTCGAGTCGAGGATTTGTCTTGCATGGACATCAATTATTAGACTCATTTTTTATTTGTTTTGAATTAAAAATACCCTTAGTGTAAAAAATACAATTAGTAAGGGGTTTTTCAAAGTTATAATACTTTTTTAAACTTAAGGAATGAATCTTTTTATTTTTTATATCGCTCGGTTAGTTGATGTTGGCTAAACATTTATATTGCTGCCATGTTTAGGCTACATTGGTTTCTGTAGATGCAATTTTTAATTCGGTTACATGTATATTGGTGGTATATCTGGTAGAGCCATCTTTAGCTTCGTAGCTTCCGGTTTGTAGTTTGCCAATTATTGTAATTTTGCTTCCTTTTTTAATTTCTTTGGCTGCTATATCGGCAAACGAATTCCAAAGGGCCAAGTTAAACCAGTTTGTTTTTTTAATGGTTTCGCCCGAAGCATTTTTATGAAACTCATTAACAGCTAAATTAATTCTAGCCAATTTCTGATTTCCAAAATTCTTGATGATTGCATCGGCACCTACAAAACCTGTTAACATTACGCTGTTTACTACATTTAATTGGTGGTTTGTTTCGAAGTGGTTGTTTAAATTTTCCATGATTTTAAATTTTAATTGCTTGATGATTAAAGAACAGTAGTCACCACGACTACCGACACCACAAAGTTGCAACAGCCCGAAAAAAATAGCCGTATAATAAACATCTATATCCGTGTATAAACGTATATATACGGCTAAACTGCTTTAACGATGCTGAAAACCACAATTATTTTCTGTAGCTTTAATTAATCACATCATTCTAGAATATGGATAAACTTTGCTTAGACTGCCAAGCTGAATTAAAAGGCCGTACGGATAAGAAGTTCTGCGACGACCAATGTAGAAGTAACTACAACAATAAATTAAAAGTGCAAGACCAAGGTTTGGTGAAAAAAATAAACCAAGTTTTGGCGCATAACAGGAAGGTGCTCAAAGACGAAAATCCTACTGGGAAAGCAAAAGTAAAAAAAGAGCAGCTTGTAAAAAGAGGATTTGATTTTGATTATCATACGCACTTTTATACTACGCAAAACGGACATCAATATGTTTTTTGTTATGAGTATGGGTATCTTTTTTTAGCTAATGATGAAGTGTTAATTGTTAAGAAATAACAGCATAATGGAAGAAGTATTAATTATAACCGGTGGGAGTAAGGGAATTGGTGAAGGAATTGTGAAAGCTTATGTGGCAAAAGGAGTTAAGGTGTTTTCGGTGGCAAGAACCTCTAATGCCTTGCTTACTTTAAAAGGCGTTAGCCAAATAGCTTTTGATTTGGCTAAAACCTATGAAATTGAAACTATGTTTGCGCATATTTTTAACCTTTTAAAGGCTACTAATATTTCTAAAATTACACTAATTAACAATGCTGGTACATTGGGCAAAATTGGCCCTTTGCAAAAGTTAGACGTTGCTACAATAGAAAGCACCATTAAATTAAATACGGTAGTTCCATTTATTTGCAGTGCTGCATTTATTAAGCTTACCGATGGCTGGACCGCTAAAAAGACAATTATCAATATTAGTTCTGGCGCAGCATTGAAACCTTATTTTGGCTGGTCTATGTATTGTAGTAGTAAAGCTGCGGTAAACATGCTCACACAAACTTTGGCAACAGAACAAGCCCATTTCGCAAATGGCGTTAAAGTTTTAGCTATTGCACCGGGAGTGGTAGATACCGATATGCAAACGCAAATAAGGAGCAGCAACAAAGTTGATTTTAAGGATATAGAAAGGTTTATATCTTTAAAAAACGACGGTGATTTATTTGATGCTGCTTACGTAGGTGAACAAATTTGTAAAATGGATTACGATTATTCGATAGAAAGTGGTTCGGTTCTTCGGGTAGAAAGTGATTAGTGCCTAATTTGGTCGAAACAAAATTTAAACTTCGCTGTTCTTTTAAGAGGTTAATTTCTAAAAGATTAAGATGAAGGTTTTAAGCATATTGGTAATGTTGGTGTTGTTGGCCGCCTGCCAGCAAAGCGTAAAAGTAACCGAAGAAAAAGACAGTACAACAGCGGAAATCCCGGTGGCAGAGCAAACTTGCTACACCTACATTAAAGGGAAAGATACGGCAGCGTTAACGCTCATTACTACTGGCATAGTATCTACCGGAGAACTCCGTTATAAATGGTTCGAAAAAGATAAAAGCAGTGGAAACATAGAGGGAGAGATGCATGGAGATACCCTTGTGGCCAATTATAGTTTCAACTCGGAAGGCCGCCGTTCTCTACGGCAAGTGGTATTTCTTAAAAAAGTCAATCAGTTTTTAGAAGGTTTTGGCGAAGTGGAAGAAAAGGATGGGACAGTTAAATTTAAAGATTTAAGGAAAATTGACTTTAGTAATCCCATAGTTTTTGAAAAGGTGGCTTGCAAATAACATGGCCACAGATGCACAGATTTAAGGGTTAAGCGATTAGTTAGGAATGTTTTTTTTAAGAAAGCCATTAAAATTTCTCAAATTTTTCCCAGAAGCCATCTTTAGGTAATTTGGCAAAAATCTTTATCGGTTCTTTCTTAACTGGATGGATAAATTCTAATTGACGGGCATGTAAACAAATGCTGCCTTTTCTGCTACCGCGGGGATAACCGTATTTATTGTCGCCAACAATGGGGCAGCCCATGGTAGATAACTGCACCCTAATTTGATGCGAGCGACCAGTTAGCGGATTTACCCTTAATAAATAATAACCATCCAGTTCGGCTAACACCTGGTAATCTAACTCACAGTATTGCGTACCTTTAGCTTCATAATCAAAAGCTTTTACTACGTTTTTTTTAGGATCTTTAATTAACCAATTAATAAGTTTGCCTTGTGCTTTAGCAGGCTTTTTGCGCACAACGGCAAAATAAGTTTTCTTAATTTCACGATTTTTGAAAATAGCATTCATCCTATCTAAAGCCTTACTGGTTTTAGCAAAAAGAATTAAGCCGCTTACGGGTCTATCTAAACGATGCGCCACCCCTAAAAAAGCAGTGCCGGGCTTGTTGTATTTTATAGCTAAAAACTGCTTTACCATTTCGTCTAAGGGTAGGTCTCCAGTTTCGTCAATTTGTACTACATCGCCAGCTCTTTTGTTAATGGCAATTAAGTGGTTGTCTTCGTAAAGTACGTCTGCTTCGGTTATACTCCCAGCCCTTAAAGGAGAATTGTCTGTAATAGTCAAAATCATTCATTTTACCAAAGCCCCTTTAGGGGTTTGGGGTTTAGTATTGTTCTTTTTCGTTAGGGAAATCGTTTGCCTTTACATCATTGATGTAAGATTGCGCTGCACTTTTGATACCTTCGTACAGGTTTAAATACTGGCGTAAAAAACGAGGTTTGAAACCTTTGGTTAGGCCAATCATGTCGTTTACTACCAATACCTGTCCGTCGCAATGTGGGCCGGCACCAATACCAATAGTTGGAATATGAAGGGTTTTGGTTACTTCTTGGGCAAGCTTGGCCGGAATTTTCTCTAGAACAATGCTAAAGCAGCCCGCTTCTTGGAGAGCCAATACATCCGATTTTAATTTGTTTGCTTCTTCTTCGTCTTTTGCCCTAACGGTATAGGTGCCAAATTTATAAATAGATTGAGGTGTTAAGCCTAAGTGTCCCATTACGGGTATGCCGGCCGTAATAATACGTTGGATAGATTCTACCACTTCAACCCCACCTTCGAGCTTTACACCATGTGCGCCACTCTCTTTCATGATACGAATGGCCGAGTTTAAAGCTTCTTTAGAGTTGCCTTGGTAAGAACCAAAGGGTAAATCTACCACTACAAAAGCCCTATTTGCACCACGCACCACAGACTGGGCATGATAAATCATCTGGTCTAGCGTGATAGGTAAGGTAGTTTCGTGGCCAGCCATTACATTAGACGCTGAATCGCCTACCAAAATAACATCTAGGCCAGCATCATCTAAAATGGTGGCCATCGAATAGTCGTAAGCGGTAAGCATGGCAATTTTCTCGTTGCGCTGCTTCATTTCCTGTAAAATATGCGTGGTTACACGTTTTATTTCTTTGTTTACCGACATGCTTTTTGTTTTGATAGGTACAAAATTAACTTTTATTATTTGGAATAAAGAACAAGGAGTAAGGATTAAAGGCCAATCTGCCAAAAAAGCAACCAATTAACAGCCTAATATTTTTTTTAAAAAATCTTGAAAAAAACGGTTCTAAACACCTACCTTTGTATTCTGAAATGAGAGAGTTCAATCAGGCAGTGTTATCATCCTTTAAAAGCGGTTTATTCGTTAAAAACTCTTTTCCTTTATTATCATTTTTTATCCCCAATTTTTATTGTAATTTAAATGACTAACTACACTAAGTTACCAGCTATTTTGTTATTGGCCGATGGTACCGTTTTTTATGGCAAAGCTGCTGGAAAAATAGGAACTACTACCGGCGAAATCTGTTTCAATACAGGTATGACCGGCTATCAGGAGGTTTTTACGGATCCTTCTTATTTCGGGCAAATTATGGTAACAACCAATGCCCATATTGGTAACTATGGTATGCACCGCGATGAGGTAGAATCTGAAAGCGTTAAAATTGCTGGGTTGGTTTGCAAAAATTACAACATCAATTATTCTAGAAAAGAAGCTACAGAATCTATCCAAGATAACTTTCAAAATGAAAATATTGTAGGTATTTGCGATATTGATACCCGTGCTTTGGTTCGCCATATCCGTAATAAAGGAGCGATGAATGCCATTATCTCATCAGAAATTGCTGATCTGCAGGTGTTGAAAAAGAAATTGGAAGAAGTGCCGCCAATGGATGGTTTAGAACTTTCTTCGGTAGTTTCTACTAAAGAACCTTATTATTATGGTAACCCAGAAGCGCCAATCAAAGTAGCTGCTTTAGATTTGGGTATCAAAAAGAACATTCTCCGTAATTTTGATGACAGAGAGGTTTATGTAAAGGTTTTTCCTGCTAAAACTACTTTCGAAGAAATGAATGCTTGGGGAGCAGATGGTTACTTTATTTCTAATGGCCCAGGCGATCCTAAAGCCATGCCTTATGCTATTGAAACAGTAAAAGCTGTTTTAGCTTCTGATAAACCTATGTTTGGCATTTGTTTAGGACATCAGCTGTTGGCAGAGGCAAACGGTATTGGTACCATGAAAATGTTTAACGGCCACCGTGGATTAAACCACCCGGTTAAGAATATCATTAAAAACCACTGTGAAGTAACCTCTCAAAACCACGGATTTGGCGTAATTCCAGAAGAAGTAAAAGCTTCGGATAAAGTAGAAATTACCCATGTTAACTTAAACGATGATTCGATTGAAGGTATTCGTGTAAAGGGAAAGAAAGCATTTTCGGTGCAATATCACCCAGAAAGTTCTCCAGGTCCACACGATTCGCGTTACCTATTCGATGATTTTGTAAGTATGATCAAAGGCGACTTAGTTTGGTAATATAAGGTTAGAAGTAGAGGGTATAAGGCTACCTTCTCTAAATAATACTTAAGGATGTTTGTTAATGCCGACATCCTTTTTAGTTTAAAAGAATTTTATAAGTTTAAACCGACCAAAAAACTAACCATCTAAACAACCAACTACCAAGCTCATTCATCATTTCATCCTCATAATCATTCCAATTAACAAAAAATCATTTCGCATTCTTATAAAGCTTCTTACTTTTATATTCAAATGAACGATAAGAAAGCAATTATCAGTGTAAATAACCTGGTAAAAAATTACGACGAATTTAAGGCCGTTAAAGGACTTTCGTTCGAAGTTTATGAAAATGAAATATTTGGTTTGCTTGGCCCCAATGGTGCTGGAAAAACCACTACTTTAGAAATTATCGAAACTTTACGCAGTAAAACCAGTGGCGAAGTTTGGGTAGATGGTTTAAATGTGGAGACCGATGCCAATGCCATTAAGCAGATTATTGGGGTGCAGTTACAGGCTGCGGGTTATTATCCGAACTTAAACTTGACCGAACTTTTAGAGCTTTTTGCAGGGTTATACGGCACAAACGTAACCCCTATGGAAATGTTAGCGAAAGTAAACCTGCAAGATAAAGCCAAAGCCAAATACAAAGAACTTTCTGGCGGACAAAAACAACGTTTCTCCATAGCTACCACTTTAATAAACTCGCCGAAAATTGTTTTTTTGGATGAGCCCACCACTGGCTTAGATCCGCAAGCACGCCGTAACCTTTGGGACTTGATTAGCGAAATTAGGGATAACGGTACAACAGTGGTCATCACCACGCACTACATGGACGAGGCCGAGCAATTATGTGATAGGGTTGCCTTTGTAGAAGCAGGAAAAATCATCGCTTTAGATACGCCCGACCAATTGATCGATAATTTGATTGCCAGTGGTTTCGAACGTAAAAAAGAGGTAAAGGCCGCCAACTTGGAAGATGTGTTTATCAGTCTTACAGGTAAAGAGTGGAGAGAATAAATTTAAGTTAAAAGTTAAAATTCAAAAGCACTTATATGTCGCAACCTTACAATCATACAAAAGCTACACTAGCTTTAGCAAAAGCAAGTTTTAGGTCAATAACCAGAAGCCCATCTGCAGTAATTTTTACCTTAGCGTTTCCGCTGATATTTATTGTGGTTTTCGGATTTATAGGTGGTGGAGGCACTAAAATAGATGTAGTGGTTGCCCCACAGTCTGACATGCAGAACCCTGTTATTGCTAGTTTAGAGAAAATAAGCGTGGTGCGCTTGGTTAAAGACCAAACAGAAAAAGAGATCAACAGCAATCTCGAAAAAGGAAATTACGACGCCTTAATTAGCGTAGAAAAAAATACTGGGAATGGCACACCAGCCTATATTACCAACGTAAAATACACATCGGCCTCGCCAGATAAGGGCAATATTTTAAAATCGGTATTAAACGAATTAAGTTACGAGCTAAATACGTTAAATCAAAAACCAACCGTTACCGAAATTAGAGCTACAACGGTAACTGGCAGGCTTTATCGCACTATAGATTTTATATTGCCCGGACAATTAGGTTTTTCGCTGTTAAGTACGGGCGTTTTTGGTACTGCTTTTATATTCTTTGCACTAAGGCAAAACCTGGTTATTAAACGGTTCTTCGCTACGCCAGTTAGACGATCTAGTATTGTATTGGGCGAAGCTATTGCCCGCATTGGCTTTGCGTTGTTAGGTGCGCTGTTCATTATTATTATTGGTCACTTTGCCTTTAATTTTACACTCATTAACGGAGTTGTTACGGTGTTTAATATGATAGTACTGGCTACTATAGGTGTGATTGTTTTTATGGGTTTTGGCTTTGTGGTTTCTGGTCTGGCAAAGAGCGAAAGTACCATTCCGCCAATATCAAATATCATTACCTTGCCCCAGTTTTTACTCTCGGGAACCTTCTTTTCTATCAGTGCGTTTCCAGCTTGGCTACAGCCCATTAGCAAAGCCCTCCCATTAACCTATTTAAACGATGCCATGCGTAAGGTAGCTTTCGAAGGGGCCGGCCTTTGGGATGTAAAGCAACAAATTTTAATTATGGTAGTTTGGGGTATTGGTATTTATGCCGTTGCGGTAAAAACATTTAAGTGGGAGTAAAAGCAGGGCAACTTATTTGCTTGTGCCAAGCTTATTTTAATAATTTTCGGGTACTAGCTATTAATGATAATAGTTGTTAGATAAATTGAGATAGGAGCCTGCGGGTTGGTGGTTTTTTGTGCTAAAGATGTTTTAAATTACCAAGCAAAAAATGCTTATCTTGTTCTACTATTCAGTAGTTGGTAGTGTGTTTACTTAACAAATAAATCATGCAAAAAATAGCCGTTATATCTGCCAGTGTAAGAAAAGGCCGCAGCAGCCATAGTGTAGCACTGTACTTCAAAAATTATTTATTACAAAATCAATTAGCAGAGGTTGAATTAATTGATTTAACAGTTTTAAATTTCCCTCTTTTTGAAGAACGTCTGCGCTTTATCGAAAATCCAACGGCAGAAATGCTGCAATTGGCCAAAACTATTACAGCAGTAGATGGGGTAATTATTGTTACGCCAGAATATAATGGTGGTTACCCAGCTAGCCTAAAAAATGTGATAGATTTGTTATATGCAGAATGGAAACGCAAACCAATAGCCATAGCTTCTGTTTCTTCTGGTCCATTTGGCGCTTCGCAGGTGCTTACCTCTTTACAGTTTAGTTTATGGAAAATAGGAGCACTTACTGTTCCTGTTACTTTTCAGGTGCCAAATGTAGGCACTGCTTTTTTAGAAAATGGAGAGCCTGCCGATAAAGAAACAACCAACAAAAGGACTGTTGCCTTTATTAACGAACTCTTTTATTGGATGAACGCTAAAGAATTAGCAGATAAATCATAAATATTTGTTGTATTTATTTGCAAGACATAATTAAATATTTATCTTTGCAACCTCGTTGGTAGCCCGCTGGGTTTAAGACGAAGAAAGGTGATACCACCATCGGGGT
>NZ_DHDZ01000043.1:4156-4808 GCF_002399615.1 Pedobacter sp. UBA4863 | reverse complement strand
TTCGAATCCTGCCACCCCGACCACACTTACACTAAGTAAGGTCAGAAACCCTCAAATTCTATGAATTTGAGGGTTTTTTGTTTTATATCATATCAAGAAACCCCAAAGAATATCAAGGTAAATGTGAGTTAAACGGTGAGTCATTTTAAGTTTTAAATTTACTCACCGAATAGCTTATAAATAACTGTAAATCATTTATTTAAGACATTTATTTTGATGCTATTTATAATTGTTTGACTTCTTCACTTCATTCCTTCTATCGATCGGAATGTGAGAATTGCTCCAAAGTGTATGAGTTGAACATAAAATAAATGGATATGAAAAGTAAAAACACCTTTGGGATTCAATTCGTGTTGCGGTTACCCAAGAACAAGAAAGACGAGATGGCCGTTGTTTATGCAAGAATTACAGTAAACGGTCGCAGAGCTGAAATTTCCTTAAAAAGTAAAGTGTCAATTAATAATTGGGATGAAGCAAAAGGAAGAGCAAAAGGAAAGCGAGAAGAAATCATAAAATTGAACAGCCACATGGAGCAAGTGCGCTCGTTAATTTTTGATGGTTACCAAGAATTGATACAGCGGAACAAATCGGTTTCCGTGGATGCCGTTAAAGCCAAGTACCTTGGTGAAGATATAGAAGAAACGATGGCTTT
>NZ_DHDZ01000043.1:3913-4074 GCF_002399615.1 Pedobacter sp. UBA4863 | reverse complement strand
TTAAAGGTTATTGAATATCATAGGCAAGTTGCAGCTACAAAACTTGCACCAGGTACCATGAAGAATTATCATACTACCGAAAGTTATCTCAAAAAGTTTATTAAACATCAATATCGTAAAAACGATATAATGCTGGAAGAACTCAATTATAAGTTCATTCT
>NZ_DHDZ01000043.1:3249-3687 GCF_002399615.1 Pedobacter sp. UBA4863 | reverse complement strand
AAGGATCCATTCTCCAAGTATAAGCTCCATTTCGATAAAGTAGAACGAGGTCACCTCTCTAAAGAGGAATTAAAGGTATTGAGTGAAAAATACTTTAAAATCGAACGATTACAAGCTGTACTTGATATGTTCCTGTTTAGTTGTTATACAGGGCTTGCTTATATAGATATATTCAATCTAACCAAAGAGAACATAATTAAGGGGATAGATAGTAGTGATTGGCTTAAAACTAATCGACAAAAAACGAATACAATAGTTAAGGTTCCTCTTTTGCCAGAGGCAGTGAACTTGATTAAGAAATATAATGACCACCCTGTAGCGGTTGGAAAAGGTACCCTTTTCCCAGTTATTTCTAATCAACGAATGAATGGCTACTTAAAGGAGATTGCTGAAATCTGTGGGATAGATAAGAATTTTACCTTTCACCTTGCAAGACAT
>NZ_DHDZ01000043.1:2866-3047 GCF_002399615.1 Pedobacter sp. UBA4863 | reverse complement strand
ACCACGCAGATTTATGCAAAGGTAGTGGAACATAAACTTAGCGAGGATATGCAAAATTTACGGAAAAGGATGGTTGCTAAAAATTGATTTGCAGATGTTAAGCTGCCTTTTAGAGCCAAAGGCTACCAATAGGTGCCATATTATGATGTTCAGTTTAAAAGTTTTGTTCATTTGGATTCAT
>NZ_DHDZ01000043.1:2500-2761 GCF_002399615.1 Pedobacter sp. UBA4863 | reverse complement strand
AAGTTTTGTTCATTTGGATTCATTATGGCATGATTTAGTATTAAGTACTTGTCTTTTGCCTTTGTGATGAAAACTGGATTTTAATAATAAAAAAGAGAACACATGAAAGTTGAGCTTATTACACGGGAAGATTTGGAGAACTTTAAAAAGGAACTTTTGCAAGAAATTAGAAGAAATACAGCGCACCCTAGAAAACCAGGACAAGAACCAAAGGAATGGCTGAAAAGCTATGAGGTGCGAAAATTATTGGGGATTTCGGCA
>NZ_DHDZ01000043.1:1995-2351 GCF_002399615.1 Pedobacter sp. UBA4863 | reverse complement strand
ATGTATTATCGCTATGAAGATATTAGGAAATTAATGGATGGAGTTGATGGAAGTTAGAATATTAAGAAAGATAAATTAAGCAGGATTTCACGTCCTGCTTTTTTTATGCCCTTATTTTTAATCCTCAAAGCACATTTATTATTCCACTGCAAATCCATGGCGCATAAAATAGCTTTGATTGGACATTTAGATAAAGAATATTGAAGAAAACGCCTCCCGGTACCCAATTCAATATTTTCTTCAAAACCCTTTCTTATCGGTTCTTTAACCGATATACTTCAGAAAGATTTACTAAGCAGGATTTAGAGTTCCTGCCTTTTTTTACAACTATATTTTTTATAGCCAAAGCACATTTA
>NZ_DHDZ01000043.1:1715-1860 GCF_002399615.1 Pedobacter sp. UBA4863 | reverse complement strand
TGTAAAAGAGCTTTTGGCTATTTATGAAACAGAAATTTGAAAATGCACCTCCGATCTATTTTCTAATCACCTCCATTTTTCAAACTTCTCTTTTAGGCTTCTACAGCCTAGCATTATGCAATAAAATTAGAATAGAATATTTCCA
>NZ_DHDZ01000043.1:439-1437 GCF_002399615.1 Pedobacter sp. UBA4863 | reverse complement strand
TTGGAAAAAATTATGCGAAGCGAGGCGAGCTACAACAAAAGCAAGTAGGAAAATAGAAAAGCGAACGTAACAAAATGTAAAACTTTTAAAACAGAACGATTATGAACATCATCGGACGACTAACAAGGGATGCGGAAGTAAGAACCCTTAACAACGACAAGCAAATAGTAAACTTTTCAGTAGCGAGCAACGAAAGCTACAGTAACAAACAGGGCGAGCGTGTAGAGCAAACGACCTATTTCGATTGTGCCTATTGGCTATCTGCAAACGTGGCAAGACTGCTGACAAAAGGCACATTGGTGGAACTCACAGGGCGAGTAAGCACAAGGGCGTGGATAGGAAAAGACGGCGAAGCACATTCGGGGCTGAACTTCCATACCTCACAAATCAAACTGCACGGAGGTAGCAAGAAAGCCGAAACCGTACAGGCTACTGCACAAGCAGAGAACAACAAGATTACAGCACAGGGAGCAGATGACGACCTCCCATTCTAACAACGAGTATTCAATCATTTTTTAACATCAAAATTTTATCAAAATGGCACATAATATCAATTTCAACGAGAGAACAGAAAAGTACAGTTTCTTTTCAGTACAGCAAAAAGCGTGGCATAACTTGGGGCAAATCGTGGAGCAATACCCTACAAGCGAGGAAGCAATCAGATACGCAGGGTTAGATTACGAAGTAGTAAAATCCCCACTGTTTACCAAAGGTTCGGGCATTATTGAAACTGCCAACGGCATAGAGATAGGTAGCACCGAATTGGAAGTACCTAACTATTTCGCCAACATACGCACCGATAACAATGCGGTACTGGGCGTAGTCGGTAAGGATTACCACATTGTACAAAATCGTGAAGCCTTTAATTTCTTTGATGCTATCGTAGGCGGTGGCGAGGGTATTCTATACGAAACCGCAGGAGCATTAGGGAACGGAGAACGCATTTTTATCACAGCGAAACTGCCCGACTATATCCGTGTAGGCAATGGCGATGATGT
>NZ_DHDZ01000043.1:0-140 GCF_002399615.1 Pedobacter sp. UBA4863 | reverse complement strand
CACAAGATTATGGGACTTGCCAATACATTAAGCAACCAATTAGAGGGCATTTTTAATGAGTGGGCAAAAGTAAAGGTAACAGACCGAGAGGTTAAAAAGCTTATCCAATTGGCACTTTGCCCGAACAAAGAAACGCTTGA
>NZ_DHDZ01000012.1 GCF_002399615.1 Pedobacter sp. UBA4863 | reverse complement strand
GATTAATCGAGCTCAGGTTATAACAAAAAAATTATGAACATCCAAATGTTTTTTCAAATAAACTTCGTTGGATTTTCCAATGGATGGGCAATGTAAAAATCATCAATCCGCCAGAGCTGAAAGAGCTATATAACCTGCAACTACAAAAAATGCTTGACCTAAATAACGGTGGAGATTTGAAATACTCTAACATGTTCCAACCGAAATAACATCGGGTAATTTTGCTCTTCGAAATTTGTAATTCCGAAGCTTTATCGGCAGGTTTTTAATCTGCAATAGCTATGTGCATTACAAATGCACAGATAGGAATTCGACATTGCAAATGTCGAACAGCGGACAGCGGGATTAACAAGAAAAACATTGGTACAAAAAAGGGAGCATAAATAATTACACTCCCTTAAGTCTAATTTAGGTCTTATTTATCTAAAAGTTACCGAACCATATCTGGCCGTTACCTTAACGTTAGAGGCGCCTCCCCTTCCAATAGTACCGCTATACTCTTTGCTAGTGCTATTTCTTCTGTTATCCTCATCTCCAACTTTTCTTGCATTGGTATTTTCTCCTGCTTTAAAACTCGAATAATGGGTATCTACATTTAGGTTTCCTCCATAACTGGTAGCAAAGCCCAATGTAATAGTAGTATATTCTGTATCTAGGTTAACTATTTTACTCGTTGCCTCTATCTTATTGATCGTAAACCTGGAGCTATATTGCGCTTTTGCCGTTAAATTTCCGGTTAATCTACCTACACTTACGCCGGCATACTGCGATGTAAGGCTCAGATTACCTACCTGCTCAATAGTTAAACCGCTCCCATATTGCACTTTAATTCCTGCATCTCCTCTAACCGTTCCTATTTTTACCGAAGCATATTGTGCCTCTAAATCTAAATTATCTACCGACTGTATGCTTAAGCCACTTCCATATTGCTGTTTAATGCTTGCATTTCTCTTAATATCGCCTATGCGAACTGTAGCGTATTGTGCGTTAAGTGTTAAATCGCCTATAGACGAAATGGTTAAACCACTTCCATACTGTTGCTTTATGGTGGCTTTGTTCACGTCCTTTAAATCTACACTGGTATATTGTGCCGATATAAAATTGTTTGCGTTGCTCAAATTGCCCGTTACAAGTTTACCATACTGTACCTTTAGCGCCGTTGGTCCAGAAAAATCGGGTATTTCAACATTTCCATATTGCTGAGATACGGTTAAGGATGCACTGCTGGGCAAATAAACGGTCATAAATATTTTTACTTCTCTACGCCATCTCTTCCCGTTTCTGCTACCATTGCCCCAGCTGCCGTTTCTGTCTTCCATTTGGGTCTTAAAAACCGCTTCATCACCATTTTTTGAGCTCGTGATAGTTACATTGTCGATTAGCTTTTGTGCTTCCTCTTCCGAATTGGCAAAAGCCCTAATGTCTGCATCTACTTTTACTTCGTTTTTATCCCAAGTTTTAACCATAATGTTTCCGTAGATATTAGCAACGTTTACTTTATCGCCCCTGCCAAGATGATAAGATTTTGAAAAAGACTTTGTTCTTTGAGGATCATCATACTGATCTTGCTGTGAGCTTGACGAGAAGCGCTCTGTAACCACTTCGGTTTTGCCGTTTTTAGCTGTTTTGGTACGTGTTGTTATAGTGGTGGTATTGCTATTTAACGTGCTATTACTATAAGCCTCTACAGCTGGCGTTGCCGGAGTTGCCGGAATTGGAGGCAGCCCGCCCTCTTGTGCGTTTGCTTGCATAAAAACCCAAACTAAGGCCAATATGCTAAATATGATTTTTTTCATCTTTCTACTGTTGTTTTAAAATATGTTGTGTAGAGCAAACTTGTTTTAATTACATTATAACCGACGTCGAACGAAATAATGTATTAAATGGTTTTCTCCTCTTTTTTATATTGATTAACTTGATTGATAATATGTAACTGCTGGCTGATCATTTGCAGCTGGATTTCCAAATTTCTCATCATCGCCTTGCTTACTACGGCCTTGTTTGGGCTGGTTTGTAGCTGTTTTCTTAACGCTTGGTAATCTTGATCTAACTTACCCATGTCTGTGGTAAATTTTTGATAAAGCACGGGATCTGTATCCGCAAAAATGAGCAGGCTATCTCTTTTTTCTTCAATCAAACTGGTAAACCTTATCTCTTTCTTTCCTAAACCTGGGTTAATATCGGCTACCATAATTTCTGCGTTTATTTTTCTATACTGGTAGCCAAAATAAATCCCTACGGTAAGTATTAACATGGCCGCTATACTCATCCACTGATACATGCCAAAGGACTTTTTAGCAGGTTTTTTTTTATCTAATTCTGCTTCTATTTTACTCCAAAGGGTATCTGAAGGGCCTTTTATTTCAAATTCCTTTTTGTTGTGTTTTACAAACCCCTCTAATTTATTGCTCATCTTGCTACTCCTCTCGTTACTAATAAACTATTCAATTTTCTTTTTGCTCGCATATACTGTGTACGCGATGTATTCTCTGTTATTTTTAATATATGTGCAATCTCCTCGTGGTCGTACCCTTCAAAAAGATATAAACTTAACACCACTCTATAACCATCTGGTAGCTGTGCCATGGCACTTTTTATAGCTTCTACCTTTAAATGTGTTTCCTCAAAATCTGGCTCTTGCTCTTCTGGCACATCTACCTCATCTACACTAATCGTTTCCATTTTTCGCTTACGCAGATAATTGATAGACCTGTTAATCACAATTTGTTTTAGCCACAACCCAAAGGTTGTTTCTTGCCTAAAATCTGCAATGCGGTTAAAAGCGTCCAAAAAAGCTTCTTGCAAAACATCTTCGGCCTCTGCATCATCATTAACAATGCGCAGCGCCACATTGTACATAGCCGTAGCATACAACTTGTATATTTCAAATTGTGCCTTCCGATTGCCCTTTCGACATTCGTTTACTAAATCTGCATGCTTATCTATGTAAACTGTTTCCAAATTTGTAGCGTTCTTTTTCCGTTCTTTAAAGCGTTCTGATTAAAAGACAATATGATTTTCAAAACGTTGCATCCTATTACAAAAATATTTTATTTGTTTTAGGAAAAGCTTTTTCAGTAATACTATTTTCGGTAGCCCCGCTTTTCGTTATAAATACTTTTTGTTTTCTGTTCGCCGTCATTTCGAACGCAGAGAGAAATCTATAAGCATTGCTATTATCTTGCAGATTTCTCCTCGTTCCTCGTCGAAATGACGCAACAAAAAAGTATTTCCACTGCAATCGGGTTTAGAGTACAATGCACAATAAAATAACTCCATTTTAGGGGTTGGGGGTAAAAACCCTATCTTTGCCCACATGGCACGTATCTTAGCTTTCGATTATGGCACCAAACGTATAGGCGTTGCCGTTACCGATCCCCTGCAAATTATTGCAACCGGATTGGACACCATCCACCCCAAAGATATTGTAGATTTTATTAAAAAATACCTTTTAACAGAGCAGGTAGAAGCATTTGTGCTGGGCGAACCTAAACAAATGGATGGCAGCCCTTCTGAAAACTATCAACACGTAAAAGGTTTTTCTACCATCTTGAAAAAAAACTTTCCAACCATACCGCAGTATTGGGTAGATGAACGCTTTACCTCCAAAATGGCACATGCTACCATTATGCAAAGCGGATTGAAAAAAACAGACAGAAGAGACAAAGAAAGGGTTGATACCATATCGGCCACCATAATTCTGCAATATTTTATGGAACAAAACCGTTTATAAGCACAATGATTAGCGAAGAATTACAACACCTTCTACTACACTATTGCGAGCCCGAAGATAAATTGTTGCAACATATTGACCGAGAAACCAACCTTAAAGTGTTGATGCCACGTATGCTTAGCGGCCATTATCAGGGTAGGGTTTTAAGTATGCTCAGCAAAATGATTTCGCCAAAAAGAATTTTAGAAGTGGGCACTTTTACCGGCTACGCAACCTTGTGTTTGGCAGAAGGCCTAACCGAAGAGGGCATTATTTACACTTTAGATATTAATGCTGAGCTAGAGGATATGGTTCGTGAAAACTTTGCCAAATCTCCTTTAAACTCCAAAATAAACTACATCATTGGCGATGCCCAAGAAAGTTTAAAAAACATTAACGAAACTTTTGATTTAGTTTTTATCGATGCTGATAAAAAAAACAATGGCACTTATTACGATTTGATTTTTGACCAAGTAAGGGCTGGAGGTTTAATTATTGTTGACAATGTGCTTTGGAATGGTAAAATTGTAAACAATGCACAAGACAAAGACACTAAAAACATCAGTTCTTTTAACGATAAAATAAATGAAGATAATAGGGTAGAAAAGTTGATTTTACCTGTTAGGGATGGCTTGTTCGTCATTAGAAAGAAGTAAAACCCGTCATTTCTCCCTACGAGAGAAATGACGTAAAAGGAAATACAATGAAAAAAACGCTGCTTCTCCTTATGCTCTCTACCGCTGCTTTTTTTGCATCGGCACAAACTACTGAAGAATACATTGAAACGTATGCAGATCTTGCTCAAGATTTAGCAGAAGAACACCACATCCCTGCCAGTATCATTTTAGGTGTAGCCATACACGAATCTGCCGCTGGAAAAAGTAAGGTTGCCCGTTACCTGAACAATCATTTCGGGTTTAAGGGTAAAAATTCCAATACCGAAATTCGCTCCGCATACAGAGATTTCCCAACGGTAGATTCTGCTTACCATCATTTTATTACTTTCTTAAAAAGTCGTAACCATTTTAATACGCTTTTCGATAAATACGACCAGTATGATTTTAAGGCATGGGCCAGGGGCATACAACGCGGCGGATATGCCCACAGCAAAACTTGGGCTTCGCAAGTGGTGGCACTGATAAAAAAGTACGAGCTTTATCAATACGATAACCGGCCGGCAGATTACATAGAGCCTACAGATCCTAGGCCTGTTTATCAGCCTAAAAAGACAAGCAAGAAAACATATACCGTTAAACCGGGCGATAATTTAAGTATTATTGCAAAGCGAAATAAAACCAGCGTAAAGGCCCTCATCAACAAAAACGGGCTCAAATCAAATGCTTTAAAACCTGGTCAGAAACTTAAACTGTAATGCCAAACATGAGAAAAAACACACTTCTTCCTTTTTTAGCTTTTTTAATTGTATTTGTTAGCGCTTGTAAAACTAGGCAATACAGCAAAAACAACAAACAGGTTGAAAAAAATGCCAAAAAGGACAACCCCACTCCTGTTTCGTACACCACTCTCTCCTATATCGATGCTTTTAAAGCAACGGCAATAGAAGAAATGAATAAATACGGTATTCCGGCCAGCATTAAATTAGCACAGGGCATTTTAGAGTCGGGCAGCGGTAGTAGCGATTTAGCCAAGTATGCCAGTAACCATTTTGGTATTAAATGTACTTCAGATTGGAAAGGAAAAGCTTATTACAAAGACGACGATCAAAAAGACGATTGCTTTAGAGTTTATAAAGACCCTAGGGAATCTTACAAAGACCATTCCCAATTTTTAAAGCGCAAACGTTACGCTGCACTTTTCGAATTAGATAAAAACGATTACCGTAACTGGGCAATTGGGCTTAAAAATGCGGGTTATGCCACCAATCCTAAATACCCAGATTTGCTCATCAACATCATCGAAAAATATCAGCTTTACCAATACGACCAGCCAGAAACCGAGCGAGAAAAGTTAGCTAGAGAAGATAAAGTGCTGAAAGAAATTAACACCAATATGGCTAATGAAAAAAAATTGTACACCCCCGTAAATGTGGCGCCAAAAGATCCGCCAACTAGTTTAGAAAACGGAAAATACCATACAGTGCTGCAGGGAGAAACGCTTTATAAGATTAGCCAACTTTACAAAATATCAATAGATGATTTAAAAAGCTTAAACCAATTGTTAGACAATAACATTAAAATAGGCCAAAAACTGTTGGTAGTTAAATAATGTTAAGATAAATTAGGCCAATTTATTTAAATTGTAGTTTTGCTTTTCGAATGAAGATTCTACTGGTCGGTATATTTTTTTTTAGTGCGCTATCTGTATTTGCCCAGCAAAAAACTGTGCCAGGCTTTGTGGTAGATAAGGAAACCAAACTGCGCTTGGCCAAAGTTTACATTTACAACTCGGCTATAGACGAGGGTTTTTACAACAACACCAAAGGCGAATTTGCGGCCACGGTTAAACTGGGCGATACACTTTTTGCTGCCCTAAGCGGTCATGCCATGGATACGGTGGTTTACCGCGGCCAAAGCGCTATTGTTTTTCAGTTACGCTCTTTGGGTATTCGATTAAAGGAAGTAAGTATTTACGGCAATGCCAAAACACCACAAGACCTTTATAAATCTAAACTAGAAGAATACAAATACAAGCTTGATAAAGGCAGTAGTAAAGATTTGCTTAACCTTGGCCCCGGTGGTGTTGGTTTAGGCATAGACGCCATTTATAACTTATTGAGCAGAGAAGGCAAAAACGCCCGTCAGTTACAGAAAATATTAGAAAAAGACTATAAAGACCAAGTAATTGATTATCGTTACAGGCCAGATTATGTAAGGGCTTTAATTGACATTAAGGAAGAAAACGTACAAGATTTCATGAGCCAATATCGCCCTACCTATCAGTTTGTTTTAAACGCATCAGAATATGCTTTTATACAATTTGTAAAAAACAGTTACGCGTCTTATAAACGAAACCCCGCGATGTTTCGCATGCCAAGCTTGCCAAAATTAACCATAGATCAACCCTAATGCCACTATCTATTGTTGTTTCAAAGCTTCCGGCAGCAGCAATGGCTATTTACCCTTTTATTTTGTTTAAAAGGGCTGCTTATAAAAACAACCCGGTTTTAGTTAACCATGAAAAAATACACCTCCAACAACAGTTAGAACTACTTATTTTACCTTTTTACTTGCTTTATTTTTTCCACTACCTCTTCAACTTAGCGAAATATAAAAACCATCAGCAAGCCTATTTTAATATTGCTTTTGAACGGGAAGCCTACCAAAACGAATGCAATTTAGGTTACTTAAAAAACAGAAAAACGTTTGCATGGGTTAAATGGTTAAACCCTAAAAAAACTGTTTAAAATAACATAAATCTAAGATTTTGCCTAAGTACGCTACTTATTTGACCCTTGTAAAACCATTAAAATACTTATCCTAAGATAATACCGTTCAACATGATAATATTGGCCCTTGGCGCCTTAATGAAAAGTGTTTTTTTATAGTTAAGCAGCGTATAATTTTACAGCTTTTGTAGTATTACTCTGCCATTACTATCAATATTTTACTAAAATTTGTGTTATTTTGTAGATAATGAAGTGTTTATTACTGACCTCTTTTATAGTTTTAGCCCTTTCCTTTTCTCTTGCTGCGCAAGAAGTAGATACTGTTCCCATTCCTGTTAAGGATATGCAAATTAAGCTAAAACGCAGCCCGCTTCCTTCGCGAATAGGCACAATTACCTTTAGCACGGTAGAACTAAAGCCCGCATTGGTACAAGCAAAAATAAATTATTGGAAAACCAAAGCCACCGTTGGCATTAACGCCAACCAAGCATCGTTTAGCGACAACTGGAAAGGTGGTGGTGTAAACTCTATTGCTGTTGGTGCTTTGCTAAATCACAAAGCAGAGTACAGCAAAGAAAGCTACAGCTACACCAGCGAGTTAATATTACAGTACGGAAAGGTAAAAAACAAAGACCAGCTGCAAAAGAAAACCAGCGATCGTGTTTATTGGGATAACAAAGCGGCAGTACAATTATCTAAAAATTGGTATTTCTTTGCTTCGCTAAGTTTCGAATCGCAATTTGACAAGGGGTTTTCTTACTCAAAAGATGCACAGGGCAACGAAGTGCCAAAATTACTCTCTAAGTTTATGTCGCCAGGCTACTTAACAGAATCGATGGGTTTTGAATATAAGCCCAGCAAAATTTTCTCAACACGTATTGGTACTGGTACTGCCCGCCAAACATTTGTGTTAGACACTTCCATTATTAAAACCAACCCAAAGAATTTTGGGGTAGAAAAAGGCAAAACAGTAAAAAATGAGCTGGCTTTTCAAGTGGTAAGTAATTTTGAAAAAGAAATTATGAAGAACACGATTTTAAAAGCCAAGTACAATATGTTTATTCCTTATGATGATTTTGGACAAATTGACCATCGTTTGGATATTGTAGCTACCGCTAAATTAAATCGTTTCTTAAATGTATCGTTAACAGGTGTTATTTTGTACGATAAGGATATGGACTTGAAAGTACAGCGAAGTCAGGCTTTGGCCTTAGGGGCAAGTTTTACTTTCCCAAGATAATAGCCAAAATTTAATTAAACCCGATTGAAACGGCAGCTCCCGATTTTTATCGGGACTATAGTATAAAGCGGGACTTTCGGGACCTATTTTCGCTGCATGTGCTTTTCAACAAACAAAAACGAAAGCAGCTATTTTCAAAAATCTAAAATCGTAAACCTAAAATCGTAAATTTCCTTACCTTTGCACTTCATAATAATTTAATTGTCAAGCAATGTTTGAAAATTTACAGGATAAGTTAGACAGGGCGTTTAAAGTTCTAAAAGGACAGGGAAGCATTACCGAGATCAACGTGGCAGAGACCATGAAAGAAATCAGGAAGGCTTTACTTGATGCGGACGTAAATTATAAAACTGCCAAAACATTTACCGATCAGGTAAAAGAGAAGGCTTTGGGATCGAACGTATTGACCAGCATTTCGCCTGGGCAGTTGCTTACCAAAATTATGAACGACGAGCTTGCTGCCTTAATGGGCGGTGAAGCTACAGAGTTGGACTTAAAAAACAACCCAACGGTAATATTAATTGCAGGTTTAAATGGTGCGGGTAAAACAACTTTCACTGGTAAATTGGCATTACACCTAAAAAGCAAAGGCAAAAAACCTTTAATGGTGGCTGGCGACGTTTACCGTCCGGCAGCGGTAGATCAGTTGCAGGTTTTAGGCGAGCAAGTTGGTGTGCCTGTTTATGCCAACAAAGAAAGTAAAGACCCAGTTGCTATTGCACTAGAGGGTATTGCCGAAGGCAAAAAGAACAACAATAACGTTATTATTATCGATACGGCTGGTCGTTTGTCTATTGATGAGGCGTTAATGGCCGAAATTTCGGAAGTTAAAGCACAGACCAAACCACACGAGATTTTATTCGTAGTAGATTCGATGACTGGTCAGGATGCGGTAAATACAGCAAAAGTATTTAACGACCGTTTGGATTTTACCGGCGTAGTGTTAACCAAATTAGATGGTGATACCCGTGGTGGTGCGGCCCTTTCTATTAAATCGGTAGTTGATAAGCCTATTAAGTTTATTGGTACTGGCGAAAAAATGGAAGCTTTGGATGTGTTTTATCCAGAGAGGATGGCTTCTCGTATTTTGGGCATGGGCGACGTGGTTTCCCTTGTAGAGCGTGCTCAACAACAGTTTGACGAGAAAGAAGCTGCCGAGCTACAAAAGAAAATCCGCAAGAACAAGTTTGATTTCAACGACTTCTATAACCAAATTCAGCAAATTAAGAAAATGGGCAATATGAAGGATTTGATGGGAATGATACCTGGCGTTGGTAAAATGATGAAGAACGTTGATATCGAGGATGATGCTTTTAAAGGTATCGAGTCGATTATCCAATCGATGACTCCTTATGAAAAAGAAAACCCAGATGCAATACAACAAAGCCGCCGACTAAGAATAGCAAAAGGTTCTGGCAACAAAGTAGAAGATGTAACTAAGCTGTTAAAACAGTTTGAGGACATGAGAAAGGTGATGAAACAGTTCTCTAACCCGGCAGCCGCAGCTAAGATGATGCGCAATATGCCTAAAATGCCGCAAAGATAAATACCCTCCAAACCTCCCTAAAGGGAGGCTTAAAATACTCAAGCCCTAATATCATAAAGATGTTAGGGCTTTTTATGCCTATACAAAGCTCCTTTAGAGCTTGTCCCAATTTCTCTTCGGGAGCTTTGGGGTGTCTAATCCTCCAAAACAACAGCCGTTCCGCTAGCGGTCACCATCAACATGCTACCGCCACTACCTACAGTTTCATAATCTAAATCTACTCCAATTACCGCATTGGCACCCATAGATGCCGCATATTGTTGCATTTCGCTTACCGCGGTATTTTTTGCTTCGCGTAATACTTGTTCGTAAGAGCCCGAGCGCCCGCCAACAATATCTCTAAGTCCCGCAAAAATATCTTTAAAAAGGTTTGCACCGATAATGGTTTCTCCCGTAACAAGGCCTATATATTTAACAATTTTCTTACCTTCTACGCTATTGGTTGTTGTTACTAACATCGTTTCTAATTTTTTATAATTCGACAGCTTTTTTTACTATATGTTACAATAAATGGTAGCTTTTGTACTGTTATCTCTTCACTAAGAGAATAACGTTTATTTAAAAACAACATCTTTATTTTCGAGTAGCACCTAAAAAACTTAAAATTTTTCAGCCCTTTTGGCTCTGTTTTAACCGTCGCATTTAACAACAATTTTTAAATAAAGTTTTAAGCATTTTGAAATTTATTTGCCTCAAAAACAGGGTTGTTGGCATACGCTTTGTAAAATGCTAGCCGGTTAAATTAAGAAAAAGGTAAGGATGACCACCATGATTTTTAAGCATGATTGCTTTACCTCAATTGAAAACAAAAAATAAACAAGATGAAAAACACATTAAAAATTTTAGGAGCATTTGTTTTAGCGCTGGTACTATTTACATCTTGCAGCAAAGATGACGACCCTGCAAATAACGATTTTTTTGTTGGCACCTACTCTGGCGAAATTAGCTACAAAAGCGGTGATAAAACCATTATGGACGAAGACGGAAAAGTAACCGTTAGTAAAGTTGGCGACACCTATAAATTTATTTTCGGTAGCGGTATTCCAGACATTAGCGGGGTAACCTTCGAGAAAAAAGGCGACAACACCTATATAAGCATTGGTAGTGGCGTAACAGGTATTACCATTGATGCGCACAACCTAGACATGTTGGTAATTAAAGACGGTCAAACTTGGACCGCCGACTGTGCGAGATAATAAATTAAACCTTCGTAAAAGCCCAAACTGAAATATTTTGGGCTTTTTTTATATCTTCTTTAGCTGTAATAAACAACACAAACACCAAATTTCGGCTCTGTCGGTTTTTAAAGTACTGTCAAAATATTAACGCTAAAATGCTTCTGGTACCCTTTCTGTTTCTTGTTTAAAGCAAAGAAAAACAACCCCTTATACTTTTTCTTTCAAAAAGGCGTATCTTTGGGGCATGAAAAAAATCTGGCTGTTCATGCTTTCGGTTCTCTCTGTACTCTTTGCTAATGCACAGGGCAACGTAGCACCAGGCTTCGAACAAACTAATTACCCACAATTTTCTATAAACGTAGCGGTATTAGGCAATGCCAACCGTAGCAATGCAGATATTTTTTTTGATGAAGCAGAACGTTACGAACGTATTGGCGATTTTGATGGAGCAGCGGCTATGTTTAACAAGGCCGCCCACGAGTATCAACGAGGTAAAAAATTTAGCCGTTACGGCACGGCGCTTATCCGTTTAAGCAATGCACACCTTGCCTTATTGAACTATCCAGAGGCAGAAAAAATTGTATTGAAACAGGTTTTAAAAAATTACACCAAAATAGGCAGCAGAGCTGGCCAAATGTTGGCCTATCAACAATTGGGCAAAATATATTTAGCCGCCAACAAATTGCCCCAATCGCTTTGGTTTTATACGCAACAAGGTATTTTGGCGCAACAGCTTCGCGACAACCACGCCTATATCGAATCGGTGTTGGGCATTGCAGCAGTTAAGATTAGAAAGAAAGATTACCAATTGGCTGTTAAAGATTTAAACACAGCCGAACTACTTTCTAAAAATGCCAATACAGCACAATATAATCAGCTAATTAAAAACAACAGAGCTTTAATTGCCGAAAAGCATCTCTCAACTAAAAAGGGCTAGGCCGGGGCTCCTATCCCTGCTGTAGCCTAAGCCAAAAAAACAAATTTTTATACTTTAATAGAAAAGCAATTTACTGGCGCAGATTTGCGTTCTTTTTACAATCTTTACAAAAAAGATACAGTGTTAAGCGGTATCTTTTTTGTTTATTTAAGAAATTGGTATCATATTGGATAATGATTTTATAAGGATGGATTTTAAAACAGTTAAAGAAATGCTGAAAAGAATATTTGCTATTACCCTTACAGCCGCCGTTTTGGCCTGCACGGCTTCGCCAAAGGCACAAAAACCGGTAGAGGGGGTTAACAACATAAAGCCCGATGAGCAACAAAGTCTAGTGGCCAAAGAAGTAGTAGGTTTGATAGAAAACTACAATTACAAAAAAATTAAGCTAAACGATTCTATCTCTTCAATTATTTTCGATAGGTACATTAAAGCTTTAGACCCCTCAAAGTATTACTTTTTGGAGAGCGATATTAAAGAATTTGAAGCAAACAGATACAACTTAGACGATGATCTAAGGATTGGCGACCTAAGTACGCCTTTCTATATTTTCAATATGTATTTGAAAAGATATAACGAACGTATATCTTACTCCCTATCGCAAATTAAAGACAAATACGATTTCAACCAAAACGATGTTTATGTTTACGATAGAGAGAAAATGCCTTGGGTTAAGTCTATTGCAGAACTAGATAACATCTGGAAAAAACGCGTAAAATACGAACTGGTTAATTTAAAAATAGCCGGCACCGACGATGCAAAGCATATAGAAACCCTAACAAAGCGTTATACCAATTTAAGATCGCAAGCGTCCAAATTTAACAACCAAGATGTTTTTCAAATCTTGATGGATTCTTTTACAGAAGCCATTGATCCGCATACCAATTATTTTAACCCTCGTAATGCCGAAGTGTTTAACCAAGAAATGTCTAGATCTTTAGAAGGTATTGGAGCCACTTTACAAGTAGATAACGAAGTAGTTAAAATTGTGTCTGTTGTGCCGGGTGGCCCCGCTTTTAAAAGTAAAAAAGTAAATGCAGGCGATAGAATTGTAGCTGTAGCACAAGGTGTTGACGGCGAATTTGAGGACATTATTGGCTGGAGAATTGATAATGCCGTAGCCAAAATTAAAGGCCCTAAAGGCACCACGGTTCGTTTAAAGATAATTCCAGTTGGGCAAGAACTTTCTGCCAAGCCACAAATTATCACTTTGGTGAGAGAGAAAATTATTTTGGCAGACCAATCGGCAAAAAAAATTGTAAAAACGGTAGAGAACGAGGGCAAGCCTTACAAAATTGGCGTAATTAAAATCCCTGCGTTTTATGCAGATTTTAAAGCGGCAAATGCCGGAGACCCGAACTATAAAAGTACAACGAGAGATGTTCGCTTATTAATCGATACGCTTAAAAACATGGATAAGGTTGATGCCATTGTGGTTGACCTTAGAGCGAACGGCGGCGGGTCTTTAAACGAAGCCATTGAACTTTCTGGCTTATTTATTGGAAAAGGGCCGATAGTGCAGGTTAAAGATTACAGAAACAGTGTAAAAGTTTATAAAGATGAAAACAGCAACATTACCTGGAATGGCCCTTTGGGCGTAATGATTGACCGTTTAAGTGCTTCGGCCTCCGAAATTTTTGCTGGTGCAATACAAGATTACCAAAGAGGAATTATAATAGGAACACAATCTTACGGCAAAGGAACGGTACAATCGTCTATCGATTTAAACTCGTTAATGAACTCTGGCGTATTAAACCAGCTAGCGGCCTTGTTTAAAAAGAAAGAACAAGCAAAAAGCGTTCAAATAAAGGATAAAAATCAAACAACAGTAACCATTGTAGATAAAAACGGCGTTCCTCAGTTGGGGCAAATTAACTTAACCATGGCAAAGTTTTACCGTGTAAGTGGTAACAGTACACAGCACAAAGGCGTTATTCCTGACATCAGTTTTCCGTCTATCTATCCTTTAGATAAAATTGGAGAAGATACAGAGCCATCTGCCTTGCCTTTTGATATGGTAAACCCTTCTACTTATACTACCGTTTACGATTTGAATGCCGTTAAAGCCAATTTGTTAAAGCTTCACGAAAAACGCATATCTAAATCGTTAGATTATAAGTTATTAAAAGAAGACATTGCCGAAATTAAGAAAAGAGAGAATGAAACTTCGGTAACCTTAAACGAAGCCAAATTAAAGGCAGAACGCGACGCCTTAGAGGCAAAATCGTTGGCTAGGGTTAATCAGGTTAGGGCACAAAAAGGCCTGGCTTTGCTTAAAAAGGGAGAGAAAACAACAAAAGAAGATGCGCTAGACTTCATTGAAGACGAGAGCATGAATATTATGGTTGATTTTATGAAGCACACCGAAAATTCAAAGCTGAGCAAGAATACCAGTAAATCAGCTCCTTTGAATAAATAGCTATGCCAAAAGCATTAAAAAAGGCGTTTCAATTAAAATTGGAACGCCTTTTTTAATAAAATTGAACATTAATGAAGTTAAATCTAGGAACCTTACACCAATAGCATCTCGCTAGATTTCATGCCTCGTTATAATTCGCTAGAAATAACCGCCGCAACACTTACACCTCACAACCATTTTCGTCACAAGTGTTGTCGGTAGTAGTATTTAAGTTTTTTAAAGGTGAGCTTTCTTGAGCCAGCTTCCACTCGTTATAACCTTGCGTAATTGCTTCTTTAAAAGCTTCTACAGGCTGCGCTCCCGATAAAGCATACTTTCTATCCATCACAAAAAATGGCACGCCCCTAACGCCTAGTTGCTGGCTTTCGTAAATATCGTACCTCACCTCTTCTTCAAAAGCGTTGCTTTCTAACATTGCTTTCACTTCCGTTTGATCCAAACCTAAAGCATTAGCGATAGCCAATAGCACCTCTAAGTTAGCAATGTCTTTAGTTTCGGTAAAATGAGCCTTAAAAAGCGCCTCTTCTGCCTCATCTTGTTTGCCTTTACTGGCCGCAAAATGTATTAACCGGTGCGCATTAAAAGAATTAGCCGGAATACTTTTCTCGAAATCTAGTTTCAAACCTACATTACTAGCCATTTCTGCAACTTGGGTAGTCATTTGCTTGGCTTGGTCTAAACTAATGCCCTTGCTATTCGATAAGTAATCGTACAAACTTTCCTTCGCCACATTCTCGTACGCTGGATTAAGCTGATAACTTTTCCAATCGATCTCAATATCATTTTTAAAAGGAAGCGTTGCTAATGCGGTTTCTAAATGTCTTTTGCCAATATAGCAGAAAGGACACATCACATCAGACCATATTTCTATTTTCATCTCTCTATTTTATTGTTTCTTAAGATAATACTACAAAGCTAGGGTTAAGTGTTTTTTTCTTGGTCTAACGAAGGTAAAATAACGCGGATTTTGGGTATTAACCCGATATTGTAGAAAAGACTATCCAAAAAACGGACAGCCCTCTTAAGAACTGCCCGTTAAAAATCAAACAAATAATTTGATCTCTTTTTACGTTCCTGTTTGGCGAAGACACCAAACAGGAACAATGTGCTATAGGCCTGGTGTCCCCACCCGCCTAAGTATTTTTTTAATATCGCTTATTTATACAGCTGGTTAAACAGCCATTTAAATGTACCGTGAGTTTGCGACCTAAAAGTAATTTCTGGGCCAAAGGCGAATAACTTTCCTTTGCCATAATCGGCTTCGAAAGCAGCAATGCCATCTTTCAAATAAGCTTGTCCCCAAGCCCAACCGCTACGCAAAGGTTTATCTGTTGCAAACCACGCCAAAGGCTTAACTTTTGCATCAGCACCAGTAAGCTTAAATACTGGGCTATTGTCAAAATAAACATCTGTATCTTCGTCTAGCCCCCAATTAGCGGTTAGTTTTGTATCTGTTTTTACACTTAACACACTTCCCGGAACATAATATTTGTCGTTTGGTAAACGCTTTCCCTCGGCAGTTAGCAAAGCATTTTTTACGGGTAAGCCCAAATGTGCTGCCAAATTTGTAGCCGAGCCAATGGCCACAATATTTCCTCCGTTTTCTAAGAAAGCTTTTAATTGAGGAATTGATTTCTCGGCAGTCATTCTACCTACTCTTCCTTTAAACTCATCTGGAATATTTGCTATTTTTGGCGGATTAAACGCCCTGCCTCCATCGGCTGTAAGCGCCGGAACTGAGCCCCCAACCATAATCAGCACATCGTATTTATCCTTTAGCTTTCCAGCATCAATATCTGGCGGATAAACCACGGTAATGTCGTAATGATATTGCTCCATGATATAACGTATCCATCCCGATGGCATGGAGCCACCGTAAGTGTCCCAAAGTGCAATACGAGATGGCTTTACTTTAACAGCGCCTTTAGGTTTGCTGGCTGCGGTAACTCGCATACCAAAATTATGTTCTGCTTTGTTTAACGCAGCCTTTGCCGCGGCCGAAGCAGGCACATAGAAAGAACCATCTACAGGGTTTCTCAATACTTCTACTTTAGCTTTCAACAACTCGTTTACTGCCAAATAACTTTCGTTTGCTTGGGCGCTTAGAGCATAGCCGCTAGCACTAGGCAAAGCTTGAGGCGTGGCTTTCAATAACTCGCCATAAGGAGTTTTTTGGAAAGGACCATCAAATGCATTTAACACTCTGTCAAATTTAACGTTCATTAAATAAGCCAATGTCCAACCCGCAGCATCGTAAGGCGCCACTGGCGGCCCACCCTCATATTTAAAATCATTAGGATGATCTTGTGGCTCAAACATATCTAACACGTGTGGCCTAAAAGCCTGGTCTGTTTTAACCACATAAGAACCTGCCGGATATTGTTTTCCTTCTACCGTAAATGCAGCAGTTGCTTTATGCACCACAATTCCGGTTCTAATTAAAGCATTTAAAAACCTTATGGCGGTGGTAAAATCTGGTTGGTCTGCAGAAAGAATATAACCTCTAGCATCACGACTATTAGGATCTTTCATAACCTCCTCGTAATACTTCGAATTAATGGCTCTTCTAGCTCCACTGGTTTCTACTTTGTCCTTCTTAGCCGCAGCGTTAATGGCTGCTATTTTTTGTGGCGAAAAAGACCAATTGTCTTTACTACCTCTCTCAATAGAGTTTCTGCCCATTTTATACACATTATACAACAGTTCATCGCCGTAACGTTGTGCATAATTTAGTACCGCATAATTCATCGATACCGAATAATCTATTGCATTTCTAAAATACCATTTTCTAGGTGTTACCGGATTGGGCGAATCGCTGTTGGGCAATAAACGCGAGGGTACCAAAGGTATCTCCATAGGGTTGGGGCTACCCACCGTTTCGGTAAGCAAACCTATCATATTATGAAAATAAGTAGTAGTTCTTAAACCACCATTGTACCAAGTAGAAAACACCGACCCGCCACGTTGTGTATAACCAGGTTTATCTTCTACATTTAAACGGTTGTGCATTGCCGCACCAACGGCATCTAAACTGGTTAAAATAATTGGGTCGAAAACATAGTTGTGCGGATCGCGGAACGGCGGCCCAGCCACAATGGTTCCTGCTGGCCCAGATTGGTGGTGGTTGTACATAATTTGCGGGTTCCACTCTATAAACAACTGGCGGCCTATGTTTTGGGTTTCCTTTAGGTTCAGCATAAAGAAATCACGATTATTGTCGTGGCCTGCATATTTTTGGTACAAACGAGGCAGACCAGCTAAAGATCTTTTTTCGGGAGTTTTCTCTCTCATGTACCAATTGGTTTGCAGCTCCTGTCCATCCGGATTGGCATGTGTCATCAACACAATTACATTATCTAAAATTTTAGTAGTTTCCGCATCGGTTCTGCTTACCAAATTATAGGCGGTTTGTATCAACTGGTGCGCACCAACGGTTTCGTTAGCGTGCAATCCCCCGTCAATCCAAACTACTGCTTTGCCTTGCTGCGCTAGGGCTTTAGCTTCTTCTTGTGTTAAGCCTTCGGCACGGGCCAATTTTTGAGAAATAGCCTTGTACTTTGCTAAATGCTTATGGTTTTCTGGCGAAGTAACAATGAGCATATATTGGCTTCTGCCCTCTTCGGTTTTGCCAATATCAACCAATTTCACTCTGTTTGAGCTTGCAGCTAATTTTTTAAAGTAAGCTTCGGTTTGGGTATAAGTAGCCAATTGGTAATTATCGCCTATGGTAAACCCAAAATGCGATTTAGGCGAAGGTACTTCTTGCGCAATTGCAGCAAAGCCGGTTACGAACAAGAACATAGTAGCCGCCAACGCTTTATTTTTCAAGTATCTTTTTATCATACTGTTTGTATTTGATGGTTATATCAAATATATGACTGTTCTCGTGGTATTGGAAGACCTACTTAAATTTGTTACATGGCCCTACCATGAAAAAAAGAAAAGAGCGTTTAAGCCGTTTAGCCACTAAGAACATAAATATTTAGCTTATCAAGTTCTTATAAACCTGAACTCGATTAATCAGGTAGATTTCCCAACCTCCGCAATCCCCTTAAACACTTTATTTCTTTTTACACGCTTGTTATTGCATACCTTGATCGGCGTAGAATCTACAAAA
>NZ_DHDZ01000022.1:48364-58655 GCF_002399615.1 Pedobacter sp. UBA4863 | reverse complement strand
GCAACAAGAAGAAAAATTTGAAAGCGGCCACCGATGGCCGGGCACCGGATGCTGTGCGCAGCTAGTTTCTTGTTTTTCGCAGATGTTTGGACATTGTTTATTGGATATTGTTTATTGTTTATTTGCAATCAATCCTTCATCGGCGATCAGATATCCTTGTTGTGTTGTTCATGTGTGATTCATGTACTGTTCATGCGCCATTGTTGTGCGAATCATGTGCAGCACTAGTGCATAGCTGGCCTGTAGGCAGTGCGTAGGCGGCCTTTTACGCTGCTTGTTATTCGTTGGGCCTTGGTTATTGTTTATTCGGATATTGGATTGGATTAGTAATAAACTAAAACTGGACTCTATTTATAATAGATGGATGTAGCGGCAAGTAATCTATTCATTAAAAATTATGGCACTAGGGGTAAATTTACCGAATACCCTGTATTCTAGTAAAAATATACAGTAAAGGTAGTACCCTGCCCAAGCACACTTTCTACTTCTATTTTACCTCCCATGGCTTCTATTTGATTCTTAGTAATAAAAAGTCCAAAACCGCGGGCATCGCTATTACCGTAAAAAGTTTGGTTAAGGCCAAACAATTTTTCTCCGTTTTTAACAAGATCGATACCTACACCATTATCTTTAATACGAAGTACGTAGCCTGTAGCGTTAGTTTCTCCGTTAATTTCTATGAGTGGTGTACGCAAAGGGTCGCAATAGCGCAGGGCATTAGAAATGAGATTTAACAATACACTTTCTAAATAAGCTCTATTAAAGTTTACAGCTATATCTTCGGAAACGGAAACATGTACATGAGCATTTTTATTCAAAATCTTGGCTTCCTGTGTAGCAATAGCACTATCAATGTACTCCAATAGATTTAAAGGCTCGGTTACAAGATCGATGCTGGTTTGAATATTGACTATATTGTTTAGGTTGTACAGGGTATCATTTAAGTTCACCACTACTCTTCGCAACAATTTAATCATCTCATCCCGTTCTTCGGCCGTTTCCGCATTACTAATCAGTGAGCTGATTCCATCTATATTGCTGGCATGAGATCTTAAATTATGGGAAACGATGTATGAAAAATTCAACAGGCGTTTATTTTGCTCATTAACTAGCTCATAGGATTTACGCAATGTTTCTTCCGCCTCTTTAATGGCAGTAATGTCCATCATAATACCTATGAGTTTCTCGGGAGTTCTAGTACTCGGCACCACGGTCACACTGTCACGTATCCATATGGTCTCCCCACTTTTGTTTAGGATACGATATTCATATTCGTGATGTTTTTTAGAAAAAAGTTCGTTGTTGATATAGTTTACTATCCTTTGCTTATCGTCTGGATGTATCTTTTCTAGGAAAAAGCCATCGGTTGTCGACCATTCTTTTACCGAATATCCTAAAATATCGAAAACCTTGCCGCTTACAAACGTACTAGCAAAATTGTCTTTTATAGAGGCCTCCCAAACAATTCCTTGAATAGAATTTATCAGTTCTTCTACATGTTTTTGAGATGCAATCAGTTGTTCTTCGTAAGCTACTTGCTTTGTAATATCTTCTATTATAACAATATGTTGGCTTGGGTTTTCTCCTACTGTCCATAGAGGACTTACAATGGCATTGGCCCAAATTACGCTTCCATTTTTATGGATATACCTTCTTACAGAAGAAAATTGACGGATTTGATTGGCGAGTAGCTTTTTAAAATTGTGTCTATCTGCGGCTAAATCATCGGGATGTATTAATGTCTTTATTTTCTTATGGGTAAGTTCATTATTTGAATAACCAAGCAATTCGCACAAGAAGGAATTGGTTTCTAAAAATTCGCCGGTGGCCGAATCTATTCGCCCTATACCGATAGCTGCATGCTCAAAAATGGTTTTATACTTATTTTCGGCTACCAACAACATGTCGTGCTGCTGATGCAAAATAGTGTGCAACTGAGCTTGCTTGTTTAATAACCTGAGCAACAAATAGCTTGAAAGCAACGAAGCCAAAATACCAAAAACAGCCAAATACCCTAGCTGGAAGTCGGCATAGATGGGGCGATTATCTGCGAGGTACACCTTCCAATCGCCTTCTTCGATGATTCTGGCTTTATATGTACTTCCACTAAAGCCTTTGTCCCCTTTTAAAAAAAATTCTTCTTTTTTTGTTACTGGATTTATTTTTGAAAACTGAAACTTGAAATACTTAGTGCTGTCTTTAGTAATGCCTGCAACTTTTAACAGCTCATCTAATTTAATTACTACGGCAGAAAAACCCCAAAATTTACCACCTATATAGAGCGGCAAGCGTCCGATTACCCCTTTTGAACCTTGTGTTAGCTCGACTGGCCCTTGAAAATACATTTTACCTAGTTTTACTGCTTTATTTGCTTCCAAGGAATTTAGGCCTTGCTTAAATAAATTAAGGCCTATTGCTTTCTCATTCCCCTGAATTGGATACATGTACTTAATGACTCCATTGGGCACTAACTGCACAGCCTTGAAGGCGGAGTTGCTTTGCATAATTTCGGCAGCAATTCTTTCAAAGTCTTTGGGTTGCCCTTTATTATCTAAGGTAAGTGCTATGGTTAGCACCGCATTTTGGCTACTTTTAATGAGCTGGTCTATACGCAGCTCAATATTTTCTAACTTGATGTTGATTTCCTTCTCTCTATTTTCTTTAACTATTTGATAACGCTGAAACCCAATTAAGGAAATAACGACCACTAAAAATATAAAGAACAGAAAAGTGGTTAGCTTAGGGTTTAATGTAAGCCAACTATATTTAAGATACTGTTTAGTACGATGAGGCATATTCTAGATCGTTGTTTCTATTTTATCGGCAAGTTTAAGTATTTACCCACCAAAGCATTAAACTAATTACAATTCCCTCAACAATTGCTGTGCTTTCTCATATTGCACCGCCTCATTAGGTATTTTTTCTAGCCAAAATTTAGTATCAGCTTTTTTATCTTCTTTCAAATAGCTTAACGCCATCGCATAGGCAGCATCGTATTTATAAACCGATTCGCCTTTAAACAAATCTTCAAGCAATAACCTGCCTTTGGCCACCTCGTTAGTGGCTATTAAACTTACACTATAATAATAGGCTACCATTGCATTTTCGGGATCGGTACTGTTAAGTTTTGCTAACACTGCTTTAGCCTCGGTATATTTTTGATCGTTAAATAACGTTGCTGCTTGGTCTAGGTCGGTAATTTCGGCACCACGTTCTGCTACATTCATTTGTGGCACAGTGTTAAACTGTTCATACAAATCCCCTTTCCACGGTGCCCAAATAAACATGACAAGTACCAATACGGCAGCCACCCCAGACACCCATTTTATGTAAGAACTTAGCTTTACTACTTTGGGCTGTTCGGCAACAAAGTGCTCCTTATTTAGCATTTGCAAAGTACCTACCAATACATCTCGCCCAGCATCATTGCTTAATTGCATTTGCAAACTGCCGTGTATAGCGTAATAATCTGCAAGGTATTGCTTTAACTCTTGATCATGTAGCAACAGATTTTCGAACTCCAAGCGTTCCGCTTGGTTCAAATCTCCCTCCACATATTGGGCTGTCCATAAAATTTTGTCCTTAGTCATTTCTTTTATCGATTAATTTAACCAAGCTCGCCATACATTCCGATTTCTTTTTCCTTAAATAGCCATAGGTAACGCCTAATGTTTCTGCTACTTTTTCCTGTGCTTCGCCCTGCATACTCCATTTAATAATTTCTTTGCAACGTTCGCCTAATTTTTCAAAAGCTTTTAAGAACAAGGCGGTTTGTTCTTGCTGTTGGGCCAACATTTCTGCCTGTTCAAATGTATCTTCGCCAATATGTAATAAACTGTCTTCGCTTTTTGTTACCGGGCTTATGGCTCTTTTTTTCAATTCATTAAGCCACTTGCGCTTGCATACCAACAGTAAAAAAGGTTCAAAAGGGCAGGTAAGTTCTAAATCCTTATATTTTGCCTGATTGTAAATATCTACTAAAGCATCCTGAAAAATATCGGCAGCATCATCTGCATTGCCATTGTTAAACAGTACAAACGATTTTACCTTGCCCGCACATTTCTTATAAATTTCGTTAACCAAAGCTACTTCATTGTTTAGCAGCGCAGTTACATAACGTTGGTCTTCATGTACTTTTTTGGTCATTGATTATTGATTTATGCTAAAAGTATCATTTTATTAGGGAAAGTTAAAACTAGATTCTATATTATTCATTGAGAAAAGGCACAAACTACTACCGCACACCTTTACTATTCTTCTATCAAAATTAGAAACCTAGAATATTTATGAATACACATTTGCAAGGAGTTGCTCGAAAATTTTAAAAAATACAGGTAACATTTTTTAGTAAGGTTTGATATACCACCAAAGGCGGCTGCTGAAAAGCCTAAACAGAGTAAGCTTAACTAAATATGAAAATGTTATGAAAACTTTAAGATTAAAAAATACGCTTTCTATTTTTGCGGTAGCACTGCTGATTACTGCATTATTTCAGGCTTGTAAAAAAGACAAAAGCCCAAGAAACTCGGCATATAATGCCCGAGAATTTACCGCTTTATTTGGCCCAAAAGCACAACTACTACAAATTAACGCCAGCGTTGCCAACACTTTTACCTTGCAGGGCGGCACAAAAATCACCATTCCGGCCAATGCTTTTAAACTAAACGGCGTGCCTGTTACCGGAAACGTGGTAATTACCGCCGGTGAATTTTTGAAACGCAGTCAAGTAATTTTTAGCGGCACTAATACCAACCATATTAGCGGTGCACCTTTAGAATCTGACGGTTTTGTTTTCCTTAACGCATCGGTTAATGGAACAAACGTTGATAAACAGCTAGCAGCCAACATACAAATGGCCATTCCAACTACCAATACCCGTATTACGCAAATTTGGGAAGGTGTAGAAAAAGTTGGCGATGCCAATCAGTTAGCTTGGCAAGCGCCGCAACAAAATGCTAACGGAGCAGGAGGCATTAAGCGTGAAAGCGCACCTGTAGCAGGCTTTTACAATTTCGAGATGGGTAATTTAGGATGGATTAACTGTGATGTTTTTTACGCCTATACAAACCCTAAAACCACTACAAAAGTTACCATAGCCAACAACCCTGGCAGTTTTGCCACTTTTATGGGCTACACTGGCGAAACTTTTGTTTTCTTTTGTGCCAAAGGCAGTAATGTGGTAGCACAACTATATACTTACGATAGCCCAAATAGTGTGAAAAGTTATGCAGACATGATGCCTATAGGCGTAGAAGGCAAATATATTTCTTTCTCTATTAAAGATGGGAAATACTATTATGCAGAACAAGCTACTACTATTACCGCCAACCAAAACATTACACTAACGCTTTCTGAAACTACCGAAGCAGGCATACAACAAGTAATTAATGCATTAAATACCTATTAAAAACAGCCCAATCTGTTAACATAAAAGACGAAGCTCATATTGGGCTTTGTCTTTTTATCGTTTGTAAATCCATCGAATATTTCCTTATATTTATTTATCCATGACCAGACTGTTAATCTCCATACTGATCTTTTTTTGCTTTAGTGCATTAAACGCACAGGTTTTGCCTAGCGATACGGTGCCAGCTATCATAAATTATAAAACAGAAAATGGCGTGGTTAAGTTTAATAGCGAGCTACGCCCTTTAAGAGCCATAGCCGGGGCTCCAGCTCCTTTTTACACTTACTTTTGGGAGTTTGGAGACGGCGGATTTAGTTTTGAGGAAAGTCCTTCGCATGTATTTACACGGTACGATTCAATCATGGTACGCTTATTTGCCACCAATAATTACGATGATGGCAAACGCCCTCCTACCCGACCAAAACCCATTGTAAGACCTCCTATTATCCCAAAAGCAGCAACTGTTAAGCCTATGCTCGCTGCAAACGGCAGCTACAATTTATTTAAAATGGGCGGCAATATAGAAATGAAAACTAACTGTATGCCAAAACCCGGCGATGACATGATGCTGGTTTTTGGCTATCGTAACAAAGCAGAAAATGGACAGCAAAACTTAAATGGCACCATTGCTATTCTGTATAACGATGTAGAGTTTAGCAACAATAATTTTGAACTGGCAGCAGCAAGAACTTATCATCAAGAGAAAAAAACTGATTTAAAACCTTTGTTACATACGGCACCTCTTTCTAAAAAGAACCAGCCTCCAGTATATTATGCTTCTTTAGAAAAAATCTTAGGCTTATCTGCCCCAGAAAAAGTATTGTTGAAAGACCAAGCAAAGGCTTTTAGAAGTCAACAAAGCTGGAAGTTTGAGAACTTGGCCCAAAACGAAGAGCGTTTTGTTTTTATGCACTTTAAAACTACGCCCGAAATGCTGAAAGACACCAACGCTGTGGTGCGTATTGCCGGAGCCTTTATACCAGACAACCCTTTGGTAGAAACCGAGTTTTTTAACCTAGAACTGCAAATTGTAGCTTCGCACGACCCTAACAAAATGGTACTGCGAAAAAGTCGGATGAACTATCGTCTAACAGGAAAAAGTAGAGAATTGACTTATAAAGTTCGCTTTCAAAATACGGGCAAAGGTCCAGCAAAAAAAATTGATGTGGGTGTAAATATCTCGGAGGTTTTTGACCCATCGACCCTAAAAGTTGTAAAGACCAAACCCGAAGTAGTTACCTGCGATTCGGCCTATGCCAACCAAAGCTGCCTAAAAACATTCTTCAGTGCAGATAGTGTGCATTTTGTATTTACCAACATATACCTGCCGGGCATGCAGCAAAAAGGAGTTAACGATGCAGATTCTACACAAGGTTTTGTGGAATATAAAATCAAGTTTAAAGAAAAACCTCCCAAGCTACCCATTAAAAGTGGTGCAGCCATTGTTTTCGATAAAAACGAACCTATTTATACCAACAGGGCTGTAGGCAGGTTTAAAATGGGACTTTCGCCTGGAATTATTGTGGGTTACGGTTTTCCTTTCGAGACAGATAACAATAATTATTTGAACCATAAAAATGTGGTAGTGGGTGCAACTTTATCGCCATTTGCATCGCATCGTTATTATTGGCAGGCCGAGCTTTACCTGAACAGTTTCTTGGAGAAAACTTTTCATGTACCTACAAATGCAGAACTTAAAAAAGATACCGTAATTGATAATAGGGCTTTTCAAATTATAGATAACCAGCTCTATAAAACTACCAAGGTGATGACCATTAATGCTGTTCCGCTGCAAGTGCGCTATAACATTAACAAATATATTGGCGCTGGCATTGGCACCATATTAACCCTAGATATGTATGCAAAAACTTCTTCGGAACTGCGCTATTTGTTAAGAGCTCCAAATGCTGCGGGTACAAACGTAGATATCAATCTTAACAGAGCTATGGGAACTGTAAAAGATAATTTTTCAGAAATTAGGGCTTCTTTCTTTGCCGATATTCAACTTGGGCTAGTGCGTGTTGGCCCAGCTTTAGGGTTGAGGTATATTTACGACCCCAAAACCAACAATAACCGTATGGCAACCTATGTAAGCTGGAAGTTTTAACCCCAACACTGTACTTTGGGCATCTCCCCATTTACAGCAACATAAAATGATAAAAGTTGTAGGTTTGCGATAGTAACCGTAATTTACAGTAAAAACCGTAACCTATGCTTCGCCGATGCTTTAAATATTTATGTTTACTGCTACTGTTATTTCAACATAGTTTAGCCATAGCGCAAAACGATGATTTACAAGCAAAATTAAATAGCTTTAAAGCCCAAAACGACCTTAGCAATTGGATTTATGAACAATTGGCTAACGCCAACGAACATCCTGAAACTGCAACACCTACCCTTTTAAAAGTAAAAAAAGAATGTTGGCGAAAAGCCAAAACTCCCGAAGAACGCTTTGCTTGGCTAAACCTACTGAGTACTTTGGCATATTACCAATTACTAGATGGTAATATTTTCGAGTCCATCAATTCTTATGAAAATGCATTCAGCTTTTTCCAAAAATATCAGATACTGGATTACGACGTTGTAGAGTATATTTTTAAACCTCTAGGAAACAACTACACACGACTTGGAGATTACGAACGGGCTTTATTTATTCAACAAAAAAGTATCGAATTTCAGCGCAATTACAGCGAAGATATCAATAAAACCGCAGCTATTTATTGCAACATGGCCATCTCCTATCGTTCAATGGGCAAATTGGAAGATGCCTATAAAGCCATAAATACTGGGCTAACATTAAAGCCAGACCATTTTAATCGCATTATGCTAAACAATGTTTATGCAGATGTACTATATGATGATAAAAATTATGCGAAAGCTGCCGCAATTATAGAAAGCAACATTAGCCAACAAAAGGCCAATAATGCCGAAACTGCTTATTGGTTAATGAGCTCGCACATTACTGCGGGTAATATTTATTTGCAACAGCAGCAAATAGCAAAGGCCAGTATGGCTTACCAAAAAGCACTTCAGTTGTTTAACCAATATTATCCCCATAGCAGGGTAAGAGAACGGGCAAATCTTTACCTTCAAATTGGAGAAACTTATTTGGCGCAAAACAATCCAAAAGAAACCATTAAGTACGCACAAAAAACATTAAACACGCTTGGCATTACTTCTACAAAAAATATTTATGGCGACAATAAATTAGTAGAGGCTTTTATACTGTTAGCCAAAGCTAACCTGCAATTAAAACAACCGGTAAAATCATTAAAAAACATTAATTTAAGTTTGCTTGCAGCAGATAAGATTAGAAATGAATTTGCGGCAGACAGAACCAAAGAACGACTACAGAACTACCTTAAACAAATTGCCGAACAGGGAATTGCCATTAGCTTTCAGCTATACGAACAAACCAAAGACGGTAAGTACTTGCAACAAATTTTAACTTTGGCAGAGCAGAGCAAAAGCCGCACTTTGTTAGATCAAATGCAGCGAAATCAACTGTTGGTTTCTAAAAATATCAGCAGTGATAGCCTTTTCGTTAAAAAACAACAATTAGAGCGTAACGTTGGCTACTTAGAAAAACAGCTCATAGAAACCCCCAATAGCAATTCGGGTAAAGATATAGAACGTTTAAAATATGAGTTATCGCTTGTTAACAAAGCCTTAGTTAATAAATACCAGTACTTAAATACCGAGAATTACACTGCCCATATCGAAATTAATAAACTGCCTAGCCATCGGTTTATCGAATATTTTATTGGAGAAAAAGAAATTTACATCATTAGCATTCGCCAGAATAAAATAGAAAATGTAGTGAAGATACCCAATGCACAGAAGGTAAAAGCAGACCTCCGTGAATTTGTGCAAACTTATTTCCATAAAGGCCCCAATGCCATGCTAAATAATCCAAAAGCATTTTTTAAGGCATCTTATCATATCTATCAGCTAATTTTAGCGCCGGTGCAGGTTACACCAAACGAGCAGTTAACTATTATTCCCGATGGAATTTTAGGCTATCTTTCCTTTGATGGCTTAATTACCAATAACAACTATACAGAAAACATTAGCAAATGGCCTTTCTTAATCAAAAACCATGCTACCGACTACGCTTTTTCTATCCAAACGCTACAAGCCAAAAAGAAAGAAACCACCTCCACTACTTTTGCAGGTTTATTTATTACACATAGTGGAAGTACTAAAACCGCACTAAAGGCAATTACTACCGAAGCCGATTTAATTAAGAAATACGTTGCCGGAGATTTTTTATTTGACAAGGCTGTAAATGCACAAACTTTTGAGCAATTATTTGTAAAAAGTAAGGTAATGCATATTGGCACACACGCTTATTTAAGTGGCGTAAATAATGAACCAACTTTAGATTTTGACAAAGAAAAAATGTATCTGTTTGAACTTTCGGCCAAGCAAAGTGCACCGTCTTTAGTTTTACTAAGCGCCTGCCAAACGGCCGATGGCATTTTGGCCAATGGCGAGGGCATAATTAGTTTATCAAGAGGCTTTAATGCCATTGGCACCGCTGCAACCATTGCTAGCTTATGGAATGTAAATGATAATGCCGCAGCCCAAATTACCGCTAGTTTTTATCAATCTCTTGAACAGACTAAAAATGCCAGTAAAGCACTTCGATTGGCCAAACTAAATTGGATTAACACTGCTAAAACGAGTAATTCCGCTCTTCTTCCCTACTATTGGGACAGTTTAATTTACATGGGCAAGAACCAGGAGATAGCCTTAGCCAAACCTTTCAATTGGTTATTGTACGGAGGTATTGGGGCATTAAGTTTATTAATTCTCATTTACTGCCTAACCTTAAAAAAGAGAAAAATTTAGCAACTTTTTAGAAACTGTTTAAAAATGATA
>NZ_DHDZ01000022.1:28177-48170 GCF_002399615.1 Pedobacter sp. UBA4863 | reverse complement strand
ATTTATTCTTATTGAAATTTAAACAATTTTCCTAAACTTCATTTAAAGAAGACACAGCAACGGTGGGTACGCGGCCTATCTGTTCAGGGCTATGTTTAGTATCCCTCACCAAACACAATAAAAATACGTATTGCATCTTAAACAGTTTTTAGGCCGTTACTAAGAAAAGTTAAATCTGTTGGTAGCAATTTCGGCATCGAGCTTACGTAATAACTGTACCGATTGCTGATAAGGGGTTGAATTTACAGCCACTTTCTTTAACCAATTTTTGCAGTTCTCCATATCACCATCTTTTAGGTAGCTTAGGGCCAACATATAGCTTGCGTCATTTTTATGGAGAGAATTTCCCGTTGCAAAGGGATACAAGACCTCCCTACTGGTTTCTAAGCTATTATCAGCAATTAAGAGCATACTATAATAAGAAACTAACTTAAAGTCTTCTGGGTTTTGTATATACTTTTTCGAGACAATTAACTTGGCCTGATAATAATCTTTTTGCGTTATAAATTGCGCAGCTTCATCAAGTCCCCGATACGGGGCTTCAACTAGTGCTGAAGCAATTTTTTTATGATTAAAACCAAATTCATCGTAAAGATTAGGGCGCCAAGGTTGCCAAACTAACAAGGTAATTATAGCCGCCAAAGCCCAGCCCAAAAACCATAAATAATCTAAACCATAGGTAATTTTTTCTGCTACATAAACTTCATCGCTTTCCAGATTAGCATTTCTACGTCGAGGAAAAGTCAGCGCTTCTTTTAATTGCTTACCTACGCTATTATTTATTTCCCTATAAGAATTCAGATACCCTCGTAGCTCACTATCATGTTTTACAGCATGTTCAAATGCTTTATACTCTAATTCACTTAGGTCTCCTTCAACATATTTTACCGCAAGTATAACTTTATCCATAACAGCTGTTTATTCTTTCTACCGTAACTTTTTGAAAGCTTAAAAACATTCCAAAATTTCCACACATAATTCCCTATTAGAGAAATTATATCCACAATATAGAATTAAACATTCTATCCTCAAAACAAATTGAGCACTTTTTATAAAAAAATAATGATTATCACAATATATTGTGGAATATATTACACAACACGATTTCTCCGCATTTTAAACTACCAATTCTCTCTCGACAACTATTTCGCAGAACAATGTTGTTTTTATTGCGTTAAGCAACTGTTTTTTGGGGAAAGCCCATGTAGTAAATCTAGGGTCTGTTAGGTTGGATTAAAAACGCATAACCCACGTTATTTAACAGCGAAGTAAATGTATGGCGGGTATTGATTAAATATAAAGACCACTACTTCGCAAAGCCATATTGCTAAGTTCACATTTTGATTTTTATAGTATTTTAACAAATAGTTTCCGCCACCGCCTAAGTTGGGTTCGCCTAAACGAACAAGAGACATATATGCAGCATTCTCAAAATTACCATCGGCAACAGTAAGTGTAACCTCCTTCAAATTGCTCATTAAATTGAGCCATTCATCTGCCCCTTGTATCATTTGCAAATCTTGAGGATCTCCTTCCCATTCTGGCAAATCAATATACCACTCGTCTTTGGTAGTTTTATAGAACCGGAAATCTCGTTTCATTACTTGCTGGCTTTTTTAAAGATGGTTGCTGCTAAAGGGGGTAAATTAATGGCAATAGACTGATTTTGGCGTTGACATGAGATCTCTTCTGTCTGTTTTAGCGCTACATTTAGCTTACCGCTACCGTAAAACTCTGGCGCATCTGTATTAAAAATCTCTTTCCATTTGCCTTTTACAGGGATACCAATCCTGTAATTTTCTCGGTAAACGGGCGTAAGGTTAATAGCAACCACCAATGTATCTTTTGCTTTATTAGATTTTCGTTGAAAAACATACACCGACTGGGCGGCATCATCGGCATCTTGCCACTCGAAACCATGGGAAGAAAAATTGTGATAATATAAAGCTGGCTCGGCTTTAAGCAGTTCATTGAGTGCTTTTACTATAGCCAACATGCCTTTGTGTGGTGCATATCGCAATAAACCCCAATTTAACGATTCGAAACAGTTCCATTCCGAAGTTTGCGCAAACTCACTGCCCATAAACAATAATTTGGCACCGGGATGTGCCCACATGTAAGCATAAAGCGCTCTCAAATTCGCAAACTTCTGCCATTCATCGCCTGGCATTTTATAAATCATCGGCGATTTGCCGTGCACCACCTCGTCATGCGATAGCGGCAGCATAAAATTTTCTGTAAAGGCGTAAGTGAGGCTAAAAGTTAACTGATGATGATGGTGTTTTCTGTTGATAGGATTAAGCTTGAAATACTTTAACGTATCGTTCATCCAGCCCATCATCCATTTCATGCCAAAGCCTAAGCCACCAGCGTAAACAGGGCGGGTTACTCCATCGTAAGTACTACTTTCTTCGGCAATGGTTTGTATGCCATTGAAGTTTCCGTAAAGCGCTTCATTCATGTCTTTAAGAAACTTTACCGCTCCTAAATTTTCTGTGCCACCGTATTCGTTGGTACCGTACTCGCCTTCGCTTCTGCTAAAATCAAAATACAGCATCGAAGCTACGGCATCTACTCTTAAACCATCAAAATGATATTTATCTAGCCAAAACATGGCGTTGCTAATCAAAAAAGAACGCACTTCATTTCTGTCGTAATTAAAGATGTAAGATTTCCAATCTGGATGAAAACCCTTGCGCATATCGGCATGTTCGTACAAATGCGTACCATCGAAATGATACAAACCATTGGCATCGCCAGGAAAGTGCGAAGGTACCCAATCTAAAATTACGGCAATATTATTCTTGTGGAACTCTTCTATCAACAGCATTAAATCTTGTGGCGAGCCGTGTCGAGAACTGGCGGCATAGTAACCAGTAACCTGGTATCCCCAAGATGGATAATAGGGATATTCCATTACCGGCAAAAACTCTACATGAGTAAAGCCCATTTCTACCACGTAGGGCACCAAAGTTTCAGCAATTTCACCATAGCTCAGCACCCTTTCTGGGTTGGCTGGATCTCGTTGCCAAGAGCCCAAGTGCACTTCATATACAACAATAGGTTGGTCTAAAGCATTTTTCTTCTCCCTTTTGTTCATCCACACCTTGTCTTTCCATTGGTAATCAGTATCCCAAACTATAGAAGCTTTATGTGGCGGATGTTCGGCATGAAGTGCGTAAGGATCACTTTTTTCTAAATCTTCGCCATCAAATCCTTTGATATAATATTTATAAACCTCGCCTTTTTTAATATGCGGAATAAATCCTTCCCAAATACCCGAATCGTCCCAACGTTTATACAATGAATGACTTTCCCTATTCCAGGCATTAAAATTGGCCATCACCCCAACCTTTTGTGCATTTGGCGCCCAAACCGCAAAGTATGTACCCTTAACACCATTTACGGTGCAGAGATGTGCCCCCATTTTCTCGTAAAGCTTAAAATGCTTACCTAAAAGGAATAAAGAGATATCAAAATCTGTAAACAAGCTATGCTGCCAAACCGTTGATTGGTATTTCAAAAACGCATTTGTTTCGTTTTCCACTACTTCTAATTTTGTGCTAATTTTCGTATTTCGCTTGGCCATGTCGGTTCTTTGCTGTAAGATAGACATTTATTTTTAAGAGCACATGCTTGGCAAATAACCGTACAACGTTAAATCATCCAAATTATTAACAGCATAGTTGCATCCGTTATGTAGCAACATGGTTCGAGACGCATAACTTAACACGTGCTGATAATAATGATCAGTAATTACAAAACCTTTAAGCTTTATTGATATGTGGTTATTTCAACGTTTTAAAACCTTGCAGATCTGCCCATGAAAGTTCTATCCCTTCAAAATATTAATTCTAGAGAAATTTTTGTTCGATTTAAATCTTAAAACACCTCTTTCGTCTATGCTAAATGTTGTTATCTCCCTGTCATCTATGTATATTTTTCCCACATTAAAAGGCAAGGCAATTATACGAAATTCATAAAGTTCGTAGTTCGGCGTGTATAATCCTTTAATGGTTTGCTGAATGGTAAAACCTGTTGCATCGCCCTTAATGTTAAATTCCTTTTCTAAATACACCTCTTGTTCATAGGCAAAGGTGTCGCCATGATCTTCGTACATAAAAGAATTTACTTCGCAGTCTGCGTAATAAACATTTAGCCAAACTTCATCAATTGGTTTTTCATCAACGTACTGCATTACTGGCGATTCTGGCATTACTGCCCCCGCTTTTACAAATAAAGGCATGCTATCTAACGGCGTATCTACAACGTACTCACTTCCGCCATGCAAGAGCTCTAATGTCCAATAGTTATACCATTGGCCTTTTGGCAAATAAACACGGCGAGAACTGGCTCCAGGCTCCAATACCGGGCAAACTAACAATTTATCGCCAAAAGCAAATTCGTCTTGGCGGTAGTAATTGGTTTCGCTCTCTTGCTCTAGCATTACCAAGGGCCGTAATATTGGAAAACCGTAACGGTGATGCTCCCAAAATACTGAATAGATATATGGCATTAATTGATAGCGCAGTTCTATAAATTTGCGGTTAATGCTAGTGAAAGGTTCCTCAAAACTCCAAGGTTCGCGTTCACGGGTATCGCCCGCCGAGTGGGCACGCATAAATGGCGAAAATACGCCCAACTGTATCCAACGGGTAAATAATTCGCCATCTGGCTCGCCACTAAAGCCGCCTATATCTGTACCGCAAAAAGGTACGCCCGATATAGACATGCGTTGGCATTGTATATTGGCCATTTTTAGGTGTTCCCAAGTGGCCACGTTGTCGCCCGTCCATACCGAAGCGTAACGTTGCATGCCCGAATAGCCTGCTCTAGTAATGGTAAACGGGCGTTTGTTTTGTTGTATTTTTTTTAAGCCTTCGTAAGTAGCACGTACCATTTGCATGCCGTAAATATTGTGTGCCTTACGGTGCGAGCCACGATGTCCATCGTAATCATGGCGCACATCATTAGGGAAAGTACCCGCACCAAAAACAGCCGGCTCATTCATGTCGTTCCAGAAACCCGCTACGCCCGCCTCTACCAATTCTTTGTAAAGGCCACCCCACCACTCCCTTACTTCGGGATTGGTAAAGTCTGGGAAACGGCAGCGCCCTGGCCATACGTGGCCTTCCATAAAATAATCGTCGGCCCTACGACAGAAATAGTTTTTTTCTTTGCCTTCTTTATAAACCCAGTAATTATCATCTACTTTAATTCCAGGATCTATCATTACTACGGTTTTCATCCCCTGACTAGCAAAATCTTTGATCATTTTTTGAGGATTAGGGAAATACTTCTTGTTCCAAGTAAAACACCTGTACCCTTCCATGTAGTCTATGTCGAGGTAAATGGCATCGCAAGGAATTTGACGAGACCTAAAACCATCTACCAATTCCCTTACTTTTTGTTCTGGATAATAGCTCCAACGACATTGATGATATCCTATAGCCCATTTTGGCGGCAACTGGTGGGTGCCCGTTAACGATTGGTAGCGTTTTACCACATCCATCATGTGCGGCCCATGTATATAATAATACTGCAACTCGCCACCATCGGCCCAAAAGCTTGTCTTTTCGTGATTTTGCATCCCAAAATCGAAATACGATTTAAAGGTATTATCGAAGAAGATCCCGTAAGCCTTGTTTTGATGGATACCGATATAAAACGGGATAGTGCGGTACAATGGGTCTTGATCCCAGCCAAAAGAATAGGCATCGGTATTCCAATTTACAAACTTCCGCCCTCGTAAATTCAAATTACCCGATTTATCGCCCAAACCATAAAAATTCTCTTCGGGCTGACAATTTTTGGTGGCATATACATAGTACCCGCCAAAATCAGCGTTTTCTTCCCAATGCATGCTCGACGCATCGCTACTCGTAACTTGCTGGGTTAGGTTATCTATAAAAGAAATTAGGAAATCGGCTTTGGTTATTTTGCAGGTAATTGTGTTTGTTGCTACCAAAAAAGCATCTTCAGTTTCTGTAATGCTAAATGTACTTACCTTTTGATCAACTTCTTCCACTGCGTACGAAAAATCAGCTAAAAAAGTTCCTTGAGGCGCTAAGCGTACACGAATAATTTGGTCGCTTACCACTCTTACCTCTACGCTCGAACTTCCATCAGAGAAGAAAAACTTGTTTCCTTCTTGTTTTACATTTTTAATAGCGCCTAAATATTCTTTTTTAATGGCTGCTATACCAGTTACCGGATTGTTAAGATGTTGTACAACCTCTTCTTCAAATTGTTCTTTATTGTTAATATTAGAAACTTCAAATTCTCTATCAAATTCCTCTTGCATATTCTTCTTCTATAGGGTACTTTTCTTCTAAAAAACTGTTTTTACTTTGTTATTCTCCATCAAATTGAACCGTAATATTTTAGTCTAAAAATTATTTTTTTTTCTAAAATTCATGCGTGTTTTATCTGTGCGGCTGTAGCTAGCCAGCCCAAATGCTCAACGAGTTGTAAATATATAATAATTATCATTTGGAGCAAGTGGCCTCACTTCTCTTTTGGCTTTAGTTAAAAAACGAAGTCTTCGTGTTCCCAATAAACCATACGAATAGCAATTTACTTACGCAAAGAAGCCAATTTTTACAATTCTCCTAACTAGACCTCCCCACCAACCAAAAACATTCCGTAATTTTAGACGTTCAAAGGTTTACCTATTGTTGCCAACAAAAACATAATTAAACAACAAACCACTATTTTTTTAGTGCATGGCAAATGTGAAAGTACTCCTCAATAAAACAATTATTAAACACAAATGAAAACGATAATTAAAAAGCAACGCAACTATATACCACAAAACTTAGTAATTAATTGGGAAAACCTAGCTCCTATTTTTGATGAGCTAAAGCATAGAAGTATAAACAGCGCAACAGAATTGGAACAATGGTTACGCAATAAAAGCGAACTAGAAGCAGCTTTAGAAGAAGACTTTGCTTGGCGCTATATTAAAATGAGCTGCGATACGGCTAACGAGCAATTGGTAAAGGATTTCCAATATTTTGCTACCGAGATAGAACCTAAAATAGCGCCCATTGCGAACGAGTTAAATAAAAAATTAGTCGAAAATGCTTTTGTTAATGAGTTAGACCAACAAAAATACTTTGTGTATTTACGCGGTGTTCGCAAAGCATTAGCATTGTTTAGAGAAGAGAACATTCCGCTGTTTACCGAATTACAGGTTAAGCAACAACAATATCAAGGTATTACCGGAGCAATGAGCGTAACACTAAACGGACAGGAATATACCTTAGAGCAAGCTAGTAACTTTTTAAAGGATACCGACCGTAACGTTCGTAAAAATGCTTGGGAAACAATTCAAAAACGCAGATTGGCAGACAAAGACACTTTAAACATCCTTTTTGACGAATTGATAAAATTACGTCACCAAGCTGCTTTAAATGCAGGTTTTGAGAACTATCGTGATTATATGTTCCAAGCCTTAGGACGTTTTGACTATACCCCAAAAGACTGTTATGATTTTGCCGAGGCCATTGAAAAAGAAATTGTGCCTATCTTAAAAGAACAGGCCAGCAAGCGTAAAGAAGCATTACAGCTATCGGCACTAAAACCTTGGGATTTAGAAGTTAGCACTTCGGGCAAACCCGCACTAAAGCCTTTTCAAAACGGAGCAGATTTGATAGACAAATCGATAGCTTGCTTTAACCAAATAGACAGTTCTTTAGGCGAAAAACTTGCCATCATGAAAGCCAACCATCTTTTTGATGTAGAAAGTAGAATGGGAAAGGCACCCGGTGGCTATAACTATCCGTTGGCCGAAACTGGTGCTCCTTTTATTTTTATGAATTCGGCCAACTCGTTGCGAGATTTAACGACCATGGTACACGAAGGTGGGCATGCCATCCATACTTTTTTAACTGCAAATCTAGAACTTAACGATTTTAAACATTGCCCATCTGAAGTAGCTGAACTAGCTTCTATGAGCATGGAATTGATTTCAATGGACCAATGGTCTGTTTATTTTGATAAAGAGGAGGATTTGATTAGGGCGAAAAAAGAGCAATTGGTAGATGTGCTAAAAACTTTACCATGGGTAGCTGTGATCGATCAGTTTCAGCATTGGATATACACTAACCCAAACCACAATGCTGCCGATAGAGAAGCCGCGTTTAAACAAATTTACAACAGATTTGGTGCGGGCTTTGCCAACTGGGACGAACACGAAGCACAGTTTGGCAATGTGTGGCAAAAGCAGTTGCATCTTTTCGAAGTACCGTTTTACTATATCGAATACGCCATTGCACAATTAGGTGCCATTGCGGTTTGGAAAAACTATAAGGAGGACAAACAGAAAGGCTTAAAACAATATTTAGACGCTTTGGCACTAGGCTATACCAAACCGATGAACGAAATTTATGAAACAGCTGGTATTAAATTCGATTTCAGCGCAGATTACATTAAAGATTTAGCAGGCTTTGTAAAAGAAGAATTGGAAAAACTGGGATAGGTATTTGAGGATCGTTGTTCGTTAATCGAAAAGCAGTGGACGAGAGACGAACAACGTAAGACAAAGAATGAAAAACTCTAGTCCAAGAAACGTAAGTTCCCTTATTTTTTTTAAGTTTGAAACACAATCAGACAAAACATAGCGTATGCTAAAAAACCTATTCAGAAAAAAGTCCGTTAGCAAAATATTGGCCGATGTGCAAAAAGGCTATGGCGACCATGAACCATCACTACATAAAACACTGGGTGTAAGAGATCTTACCGCCTTTGGTATTGCCGCAATTGTTGGCGCTGGTATTTTCAGCACTATTGGCAAAGCAAGTGCCGATGGTGGTCCGGCAGTAATATTTTTATTTATTTTTACTGCTATAGCCTGTAGTTTTGCTGCTTTCGCCTATGCCGAATTTGCTTCGATGGTACCTGTTTCTGGTAGTGCTTACACCTATTCTTACGTAGCTTTCGGCGAATTAGTAGCCTGGATTATCGGTTGGTCGCTCATTATGGAATATGCCATTGGTAATATCACCGTAGCCATTTCTTGGTCCGATTATTTCACCGGGCTACTCTCTTCCATTAAGATACCAGCATTAGGCATTAACGGTATTCATGTACCAGATTGGGCTAGCATGGATTATTTAAGCGCTTACAAAGGACATCAACATGCCGAAGCTTTAATAAACGCAGGCAAGAGCATCACCAATTTAGATGAGACAACACGAATTGCAGCCAACGCCTGGAGTACAGCCCCTAAAATTGGTAGTTTTCACTTCGTGGCCGATTTGCCTGCATTGGGTATTATCATCTTTATTACCTGGTTGGTATATAGAGGCATGAAAGAATCTAGAAATGCGAGCAATGCCATGGTAATTGTAAAACTAGTGGTTATTTTACTGGTATTGGCCGTAGGGGTGTTTTATATAGATACCAACAACTGGAACCCCTTTGCTCCTAATGGCGTTAGTGGTGTATTAAAGGGCGTATCGGCAGTATTTTTTGCCTATATAGGTTTCGATGCTATTTCTACTACTGCCGAAGAATGTAAAAATCCGCAACGCGATTTACCCAGAGGGATGATGTGGGCCATTATCATCTGTACCGTGCTTTATATCGCTATTGCGCTAGTTTTAACCGGAATTGTGAAATATAATACTTTAGCTGTTGGTGATCCATTAGCTTATGTTTTTGACGCTATAGATTTGAAGTTAATGAGTGGCATTATTGCCGTAAGTGCCGTATTTGCCATGGCTTCGGTTTTGCTTGTTTTCCAAATGGGGCAACCCCGTATTTGGTTGAGCATGAGCCGTGATGGCTTATTGCCAAAAGCCTTCTCCAGAATACATCCAAAACACAAAACTCCTTCATTTGCAACCATTGTAGTGGGTTTTGTGGTAGCCGTACCTGCACTTTTTTTAAACCTTACTACAGTAACAGATCTTTGTTCTATCGGGACACTTTTTGCCTTTGTGTTGGTTTGCGCAGGGGTTTTAGTATTACAAAATAGGCCAGATATACAGCGAGGCAAATTCAGGATACCTTACGTTAATGCCAAATATGTTGCACCACTGCTTCTTATAGGTGGTTTTGCACTTGCTTTTACCGAGTTTAAAACAGAGACTATAGGCTTTTTTACTAACGAGCCTAAAATGATTAACCCTGTATCGTTTGTAACTTCGCTTAATGCTACCGAATTACAAACCGTAAAAGACGAGATTAGCGCAAACCCAATAGTATTGCAAGGCAAACAAATTGATGCCGAAGCCTATCTAAGCAATTTAAATGCTGTGCAATATGAAACTTTCATGAATAAATCTGTTATTGCTTACGACAAAAAGTTTGAAAGTGGATGGGCATTGTTTAGACACAAAATTCCGATGTGGATATTTTTAGTAATTTGTGTAATGGTAACTTATTTAAGTATCGCTAAAAATCTATCGCTCATTCCGGTATTAGGCTTAACTAGCTGCTTATACATGATGTGTGAGCTAGAACTTAGCAATTGGATTGGATTTGGTATTTGGCTGGCAGTAGGTTTGGTAATCTATTTTCTATATGGTTATAAGAACAGCAAGCTAGCACAAAAAGATAGCAGTTCATTAGCTTAATAGTTGTTTTTTCGTCGTTCGACACTCGATATTTGTTGCTCAAAAAACGATAGACCATAAAACCAACAACGAAATTGAAAATTATACAAATATGTGCGGCCTATAAGCCTGCCTACATTTACGGTGGGCCAACCATGTCTGTAGCTAAACTTTCGGAAGAGTTGGTTAAAGCAGGTAAAGAAGTGATAGTACTTACCACCACAGCAAATGGAAAAGAGGAGTTAAATGTACCTATAGGCCAAGCGCAACTAGTAGAAGGGGTACCAGTATATTATTTTAAAAGATGGACCAAAGACCATACTCACTTTTCGCCTAGCCTGTTTTGGTTTTTACATAAACTCATTACCAAAGAAAAAAAAGCTAGCAAAAAAAAGCAGCTCATGATCCATATCCATGCTTGGTGGAATTTGGTTTCTATCTTTTCTTGCTTAGTTGCTAAATGGCATGGCGTAAAAGTAATTCTATCTCCAAGAGGGATGCTAACCAACTATAGCCTAAGTAACAAAAACTCTAAATTTAAAGATGCTATCCATCTCTTATTAGGAAAGCGCTTATTGAAATACTGCCATATTCACGCCACCAGCACAAAAGAACGCATAGATATTGAACAAATCTGTGAAAACAAAGGAATTAGCATTATCCCTAATTTTGTACATTTTCCAGCAACAACTACCGTAAAAACAACAGGAGAAAGTTCTTTTAAAATCTTATATCTCTCCCGTATAGAGGAAAAAAAAGGTATAGAATTGTTATTTAATGCATTAACAGATCTTAATTTTAAATATACACTTACTGTTATTGGCACTGGAAATCCATCTTATATCACACAACTTAAAGCGTTAAGTACAGAATTAGGTATTGAACAACATATAAATTGGCTAGGAAAAATAGATGGAGAAGATAAATTCACTTACATACACAGCCATGATTTATTCGTTTTAACATCTTACAATGAAAATTTCGCCAATGTAGTTATCGAAAGCTTAGCCATGGGAACACCAGTGCTCATTAGTGAACATGTTGGGTTAGTCTCCTATATACAAGAAAATGACCTTGGTTGGATTTGTAAAACAGAGATAAAAAGCATTGCCCAAAATATTTCAATGGCATTTTTAGATAAAGAAAAAAGGGTAAAAATAGAAAATAATGCACCTCAAATTATTAGAGAAAACTTTTCAAAAAGCAATTTAATAAGCCAATACCTTAACCATTTATATATCTATTAACGCTATGGCACAATATAAAGATTACGGTTACCATAACACGCAGCCAGACCATACCCAGCACTATATTTGGCAACCCATCATTTCTCTAATAGAACCAACCTCGGTTATTTTAGATTTAGGATGTGGAAACGGAGCCTTTGCAAACCAACTTATCTCCAAAGGTTTTAATGCATTTGGTACCGATGCGTCCGAAAAAGGTATTTTTCAAGCAAACTCTGTTAATCCTGGGAAGTTTTTTCTTCAAGACTTATCTTCAGATGATTTACCAATTGAGTTAACAGAGATTAACTTCAAAACAATTGTTTCAACAGAGGTAATAGAGCACCTTTACGACCCGAGAACTTTTATTGGCTTTGCTAAAAAAATTTTAGTAAAAAACGGCGGAGGTGAAATGATACTCTCTACCCCCTACCATGGTTACCTCAAAAATTTAGTAATTGCAATTATGGGCAAATGGGATAGCCATGCTAATCCGCTTTGGGATGGCGGACATATTAAACTTTGGTCTAAAAAAACTTTAACCGCTCTGCTACAAGAACAAGGCTTTAATGTTACCCATTTTATAGGATGTGGCAGATTTCCTTATCTTTGGAAATCAATGGTAATTAGAGCAACTATTTAATGCAACCTCCTTTTAGCTTTATTGTGTTAACCTTTAACGAAGAGCAGCATCTTCCACGTTTGCTTAACTCTATAAAAGCATTAAACGCCCCCTTGTTCATTCTAGATTCTGGAAGCACCGACCAAACCTTAAAAATTGCTACTGATTTTAATGCAGCAATAAAACACCAGGCCTTTGAAAACCATCCCAAACAATGGGACTTCGCCATAAAAAACTTTGACGTTAAAACACCTTGGACAATAGGGCTAGATGCCGACCAAATTGTAACGCCAGAACTTTTCGATCAATTGGCCAACTTCAAAGATGACGAAGTTTATAAAGACATCAATGGCATTTATTTTAACAGAAAAAATTTCTTTAAGGGCAAATGGATCAAATTTGGCGGGTATTATCCAAAATACCTGATGAAAATGTTCCGCACCGGCATTGGCTTTTCTGATACCAACGAAAATATGGACCATCGATTTGTAGTTCCTGGCAAAACCATCATTTGGAAGAAAGGGCATATTCTTGAAGAAAATCTAAAAGAGAACCAAATTAGTTTTTGGATAGCAAAACACAACCGTTATAGCGATTTGGTTGCCGAAGAAGAAATTGAACGAATGCAGGCTTTAAGAGCGCAAACCATCAGGCCTAGTATAGTTGGCAACCCAGACCAAAGAACCGCTTATTTAAAAAGCCTATGGTGGAAATTGCCACGAGGCTTACGGTCTTTTGCTTATTTTAGCTACCGAATGACTTTTAAACTAGGCTTTTTAGATGGTAAAACGGGCATACTTTTTCATTTTTTGCAAGGTTTTTGGTTTAGGTTGATGGTTGATGTTAAAATTACCGAAAAATTAAAAGAACGTTTAAAAGATGATTAAGTTCTTAAAATCGCTTTGGAGCGAACCTTACTTCAAGTTTATTATCTGCTTCATAGCTTTATACTTGCTACTTTATGGTTTCAATACTGCCTATATTGGAATTACAGCCAAAGGCGGCATATATATTCCATTTTTAGACCAGCACCTTAACTATATCAATTGGTGGCGTACTTTTACCATCGAGAGCACTGCAACTATTTTACGTTGGCTTGATTACACTACCTATACCAACGAGTACCAACTGAGAGTAATAAGCAAGAAAGGCTTTACCATGGTTTATACTTGCTTAGGTTATGGTATCATGAGCGTATTTGCGGCATTCGTATTTACCTTTCCCGGCAAAATTAAATTCCGTTATGGCTTTCTAGTCTTAGGCCTGTTAATTATCCAATTATTAAATACTGTACGCTTAGTACTCTTATCATTATATTGGAATAAAAAAGCACCGCTTTTTAATATGGATCACCATGACTTGTTCAATATTGTCGTTTACGCTGTACTTATCTTGTTAGTGTACATTTGGCTAAAGTATGTGAGCAAGCCCAATAACAACATTTAATACTTTTAGCCTAATCACATATACAGCAATTCATTTTTAGTTCTATCTTCGCACTCAGATATTTAACCCTGCTAGTTAATGTATATATTAGGAATTAATGCCTATCACGGCGATTCATCAGCTTGTATTTATAAAAATGGCCAGCTCATAGCGGCCTCCGAAGAAGAACGCTTTAGACGAATTAAACATTGGGCCGGCTTTCCTAGCGAAGCCATCAACTTTTGTTTAAAAGAAGCTCAAATTAACATTACAGATATAGATCATATTGCAATTTCTAGAGATCCTAAAGCCAATTTGGGGAAAAAGGCCTTAACCGCATTAAAAAATAGGTTAAGCTTTGGCAATATCATTAACAGGGTTAAAAATTTAAAAAAAGCAGCATCTATTGAAGATGAATTTATACAGCATTTTAATCTAAAAACAGGAGAATTAAAAGCAAAAATCCATAACGTAGAACATCACAGGAGCCATTTGGCCAGTGCATTTTTTGCTTCGCCTTTTGAAAAATCGGCTTTACTTTCTATTGATGGTTTTGGCGACTTTACCAGCACCATGACAGGTGTTGGCAAAGACAATAAAATAGAAGTGATGGAAACCGTTTCCTATCCACATTCTATCGGTGTATTTTATACTACATTTACACAATGGTTGGGTTTTCCGCACTATGGCGATGAGTACAAAGTAATGGGCTTGGCTCCATATGGCGAACCTAAATATGTAGATGAGTTAAGGAAAGTGATTAAATTTAAAGACAATGGTCTTTTTGAGCTCGAATTAAAATACTTTAATCACCCTAGCAAGGGCGTAAACATGGTATGGGAAGGTGGTATCCCAGCAATGGGCAGCCTTTATAGCGATGCCTTATTAAAAGAATTTGGCCCTGCCAGAAAAGCGGACGAACCACTAGAACAATATCATAGAAATTGGGCCACCTCTATACAAAGAATTACCGAAGAGGTAATTTACCATCTGTTAACGCACTTACATCAAAAAACCGGGTTAGATTCGGTTTGTATTGCTGGAGGTGTGGCTCAAAACTCTGTAGCCAATGGAAAAATCCTCCTAAAAACACCGTTCAAAAAGGTATATATTCCACCTGCGGGCCATGATGCCGGCACTTGCATTGGCGCAGCACTTTGGGTTTACAATCAGTTACTAAATCAACCAAGAACCCATCCTATGCTGCATGGTTATCTTGGCAGTCGTTTTACAAACGAAACTATCGAAGAACTTTTAAAGGAAAAAAACATCAATTATACTAAATTAGAAGGCGATGCTTTATTTGACAAAGTGACTTCTTGCCTTATTAACTCGGGCGTAGTAGGCTGGTTTCAAGGGCGTGCCGAATTTGGCCCAAGAGCTTTAGGGCATCGTTCTATTATTGCCGACCCAAGACGTAATGATGCCAAGGAAATTTTAAACGCCAAAATTAAAAGAAGAGAATCTTTTAGACCATTTGCACCTTCTATCTTAAAGCAACATATCCCCAGTTATTTTGAGCAAGTAGATGATGTTCCGTTTATGGAAAAAGTTTTCTTGATTAAGGAAGAACAAAGGAGCAAAATACCTGCGGTAACACACGTAGATGGTACAGGTAGGTTGCAAAGTGTAGATGAAACTATTGAGCCTAAATATTTTGGACTGATTAATAATTTTTACGAAAAAACAGGTGTTCCTATCTTATTAAATACATCTTTTAACGAGAACGAGCCTATTGTAAATACCCCAGAAGAAGCATTAAATTGTTTTCTTAGAACCAAAATGGATATGCTTGTTTTGGAAGATATTGTAATTGAAAGGTAGGATAATTACTTAACCGTTGAAGTTCTTTAATCGGTTATTGTTAACCGCCAATTAGACTCCTCTTTAGGGGGCTAGGAGGCTGTTATCGCTTTCCAAAGCATATCTTTTAACTCTACCAAACCCAGCTGTGCTACAGATGAAATAAATAAATGTGGAATTTGAGGCAAATCTTTAGCCATTTCCTCCCTCAATTCATCATCTAACATATCCGATTTGGTGATAGCCAACAAATGCGGTTTCTGCATCAATTCAGGATTAAACTCCTGTAATTCGTTCTTTAAGATTTCGTATTCTTCTGTAATGGTCCTACTGGTATCTGCTGGCACCATAAACAACAAAACCGAGTTACGCTCAATATGCCTTAAAAACCTAAAACCCAAACCCTTACCTTTAGAAGCACCTTCAATAATACCAGGAATATCGGCCATAATGAAAGACTTCGAGTTTCTATATGAAACGATTCCTAGGTTAGGGACTAAGGTGGTAAAAGGATAATCTGCAATTTCTGGTTTAGCAGCAGACAGTACCGAAAGCAGTGTAGATTTGCCCGCATTAGGGAAACCTACCAAGCCAACATCAGCCAGTACTTTTAGTTCTAGAACTATCCATTCTTCTTTACCAGATTCGCCAGGCTGGGCAAAACGAGGGGTTTGCAAAGTTGCCGATTTGAAATGCGCATTACCTAAACCGCCCCTACCACCAGCAGTTAATACTTTGGTTTCGCCATCTTCAGTAATTTCAAAAAGCACTTCGCCGGTTTCTGCATCCCGTGCAATGGTACCCAATGGCACTTCCAATACCTCGTCCTTACCTTGTTTACCAAATTTATGTCCGCTGCCACCAGCACCGCCATCTTCGGCAATAATATGCTTACGATATTTTAAGTGTAACAAAGTCCAAAATTGGGTATTACCTTTTAAGATAATATGACCGCCTCTACCACCATCGCCACCATCTGGGCCACCTGTAGCAGTATGTTTATCACGATGTAAATGTGCCGAACCCGCACCTCCCTTGCCCGAACGGCAACAGATTTTTACATAATCAACGAAGTTTGAACCTTGAGACATTTTAAATTACGATTTTAGAATTACGATTTTAGATTAAGGCTAAAATCTCTTTATAAAAACAAACATCCGCAAAAATAACCAATGTATTTTATACGGATGTTAATCATCAGCTAATTCTCAAAGCATCAAATTAGCTAATTAATATGATTTAGTAGCTATCAATTACCTTACAAAGGTTACCGAAAACAACTTCAATTTCGCCAATACCATTTACTTTAACCAACTTGTCCTGTGCTTCATAATAAGGCAACACATGAATGGTTTTGCTAAAATATTCGTCGATACGCTTTTTCAGTTTTTCTGCATCATCGTCTGGGCGCCCGCTAATTTTATGACGCTCGGCAATACGACGGGTTAATTCATCTTGGTTTACGTCTAAAGCTATTACCCCATCAATTTTAGACGATTTTCCCTCCAAAAATTTATCCAACTCTTCTGCTTGGGGCACTGTACGTGGAAAGCCATCAAAAATAAATCCTTTTGCATCAGGGTTTTTATCCACTTCCTCTTCCAACATGGCAATGGTAATGCTATCTGGCACTAATTCGCCATCTGCAATTAATTTACTTACTTGTTGTCCCAGTGGAGTTTGGTTTTTTATGTGACCTCTGAAAAGATCACCGGTAGAGATGTGTACTAACTGATATTTATCAATTAATTTCTGAGATTGGGTGCCTTTGCCTGCACCCGGAGGGCCAAAGAGAACTAAATTGAGCATTTAAGTTTGTCTTTAAAAATTAAAAGCCTTCCCGCTTGGGCGGCAAGGCTTTACCAAATATTTGTGCTCTCGTAGGGATTCGAACCCCAAACCTTCTCATCCGTAGTGAGATGCTCTATCCAGTTGAGCTACGAAAGCATTTCCGTATTGTTAACGGAATGCAAAAGTAATGTTTCAAAATTAAATTCACAATTTTTTATTACAAAAATTTAAAAAGCAAACCTTAAATCTTTATAATAATTTAAAAATCAGCTTTAATGCTATTATTGAACGATGTTCTTTCCAACCTTCGGGATGCGTTTTGGTCTTTTTGTTGGCTCCGTATTAATTGTTAGCTCACACAAACAACAAAGAGTTTTCACTATTGCAGGACTAAAATGCTAATTAGTTTGCATAGGCTTAAGTTAACCAAACCCGATTGAAACGACAGCTCCCGATTTATCGGGACTAAAGTGTAAAAGCGGGACTGTACCCTAATAGTGGCACTGATCCCGTTTTTCTAAAATTCATGGTTATTTACTATCCGGCAACCACTTTATTAATGGCGGCGAAATCTGGCAAATTGCCTGCATCTTCCAAAACTTCGGCATAAACAACTTTGCCTTCTTCGTCAATTACGAAAGCAGAACGCTTAGCTACACCTTTTAGGCCTAATACAAAATCTTGGTAAAGCGCACCGTAAGCCGCCGCTGTTTCTTTATTAAAATCTGACAATAGCGGGAATTGATAAGCTTGTTCTTCCTTAAATTTCGCTAAAGCAAATGGAGAATCTACCGAAACACCCAAAACTTGCGCATTTAAACCTTCGTAATAACCAAAATTATCTCTCATGGTACAAAGTTGCGTGGTGCAAACTCCAGTAAAAGCTAGAGGAAAAAAGTGAAGCACTACTTTTTTACCTGCAAAATCGCTCAATGAAACTTCTTTTAACTCAGAACTGTTTAATTTAAAATCTGGAGCTTTATCTCCTACTTGTAATGCCATATGTTTCTAATTTGATATTTTATTGATTTGATGATTAGCTAATTTTGCATATTATCGCATCAGCTAATTATTTCTGACAGCTGTTTACTTACCAGCGCCAATCCTTCTTCAAAGCTATGTGGTTTGTAGTTCAAATCGGTCATAGCTTTGTCTAAAATAAAACCAGTTTTCTTTGGCCGCCGGGCTTCTTGTCCTAAACTGTCAGAACTTATTTCGGTAATTAAGCTTTTATCTAAATTCCAAAAATCAGCCACTCGTCTTACCAAATCCACTATGCTCATCCTATCTTTTCCCGAAATGTGGTAAATGCCCTTGGCTTTATGCTGTACTGCCAACAAACAAGCTTTTGCTAAATCTTCGGCAAGCGTAGGCATTCGCCATTGGTCGTTCACTACATTGATCGGATTTCCTTTTTCTAAAGCGCCTTTTGCCCACAGCACAATGTTGCTCCGGCTCATATCTTTTAAAATACCATACACCAAAATAGTACGAATAATTACCCAATTACCTTTCATTTGCTGCGTGATACGCTCGGCAGCCAATTTGCTTTCTCCATAAAAACTTACTGGGCCTGGCGCATCGTCTTCTTTATATGGCCCATTTAAGCCATCAAAAACAAAATCGGTAGAGAGGTAAATAAATTGTATGCCAAGTTCTTCGCAAAGCGATACCAAATAAGCCGTAGCGGCTACATTTAACTGCCAACAAACCTCATTATTTTCGTGGCAAGTATCTACATTGGTCATGGCAGCTGTATGAATAACAGCATCGGGCTTGTACTTTTCGAGTACCTCACGCACCTGCACTTTATCCAAAATATCCATCTCTTGGTAAAGGTAACCCTCCCCTATTGGAAATTTATTCTTACCTCTATTGGTGGCTATTAAATTAAAACCACCACTGCACAAAACTTGTTCGGTTATTTTCTGCCCTAAAAGACCGTTACTACCAGTAACTAATACTGTTTTCATAAAGGCTAATTTATCATTAAATAAACTATTGAAAAACTTTTTATTTATGTATAAAATTTCAACTAAAAACTCTTAGCTTTGCAGACCAAAATACAAGCGTTGAAAAACGCCTTTAACATTTTGATTTTTATAATTTTACCAAATTCGAAATATGCCTAACATTGGAAAGATAGCGCAAATTATAGGTCCGGTAGTTGACGTAAGCTTTGTTAACGATGCCACTTTGCCTAAAATCTTCTCTGCCTTGGAGATCAAAAAAGAGAATGGACAGAAAATCGTTTTAGAGGTTCAGCAACATCTTGGCGAAGACCGTGTACGTGCCATTGCGATGGACTCTACCGACGGATTAGTACGCGGGATGGATGTTTTAGACACTGGCGCTCCTATTAAAATGCCTGTTGGCGACGAGATCAAAGGTCGTTTGTTTAACGTAGTTGGTGAGGCTATCGATGGAATTAACACGTTAGATAATTCTGCAGGTAAACCAATCCACAATGCTCCTCCTAGATTTGACGAACTTTCTACAGAAACCGAAGTACTTTTTACAGGTATTAAAGTTATCGACTTATTAGAGCCTTATGCAAAAGGTGG
>NZ_DHDZ01000022.1:27597-28065 GCF_002399615.1 Pedobacter sp. UBA4863 | reverse complement strand
AAAGGTGGTAAAATTGGATTATTTGGTGGTGCGGGTGTAGGCAAAACCGTATTAATCATGGAGTTGGTAAACAACATTGCTAAGGCTTACGCAGGTTTATCTGTATTTGCTGGTGTGGGCGAACGTACTCGTGAGGGTAACGATTTATTACGTGAGTTTATCGAGTCTGGCGTAATTAACTATGGCGACGAATTCTTACACTCTATGGAAAAAGGCGGATGGGATTTAAGCAAAGTTGACACAGAAAAATTAAAAGAATCAAAAGCTACCTTAGTATTCGGTCAAATGAACGAGCCTCCTGGTGCACGTGCTCGTGTAGCATTATCAGGATTAACAGTTGCAGAATATTTCCGTGACGGTGATGGCGAAGGCGCTGGAAAAGATATTCTTTTCTTTGTTGACAACATCTTCCGTTTCACTCAAGCAGGATCTGAGGTATCAGCACTATTAGGTCGTATGCCATCTGCG
>NZ_DHDZ01000022.1:0-27425 GCF_002399615.1 Pedobacter sp. UBA4863 | reverse complement strand
CAAGAGCGTATTACTTCAACTAAACGTGGTTCAATTACATCTGTACAAGCGGTTTATGTACCTGCAGATGATTTAACTGACCCGGCTCCGGCTACAACTTTCGCCCACTTAGATGCAACTACGGTACTTTCTCGTAAAATTGCCGAGTTAGGTATTTACCCAGCGGTAGATCCATTAGATTCTACTTCACGTATCCTTTCTCCTGCTGTTTTAGGTGATGAGCATTACAACACTGCACAACGCGTAAAAGAAACTTTACAACGCTATAAAGAATTACAAGACATCATCGCGATCTTAGGTATGGATGAATTATCTGAAGAAGATAAATTAACTGTACACAGAGCTCGTCGTGTTCAACGTTTCTTGTCTCAACCTTTCCACGTTGCCGAGCAATTTACAGGTTTAGCAGGCGTATTGGTTGATATTAAAGATACCATCAAAGGTTTTAACATGATTATGGATGGCGAAGTTGATGAATATCCAGAAGCTGCATTTAACTTGGTAGGTAGCATTGAAGATGCTATTGAAAAAGGTAAAAAATTATTGGCAGAAGCTAATTAAGAAGTGAGACATTAGATTTGAGATGTGAGACGGGATGCAAATCTCAAATCTCAAATCTCAAATCTCAAATCTATTAAGAATGACTTTAGAAATATTAACTCCAGACAAGAAAGTTTTTGAAGGCGAAGTAACTTCGGTTACCGTTCCTGGAACTTCTGGGTCTTTTCAAATCTTGAGAGACCACGCTCCTATCATCTCTACTTTAGAAGATGGACAGGTAATTGTAAAAGAAGTTAAAGGCGAAAACATCTACAACATTAAAGGTGGTGTAGTAGAAGTACTGGATAATAAAATTATTGTTTTAGCTGAAGCTGTTGTGGCCTAGTTAATACATAAACCTATTAAAAAAGACTGTTTTCAAAAAGACAGTCTTTTTTTTGTGCCATAATCTTAAACCGAGCCTTAGCAAACCTTCTGTAAATTATTTTAATACTGACCCGTGCTTAATAATACCAAAGTACATGCTTCGGTATATTCAATATCATGTTCATCGAGTAACGATTGTAGCTGAGAATTTTCAGTACCTGGATTAAAAATTACCCGTTTTGGTTTGGTAGCAACTATATAATTATAATACTGTGGTTGTAGTGATGGCCCTATGTATAAAGTAATGGTATCTATATCTTTATAAACATCTCCAGGTTTTTCAATTTCCACTGCTGCTACTTCACCTTTTTTAATACCAATATTTACAATTTGGTGACCACGTTCTGTTAACATGTGCGCTGCTTTATAAGCGTACCTGCTTGGCTCTGGACTGGCTCCTATAATTAAGGTTTTTTTCATTTCAACTTTTTTGATTGTACAGGTTAAACGATTTTACCTTGCTAATGTTTAGCTTGATTTAGAATGGCATTTGCACAGTTGACACCATCGATAGCCGCAGAGACAATTCCGCCGGCATAACCCGCCCCTTCGGCACACGGATAGAGCCCTTTAACTTGCGGATGTTGGAAAGTTTCTTTGTCTCGAGGAATTCTTACCGGAGACGAGGTTCTACTTTCTACACCTACCAAAATGGCATCGTTGGTATAATACCCTTTCATTTTTCTACCAAATAATGGAAGTGCGCCCCGCAAACTTTCAGAAACAAAATCGGGTAGTATATTATCTAGCATTACACTTTTCGTGCCAGGCAGGTAAGAATTTTTAGGTAAGTCAATAGACAATCGGTTCTCTACAAAATCGACCATACGTTGAGCCGGAGCTACGAGGTTACCCCCGCCTGCCTCAAAGGCTTTTTGCTCTATTTCTGCCTGAAATTGCAACATTCGTAGCGGATCGTAACCTTGCACATCATCTAAGGTAATTTGAACTACCGTACCCGAGTTGGCATAAGGATTATTTCGTTTAGAGGGCGACCATCCGTTAACTACAATTTCATCTAACCCAGTTGCACATGGCGCAATAATACCACCCGGGCACATGCAAAACGAAAACACTCCTCTATTTTTAACTTGTTCTACTAAACTGTAATACGCTGGCGGAAGAAACTCACTCCTTATATCGCAATGATATTGAGCTTGGTCTATAATGTTTTGCGGATGTTCTATTCTTACACCCAAGGCAAAAGGTTTAGCTTCGATTAAGATGTTTTTGCTGTTTAATAGTTCGTAAATATCTCTTGCCGAATGCCCTGTTGCCAAGATTACTGATGTTGCGTACAATTCTTGTTCGTGATTAATAACAATTCCTTGCACAGCTCCTTCTTTAATAATTAAGTCCGTAAGTTTCGTATCAAATAACACTTCTCCTCCGGCCTCGATAATTGTTTCGCGAATTGCGGTGATAATGTGTGGCAACTTGTTAGTGCCGATATGCGGACGGGCATCAACCATAATATCCTCATCGGCCCCGTGTTGCACAAAAAGTTGCAATATCTTATTAACATCACCTCGTTTATTAGAACGAGTATATAATTTTCCATCAGAATAAGTACCTGCACCACCTTCGCCATAGCAATAATTAGACTCTGTATTTACAATGCCCAGCTTATTAATGGCTGCCAAATCTCTACGACGTTGTTTTACATCTTTACCACGCTCTACTACAATTGGCTTTAAACCATTTTCTATGCATTGCAACGCTGCAAATAAACCGGCCGGCCCCGCTCCTACTATAATAACTTTTTTATTGTCGGCTACTTTTGCATATTTGAAAAACTGATTTTCAGGCACATATTCTTCGTCGATAAAAATTCTAACCTGCATCCGGTAAACCACTTTTCGGGAGCGGGCATCTATAGATCTTTTTAAAATTTTAAAATGGGTAATCTGACTTTGCTTAACGCCAGAGGCCAAAGAAAGGCTTTCTAAAATTGCTTTCTGATCATCAGCTTTGCTGGGTACAAGCGTTATTTCTATATCTTTTTGCATAATAACGGTCAAGTTTTTATCTCGAACATCACAAAATTAGCGAATTCGATTCACTCTTAACTTGTTTTTATTGCTTATATTCATGCTAAGTATGGCAAGTTGTCAGTTTTTTACCTCTTTTAGTAACACGGAATGAATATTGATATCTAAGTTTAAATAAAAAACCTAAAAAAGAAATAACATGAAAAAAGTTTTAATTGGAATTGTTGCAATTGTTGCATTACTAGCTTTGTTTAGCGGCTGTGGGTATAATAGCCTTGTACAACTCGACGAAGATGTTAAAACAAAATGGAACAACGTTGAAACACAATATCAACGTAGGGCAGATTTAATTCCGAATTTGGTAAGCACAGTGAAAGGTGCTGCAAAATTTGAGCAAGAAACCTTAACTGCGGTAATAGAGGCCCGTAGTAAAGCAAGCCAAATTACCGTTGATCCAAATAAATTAAACGAAGAAAATATCCAAAAGTACCAACAGGCTCAAGGCCAAATTACACAAGCATTGGGCAGGTTAATGGTACTTACCGAAAACTATCCTCAATTAAAAGCTACCGATCAGTTCAGGGATTTATCGGCACAATTAGAGGGTACAGAAAACAGAATTACTGTAGCTCGTAACGATTACAACACTTCTGTACAAGCATATAACACCAAGGTAAGAACGTTCCCTAACAATATTACCGCTGGTTTATTTGGATTTGGCCAAAAAGCAGGCTTTAAAGCCGATGCAGGCGCAGAAAATGCTCCTAAAGTAGAATTTTAGTTATAAATCTCTCTTTTTATGGGGTAATGTATAGTTTAGCAGGCTAAGCATACATTACCCTTTACTTTTTAAAACTAATTTGTATGCCTATTTTCACTACACAAGAGCAAGAACAAATTGCACATACTATTGCAGAAGCAGAAAAAGCCACCTCGGGCGAAATAAGGATTGCTGTTGAAAAGCACTGTAAAGGCGACGCTTACGAAAGAGCTACCGCTTATTTCCATGAATTAGGGATGGATAAAACTGCACAACACAACGGTGTGTTAATTTATTTAGCAACAGAAGACCATAAGTTTGCCATTATTGGCGATAGCGGCATTAATAAATTGGTACCTACCGATTTTTGGGAGACTACCAAAACAGCGATGAAAGCTCATTTTATGTCAGGAAATTTATGCGATGGCATTATTGCAGGCGTTGCTTTGGCTGGCGAAAAGCTATCTACATTTTTTCCGAACCAAAACGACGATGTGAACGAACTTCCTAATGAAATCTTTTTCATCGACCATAAAAGTTAATTTACCTTCATCGTTACCCAATTCATCACTTATAACTATACAGATGAAAAAAATATTTCTTCTATTTACTTTACTCGCAACTTCGATTTGGGGTTTTGCGCAATCTATTCCCGAAAAATCTAATAAGCTGGTGAACGATTATACCAATACTTTATCAGCAGATCAAATAGCCAACCTAGAAAGTAAACTTGTGGCTTTTGACGATTCTACGTCGAACCAAATTGCAGTTGTTATTATAAAATCTGTTGGCGATTATGACATCAACGATTATGCCTTTCAACTAGGAAGAAAGTGGGGCGTTGGCGGCAAAGAAAAAAACAATGGGGTAGTTTTATTAGTGGCACTTGGCGACAGAAAGTTATCGATACAAACGGGTTATGGCCTAGAAGGTGCCTTACCAGACATCTACACCAAAAGAATTATAGAGAACGACATTAAACCTTTTTTTAAAAATGGGGATTATTATGGTGGAATTGAAGCTGGAACCAATTCGATTATTTCTTTAGTAAAAGGCGAGTATAAAAACGACAAGCCCCGTGCTAAAAAAGAAGGAGGCGGTGCAGGTTCTGTTTTAGCGGTAATCGTGATGATTATTATCATCTTAATTATTTTAAAACGTGGCGGTGGTAATGGCGGGAGCCAAGTAATTGGTGGTAGAGGAGCTTCTGATGCCTTGTTCTGGGCGCTTTTATTTGGCGCCGGCCGTGGGGGCAACTCAGGTGGCGGATTTGGCGGTGGTTTCGGCGGCGGCGGCGGAGGTGGCTTCGGAGGATTTGGTGGGGGTAGTTTTGGTGGTGGCGGAAGTAGCGGAAGCTGGTAAAACAACATACCATTTTAGAGTTACAAATTACGATTGCCTGCAACATTTAAACATTAAAAATGTATAGGAAAGATTTAATTACTGCGGAGATAGAAAGACTAGCCCAAGTTTTGGCAAGAATTATGGGATTAAAGCTAGAAGGAGACCTAACTAAAGCCAACTCGCTTTTTAATGAAACCATTACAAACTCTTTCAAACTGCCAACAGAAATTTTAGAAGATATTGCTATTGCAACATTTGAAAAATGGTTAGCCGAAAGTGATTTGCCACCAGAGAAATTAGATTCTTTAAGCGAATTTCTTTACTACGAATTGGGAGTTAGCACAGAAAGAAACCAACTAATTGCCCCCAGATTAAACCTTATCTATAAAGTTTTAGCAGAGCAGCATAAAATTGTACATTTGGTTAATTTCCATAGACAAGAAATTATACAGCAATACCTTTAAGCCCCTCCCTACCCTTTGAGTATTTCTCCCCAAAAGGGAGAGGAAATCAATTAGGGTAGCTACTGCGTATTTAATTAATAACTCACATTCAAAAAACAACTTTTCAACCTTAAAACATTTCAACTTTACAACCCATACATGGAAATAGAAAAATGGCAAAAACTGGCCTCAAAATATTTAGTTCAAGAAAAGTGGGCAACCTTAAGGGTTGATACCTGCAAGCTCCAAAATGGAACCGTTAAGGATGATTATTACGTACTTGAATATCCTAATTGGGTAAATGCCGTTGCGCTTACTATAAACAATGAGATTATCTTGGTACGCCAGTATCGTTTTGCTGCCGACATTATCTCCTTAGAAATACCAGGCGGCGTAATTGATGGAGATGAATTGCCCGAAGCTGCTGTTAAAAGAGAACTATTGGAAGAAACTGGCTATAGCTTTGATAGTTGCGAGCTTATTGCAACTTTGTACCCAAACCCAGCAACATCTACTAACCAAACTTTTACTTACCTGTTAAAGGGCGGTGTAAAAACACACGAACAACATTTAGATGAGCATGAGATTTTAAATGTAGAACTTTATAGTATTGAAGAAGTTAAGCAACTATTGAAAGATAATAAGATAGACCAAGCGTTACACACCGCTGCCTTATTTTACGGATTAGCGAGGTTGTAGTACAACCCATTCCATCTTTCGTCATTGTAAAACACAAAGCAATCACAATTAAGCACATAAAAAAAGCTGAGCAAATTTGCTCAGCTTTTTTTATGTACCAAAACATAACACTAACTCATTTTCAATTTCTTCTGAATATCGTTAACGTAGGCTTTAAACTTCTTATCTGTTTCAATTAAATCTTCTACCGTTTGGCAAGCATAAATTACGGTTGAGTGATCTCTACCGCCAAAGAAGGCCCCAATGGTTTTTAAAGATGATTTAGTATGGCTTTTTGACAAATACATAGAGATTTGACGGGCCTGAACAATTTCGCGTTTACGTGTTTGCGATTTCACCATATCAACCGGCACTTCAAAATATTCGCAAACCAATTTTTGTATATATTCCATCGAAATTTCTTTCGAGGTATTTTTAATAAAGTTCTTCAACATCTGTTTAGCTAACGCTAAATCGATATCTTTCTTATTCAAGGTAGATTGGGCTAACAACGAAACCATTGCGCCTTCTAGCTCACGAACATTATTATCAATGTTATGTGCCACGTATTCAACCACCTCTCCTGGCAGCTCAATACCATCGGCATACATTTTCTTTTTAAGAATAGCTACACGTGTTTCTAAATCTGGCACTTGCAAATCTGCCGACAAGCCCCATTTAAAACGGCTCAACAACCTCTCTTCTAAACCTGCTAAATCTTTAGGTGCTTTATCAGATGTTAAAATAACCTGCTTACCCGATTGGTGCAAATGGTTAAAAATATGGAAGAAGATGTCCTGTGTTTTTTCTTTTCCTGCAAAGTTGTGTACATCATCCATAATAATCACATCCATTGCTTGGTAAAAGTTAACAAAGTCGTTGATGGTATTATTTTTTAATGAGTCTACAAACTGTTGGCAAAACTTTTCGCAAGACACATAAATTACCAGTTTATCTGGCACGTTACGTTTAATCTCATTACCAATAGCCTGTGCCAAATGGGTTTTACCCAAACCCACACCGCCATAAATCATTAAAGGATTAAAAGAAGTGCCTCCCGGTTTTGCAGCTACCGCATATCCTGCCGAACGTGCTAAACGGTTACAATCTCCCTCAATATAATTATCAAAAGTATAATTAGGGTTTAATTGCGGATCTACGTTTAACTTTTTTAAGCCTGGTATAATGAACGGATTTTTAATGTCTTTGTTAATGGAAACCGGAATAGGCATCGATTGTGTTTTTGCCTCGGCTCCGTTTCCATTAGAGGGCATATTGGTAGTATATGGAGAACCAGTTCCTGACGATTTATCTACCACAATATTATACTCTAATCTACCTTCGTCTCCTAATTGTTTTTTTACTGTTTTTCTAAGCAAACCAACATAGTGTTCTTCAAGCCATTCGTAAAAAAATAAACTAGGCACCTGTATGGTTAACACCTTACCTTCTAACTTAAGGGCCGATATCGGTTCGAACCAAGTTTTGAAACTTTGATTCGGGATATTATCCTTAATAATCTGAAGACAGCTATTCCACACTTCGGTACAAGTTTTTTCCATATCGTTTTCTATAATTTATTGGTTTTCAGTCTTAGTAGGCATTGGTTAAACCCTTGCCTTTGGGACTTCGAATATTCAAAAAATTATCAACATTTTAAACATTTTTTTGAACTATTTCGTAACTAGCTAATCAGCAACACCATACACAGCCCCACCTCAATAATTGATGTTAATAACTATTTTTTATCCTTCTTTTTGGTGTGTTTTTAGTATTCGCCAAACACTTCTCTCAAACAATTCGCTATTTCTCCTAAGGTAGCATATTCTTCTACAGCAAGCAATATAAATGGCATTAAATTTTCCGTTCCTCGGGCTTTATTTTTTAAGTTCAACAATGCAGCTTCTACAGCTTCATTATTTCGCTCTGCTTTTAACTTTTTCAGTTTTTCAATCTGTGTAACCCTTACCGTTTCATCTATGTTAAGCATCTCATTAAAACGCTCTTCTTTCTGCGTAAATTTATTTACACCTACAATAACACGTTGGGCGCTCTCTATCTCTTGTTGGTATTGGTACGAAGCACTAGCAATTTCTTGTTGCATATAACCAGACTCTATTGCGTTTACCGCCCCCCCCATTACTTCTATCTTATCCATATATATATTTGCGGCGGCTTCCACTTCATCGGTAAGCGTTTCTATAAAGTAAGAGCCCGCCAAAGGATCAACAGTATCGGTAACGCCACTTTCAAAAGCAATTATTTGTTGGGTACGCAGGGCGATTTTGGCCGCAGCTTCTGTTGGTAAAGACAATGCTTCGTCGTAACCATTGGTATGTAACGATTGTGTACCGCCCAACACTGCCGCCAAGGCCTGGTTAGCCACCCTAACCACATTATTTAAAGGTTGCTGTGCAGTAAGTGTAGAGCCCCCAGTTTGGGTATGGAAGCGTAGCATCATGGCTTTTTCGTCTGTAGCGCCCAAGCTTTTAACAATATTTGCCCACATCCGCCTTGCTGCTCTAAACTTTGCAATTTCTTCAAAGAAATTATTATGACAGTTAAAGAAGAATGATAATCGTTTAGCAAAAACATTCACATCTAAGCCTTTCTGAAGTGCTGCGTTTAAATATGCCTTTCCATTGGCTAGCGTAAACGCCAATTCCTGCACCGCTGTTGCACCAGCCTCACGAATATGATAGCCCGAAATAGAGATGGTATTCCATTTGGGCAGTTCTTTGCCACAATACTCAAAAATATCGGTAATGATACGCATGGAAGGTTTTGGCGGGTAAATATAGGTGCCTCTTGCTGCATATTCTTTTAATATATCGTTCTGTATAGTTCCTGAAAGCTGTTGCAAGTCTGCGCCCTGCTTTTTCGCTAATGCGATATACATGGCCAACAAGATAGCAGCAGTGGCATTAATGGTCATAGAAGTGGTAATTTTTTGTAGTTCTATGCCATCAAACAAAACCTCCATATCTTTTAACGAATCTATGGCTACGCCCACCTTACCTACTTCTCCCTCGGCCATAGCGTCATCAGAATCATAACCAATTTGGGTGGGCAAATCAAACGCTACCGATAAGCCCATGGTGCCTTGTGCCAATAAATAATGGTAACGTTTATTAGATTCTTCGGCTGTTGAAAAACCCGCATATTGGCGCATAGTCCATAAACGGCCACGATACATGTCTTTTTGCACCCCTCTGGTAAATGGGAACTGCCCCGGAAGTTCTTGCTTTGAAGGCACAGCGGGGTACACCTCCTTTATTTCTATTCCAGATGTGGTAGTATATTTTTTGTCCATGGTTATTTGGTTAACTGATTAATCGTAGCAGCGGTTAACCGTTCATAGTTCAACCATCCACTAAACAATTAAACTTAAAACAATTTATGTATATCTTGCTTAATAAGCCCAATAGTTAATTCGTAAGGATTTTCCTCCATCTCACTCATCCGATGAAGCACTTTCTTACTCAGTTCTATGCCCGGAGCATCGGTAGCTAAGTTTTTAACGGCACCGTTAATCATGGCAATGGTATCATCTTTCAGCTTGCTAATTACTTTCCATGTAGTTGCTTCTACGTACAGTTGTTGAGCAATATTATGCTGAAATTCTGTTTTTATTTCATTAACAGCTATTACCTGCAACACACTAACTTCTATCCCCTGCTGGTGCAAGCGCAACAATAAATTCGACGGATTAATCCTATCAACAAAAACAATCATCCGCTCGTGGGCCTGTAATCGCAGTTGCAACAAAGTAGCTTTATTTTCTGGAATGGCAATCTTTTTTCTTTCGCTCAAAAAGCTCATAATATCGTTCCTTATCATATAATAGGCCACAATAACTATCATGATACCGCCCAAGGCCAAACTTGCCGAATTAAGAAGTAATTTGCTCAAATCCATTTTAAGTTTTGTTTATACACCGTAATATTAGTTGTTACGAGAGGCAAAAATGTACATAAATATTTATATTTGTTCATCATAATTTTAATTTAGAAGATGAGTAATACTGTTGAAACAACTTTTGCGCCCGTAACCTTTACCCCAGGTGCCGTTACCGAACTGATGAAACTTAAAGACCAACAAGAAATTGCCGAAGATTTTGGCTTACGTGTTGGCGTTGAGGGCGGTGGCTGTTCGGGCATGAACTACGTACTGGGTTTCGACCAAAAGAAAGATGGCGATCAAGAATATATAATTGACGGCATTAAAGTATTTATGAACAAGGCTCACCAAATGTATCTCTTAGGCATGCAAATAGATTGGCAAAATGGGCTTAATTCTAGAGGGTTTACTTTCAACAATCCTAACGCTACCAGTAGTTGTGGCTGCGGATCTAGTTTTGCTGTATAAATTATCTTGCCTGTTTGGCAAGTAACCATAGCTTAAAATATATTTGTAACATTTTAAAAGGTCTCGTTGTCTTAGCAATGAGACTTTTTATTTTTACCTTAACAAGGTTTAAATTTAAAAACACTAAAGCAAGTGCAATATTACATAAATAATCCTAGCTAAAAACCACCATGAATTACATAGAAAATGTACGATTAGCCATGCAATCTATTAAAAGTAACCGCTTGCGTACTTTTCTTACCGCACTTATTATAGCTATCGGAATTTCGGCTTTGGTGGGGATTTTAACCACTATTGATGCCATTGAGAAAAAAATGACAGATGCGTTTTCGAGCATGGGCGCCAACTCTTTTACCATTAGAAATAGAGGCACAGGCATTAGAATTGGAGGCTCTGGCGAAAGGCCAAAAAGCTACAAGCCCATTAGATATGAAGACGCACTAAAATTTAAAGAACGATTAAATACACCAGCAACGGTGTCTATCAGTGTTTTTGCTAGTGGTGGCTCAACCGTAAAATACAACCAAGAAAAAACCAACCCCAACATTAACATACAAGGCATAGACGAAAATGGCTTAGCTGCCAAAGGCCTGGCACTTTCTGAAGGAAGAAGCTTTAACGCTTCGGAATCTTTGAGCGGGACTAATATTTGCATTATAGGCGCCGAAATTGCCAAAAGTTTATTTAAAGATGCCAGCCCATTAGATAAAGTAATTACGGCAGGTAGCAATAGATTAAGAATTGTAGGCGTACTTGCCGAAAAGGGTTCTAGCATGGGCGCAAGTATAGATAGAGCCGTTTACGTACCTTTATTTAAGGCAAAACTTATCAACTCCAACGCCAACCCATCGTACACCATTACAGTAATTGTACCTAACGGCAACATGGTTGACAATATTATTGGCGAATCTACTGCTACATTTAGAAGCATTAGGAAGATAAAAATTGGCGAAGGCAACAACTTCGAAATTACCAAAAGCGATTCTGTAGCGCAAACTTTAATAGAGAACCTAAAAGTGGTGAAAATTGGCGGTATGGCCATTGGCATTATTACGCTACTTGGTGCCTCCATTGCTTTAATGAACATTATGCTGGTATCGGTTACCGAGCGTACTCGCGAAATTGGCATAAGAAAGGCCATTGGCGCTAACCCGGTAGTAATACGCAAACAGTTTTTAATAGAAGCCATTGTTATTTGCTTACTTGGCGGCATAATGGGTATTTTATTGGGCGTTGCGCTGGGCAACATCATTTCTATGGCCATGAGCGGCGGCTTTATCATCCCTTGGCTGTTTATTGGCGGTGGCTTGGTGCTTTGTATTGGCGTGGGTATTATTTCTGGGTACTATCCGGCACAAAAAGCATCTAAGCTAGATCCGGTAGAAGCTTTACGTTACGAGTAAAAGCCCTTATACATCACGCCAAAGCAAACACTTTCTAACTGAGGAGATTTTTTCGGAAAAACAAGTGTAGGTTATACTTGGCAATTGGAGCCCTTCTTTTCGCTAAATCTCCAATTTTACAAATTGGAGGATATCGCTACAATAAGGTTTATATTTTAAAGCCAATAATGCTTGGCAGAACTTTAAATCAGTACATTATTTAACTGCCCTTGCGTTATTAAGCGCTCTACCCTAGAAGAATTTAAGCTCTCTTTTAACACCTGTGCATGGCGCAAATGGTGCATATCGCTACCTAAAAAAGAAATACAATTATGATCTACCAAACTTTCTGCGGCATTTTTCACCCCCTTACCATAATAACCAGTTAGCGAAATGGTATTCAGTTGTAAAAAGCAACCGTACTCTTTAATCTGCTGATAATTCTCTATACTACCGTGATAGTAAGGATAACGCTCTGGATGCGCCAATACCGGATAAAAACCTGCATCCTGTATCTTGAAAAGTAAATCTAACAGGTTTGGCGGCTGGTTAATGTAAGAAAGCTCAAACAAAAGATAGTTATTGCCAAAGCCCAAAACTTCTTTCCTAGCTAGTTTATTGATGAAAGTTTCATCAAAATAATATTCGGCGGCGGCTTCTACTTCTAGCTCAATTTCATTTTTAAGCAAGCCTTCACGTAAAATATCTAAACCTTTACTAATCGTATCTGGCGTATTTCGGTAAAAATCGGCCATTACGTGTGGTGTAGCAATCACTTTTTTAAAGCCTAAGGCCACGTATTTTCTGGCCATCGCTAATGCGGCTTCCAAATTAGGCGCACCATCGTCTATAGCAGGAATAATATGCGAGTGCATATCGGTAACTATCGACGAAAAATCGATACTAGGCTCTTTAGGTTGTTTTTTAAATAGACCAAACACAATGTGAAGTTAAAAGTAAAAAGGCGAAAGTTAAAATATGCTACAAATCAGTCAATTTGTTTAGGCAAACCTAAACTAGCTGCTGTTTTCGCCATATAACTATCGTAAACATTTGTTAGTAACTGATTTACTTCTTCTCTTAAATCAAATTGCAAATCTTCATGTAGCTTATCGAACTTACGTAACACCATCAATATCGCTTTCACCACATAATTAGCCAGCAATTGCTCGTGGTTTTTTGTTAAAGAATGCACCTTAAATCTAAACTTCATTGGTGCTGCTTTAAACATTTCCAGCTTCAATGCTATTTCTTCAAAATCAGCTTTGGTAACTTTATAAAAATGGTTGATTTGCTTGGTCAGTTTACGTAATACCACCAGGGTATCTTTTGCACTTGTTTTTGGCGTAGTATTTAATTCTTCTAAAACAGCGACAATCTCTTTTTTAATAAAAGCAACCCTATCGTTAAGGTTGCTGGCATCTTCTAATAACAAAAAATGTAAATGTTCTGTGAGCACTTTGTCTTTAGCAACCAAACGTAAAAGCAACTTGTCTTTTTCTTTTACGGGTAGCGCTAAAATTTCTTTTTTAAGATCTTTGTGTTCACTTAGTTTCATTTAAAACGGATTGTCTTTGATGTATTTTTCCCACTCCCATGCAGAACGCATCATTTCGTTCAAATCTAATTCGGTTTGCCAGCCCAGCACTTCTTTAGACTTGGTTACATCGCCATATATTTTTTCGATATCGCCCTCTCTTCTGGGCGCAATTTTATAGTTCAATTTTTCTCCTGTAGATTGCTCAAAAGCATTAATGATTTCTAGCACTGAAGAACCTTTTCCTGTTCCCAAATTAAACACATCGTAACTATTAACCTTTCCTTCGGCTAATCTCTTTACCGCTGCAACGTGAGCTTTTGCCAAATCTACCACATGGATATAATCACGAACAGCAGAACCATCTACAGTAGTATAATCATTTCCGAATACTTGAATTGGCCCACGTTTACCAATAGCCGACTGCGTGATGAAAGGAATTAAGTTTTGAGGAACTCCGTTAGGCAATTCGCCAATTAAAGCCGTTTTATGCGCACCTACCGGGTTAAAATAACGCAAAGCGATAACGTTTAATCCTGAAGTTACTTTGGCTGTTTCTACTAAAATCTCTTCAGCTATTTGTTTGGTATTACCATAAGGCGATTCTGCCTTTTTAACCGGGCTATCTTCAGTTACTGGCAATTGGTCTGGTTGACCATAAACCGTACATGAAGAAGAAAACACGAAATTAGTTTGCGGATAGGCTGTTAACAGGTTGATTAGACTATAGAAATTATTTTTATAGTATTTTAAAGGTTGCTCTACCGATTCGCCTACTGCTTTATAAGCCGCAAAATGAATAATCCCTGCAATATCTTGATTTTTTTTAGCAAATGTATTTACAGCATTGGTGTCTTGTAAATCAAGTTCTACAAACTCAAAGCGCTTACCGGTAATTTTCTCTAACTGATCTAAAATCTTGATATTAGAATTAGAAAGGTTATCTACGATGACAACTTCATAGCCTGCGTTGTGCAGCTCAACAACAGTATGCGAACCAATATATCCTGTTCCGCCCGTTACTAAAATCTTCGACATATTATTTATTATAGGTAGTAAAATCTTTATGGTCTATTTTCGCTAAAGCTTCTGGCGATAACGATTTGAAATATTCGTAAGTAATTTTCAGGCCTGCTGCCCTATTCACTTTTGGCTCCCACTTTAATAATTCTTTAGCTTTGGTGATATCTGGCCTGCGCTGCTTAGGATCATCCTGCGGCAAAGGCTTATACACAATTTTTTGATCTGTGCCGGTTAACTTGATAATTTCCTCACAGAACTGTTTTATGGTAATCTCGTCGGGGTTACCAATATTTACTGGGCTAGTATAATCCGACTGCAATAGGCGATAAATTCCTTCAATTAAATCATCTACATAGCAGAAAGAACGGGTTTGGCTACCATCGCCAAAAACGGTTAAATCTTCTCCTCTAAGCGCTTGGCCAATAAAAGCAGGCAAAACACGCCCATCATTCAGTCGCATACGCGGGCCATAAGTATTAAAAATACGCACAATGCGTGTTTCTACTCCATGAAAAGTATGGTAAGCCATGGTAATTGCCTCTTGAAAACGCTTGGCCTCGTCGTAAACCCCACGTGGGCCTACCGGATTTACATTGCCCCAGTATTCTTCTGGCTGTGGATTTACGTTTGGATCGCCATATACTTCAGAAGTTGAAGCAATTAGCATTCTCGCTCCTTTAGCTTTTGCCAAGCCTAATAAGTTATGGGTACCCAAAGACCCTACTTTTAACGTTTGGATTGGGATTTTCAGATAATCGATAGGGCTTGCAGGCGAAGCAAAGTGCAAGATATCATCTAATTTTCCGGGAACGTGTACAAACTTAGAAACATCGTGGTTATAAAACTCGAAATTTTCCAGTTTAAAAAGATGTTCGATATTGGCCAAATCGCCCGTAATTAGGTTATCCATACCAATTACATGGTAGTTTTCCTTAATAAACCTATCGCAAAGGTGCGAACCCAAAAACCCGGCAGCACCGGTAATCAATACTCTTTTACGTTCCATTTAGCTCACAATTTTACGACCGATGCTGTTATAATAGTACACCAAATCAATCATTTTTTGCAGATCGAAAAGGTTTCGACCATCAAAAATAACTTTGTTCTTCAGCACTTCGTCCATTTTCTCAAAATCCGGATTACGGAAAACCGACCATTCTGTTGCAATTAATAGGGCATCTGCTCCTTCTAAAGCTTCGTATTGGTCTTTAGCATAGCTAATTTTATCACCCAACAATGCGCTTACATTCTCCATAGCCTCTGGATCAAAAACCTTTACCTCTGCACCAGCAGCCAGTAAATCTTTAATAATGTACAAAGCAGGTGCTTCTCTAATATCGTCGGTTTCTGGCTTAAAGGCCAAGCCCCAAAGTGCAAATTTCTTGCCTTTTACATTGCCTTTAAAATACTGAAAGACTTTGTCGGTTAGGATAGTTTTTTGTTTTTCGTTCACCTCCATTACGGCTTTCAAAATCTTGAAATCGTATTTATGCTCCGCAGCAGCCTTTTCTAAAGCTTGCACGTCTTTAGGGAAACAGCTACCGCCATAGCCAATACCAGGGAATAAAAAGCGCTTTCCTATCCTGCCATCAGAACCAATCCCTTTACGAACGGCATCTACATCGGCTCCCACAATTTCGCAAAGGTTGGCCACTTCGTTCATGAAAGTGATTTTGGTAGCCAAGAAAGAATTGGCTGCGTATTTGGTTAGTTCCGATGAACGTTCGTCCATGTAATAGATTGGATTTCCTTGACGCACGTATGGTGCATACAATTCGCCCATTAGCTTTTTTGCTTTCTCGCTTCTGGTTCCAATTACTACGCGATCTGGCTTCATAAAGTCTTCTACAGCTACGCCTTCACGCAAAAACTCTGGATTAGACACTACATCAACTTCTACGTTAGTGTGTGCAGCAAAAACAGCAGCAACTTTATCTGCAGTACCTACCGGCACAGTAGATTTGTTAACAATTACTTTATAGTCTGTAATTAGCTTGGCAATATCTTTTGCTGCCCCTAAAATATATGAAAGGTCGGCAGCTCCGTCACCTCCTGGAGGGGTAGGCAATGCCATAAAAATAATTTGGGCATCTTTAATTGCGGCAGCTAAATCTGTAGTAAAGGATAAACGGCCTTGGGCAATATTACGGTGAAAAAGCACATCTAAACCAGGCTCGTAAATTGGAACTTGCCCAGCTTTCATCTTGTTTACTTTTTCTTCTACAATATCTACGCAGATTACATTATTACCTGTTTCTGCTAAACATGTACCTGTTACCAAACCAACATAACCAGTACCAATTACAGCTATCTTCATCTATTTTTTGACAATATTTTTTGAAGCGAAGATAAGAAAACTTGAGTACAATTGTTTAGCTTAAACCAGCTAACTTTTAGCTTTTATCAAGTTGTTCGGCTTGAGCAATCAACTCATCGAGTTTGGCTATTTTATTTTCATCAAAATAAGTGAGCTTATGTATATTAACCAATTTTAACAGGGTTGATAATTGCATGTAGTCATTACCATCTACCAACACTCTTAAAACATGTGGTAACGTATCTGAAACAACTGCACATTGTATATGTTTCAGTTTGCCATTAACCAACTCATCGTAAAGTATCTGAAAAAAGAAATAGTCGATAATTTTATGTTGCGTTTTCCAGTAATGCAGTATCAAATCAAACATCGTTGCTATCATTACACTGCCTTTTTGAGCAAAGATGACACTATTTAACATCTTCACCCTATACCTTGGATCCCAGCTCCAGTAACTGGTATGTGGCCCCGCCCAAAATGACTTATTTGGCTCGGTTTGGCAACGCTGAAAAACGAAATATTGTTGGTTGGTATATTCTTTTGACAGTGGTGCAGTAAGTAAAATCGTAGCATCTAGCCATACGCCGCCGTAAACATGCAAAAGTGCCAACCGTAACAAATCGGAGAAAAAAACCCTAGAAAACTTGCTTTCGTTCTCTGCCTGCCAAACAAACTCAGGAAAATCTAAATAATCGCCAATGGTTTTATCATTTAAACGAATAACCTGATAATCGCCTTTATATTTATCTACCGAATTAAAACAACGCTGTACCGTAGCAGGCAAAACTGCTTGATCATCTGTTTGCTGCCCCCAATATTGCCAAATCACTTTTCCTTCAATTTGCTTTTTGGGGCGCATAGGAGACTTTTCAATTTTTCCTTCAAAATAATCGGACAGGATAGGCTGCCAAAATTTTGCAATACGCTTATGCCTACGTCCAACTATCTGGTTTCTAATTGACCCCCAAACTTTATCCGCAAAATATTTAATATTCAAGCACTCTCCCTGTTTATACGTAAAAATGTTGTTCGCTATTTTTTGTCAAATTAGCAGTTTCAAAAGCTAACTTCATACTCACAAACCTAGATAAATTCCAGTATTTACCTGTAAAATAGTTTTAAATTTAAGTAGTTTTACAGGCCTAACCAACAAAAGGCGGGTTATCATCTATGTCGAAAAAAGCGTTTGATAAAAAAACCATTCTTGTAGCAGTTCCAGATTTTGTGGGGTTTCCCGAAGGTTTTAAACTTGGCTTGACCGCTTTAGGTTTTAACGTTTATGTTTTACGAAATTACGAATACATTAAAATAGGCTTTTGGAATACACTTGTACACACCTTTAAGAAAGTATTACTAGGCGTAAAATCGTTTAAAAAGCAAAAGCGAAGAGAACTAGATTATGCGAAGCAACTGCAAAATCTAGCGCAACTTAACATTAACCATTTTGATTATGCCTTGTTTATTAGACCAGATCTGTTCGCTATTGAGCTAATTGAAGCTGTTAAAAACAAGACAGATAAAGTGGTGGCCTACCAATGGGACGGATTAGATGTTTACCCAGAGATTTACACTAGAATAGACCTATTCGACCGTTTCTTTGTGTTCGATATAAATGACCTTTCAAAAAGACCAAACCTACTTCCGTTAACCAACTTTTATTTCGATCACATTTCTCCATCAGTAATTGATAACGACGTGTATTTTGTAGGCTATTACAAAGAAGATCGCATTGAAGACTTACTGCGTTTGGCCAGAAAACTCAGGGATTTAACCTTAAGAACCTCCATAAACATTTGCGTTAACGCTACCAAGCAAATTACCAAGCTAAAAAAAGAACCGGTAAACATATTGACTAAACAGGTAAGCTTAATGGAAAATATTGATAATGTTTGCAGATCTAGAGTGGTTTTAGATGTTGCAAACGTGGTACATTGTGGCCTTTCTGTACGCCCATTCGAAGCCCTAGGCTACAAAAAGAAACTAATTACAAACAATGTATTGGTGAGAAAATATGATTTTTATAAGCCTAGCAATATTTACATTATAGAGAACGGAAACTTAGACGGGTTAGAAGAGTTTTTAGCATTACCCTACGAAGAAGTACCCAATGAAATTATAGAGAAATATAGTTTTACAAACTGGATAAAGTATGTATTAGCCATAGAACCACACCAAGCAATAAATTTTCCTGAATAAATTAACTAGCGCATAATTGAATTAAAGCTACAGCAATGAACCAAATAAAATTTAAACTTAAGCATCGACTGAGAGTCTATTTTGGCTTTTTGAGAAAATGCACGCCAAGTTTCGATGGCATAGTAAAGCACTTTGTTTGGGGAACGGGAGAAAAAATCGAAAAAACTGCTGTTGTACCTAAAATTATTTGGCTGTATTGGGACGATGAAACAATGACATCAACTACGGTACAACTCTGCATCAATCAGATTAAAAATCTGCATCCAGATTACCAAATTAATCTTTTGAATAGAGTGAATATGATGGATTTTCTTCCAACATTTCCATCCGAATTGCTGAAAAAACCGTCTAACTTTGTTTCTGACATGATTAGGTTAATGCTGTTAGAACAACATGGGGGCGTTTACCTTGATGCTACTGTGCTGTTATCGAAAAGATTAGATTGGTCTTTGGCAATGCAACAACAAGACCATGGCGAAGCAGTTTTATACTATACCGAGGAGAATACTCGTGATGAAAAATATCCGATGATAGAAACTTGGTTTATTGCTGCCGTACCGCAATCTAAGTTTATTAAAGCTTGGCGAAACGAATATCAAAACTGCATATTGAGTGCCGAACCAAGTGCCTACTACAAAAACAATGAAGTTTTACCTTTAACAAACTTCCCACTAGACCCAGTTTATTATGCCTCTTATTTTGCTGGGCAATTGGTAATGCGGAAAAACCAGCAATACAGGCTTAGTTTATTAAGAGCAGAAGACGATGCATTTAGCTATGGCTTAGGCTTTAAGAAAAAATGGGATGAAGTAGCAATGGCCGAAGCATTATTGCTCAATAAAAAAACTGACCCTCTTCCAAATCTTATAAAACTGATTAGATTTGATAGACGACGCTTAGATTTTTACATTCAACGCAACTATTACAATGCCAATTCGTGGTTAGGCGAGCTTCTAAAAAAGCACAATCTTACCAATTAGCTAACAAGTTTTTAATCTTCCACCATTTGTATGCTAACTTGCCAGTGTTTACTCCTGGTATTTTGAAGTTATGTTCGGCAGCAAAATCAAGCATTAATTTCTTAGCATGCAGCCAATCTTGGTGTACTTTATGACGATGTGCCTTATTAGCCTTGGTCATAATAGAATTTTCTGTTTCGTAATAAGTATACTCCGCACCAGGCACAACAACTAATTTCTCTGTATAATAAACTGCTGCCATAGAGAATATCAAATCTTCAATAAACCGTCCTTCTTCAAAACAAAGATTGTGTTTTTTTAAAAAGTCTGTACGAAACAAGTAACGCCACACATAACCCCACCTCCCAACATAAGTAACACTTAATTTCTTTTCGATTGATGAAAACACTTCAATTTGCTTAAATCTGATAATTTTATGCCTAAATTTTTGGTTGACCATGCCACCACAAGCCACATCTGCTCCAGTTTCCATTATTGCCCCTACCATATTTTTGTAGTAGTCAGTATTTATGGTGTCATCCACATCCATAAAATGGATATACTCGCCAGTTGCAGCATTAATTCCCGTATTACGAGCCGCAGAAAGTCCTTTGTTTTCTGCCAAACGGATCAACTTGACTGGAAATTGCTGTGCAATATCCCCCGACTGATCTTTCGAACCGTCATCAACCACAATAATTTCTAGATTTTTATAGGTCTGCCCCAACAAGTTCTCTAAACAAGCCTGTACATATTTTTCGCCGTTATAAACGGGAACAATAACCGAAACCAAAGGAGCATGATTTACTTCCATATCCACTTCACTACTTTTCGCAAGATATAAGCGGTACGTCCAGTATCTAATCCCGGAATTTTAATATTGTGCGCTGCACAAAATGCGGCTCGGTAAGCCTTGGTATGATTGTGATCTTCGCGACGCTTTTTACGATGTGCCGCGTCTTTTCTGGTCATGATAGAGTTTTCGCGTTGATAGTATAAATATTCTGCTCCCGGCACCACTACCACTTTATTGGCATAAAAAACTGCTGGCAAAGAGAACATCAAATCTTCTATAAAACGTCCTTCTTCAAAACGTAAATTTTGTTGCTTTAAAAAATCTAACCGAAATAGGTAGCGCCAAACGTAGCCCCATTTACCAACAAAAGTAGCTTTCAGCTTGTCATTGGTAGCCGTAAATACTTCACATTTTTTAAATAACCAAGTTTTATAGTTTTTGGTTTCGTTAATCATCCCTCCACAGGCAATCTCTGCTTGTGTTGCTGTAATGGCGGCTACCATTGCTTTATAATAATCCGAATTGATTTCGTCATCTACATCCATAAAATGAATATACTTGCCCTGTGCTGCATCAATTCCTGTATTACGGGCAGCAGATAGCCCGCGGTTTTTCTCATGGCGAATTAATTTCACTGGATACCCTGCTGTCATTGCCGCAGAATTGTCTGCCGAACCATCGTCTATCACAATAACTTCTAGGTTTTTGTACGATTGGTTCATCATCATATCTAAGCAAGACTTTACGTATTGCGCTCCATTGTACACCGGTATTATTACAGAAACCAAGGGTTCTTCCATCATTTCCTACAGAAAGGGTATTTTAAAGTTCAAAATTAGATTTTTCTGGCAAAATACTAGCAAAAGCATCGGCTACTTCATTCATAGTTTGCTCATAATTTCTCATGTGTTCGTTATCGTTTACGCAAACCAAAGTATAAGCTTGCGCTCTAATGGCCTTCATTGCTTTTTTAGACTTAAACAAGAGCGGAAACATCTTGGTATCTGCATAAGTGTTATAAGCATCGAAATTAGATTGACAAATTTGCCATGTTCTAAATAGCTCTTGAGTATAATCTTTTGGCGACCGAAATCTATTCTTAGACATTGCGGTTAATTCTTTTTCGGCATAAGCCCAAACTTCGTTAAAGGTTTGTTTGGTATAGGGCTGGGCATTGTGCGGCGTTCTCAAGGTAATAAACTTATTGTACCACGATAAAAGATAAGTTAGCCTTGCCCTGCTCCCATACATTGGATTATACCACTTTTCATGGTCACGCTTCAGCACTTCTTTCTTATCAAACTTATTATTAATTAATCTGATGTTATTTTTTAAGCACTTGCTCCACAAAGACAGCCCCAAATTCATTCTAAAAGCAGCAATATCTTGCGGAACGCCATTTTTAAAGAACCGCTCTTTTTTAAGATGATTTATGATAAAGAAATCGTCATTAAAATATACAAAATGCTCGGCTAAATCTGGTATTTTATGTAAATAAACTTCTATTAAACTAGAGTTAAAAACTGGTAAAAACTCCTGAGGTATATAATCCTGATGGTTTACCATTTGTATTTTTGGATGAGCAGTGTTAAGCCACTCTGGCGCCTGACCACAGGTTACAAAATGTATTTTACGTACCCAAGGCGCAAACTTCTCAACTCCTCTAAACCAATACTTCAACAAACCGTGATCGCGAAATCGAGCTTCAGAAACTTCATTTTTTGTATTATCTATTTTACCAGAATACTTTGCGAAATCCTGCTTCCATTTCGGGTCGTTCATATCAACCCATGTAATTACAAAGTCTATCTCCATACAAGGGATAAAGGTAATGAAATTCATTTATAAGACCTTAAAAGGCTAAATTTTGTTAATATCTAACGTATGTAACTTTTTCCCTAAACTGCCCTACCATCGTTTCAACATCTAAAGTTTCTTTATCTTTGGCATCACTATTTCTGCCGCAACAAAAAGCAGATAGCTATAGTTAAACTGACGCGTAGCAATGAATAAAACAATTGTAAACATATTAACTGCATTTATTCCAAATAAGCAAAAGAAAGCCAATTGGAGAGCAAACCTGTTAAAAGTTAACCTTGCTGATGTAGTTAACAAAGGAATTGCCGAAATAGTTGCAGGGCTGATACCCCACAAAATGACCAGAAATAGGTGGCGTGGCATTTTGCGTTATGGGCCATTTAAAGCCATATCGCTCATCAATACAATGAAACGCAATAACACTATAGCACCAAAATACTACCTCACCATTTGTGCCGTAGCAAAAAACGAGGGACCCTATTTTGAAGAATGGATAGCCTGGCATCGCAGTATGGGAGTAGAAAAATTTTACATCTACGACAATGAAAGCACAGATAATACCAAAGAAATTTTGGAACCTTATATACAAGCTGGCATTGTGGAATACACTTTTTGGCCTGGCATGAAACAACAGCTAATGACTTACGACCATTGCCTAGAAAAGCATCGTTTAGATAGCCGTTGGATTGCCGTGATAGATTTAGACGAGTTTATTGTGCCGGTTAAAAATAGCAGCATACCCGATTTTTTAAAAGGACTTGAAAATTTTGCTGCCATAGAAATTAATTGGTTGGTGTATGGGAGCGGTGGCGCACAGCAAAAGGAAGATGAAAAAGTGATGGATCGTTTTAAATACCACTCGCTACCAAACCACGGCGCTAACAGACACGTGAAAAGTATTGTAAATCCGCGTAGGGTATTTTCTTTTATTGGTTGCCACGAAGTAGCAAGAGCAAGTAGCGAAACTGCCGATTCGCATGGCAATGTGATAAAAAAGCATTTCCGCGATCGTGAACCCCAACACGATGTTATTCGCATTAACCATTACGCGGTAAAATCATACGAAGAATTTTTGCAAAAACGTGCCCGTGGCAGGGCTAGAGCATTGGCCCCTCGCGACTTAGGTTATTTTAAATGGCTCGACCTAAATGATATAAAAGAAGAGTAGCACTAGATTTTATCTACTCTTACCCAATCCATACCTGCGGCAACAGCTCCTTGAACACCCAAATCGGCATCTTCAAAAACAATACATTTTTCAGGAGCTACACCCAATGCTTCGGCAGCGGCCAAAAACGGGTCTGGTGCCGGTTTTCCTTTTGGAGTTTCGCCAGCACAAACCATTACATCAATTAGGTCGATTAAACCTAAAACCGTTAATGTTTTGGTTACTGTTTTTCTACTTCCGCCAGAAACTACTGCTATTTTAACCTTGCCCGCATGGTTTTTCAAATGCTGGGCAACGTATGAGATAGGTTGTGTTTTTTCGATATATTTATCTATAAAGATTTGGGATTTCTCGCTAGCAAAAGTATCTGGTAATGCAACGTCATATCTTCTGGTGATTTCTTTAGCAAAAATGGCAGTTGGCATACCTGCAAACTCATCAACCATCTCTAGATCTAAGGCAACCCCGTAATTAGCCGCCACTTCTTTGTAGGCCAACTTATGCGCCATCATATTATCGGCCAAAGTACCATCACAATCGTATAAAAATGCTTCGTATTTTTCTGCTGTTCTTTGTGTTAAAAACGTTAACTTTTCTAAATGTTGCTTATCCATTATTTCGACATTTCGGCTAGGGCTTCAATAAATCTTGGGTCGTCGTTTAAACTTTCTACCAATTGCACATGCTCTCCTCCCAAGGCTCTAAATTCTTCATGATATTCCACTGTAATTTCATAAAGTGTCTCTAGGCAATCGGCTACAAATGCTGGACTAAAAACCAATAAACGCTTTTTACCTTCCGAAGCTAATTTTTTAAGCGTATCGGTTGTATAAGGCTGAATCCAAGGCTCTTTACCTAAGCGAGATTGATAACAAACCGAATATTGTTCGCGTGTTAAACCTAACTTTGCTGCCAAAAGTTTCGCCGTGTTATGGCATTGGGCCGAATAACAAAATTTGTTTGCATCGTTATAGTTATCACAACAGTTGTTTACTTTTAAACAGTATTTCCCTGTATGATCCGATTTGGTCATTTGTCTCTGCGGCAAGCCGTGAAAACTAAACAGTACATGATCATAATTAGCTAAATCGTGCTTTCTTGCGTTATCCGCAAATATTTCGAGCATTAAATCATTATCGTGAAAAGAATTAACAAAAGACACTGGTGGTATAGTTGGCCATTTGCTTATTAGCTCCATCACTAATTGTAACACAGATCCAGTACTTGCAGAAGCGTATTGAGGGAAAAGGGGTATCACTTTAATACTGCTCACCAATCCTTTTTTCAACTTTTCTAACGCATTTTCGATAGAGGGATTTTGGTAACGCATTGCCAATTCTACTTGATATTCCTTACCTAGTTTATCTTGTAGCATTTGAGCTTGCAATTCGCTATAATACAATAATGGCGAACCGTTTTCGTTCCAAATTTCTTTGTAAAGCTTTGCTGTTTTAGGGCTACGGAAAGGGACGATGATCCCTCTCACTAAAAGATTTCTATTCAGCGTTGGGATGTCGATTACACGCTCATCCATCAAAAATTGATCTAAATATTTTCTTACGTCTTTTACTTCGGGACTATCTGGCGTACCCAAATTAACTAATAGTATTCCTTTTTTGGCCATTTGTTGCAAATATAAGCTGATTTACGATTTTAGAGGTACGATTTTAGATTTTAAGACACAGAAGAGACATTAAGCAGTTCTCTGTTTTTACAATGAATGGCTAATATCAACCTATTATCAGCGATAAATCTTTGTTAAGATAACAATTAAAGGCTCTCTAACTTTGCCTTTACCTGCTCCATTAACCACATAGGTGTTGAGGTAGCGCCACAAATACCTATCTTATCGTTTGGCTGAAACCAAGTTTGAACCAACTCTTCTACATTAGAGATGAAATAAGAATTATCGTTGTATTTTTTGCAAACGTCATAAAGCACTTTACCGTTTGATGATTTTTTTCCCGATACAAATACGATTTTATCAAAATCTTGCACAAATCTTTCTAATTCATCATAACGATTAGATACTTGTCTGCAAATGGTATCGTTGGCTTTTACTTCGTAGCCTCTATTTATAAGTTCTTCTTTAATATGATAAAATTTATCGACGCTTTTGGTGGTTTGGCTATACAATGTAAATTTATTTGGTAGCACCACATTGTCCAGTTCGGCAATATCCATAAAAACTAAGGCTTCGCCATCAGTTTGGCCCTGTAAACCTATTACTTCTGCATGCCCGTGTTTGCCAAAAATTAAAATTTTCTCACCGTCGTCATGTGTGTTTTTAATGCGGTTTTGCAATTTTAACACCACAGGGCAAGAAGCATCAATTAAGGTGAGATTGTTAGCCAAAGCCAACTCGTAGGTAGAAGGCGCTTCGCCATGCGCTCTAATTAGCACTTTTTCGTTGCGCAGTTCTTTAAGTTTTTCATGATCGATAACCCGAAGGCCTTTTGCTCGCAAACGCTCTACCTCTTCGTCGTTGTGTACAATATCGCCAAGGCAATACAAATAGTCTTCTTGGTCTAAAATATCTTCAGCCATGTCGATGGCGTAAACTACCCCGAAACAAAAACCAGATGACTTATCTATCGTAACTTTTAAATTATAGCTCATGACGAATATACTACAAAGGTACACAGAAGAAGTTTAATATGAGAAATATTTTTAATATCGGATAAAATTAATAAATTTGTTAACGATATTAGTTGAGATGTGGGAATTTAACCTAAACGATTTAACAGAATTACAGCCGCACATAGATAGGCTATACGAGAAAAAAGCAAAGATTGACCAATCAAGGCCTTTGCCCAATTCTGTATTGCAAAAAATAAAAGAGCAGCTTAACCTAGAATGGACTTACAACTCTAACAGCATTGAAGGAAACACGCTCAATCTCAGAGAAACACAGCTTATTTTAGAAGAAGGCATTACCGTTGGCGGAAAATCGCTAAGGGAGCACTTTGAGGTAGTAAACCACGAAAAAGCCATAGATTACCTGTATAGTTTGGTAAATCCATCTTACACCTTAAGAAGTATTGATATTTTAAACCTACACAGCTACATCCTTAAAAACATTGAAGACGAATATGCTGGCAGGTTAAGAAATGGTGGGGTTCGTATCGTTGGCGCTAATTTCACGCCTCCAAGTGCCAAGAAAGTACCCGATTTTATTGATGAGCTGATCTTGTTCGTCAACGAAAACCAACTGGGTGTAAATGATCTGGTGCTGGCTACGTTGTTCCACCATCGGTTGGTATGGATACATCCATTTTTTGACGGCAATGGTCGCACGGTTCGTTTAGCCATGAATTTACTGCTAATGAGAAAAGGATTTCCACCTGCTATTATTCTTAAAAATGACAGGAAAAAATATTACGATGCGCTTAACCAAGCTAACAATGGCAATTACTATAAATTATGTTTGCTAATGTTGCAGGCCACCGAACGCTCTTTAAACATGTACATAAACGCCATGCCAGGCAACAGTTACGATGATTACGAGGCCATATCGAGTATTGTTGCGGAGCCAAATTTTCCCTATGGGCAAGAGTACATTAGCTTATTGGCAAGGCAAGGAAAAATAGACGCCTACAAAGAAGGTAAAAATTGGCTCACCACCAAAGAGGCCATAGCAGAATATGTAGTTAATAGAAAAAGGAAAAGGTAGCTATTACCTTTTCCTTTTTAAAATTATAGAGGTCATTAGATAATT
>NZ_DHDZ01000027.1:12559-15917 GCF_002399615.1 Pedobacter sp. UBA4863 | reverse complement strand
CAGATTTAGAAGCTGTTTAAATTTCAATAAGAATAAATACATAGGCGGGTGGTGACACTCGCCTACAGCCCATAGCTATAGTTTGGTGTCCTCACCAAACTTACCTGTAAAATATTTATATCATTTTTAAACAGTTTCTAAGTCCCTATCATATTTCTGTTAAAACATTCGTTTTAGTCTTTTTGGTTCTGTAAGTCAATAGCTTTTGTGCATTTATTTCGTTAATTTTGCAAGCTATTTTTAAAACGGAGCGAAAAATATATGGCGAAGAACCACGTAGATTTGGGCGAGCAAAAAGAGGTTGAGGTTTACGGTGCAAGGGTGCACAATCTAAAGAACATAGACGTTAGTTTTCCACGCAACAAAATGGTGGTGATAACGGGTTTGAGTGGTAGCGGTAAGTCTTCGCTAGCGTTTGATACTATTTATGCCGAGGGCCAACGCCGTTACATGGAAACTTTTAGCGCCTATTCCCGTCAGTTTATGGGCGGCATGGAACGTCCAGATGTAGATAAAGTATCGGGACTAAGTCCAGTAATTGCCATAGAGCAAAAAACCACCAGTAAAAATCCACGCTCAACGGTGGGTACCATTACCGAAATCTACGATTTTATGCGTTTGCTGTATGCCCGTGTGGGCGAAGCTTTTTCGTACAATACCGGCGAAAAGATGGAGCGCATGAGCGAAGACCAGATTTTGCAGAACATTTACAAGAAATTTGAAAATAAGCCTGTTAATATTTTAGCTCCAGTGGTAAAAGGCCGTAAAGGCCATTATCGCGAATTGTTTGAGCAGATTCGTAAGCAAGGTTATGTAAAAGTACGTGTAGATGGCGAAATCCAAGATTTGGTAGCCAAAATGCAAGTAGATCGTTATAAAATACACGATATTGAAATTGTAGTAGATCGCTTAGTGGTAGATCAAAAAGACCATAAACGTTTGTTAGATAGCATACAAACTGCCATGCGCTTGGGCAAAGGCATTATTAAAATTAGCGATAAAGAAAATAACGTAGCCCATTTCAGTAAGTTCTTGATGTGCCCAACTACGGGTATTTCTTACGATGAACCACAACCCAACAGCTTCTCGTTCAACTCGCCTTACGGTGCCTGCGAAACTTGCGACGGTTTGGGTTATATTTTTGTGGTAGATAAAAAATCTATCATGCCAAATATGAAGCTCAGTATTTTAAACGGTGGTTTGGCTCCACTGGGGGAGTATCGCGATATTTGGGTTTTCCAAGTGTTAAAGGCATTGGGTAAAAAGTATAATTTCTCTTTATCTACACCGTTAGAAAAACTTGGCGATGAAGCCATAGACTTGATTTTGAAAGGTGCGCCAGACCTGATTGCTGTAGAAGTAGCCTACAATAAATGGAACGTACAAAACTACCAGGTTACTTTTGATGGTATCATTAAATTATTAGAAGAACAGCAGGAAAAAAGAGGCGAAGGCGGTTCGGATGATATGGAAGCTTTCCGCAGGTTGGAAACTTGTCCTGATTGTCATGGAGCCCGGTTAAAAAAAGAGAGCTTGCATTTCAAGGTGGATGGCAAGAATATTTCTGAACTGGCTACCATGGATGTGGCCCACCTGCACCAATGGTTTGATGGGGTAGAAGATAGGTTGAATGATAGACAAAACACCATTGCGAAAGAGATACTGAAGGAAATTAGAGCTCGTATTGGTTTCTTGCTAGATGTGGGTTTAAACTACCTTACTTTAGACCGTACTTCGCGTACACTTTCAGGTGGCGAGGCACAGCGTATTCGTTTGGCAACACAAATTGGTTCGCAGTTAATGAATGTAATGTACATTTTAGATGAACCTAGTATTGGTTTGCACCAGCGTGACAACGAGCGTTTAATTACCGCTTTAAAAAACTTACGTGATTTAGGTAACACTGTTTTGGTGGTAGAGCACGATAAGGATATGATACTAGAAGCCGACCACGTCATTGATGTTGGTCCGGCTGCGGGGGTGCACGGTGGTCAAATTGTGGCGCAGGGCACTCCTGCACAAATTTTAAAATCGGGTACTTTAACTGCTTCTTATTTGAACGGTAAAAAAGGAATTGAAGTGCCTAAGAAACGTAGGGAAGGTAATGGCCATCATTTGGGTATTTTAAAAGCTACTGGTCATAACCTAAAAGAGGTGTCCGTAGATTTTCCTTTGGGTAAGTTTATTGCGGTTACTGGGGTTTCTGGTAGTGGTAAATCTAGTTTAATTACCGAGACTTTATATCCAATTTTAAATCATCACTTCTTTAGGGCGAAGAAAAAACCTTTGGCTTACGAGAAAGTAACTGGCTTAAAAGAAATTGATAAGGTAATTGAGATAGATCAAGCGCCAATTGGTCGTACACCACGCTCTAATCCATCAACTTATACGGGTGTTTTTTCTGATATCAGGAATTTGTTTGTGGCTTTGCCAGAGGCGAAAATTAGGGGCTATAAGCCTGGTCGTTTCTCTTTCAACGTAAAAGGTGGCAGATGTGAAACCTGTCAGGGAGCAGGCATGAAAGTTATCGAAATGAACTTTTTGCCTGATGTGCAAGTGCCTTGCGAAGAGTGCGGTGGCAGAAGATACAATCGTGAAACCTTAGAGGTGCGTTACAAAGGCAAGTCGATTAGCGATGTGTTAGACATGAGTATTGAAGATGCTTGTCATTTTTTTGAACACATGCCTTCAATTTATCGTAAAATAAAAACGTTAAACGATGTGGGTTTAGGTTATATCCGTTTAGGGCAAGCTTCTACTACCTTATCGGGGGGCGAGGCGCAGCGTGTAAAATTGGCTACCGAACTTTCTAAAAAAGATACCGGTAAAACTTTTTATATTTTAGACGAACCTACTACAGGGCTACATTTCGAAGACATTGCGGTGTTGTTAGGTGTTTTAAATTCGCTAGTAGATAAAGGCAATACCGTATTGGTTATCGAACATAATTTAGATGTGGTTAAAGTAGCCGACTGGGTAATTGATTTGGGTGAAGAAGGTGGTGCTGGTGGTGGTAGAATTATTTTCGAAGGTACGCCAGAGGGATTAATTGAAAACCCAATTAGTTTAACCGGCAAGTTTTTAAAGAAAGAAATGCGCCCATAACGGTGAAACATTTTTCGCCAGAAAAAAGAGAGGTAGCCATTTTGTAGGGCAAGCATCTTTCGTTTCTTCATTGGTCACCATCGTTAGTTGAAACTATGCACTTTCAGTGCAATACTTTCAGCAGCTGTTTAAATTTCAATAAGAATAAATACATAGGCGGGTGGGTGGGGAGCCCATAGCTATAGTGTGGTGTCACCACCAAACCCAAGCTGTAAAATATTAATATCATTTACCCGTAGTGCATTATCAATAA
>NZ_DHDZ01000027.1:0-12363 GCF_002399615.1 Pedobacter sp. UBA4863 | reverse complement strand
TACGCCATGTGTCCCCCTTTGGAGGGGTAAGGGAGAGGATAACTAATTAAAGCAATAATGCACTACGGGTTATCATTTTTAAACAGTTTATCAGTTCCTGCAAATTTTAAATATCGCCACAGATGCACAGATTAGAAAAAAAACTTTTTGATGTTTGTCATCTGCGCATCTGTGGCTTTTATAAACGAAATTCATTCGTTGATTAAACCTATGGACTTTCAGTTTATAGTGGTTTAGTTTTTTTTGTTGTTGATTTTCAGTTAGTTGAATGTTTTTTGATGTGGGCCGTAGGGGTGTGTTCATTTCATGTTGTCTCATTTTTAAATAAGACACAAAATGAACTATTTATACCACAAAAAACAAAGTCTCCAATTTACAAAAATAGCTTTTTTAGGCCTTGTAGCGCTAAGCTCGGCTTTATCCGTAAAGGCTCAGGAAAGTAAAACGGTAAAAACACATTTAGGATTAATTTATCCGCTAAGTACCAACGGTACACACGCTCCTTTAGATACCAATAATTTTTCGGTTCACCTGTTAGTGGGTATTTCTTCGGTAGAAAAAGGAAGTGCGTTTGCAGGCTTGTCTAACGTTGTTCGTAACGAAGCTAAGGGAGTTCTCTTTGCAGGTTTTTCTAACCATGTTGGCAGAAAATCTAACGGGGCCTTATTTGCAGGTTTTTTAAACACTTATCGTACTGCCCAAGGTTCGCAATTTGCAGGCTTTGCCAATTTAGCGGCAGGTACCGTAAAGGGCGCACAATTCTCGGGTTTCTTAAACCTAGCTGGCGGAGACATGCAAGGCGTACAGTTGGCTGGTTTTGCCAATGTAGCCAAAAACCTAAAGGGAACACAACTTGCTGGGTTTTCAAATACAGCTCAGAATGTCAGCCAATCTCAATTTGCCGGTTTTATCAATGTAGCAAAAGAAGTAAAAGGAAGTCAGTTTTCGGGTTTTATTAACGTGGCCAAAAAAGTAAAGGGTACACAAATAGCAGGCTTTATTAACATCGCAGATAGTAGCGATTGCCCTATCGGTATTATCAATATCATTAAAAATGGAGAAAAAAGCATTGCTGTAACAATAGATGAAAGCCAAACGTCTATGTTAACGTTTAGGTCTGGAGGCAAACATCTTTACGGGATTATTGGAGCAGGTTACAACATCAAAAATAAAGATGAAGTTTATGCTTTTGAAGCGGGTTTAGGGGGGCATTTCTTCCAGACTAAATATTTTAGGTTAAACATGGAATTGACACAGACTATTTTAGAAAGTTTCGAAGCTGGAGAGTATTTTAAAGGTACATTGAGATTTTTGCCGGCTTTTAAAGTAGTGCCTTGGTTAGAGATTTTTGGCGGGCCTTCCATCAACTTCGTTTCTACCAATACCGTAGAAGGTTTTGCCCTGCATCCAGAAAATGAGAAGCTGGTTATACATACTTGGCAAAACAACTGGTCGGACTTTAGACAGTCGCTACATGTTGGCTACCAAGCTGGCTTGCAAATCGTTTTTTAATCAAAGTTTTATATACATCATCATCATAAACACACGTCATGAAACATTTTATCATCATTATTTTAGGCTTAATCGCCATCATCAATTTTTCCGCTTGTAAAAAAGATCGTTTAACTGCAAATGGAAATATCATTTCAGAAACTAGAAATTTAGGTCAATTTAATGCGGTAAGCTCTACCGGCGCTACGCCCGTGAAGATAATTTACGGTACAGATTACAATATTGTAGTTAAGGGGTCTAGTAATATTATTCCTTATTATAACACCAGAATAGTTAACAATACTCTGCATATTGGTTTTGAGACTGCAAATGTAAATAGGGATGATATTGAGGTAATACTTACTATGCCAATGATTAGAAAAATCTATTTAAGCGGGAGTACCCGAGTAGAAATGAAAGGCGATTTCCCATGGGTAACCAATTTTGATATTGATATCAGTGGTTCTGGAAAAGTGGAGTTAGACAATGAAATGCTGACAGACAATATAAAAGTCGATATTTCAGGTTCTGCAGAAGTTAAACTCGAGAACATGATGGCCAAAAATGCGGTAGCAGATATTTCTGGAAGCGGCGTGCTTAAAATTCAGGTGCAAGAAAAATTAAAAGTAAAAATAAGCGGTAGTGGTAAGGTTTATTACAAAGGCAGTCCAACAATTCAGCAAGATATTAGCGGCTCGGGAAAGCTAATCAAGTTTTAAACTTAAAATAAAACAATAATGGCGGGTCAATCATTTTGGCAAGCTTTAGGTGCCAACTTTGGTGCCGAAAAGCTTGCTCCGGGAGAGCTATATCTATTGCAAAGTAACACACCCAACTTAATTACCTATGCCTTGCCCTTTGTAGCAGTACTTACAATTCTGGAGTTTGTTTTGTCTAAAATTATGAAGCACCAAGACTATACGTACCAAGAACTAAAAGGTTCATTATGGGTTGGTCTGGGTAATCTTTTAGTAAACCTCTTGTTAAAGTCGAGTCTTTTGTTGGTTGCTGTTTGGTGCTATAACTTGTTGCCTTGGCGTATCGTTTTTAGTTGGTGGAGCCTTATCCCGTGTTTTGTCATCTACGATTTTTGTAGCTATTGGTCGCATCGTATTTCGCATTTTAATCGCTTCTTTTGGGCTTCGCATGTAGTACATCATTCGGCAGAGCACTATAACTTAACGGTTGCCTTTAGGCAAAGTTGGGTACAACACATCAAAATCGTATTCTTTTTTCCGGTAGCCCTCTGCGGATTTCATCCCCTTGTTTTCTTGGTGGCCAGTCAGATGAGTACGCTTTATCAATTTTGGGTGCACACCGAAACCATTGATAAGTTACATCCTTTTATAGAAAAATATTTCGGCACACCATCAAACCATCGTGTGCACCATGGTAGCCAAGAAAAATATATCGATAAGAATTTTGGGGCGACACTAATGATTTGGGATCATATTTTCGGGAGTTTCCAGTATGAGGAAGAGAAACCAAAATATGGTTTAACTGCTCCGCTAGACAATAAAGAAAATCCGTTGGTGCTTAATTTTCATGAGTATAGGGCCATAGTTAAAGATATTAAACAGAGCGATGGTTTAAGGGAGATTCTATTTTTTCTCTTCGCTAGTCCAGCAAAAGTTTATCGCTATAAAGCAGCTGTTAAGCGCAATAAGAAGGAGAAATCTAGCGTAGTATTTATCTTGAAAATAGCGGTTTTAGGGTTGCTCTTGATAATGTTGGGGCAACTGTTATCGGCACAGCCTTTATTGCCAGTGCCGAAATCTGAAAATATGCTGTTCTTTTTACAGCGTAGGCCTGATTCAAATACCGTGGTTTATCAATTAAATTTGGCTAAAGATGGGATGCTAAATGCAAAATATCCGGTTACGGCCTGGTGGATTAGGTATGAGGAAAATGGCCAAGTAAAGGAGCTCTCTGCTGTGGGTAGGCAGTTTGCTTACGGTGTACAATGCAAGCAATTAGAAAATGAAGTATTTGAAGTTCGACTGGTAGCTTACCCAAAACTACCCATGTACCTTCAAAAATCGTCAGCCGACCAACATTATCGCTTATACATTAAGGAAGATGGCAAAAACCTGCTTTTGAAACGTGTTTTTGTAAAGGTAGATGGCGGTAGTTTTTATTTTCCAAAGGTGCACTACATTGATTTGTTTACCCTTGATAGTGAGAATGGTGCGGAGATGTTGAAAAGAATTGATTTATTGTTAAATGGTTGATTGTGTAGCTGAAATCAAACCAATATATTTGAATAACGTTAATGTGAATATCGCTTTGCAAACCTATAACGATGTTGCCTTTGAGCAACTTTTTAAAATGCATTATAAGGCGCTACATGCCTATGCCAATATGCTGCTGAAAGATGTAGCTACTGCCGAAGAGGTGGTACAGTCTATGTTTTTAAAGCTTTGGGAAAAAAGAGATCTATTAGAGGTGCAGAGCTCTATAAAGGCATACCTTTATAAATGTGTATATCACGATAGCCTTAACCTCTTAAAACACGAGCAGGTAAAACAAAAGTACCAAGACTTTACGGTACATACTATGAATACCCATTACCAAGCGGCATCTCACAAAGCTGAACTCTCCGAATTACAAAAAGAGCTTCAGTTTGCCTTAAATGCACTGCCAGAACAATGTCGTATTATATTTCAACTAAGCCGTTTCGAAGAGTTGAAATATAGAGAAATAGCAGAACGCCTAAATATTTCGGTGAAAACGGTAGAAAACCAAATGGGGAAGGCTTTAAAAATTCTGCGTTTAAAACTATCGGATTTTTTAGTGTTGATTTTGTTGGGTTTAGCCAACCATAACGAATATTTGAATTAAACAAAAGCAGTATGAATGACGAGTTATTGATCAAATTTCTGCTTAACGAAACCACGGCAGAAGAAACAGCACAAGTACAGAAATGGATTGGGGCCAGTGCCGAAAATCAAAAGTATTACTATCAGTTTGAGCGTATTTGGAATGAAAGCGCTACGCTAGCAGAAAGTTCGGAGGCAGACGAAGAACTAGCCTGGCAAAAATTTAAGCAACGTCTTAACGAAAGGCAACTTGTACAACCAGTGGTTAAAAAAATAAAAACAAAGCCTCTTTGGTGGCAAGCAGCTGCGGTTTTTGTAATTTGTTTCGGTGCTTGGGCGGCCTATCAGCAATTTGTAGGGGGCTATACCAATCTTGCCAGTACTCATTTGGTGGTCAATAAAGAACTGCCCGATGGTAGTCAATTAGTGCTCAACAAAAATACCAACATCAGCTATGCTGCAGATTTTAAAACCAATCGTAAGGTGAAAATTAAAAGTGGTGAAGTTTTCTTTGATGTGGCGCACAACCGTTCGCATCCCTTTGTAATTGATATTGACGAGGTGAAGGTAGAAGTGGTGGGCACCTCTTTCAACATCAAGAAAAATAAAGAAAGTGTGGAAGTGATTGTAGAGAGCGGTACGGTTAAAATAACAGCGCAAGGACAGCCTACAGGTAGCAAAGAATTAAGATTAACCAAAGGAGAAAGCGTGCTTTTGGAAGAGGGTAAGGGCATTGCGGTAAAAAAACAAACGGAAGATGAGCTTTATAACTACTACCGTACAGCGTTGTTTGTGGCTAACAATACCTCGTTAGCTAGGTTGGTAGCCATTCTTAGCGAGGCCTATGGCGAAAAAATATCCTTAAGCGAATCTGTAAGAAACGATAAAATATCTACCACATTGCCATTCAAATATTCCCTAGAAAAAAACCTAGAAACTATTTGCGAAACACTTGATTTGAAAAAGCAGCGTAACCAAGACGGAATTTTGCTGTCTAAGAAGTAGAAATGAAAACCAAACTACTTATCGTCCTCTTTTTTGTGAGCTTTTGTTGTGCTGCGCAAACCGTTATTAATTACAATCAAAGTAATTTAGCTAAACGGGTAACGCTCGATTTAAAATCGCACAAGATTAGTAGTGTGCTACAGAAAATAGGCAAGGCTGGCGGATTTTATTTTACCTATAACGGAGCGTTGTTTGCTCAAGACAGTATTGTAAGCCTTAACGTTCGTAATAAGCCGGTACGAGAAGTGCTAGAACAGCTTTTTGATGGCAAAGTAGATTATAAGGAAAACAATGAATATATCATTTTAAGATATGCGGTAAACCATTTTGCTATCGAGGCAGAAAGTATTGTTACTGCCGAAAACCTATACGCCATTACAGGCAGGGTAGTTGATGCGCAAACGGGCAAGAAAGTGAAAAATGCCAGTGTTTACGAGAAACGGTTGTTGCAGGCTACCCTAACCGACGATGAAGGCTTTTTTAGTCTTAAATTTAAAGGAGCGCATTCGGCAATTATTTTAACGGCAAGCAAAGAAACCTACCGCGATACCTCTATTGTATTTTTGTCTAGTATTGATGTCAAGCCCAAAGGTTACGATGACCCAGATAAAGAAAAAGGCACATTCATGTCTAATCTGCTTGATAATTTTAGAATTGGTAGGTGGTTAACCTCTTCAAAACAGCGTGTGCAAAATATGAATATTCCTAATTTTTTAGCGAATATGCCGGTACAGGCATCGATAATACCTGGCTTAAGTTCGCACGGTAGCATGAGCGGAAGCGTAGTGAACAAGTTTTCGCTTAATTTAATGGGTGGTTATACCGCTGGTGTAGATGGTGCCGAAATAGCAGGAATGTTTAACCTCAACAAGGCCGATGTAAGGTACCTTCAAATGGCTGGTATTTTAAATGTTACCGGTGGCAGCACTACAGGCGCACAAATAGCCGGAGTGGTAAATATGGTGGCGCAAAATGCCAACGGCGTTCAGGTGGCGGGAGTTTATAATCATGTACGGGGAAACGTGAATGGTGTTCAAGTGGCTACAGCTAACTATGTAAAAGGCTTAACAGAGGGCGTACAAATTTCGGCCGTAGGCAATTTGGTAGCTGATGATTTTCATGGCACGCAGCTCACAGGTTTTACAAATGTAGTTCGCAAAGAAACTCAAGGATTTCAACTTTCTGCCTTTGGTAACATGGCATTGCAAGAGATGAAAGGGATGCAGCTCTCAGGGATTTTCAACTATGCCAAACATAACAAAGGTTTTCAGTTGGGGCTGGTCAACATTGCCGACACTTCTTCGGGGGTAAGTTTAGGTTTAATTAATGTAGTAAGGCATGGTTATCATAAACTGAGCCTGTCTTCAAATGATTTAATCAATGCCAATGTTGCTTTTAAAAGTGGTAACGCCAATCTTTATACCATCTTTTTAGTGGGCAAAAACTTTGTTAAAGATGAAAATATAACCACTTTCGGGTTTGGCTTTGGACATGATTTTTTTGCTGGTAGCAGACTTTCTTTTTCTACGGAACTAACAGCACAACAACTGCATTTGGGTAGGTGGGACTACGCCAATATCCTCAATAAATTTCAATTAAATTTTCAAATACGAATAGTAAAAGGTTGGAGTGTTTTTGCTGGGCCTGTGCTCAATTATTACGTTACGGAGGCTCCTGCTAATTATATTTCGGCTAAAGGTTACAAAACCCAAATTGAACCTGCCAATAGTAAAAATATTAACGGTTATAAAGGCTGGATTGGTTGGACAGCTGGTGTCAATATTTTTTAGCGATTAAAGCAATTGAAGAGGGGGTGTTTGAGGGCAATGTCATTAAGTTAAGCGTTGGCGGGGGCACAGCACATAAAAAATTGCATAGCTAGGCGTTATTTGCCCCCCGATAGTGGGAAATCAAAGGCGATGTTTATGTTTAATTAACGTTAGTTTGGGGTCTTAGTTTAGCTAAACAGACTCTGAAATAAATTCAGGGTGACGGTAAATTAGCGTTTCGTCTCCCGAAATTAATTCGGGACTAGCTTTTAAGGATCTATCTAATCGTTTTTTTAATAAACATAGCTTTAAGTTTTTGATTTACAGTGTAAAACATCCAAAACTCACATTAATTAAGCGAGTTAATAAGCGCAAGTCTTCTCTTCTCAAAGCCAAATACGCAAGGCTTGTGCTGAAGTGGATAAAGTTTGGTGTAAAAGAACAGGTTTTGTCGCTTTTGTACTTATTTTGCCTTATCTGTCGGTTTTGTCGCATGTTGACGTTTTGGGGGTACTGGTTTACCGTCGGTCTATCGTCGGTGTACCGTCGGTGCTACGTCGCTGGGTAAGACGCCAACACATGAAAATCGCACGCTGGAGTGGAGGTATAGCGAACTCCTGTTCTTGCAGAAAAACTGGGTAAGGTGTTGCGCTTTTTGGGCAATATTTTTCCTGCTTTTTAGGGGTGGTTTTTTGCTTTTACCTTGAAAAAATTAATTTTTAAGAGATGTAGCGTGTTTTTGTTAGTTGTGGTCTTTGTTTTGCCTTTTCATGCGCATAATGAGAAACCCAAACAAATTTTTCTTTATTATCGCTTTCTTATCTTTTTTAATGTTTAGCATACCATTGGTAAATGCACAAAATTATTATTACAATAATTTTGATACTGGGCAAATGGGTGCCGCAATTACACAAACTAGCACCAATGCCTCTTTACAACTTTCTACTAATTCGCCTCTGGTAGGTACGCATTCTTTGTCGAGTATGGGCAATGGTAAGGCGGCTGCTTATAAGTTTTCATTTGTTGATAACGGTTTAAGCATGAATACTGATGTGGAGAAAAACGGTTGGGAATGGACATTTATATATAGAAACTCAGGAGGTAATACTGACGATTCTAAAACAATAGATGATAATGAAAATGCTTGGAGGTATTGGCTTTATGCTAGTAACACTGATTTAACAGATATGAGAGGGTATTTTTTAACCCAGGTGGGCACTGTAATTCATATTTTTGTGAGAAATGGACAATATGACGTTAGGTCTGTTATTTCTTATGATTTAGCTCAGCTAGGCGGAAATAATATTACCTATGCTGTACGCATACAGAGAGTTAATCTTAATGGAAATACATTTAGAGTTTTTATTGACCCATATACTATTTCGAAACGCGAAGCAACTACCTTAAGAATGCAATCTAATAGCGGAGACTTTAATAAATATACAAACTACAACTATTCAGGCTTACAACTATCGTCAACTACCGCAGGAAGATTTAAGTTTGATGAATTTAAAATGTATTCAAGAAAGTTAGAAATAACTGCTATTAACGACCCCGCTAATGGTTTTTCGAACCCTCTTTATAATGGACAAAAAGATGCAGTAATTTATGCGCTTAAATTTAGAACTAGAGGTTTGTTTGATGAAGTTTATCAGCTTCAGCTTGATATTGAACAATCTATTGGGCAATATAGCTTTGCAGAGATAATTGAAAATCCAAGATTGTATCGCTCAACAGACGATTACTTCGGTAATTCGGATGATATACTAATCGATAAAAACCAAACAAACGGATCTTTTGCTCCTACAATTGGCAACAGAACTTTACAAGCAAACGATTTTGCAACTCAAATATTTCAATCCGTTGGAACCCCAGAGGGATCTCTTGTAGATGCAGGTTCCCTGTTTTTTAAAGCTGATATTAAATTAGATGCATCTAACAAAGGAACCTTTGCCATTAAAAAACTGGCTCGGATAGGTAATTACACCACAGGAGTGGATTATGTTAACCAAACAGGCGTGGTTCAGGGCAATACATCTACGGTACCAGCCGCTGCTGCTAAAATTTACGATTGGGTAGGCACAGATGCAACATGGACTACACTGTCAAACTGGAAACATCCTGATAACAACCAACCAACTACATTACCAGGTGTAACTGATTTGGTAAGAATTGGCGTAAGAACTGGTTTTGCCAAAAGCCCAACCATTTTGGCTGATGTTAAAATAGGCTCGTTATTAATAGGAGGAAGTAACGGAGTAAACCCATCAATAAACATAGCCAGTGGTAAAAAATTAACAATAACTACCTCTTTTAGCAACGAAAGAGCCTCGGCAATTTTGGGTAGTGGTAGCTTAGAAATCGAAGGAAGTTGGTTAACTTCAGGTGGCAACATCGATTTGCTTTCCGAAAACATAACCCTAAAGTTTACTGGAACTAAAGCACAATCAATAACCGATAAAAGTATAAACCCAAATAATGGTGTGCTGTTTGGCAATGTTTTGTTCTCTGGAAGCACAAAAACCCTTTCTGCTACAGGTAAGTTTGCACTTGCCGTAGGTAAATACTTAACCTTGGATGCAAATACAATATTGCAAACATCCAATAACCTCACCTTAAAAGCCAGTGCATTAGGCTCGGCTTCGGTTGCTGTAATTCCAAGTAACTCATCGGTTCAAGGTAAGGTTGTTGTAGAGAAATATATTCAAGGTGGTGGTAAAAACACGTGGCGTACCTACAGGATGCTTTCATCTCCAATTTATGATAATTCTGCCAATTTTACGAGCCAAGATGTAGCTGGTAATAGAACTTATAGTTTTACGCAGTTTATAGATGATATGATTATAGGTGGTAAAGGAGGGGCAAGCAATGGTTTTGATGTAACGCCAACAAACCCAGCTACTGCATGGACCTATAACAAAGGTTTTAAGGAAATTGAAAATATTAACACTTCCATTAATGTGGGCTATGGGGCGTATCTTTTTTTCTGTGGAAATAGAAATAATATTACAGCTAAAGTTACACCACCTTTTGTAGATGCCGAATCAATTGTGATGACTTTTGAGGGAGTGCTAAATCAGCAGAACGTAACCGTTCCATTAACCGGAGCTAATTTGGTGGGTAACCCCTATGCTGCCACTATAGATTGGAATAGCGTTTCCAAATCGAGTAATGTAAGTTCGATAATAAGGGTGTGGAATCCAAGTAATAGACAGTACTCTACTTATAATGGTGAATTTGAAATTAACGGAGGCTCTAAATACCTTGGGCCTGGACAAGCATTTTTTGTACAAACTACCGATGGTGGTCCGGGTGTGGTAACTTTTACCGAAGCAGCAAAATTAAGTAACACAAGTCAAGCTGCGGCATTGTACAATGTTGTGATGACTGCTCCCGTAAAAGAAGAAAAAAGTATCGTGACTAATTTAGGCAAGTTAGGGGTAGCTACTTCTGGTAATGTTTATAGTAATAGTACCTTAAGCCAGCCTTCAAAAATCCGAATTAAGCTATTAAGAGAGGGCACTGAAAACAGTGACGAAACGCTAGTAGTACTGAAAAATAATGAATTGGCTACTGTTTCTGGTAATGATGTGACTAAAATGAACGGTGAAACGGTGTTCTTGTCTAGTTTATCGCAAGAAGGAAGATTAATGGCCATCAACTATATGCCCCATGTTTCAGTAATTTCTTCTATCAAATTAGATGTAAAAGCAGATAATAGCGGAGCATACAAATTGATGTGCACATCAGAAGATATCCCTTTTGGTTACGAAGCAAAGCTAAATGATAAATACTTAAATACAATCACAAATCTGGAAGCAGAAAACACTATCTATTCTTTTGCTATTGATAAAACTGTAGCTGCTAGCTATGGAAGTAATAGATTTGAAATTTTGTTCAATCCAGTAACCACTCTTCCTGTAAATGTGTCCGAATTTACGGGTAGTCGAAATAATGAAGGAGTTTTATTGAAATGGACGACTTCTTTAGAAGAGAACAATAGTTATTTTGAAGTATTTAGAGGGGGAGATAAGCAAGAATATGCCAGTATTGGAATAGTAGAGGCTAATAAAAGTGGCGCTTATCGTATTTTAGACAAAGCGCCTTTAAACGGTAATAATTATTACAGCTTGGTTCAAGTTGATAAGGACGGTAAATCGACGCCTTATCCTCAACCGGTAACTGTAAAGTACGGCTTAAACGTAAAAGCTTCTAATGAGTTGCTGGTTTACCCTACCATTGTAGAATCAAACTTTACGCTGAAGTATAGCGGAGCCAATGCTTCTAATCGTTTCATTGTTAAAATTTCAGACCTTACAGGAAAAAATATATTCCATAAAGAAGTAGGGAAAAACGAACTGTTAAATGGATATAGCGCCAGTTTTCCGGCAACTTCGTCAGGCGCTTACTTTGTATCGCTCATCGATGCCGCTAGTAAAAAAAATATTGCTAGCGCAAAACTATTCAAAAAATAATCGGAAATGTTGTGGGTGCGAAAAGTTGAAATTAATAGTTTTTAGGTATTGTATAAATGCCTAAATTTTTCGACTTTAGCGAAATTGTTTGGTTTACAGAATAATAGCTTGTTTTAGCAAAAGAAAAAACATTAGAAAGGCCTATGAAAATTTTTACCAGAATTAAATTTCTTTTATTGTCATTAATGGTGCTTGCCAGTGCCTCTTCGCTGTTTGCACAGGTGTCAATTACACAGGCATCCTTAGGCCAAAACATTTCTGTTGATAAGGCAGTGGGAGGTTCTTCAAATGGGTATACCAACATAGGAACATTTACCATCGAGGATCAAGCAGCCGGACAATTTTCTGCCGGTGTTGATAGAAAGATATACATCGTGCCATCGCATTCCTATTGGCAAATGAATGCTGGCGTTGGTAGTTTAAATTTTGGCGGCACCAACATTACAGCCGCTTCAATGGTGGTACAAAGTAATGTAATTACTATTACCTATACCGTTGTAGGTACAAATGCTGATAATAATTATATCTCTGTTTCGGGAATCGAAGTTCAATCTACCACTACAGCAAGAGAAACTGCGGTTGCATCTTTAAGGCGTAGTACTACTTTTGGTGGTACTAATGGAGCAATTGCTGGTTTTGCAAATAATGCAGTGGTTGCGCCTTTATCTGAAGTTACAGGTGCTTTCACTAAATTACAACTACTTTTGCCAGGCGAAACTGCCGCTCCCGGTACGCTAACAGGTAAAACAGGTACATTGGCAGACATGACTGCTGGTGTGCGGTTTCCCGTAACCGTTAGGGCAG
>NZ_DHDZ01000042.1 GCF_002399615.1 Pedobacter sp. UBA4863 | reverse complement strand
ATTTCCTAAATGCACAACAGGTAAGAATGGTATATTTTTAACGACCAAAATCATACTGAAAAAGATTTTCACCCACTTTCGGGACGTAGCAGCATTTACCTCACAAATGCCGGAAACCCAGAATGGCAACAATATCTTATTGGTCGCAACAATGATGTTTATAGCGTTTTCGGTTTCGACGGTTTCCACATAGACCAACTTGGCTACCGTGGCAACAGGTATGATTACAATGGTAATCTGATCGATTTTCCAGCAACTTACCAATCGTTTATTAATGCTATGAAACTTGCCCGCCCAGAAAAAAACCTGTTGTTTAATGCCGTAGCCGGATATGGACAAGACAAAATTGCCCCGGCACAGGTAGATTTTCTTTATGCAGAAATATGGGGCGCACGTAGTGGAGATAATGAAAATATGTCGTATGCTGATTTGATTTCTGAAATGAACGATAACCTTTCTAAAACCAACTACCAGAAGAATATCGTGTTGGCGGCATACATGAACTACGATGTGCAAAGCAGTGGTTTTGTGAACAAGCCGGGTATTTTATTGGCCGATGCTGCCATTTTTGCATGGGGCGGTGCGCATCTGGAATTGGGAGAACACTACCTAATCAGCGAATATTTCCCTAAAAACAACCTGCAAATGCGGGCAGATTTAGGTAAAGCCCTTATCAACTACTACGATTTTGCCGTAGCCTATCAAAACCTACTCCGTGATGGAGGTACTTTCCAGACACCTAACGTCTCTTTCGTCAATAGCCCAATTGTTGCCGAAAATTGGCCCGCCGCTAAAGGTAAGGTGGCTACCATAGGCAAAAAAGTAAACGGTAAAGACATTGTGCACCTTATCAATTTTGCCGATGCAACTACTATGGTATGGAGAGATAACAAAGGTACACAGGCAGAACCGAAATTAATAAGCAGTCCTATTGTTGATATCCAGGTTACCGGCACACCTTCTAAAGTATGGTTTGCCTCTCCGGACATTGATGGAGGCGTGGCAAAAATGTTAGCCTTTACCCAAACAGGCAATAAAATTACCGTTACCCTTCCCTCTTTAAAATATTGGGACATGGTTGTTATCGAATATTAACATGGCGAAGAAAAGGCTGTTTATAGTAATCATTTGGATGCTGTTGTTGCCAGTAACAACAATGGCGTCCGAAGTTACATCGTATACCAAAAACGCAAATCAGGTAGTGTTTAACTGCAAAGACGGTTCTAAGCTATCTGTGTTGCTAAACAGCAGTTCGGTAGTAAAAATCTGGTTTGATCCATCGGGGAAACTACAGCGTAAAAACCAATCTTTCGCCGTAGTTAGCGATGAACTGGAAAAAATTTCGGAGGTGCAGGTAAACGAGGAACCCACAGCCTACGAAATATTTACGTCCAAATTGCGTATACGTCTCAATAAAAACCCAATGCAACTGCAAATCTTCGATAAATGGCAGAAACTTTTATTCAGTGATTACAAAGATTTGGGACATACAAGCCTTGGCACCACCGGTAAAAATGCACAAAAAATGCTACGTGCCGACGAACATTTTTTTGGCCTTGGCGAAAAAACAGGCACCCTAAATAGACGTGGCAATACCTACAAAATGTGGAACAGCGATAAGCCTTGCTACAGTACCACCGAAGATCCTTTGTACAAAAGCATTCCATTTTTTATGAGCAGTTATAAGTATGGGATATTTTTGGATAACACCTATAAAACAAATTTTGATTTCGGCTCAAAATCAAACGAATACTATTCTTTTAATGCGCCAGATGGAGAATTCATCTACTATTTTATCCATGGGAAAGACTATAAAGAGATTTTACAGCAATACATCACCCTCACCGGAAAACCAATTATGCCGCCTAAATGGGCATTTGGTTTTGCGCAATCCAGAGGAATGTACACCAAGGAAGACCAAGCATTAAACATTGCCGAAGAATTTAGACGAAGAAAAATACCATGCGATATCATCTACCAAGATATTGGATGGACACAACACCTGCAAGATTTTGAATGGAGAAAAGGGAACTATAAAGACCCGAAAACCATGTTGCAAACACTAAGCAGTCAGGGTTTTAAAATGATTGTTTCGCAAGACCCCGTTATTTCTAAAGTCAATAAAGCACAATGGAACGAGGTCAATCAATTGGGCTATTTGGTAAAAGACCAACGTACTGGCAACGCCTATAATATGCCTTGGCCTTGGGGCGGCGACTGCGGTGTAGTAGATTTTACCTTGCCAGCAGTGGCTGATTGGTGGGGCAACTACCAACAAAAGCCATTAAACGATGGCGTAAGAGGATTTTGGACGGATATGGGCGAACCTGCATGGAGCAACGAAGAAGATATGGACCGCCTTAATATGCAACATTACTTGGGTACGCACAGCGAAATACATAATGTTTACGGCCATACTTGGGATAAAGTAGTAAAAGAACAGTTCGAAAAACATAACCCCAATAAACGTGTATTTCAGATGACCCGTGCTGCTTACGCCGGTCTACAACGCTACACTTTTGGGTGGACAGGCGATAGCGGAAACGGCAGCGATGTACTGAACGGTTGGGCACAAATGGCCAATCAGGTGGCCGTGGGCATTTCAGCAGGTTTGGGTGGTATTCCTTTTTGGACTACCGACATCTCTGGCTATTGTGGCGATATTACAGATTATCCCGCTATGGCAGAACTTTACACAAGGTGGATGCAGTTTGGCGTTTTTAATCCGCTAAGCAGGGCGCACCACGAGGGTAACAATGCCGTAGAACCTTGGATGTTTGGCGAAATTGCCGAAAAGAATGCTAAAGCGGCCATCGAGCTTAAATATCAACTATTTCCGTACTTATACACCTATGCCCGCAAAGCCCATGACACTGGCCTTCCTATAACCAGAGGCTTGTTTATGGAATATCCGGATGATGAAAACACAGCGAAAATAAATGACCAGTTTTTATTTGGCGAAGAGCTTTTAATAGCACCGGTATTAAAAAAAGGGGAACGTGTTAAAAAAGTGTATTTGCCAGAAGGCGAATGGATAGATTTTAACAACAAACAGACCACTTACCTTGGCGGACAAATCATTGCCTACCAAGCACCTTTAACAACCATCCCAATTTTTGTTAAAAAAGGCTCCATTGTTCCTCAAATACCGGTAATGCAACACCTGGAAGAAAGGAGCGATTATCCGCTTTTCGTACATGTTTTTCCAAACTATGAAGACGAGAGCGCCAGCTTTGAACTGTACGAAGACGATGGTAACAATCAGGATTATCTGAAAAACATCTATTCTAAAACACAATTCAAATGTACCACCACTAACCTGGGCTGGCAAAGCACCATTACCTCAACCGACAAGGGTTTTCGTCAATCAGAAAAGAGGAACATCATCTTAAAATATCATTTAGATAAAAAGCCTAAGAGCATTGCTGTTGATGGTAAAGCCATTAAGGATATCAAACCAGAAGTATTGGAAAAAAATATAGAAACCGTCCAAAAGACCGCACAATGGTCGTGGGACGAAGTATTAAAAGAATGCTGGGTAAAAATTGACGATGATAGAACAAGTAAAGCCATAACTATTAACAAATAAACTGGGTTGCTAACAATTAGCCTAGTACGCTTTTAAAGCATGAAAAAGATACTCTTTATACTACTACTTTTAACAATAAAAATACAGTACGCCGCCTCAGCTACTGAAAACAACCCTGTTGCCGATCCGGCAGCTATAGTTCTCTCGGGGAATATGCGTTTTACGGTTTTAACACCAGAAATACTTAGGATAGAATGGAGCAGCAAGCAAAATTTCGAAGACCGGGCCTCATTTACGTTTTTGAACCGCAAACTTCCGGTACCAGTATTTAAGACCGAAAGGAAGGATGGATTTCTTTATGTCAGAACCAACAAATTAACACTTCAATACCGTATTGGTTCTTTTCCGGAGGCATCTAATCCACAGAATTTAAAAATTACCTTTCAAATGAACGGACAGGTACAAACATGGTTTCCGGGAAAAAAAGACAGTTTGAATTTGAAAGGAACTACACGTACACTAGACGGCTCTGATGGAGATAATAAACGTTCTGAGATGGAAGAGGGAATAATTTCTAGCTCAGGCTGGGCATTAATAGACGAAACAAAGCAAAGGGGAGACGGAAGCATAAGCCTAATGTTAGAAAAGGATGACGAAATAGACTGGGTTGCGCAAAGAAAAGATAAAGAGGCAATAGATTGGTATTTCTTTGGATATGGCACCGATTATAAAACAGCACTAAAAGATTTTACAACCATTGCAGGTAAAATTCCTATGCCTCCCATGTATGCTTTTGGGTACTGGTATTCTAAATACGAGCAATATAACGAGCAGGATTTTAAAGATTTGGTAAATGTAATGCAGGAAAAACAAGTACCAATTGATGTGATGGTAGTTGATATGGATTGGCACTACTCGGGAAACAAAACCGATAACAACCGTGGAGGTTGGACAGGCTGGACATGGAACAAAAGGTTATTTCCCGACCCCCCGGGATTTTTAAAATGGCTACACGATCATAATTTAAAAACAACCTTAAACCTGCATCCGGCAGATGGTGTAGCACCTGATGAAACTAATTTTGCTGCCTTGGCAAGCGAACTTGGCTTGCCTAAAGACACAACAGTAGCATTGAATATTGAAAATAAATCCTTCTATCAATCATTTTTCAAAAATATCCTTCGCCCGCATGAAAACATTGGGGTTGATTTTTGGTGGCTTGACTGGCAGCAATGGCCACTTGCCCGCAACGAAGAAAAACTAGGGAATACCTTCTGGCTAAATCATGTTTTCTACAATGATATGAAATTGCAAAAGCGTGGAAGGCCAATGATTTTCCATCGTTTGGGGGGCTTAGGCAACCATCGTTATCAAATAGGATTTTCTGGAGACTCCCATGCTAATTTTTCCACACTGGCCTTTCAGCCCTATTTTACGGCTACCGCATCAAACGTAGGTTATGGATACTGGAGCCATGATATTGGAGGACACTACCAGGATGGAGATAACAACCCCGAACTATTTTTACGCTGGATACAATACGGAGTGTTTTCTCCCGTATTGCGTACACATAGTACAAACAACCCGAAAATAGAGCGCCGTATGTGGAAATATCCTAATTTTTCTTTAATGAAGGAAGCTCTTGAATTGCGCTACTCCATGGTGCCATATATCTACACCCAGGCCCGATTAGCGTATGATACCGGAATTTCCTTATGCCGCCCGCTATATTATGAATTTGCGGACGTAAACGAAGCATACACTTACGAAAATGAATACATGTTTGGCAACGATATATTAGTTGCTCCAATTACAGAGGCATCTGATGAAAATGGAATAAATAAAAAAACAATTTGGCTGCCAAAGGGCAAATGGTACGAAGTTAACTCGGGTACAATGCTCGAAGGAAACCAAACTTATGCACGTACGTTCAAACAAAACGATATTCCACATTACTATCGCGAAGGAGCTATCATTCCTCACTTTCCAAAAGTTTTGCACCTCAAAAACAGACCAGATAAACTGCTACTTAAAATTACGCCGGGCAAATCTGGGCAGTTAATGTATTATGAGGATGAAAATGACAATGATAACTATCAAACTGGAGCTTATACTTTTACCCGTATTATACAAGAAGTAAGCAAAGGAAACGGTACTTATACCATACATCCCGTTAGTGGCAGCTTTGTAAATATGCCTACAGAGCGTGCTTATGATTTAGAACTGCTTTCTGTATCACTCCCTAAAAAAGTAACCGTAAACGGAAAAACATATCCACAAAGTGACAATGAGAACGTAGGTACATGGAAATATGACCATGTAACCAAAACCGCAAAGGTTTATATCCCCAAAACATCTTGTAAGCAAAAAACCGAAATAAACATCAGATTTTATAAATAAAAAATAAATGAGGCCATGATAATGGTAAATCAGTTTTATCAATAGCCCAACTAATATGAAAACCACAATTAATATGAAACCCTTTATCTTTAAAAAAGCACTTATCCTTGTCGTGTTGGTTCTTGAAATGGATGCGTTGCGTGCCCAAGAACTAAAATCGCCAGATGGGCAGTTAAAAATGAATTTCCAACTCACGGCAAACGGAGAGCCCACCTATCAGCTATCATACAAGGGCAAGGAAGTGGTAAAACCCAGTAAAATGGGGCTGGAATTAAAAGGAAATACCACAAAAGTCGAGTTTGGGGCCGAAAACAATATCAAATCTGAAGTAAAGGACATTAAAAATTCCCTATTTGATAGATTTACCGTAACAAATACTGCCACAGCCACTTTTAATGAAACATGGACGCCTGTTTGGGGCGAGCGCAGCAAAATACAGAATCATTATAACGAGCTTTCTGTAAGCTTGCAGCAAAAGGAAACCAACCGCAAAATGGTTATTCGTTTCCGTTTATTTAATGATGGTATTGGTTTTAGGTATGAGTTCCCACAACAAAAAAACCTAATCTATTTCGTGATTAAGGAAGAGCGTACCCAATTTGCCATGACCGGCGACCATACCGCTTTCTGGATACCTGGCGATTATGATACCCAAGAATATGATTTCACTACCTCAAAACTATCGGAAATAAGGGGGCTGATGAAAGGAGCGATTACAGGTAACTCATCACAAACGTCTTTTTCGCCCACAGGTGTGCAAACATCATTAATGATGAAAACCAAAGATGGGCTGTATATCAACATCCACGAAGCGGCATTGATAGACTATGCCTGTATGCATCTTAATCTTGATGATAAGAGTTTTGTTTTCGAATCGTGGCTAACGCCAGATGCCAATGGCAACAAAGGGAATATACAAGCTCCTGCCCAAACCCCTTGGCGTACCATTATGGTAAGTAACGATGCTAGACAAATTCTCTCATCGGCCCTTACCCTAAACCTTAACGAGCCTAACAAAATTGAAGATACCTCGTGGATTAAACCAGTAAAATACGTAGGGGTTTGGTGGGAAATGATTACTGGAAAAAGCGAATGGTCTTACACTTACGATATACCAAGCGTACAATTAGGCATTACCGATTATACCAAATTAAAGCCACACAACCGTCATGGCGCTACCAATGCCAACGTAAAACGATATATAGATTTTGCCGCTAAACATGGTTTCGATGCCGTATTGGTAGAAGGATGGAACCAAGGCTGGGAAGATTGGTTTGGCAACTCGAAAGATTATGTTTTCGATTTTGTAACGCCTTACCCAGATTTTGATGTAAAAGGGATACAGGACTATGCAAAAAGCAAAGGTGTTGAAATGATTATGCACCATGAAACCTCTGGTTCTATCAGAAACTATGAACGCCATTTAGATACCGCTTATAAATTTATGAAAGAACATGGTTATAATGCGGTAAAAAGCGGCTACGTTGGCGATATGATTCCACGTGGCGAATACCATTATAGCCAATGGCTTAACAACCATTACCAATATGCCATTGAAAAAGCCGCTAAGTACAAAATTATGGTGAATGCGCATGAGGCTGTGCGGCCCACAGGTGTTGCCCGTACCTATCCAAACTTGATAGGGAACGAATCGGCCAGAGGAACAGAATATCAGGCCTTTGGTGGCAGCAAGCCGAACCACGTAACTATTTTGCCTTTTACTAGGCTTATTGGTGGCCCCATGGATTATACTCCGGGTATTTTCGAGATGGATATTTCCAAGAATAACCCAAATAACAAATCGTGGGTTAACAGTACCTTGGCAAACCAATTGGCATTGTATGTAACCATGTACAGCCCATTGCAAATGGCCGCAGATTTAATAGAAAATTACGAACGTTTTCCAGATGCCTTTCAGTTTATTAAAGACGTTGCCGTAGATTGGGACGATAGTAAATATCTGGAAGCCGAGCCAGGACAATACATTACCGTAGCACGTAAAGCAAAAAACACCAACAATTGGTTTATTGGAAATGTAGCAGGAGAAAATGGCCATACAGCCAATATTTCACTTAATTTTTTAGACCCTGGAAAAAAATACGTGGCAACCATATATGCAGATGCAAATAATGCCAACTATAAAACCAATCCGCAAGCATACACCATTAAAAAAGTAGTGGTAAGCAACAAATCTAAAATTGTACAAAAATCGGTTCCGGCAGGTGGTTTTGCGGTAAGCATTATAGAAGTAACGGAAAACAATCAAATTAAAGGATTGAAAAAATTATAAAAATTTAGGAACTGTTTAAAAATGACTATACAACCTTATTGTTGGCGATGACGCCAACAATAAATTCTGTTTACGTTGGTGTCATCGCCAACGTGTAATTATAAATATGAAATATAAACAGTTTCTTACAGAGGGTGTCTAAGAAAAGTGATTTGGATATCATAATGAAGGCTATAAGCAATTGCAAGCGAATTTGCCAACTATGTGAACATGATATAAATTCTTAGACACCCTTTATGAACATAAAAACAAGAAAGGAGGTTAACATCGGTTAAAGATTTACAAAAAACAACATTATTAATTGGCTATTAATGTAACAAGCCAAAAATGCTAACTAAGCACTAATCATTCTATAAAAAACAAGTTATGAACAAGAAAATATTCATTATTGCACTTATAGTGCAAACAATAGCTGCATTTTCTGTAAAAGCAGCTAGTTATACCTATCTAGGTTTGGTAGTGATGCAACGGTAGCCGGTTGGGTTTCGCAGGGAGTACCAATGGTACAATCTACAGCAAACAATAACATTTTTACATATTCGGGCTATTTAACAACAGGTGATTTAAAAATTCACACTAGTAATGTAGTTGGTGATTGGTGCGATGGCGATTGGATTATGCCTACAAATAATGGACAATCGATTACCAATGCAGCACATATTGTTTCAAGCGGTTGCGCAATTGACAATAAAATGGAAAATAGAAGCTGCCGACCAAGGTATTTACAACATTACCATTAACGTAGAAAGTATGACCATCAGCTTTGTAAAAGTATCTTATTACACTAATCTATACCTTGTTGGAGATGCAACACCGGGCGGATGGGTTTTGAATAATGCAACAGGTTTAACAGTTGACGCGGGAAACCCGGCATTATTTACTTGGACTGGAAATTTGGTTGCGGGAAATTTTAAGATTGCTACTAATCTTACATTTGCGGGAAATCATACTTGGATACATCCCCTAAACAATAGCCAAGCCTTGAACGAAACAGGGGCAGCCTATATTTTATCTGGCAATACAGATTATCAATGGAATATAGGCGCAAGTGATGAAGGCGCTTATACCGTAACGGTAAATTTGGCAGGAGTAAATCCTGCTGTACAAATTGTAAAGACAGGACCATTGCCTTTAGATCTACTTTCGTTTTCAGCTAAATTAGATAAGGCACTAGCGAGTAAGGCTACCTTAAACTGGCTTACCACCAACGAAGTAAATACATCGTTGTTTAGTGTGGAGAGAAGCATAGATGCGAAATCTTTTGAAACAATTGGCTCGATACCGGCAAAAAATATAGCAGGCACACATCAATATACTTTCGAGGATAAAAACGTGTTAAAAGGAATTGCCTACTATCGCTTAAAACAAATAGATATTAATGGAAAATATACCTATAGCGATATTGCCAGCGTAAACAATAACGGTGGTTTGCAACTTAGCGTATACCCAAATCCTAGCACCGATCGCATTACTTTTAATTACATTGCAAAAAATGCAGAAGTAAGTGTATTTAATATAAACGGACAGAAAGTTATCTCTACAAAACTTGCTTCAGATAATACTTTAAATGTTAAAACACTAGCATCGGGCTATTATACCATTGTTGTAAACGATTGCGTAAGCAAAAACTTTGTACGTTTTGTTAAGCAATAGCATATAAAATTCGGAAATTGCCGAAATTAAATTCGAATTTGGGATTTGGATTTTAGAAGAGGGTGTCTAAAAAGGTTATTAGAAATGACTGCAACTTTTTTGGACACCCTTTTTTTATTAAGGCTACAATGAAGAAAGGAATATAACGTAAATTTTAGGACTATATGCTACTATCTGTATAGATTTCCTCTCTCTGCCGCCTCCCAGAGGGGTCAGAGAGAGGCTCTTAAATAAAAAAAACAAAGTAGCTAATACTAAAAAACTGATAGTCAGTCGGAAATATTCATAATCTAACGTGAGTTTTGGATGTAATTATATAACTATCAATAATTTATAATCCTATTGGTTTAGAATATTGTTTAAAACTAGCCTAAAAGCTGATGCTGACCTGTAGCAAAGCGGAAAGCTACGTAGTAAAATAGATTCAGCATGACGAAACGCCCATTTAGCGTCACCCTGACAACGAAGTAGCTGCGCAGCAAATTTATTTCAGGGTCTGTTAGACTAGATTAAGCCCCAAAACTCACGTTAATCTAACGTGATTTTTGGGGCTTGCTTCGTCATTTCGACCGCAGCGAAGCGAGTGTAGAAATCTTTGAGTGTGTATTTGGTTAAAAGATCTCTCCGCTTCGGTCGAGATGACGGCAGTTCTATTTGTTGTCATAAATTAAGTGTCTGACAAACAGAGTAAAACATCCAAAACTCACGTTAATCTACGTTAATTAACGCAAATTTCTTATTTTCTCAACTGAGAGCGGAGTTTTGGTCTTTATGGAAAGGTACGTTAGTGGTTGTTTGGCAAAAAACAGATTGGTAATTGCTGTTAAACCATTATCGGCAAACACTTCTACGGATGTTGCATCGAGTAATAACTTTAAGCTGATTTTGTTGTCGTTGGCTATACGTGGGGCTATAGTTCGTTTGGCAAAATTTTTCTCGAAATTTACTATCCCAGATTTAGTACGGTCTACATAAAAGCTGTTATTGATTTTGTTGTAGCCCACCAACACCTCGTCGCCTTGGCTATTGCTTATTTTCAGCTCAAAATCTGCTGCTTGTTGTGTGGTTATTTGTAGTTCGTAGGTGCCATTTAATGTAGCAGTTTTACTCGAAAGGTCTAGTTCATTAACTACGACTACGGTTTCTTTAAGTACGTTCTTTTGTCACAACTGACTTGGCTAAGGGGGGCTTTTTAGAATGGTGGAGAGGGGTCATTTTACACTGGTTTATCCACCCGGAGAAATTAACTATAGCTTTTTTGTTGATGGAAGATACGTCTCCAATTTGGGACCGGTATCCATTTGGTGAATTTCCATCTATAAAAGGAAGGTTCATCTCTTGTTAGACCTGAAGGAAAAAAAACAGAAAAACATGCAGCTCTTTTACAAAAGCTCAGCGGTGTGTTGGGCAGATAAGACTGAAAACTAATTATAGAACATGAAAATAATTGCAATGTCATTTTTATATAGTTCGGATTCACTAAAACCATGATGACCAGTCAAAGAAATTTAATGATGAATTTAACAATAAGAAAATTGTCAAATATTTTGGCAATGATAAAGTTGTTACAACGAAAAAATGGTCTCATATGAAATTTTGAAAAATATAAAAAACGTTACGAATATGTTACGGAGCAAAATTTTGCCGTTTCAAAAATCGTTCGTAAATTGCTTCTGTAAGTCAGAAATGAAGATTTTTGTCCCATGTATGACGGTTAGAGTAGAAGACTCATAATCTTTTGGTCGCTGGTTCGAGCCCAGCTGGGCCCACTTCAAAATCCTCATCTTTTTAGGTGGGGATTTTTTGCTTTTAGGGGATTATGATAGCATTAGAGCTGTTTTTTCGATTTTATCCGTTAATTATCTCTACAAATGTGACTAATCCTAATTACGAATAGAGGCCTGTTTTGGTTCGAGCCTTGTTGGTGTAAACATATAAAGAGACAGCAAAGCTCTTGTATTTACTTTCCCTTTATGCGCTCATTCAAAACAAAATAGCCGTCAGGGTTTCTCCTTGTTTTTAGATTTTTGCAGTTTTTGTAGCGTTTTTACATCAGTGCGGTCCTGTATTCGGCCAGAAGCCTGTTTGTTTTTTATAAAATCACCAAGCCCTATATAATTGATAACTAAATCCTTTTCTAGTTCTATTTTCTGGACGTCTAAAAAAGCTTCATTAAATTCAACCCCGTCAATTAAATTCAATATATCAATACGTAGTGGAGGGTAGCCAATTTGGCTGATTAGTCCCTCGGTTAAAAAGTCTTTCTTCTTAAAACCCAAAGACTGTAATCCAAAATCATTAACCACTTTGAGCATTCGTGCTGCATTTTTTTCAGTTATATTAATCCATATATCAAGATCGCCGGTATGGCGAGGCTTTCCATGAAATGCCAATGCATAACCGCCTACAACCATATATTCAACTTGGTGGAGGTTGAGTAGCTTAATAAAGTCTTCAAAGTCTTCTGCAAGTGTCATCGGCTAATTTTTCTTCTTATCAGTTTAGTCTTATCCATTCGTTGGCCTTTGGCTAATGATTGTGAAATTATAAAAGTAACTGCAGCTGCCCGTTCTTTTAACGACTTGCTTAGCCAATACTCCAAATCATGTTGTTCGTCATCAGCATTTTTCATTTGAACCTGTCTAAGTACTGGAGCTATGGCTCTAACTTTAGTACTGATTAGCTTAGGCTTTGCAATGATACTTTTGCGCTCTATGCGAACATCTTCGTTTTCATAGGGTATTTTAGCTTTGCTAAGATAATTACTTAGGGTATTATAATTAAACTGTATGTAGCTTAAGCAAAAATTCTTAAGATTGGAAAACACTTCAAAAGGAGAGTCAACTCTTTTCTTCCAAAAGACCACAATAACTCTTTTCTCATTGCCAATTGATGCTTTCATATACAAATATAACTAATATTCGTTATATATTGGTCAATAATTATCTAAATAAGAGGATGTCTGCTTACTTGCCATGAGCATTGTTAGTAATTCAATGTTATTTACATGCAGTAGGTGATATAAAACAATTTGTTAGGTGCCATAGGAGGGGAATATTTGATTTAAGTAGCTCTGGCGAGTGTTTAACGCTAAAGCGCATCGACGGAAAACACTAGGTGGTCTGGGGCCGGAGTAAAAAAAAACATCCGCCACTGGCGGATGCTCTCAACTATAAGAAGGAAATACTTAATCTATCTTAACATTTATTGCGTTCAGGCCTTTTCTGCCCTGTTCCACATCATAACTTACTGTGTCGTTCTCGCGAATTTCATCAATAAGGCCAGAGATGTGTACAAAAATCTCGCTGTCACCGTTCAATGGGGTGATAAATCCGAAACCTTTGGTTTCATTGAAAAACTTTACTGTTCCTTGTTGCATTATATATTTTTTAATAAGCTGTAAATTTAGTTATAATTTATTGAAATTCAATTAATTTTATAAATTAAGTGAATTAATAATTTAAGAAATAGCTTGTGTGTTATCAATTTTTGCCACAATATAGGCTTAGTCTGTATCGAGGGGTACAAAAGGTATTAATTTATCGACTTTGCTTATTTTCAATTTTTTGTTTTTTTACGTGATATAGCCTTGGGTTTCTATACCTAAACATAAATGCCACTCGTTTGTTAAGGTGAATTGTTTTTGTTGACTACAAAATTATAATCTTAAACCACCAATCTTGGCAGCAGGTCAATCAGAAGATAGAATTAAGCATAAAATAAGATGATAGATTGACCATCCGAATTAAAACAAGGTAAGACAGGGGTTGCTGACGTAATACTCTAGAAAGCTATTTGATGTGATTTAAATATACTCTGTGTTGTAGAACTATTTTTTTTCGACAGATGCAATAGGAGAATAATACTTTCTTAACCCGTAGTGCATTATAAATAAG
>NZ_DHDZ01000058.1 GCF_002399615.1 Pedobacter sp. UBA4863 | reverse complement strand
AAGGCAATTTTACCACTACCGCACAGACCAAGGTCTGTTTTAAGTGAATTTAATGGGGTTTGCTAGGGCTTGACATGTGGCATAGCCTAAAAATAAGACCCAAAACTCACATTAATTATTTTGTTAGCAGTTTTTTTAATAGGCTTAGCCTTAAACTGGAGCGATTTTGTAGAAGGTTTTAAAGACGGTATTAACGATAAATAAAGCCCTTATAGCCTCAGTTCGTTCTCCCGCTGTTCAATAGTTGCAATGTAGAATTTTTTTTTACCACTTGTCATCCGCTATGCCACTCTTGGCCTTTCAAAAAGAAGGCAATCAAATCTTTTCGAGATAGTTACAGCTCTTCCAATACTAAGAACATAAGGAGCGAGCACCTTTAAAGTCTTGTGTTGGTTTATTTGTAAAAAACAGAACGATTTTTTATCAAAAATTAAAAATATCATTTTGTTTTAAATGTAATTTGTATAATTTTAGTTCATTAAATACGAAATTTTAAATATATCTTAGGCGTTTGCTGTTTTTCACCAATAGCTGCAAGCTGCCAAGCCACTAGTCCCAGTTTAATGAACTTACTAAAAGAAATCGAAGAGAAAAATCCGTATCAGCCAGAGTTTATACAAGCCGTTAAAGAAGTAGCCGAGCATATTTTGCCTTACATCGAAGTAAATCCGAAATATAAAAAACACAAGATTTTCGATCGCATGGCAGAACCAGAGCGTGTAATTATTTTTAGGGTTGCTTGGTTAGATGATGCTGGCGAGATACAAATAAACCGTGGTTATCGTGTGCAAATGAACTCGGCCATTGGACCATACAAAGGCGGTTTACGTTTTCACCCCACAGTAAATTTAAGCATCCTAAAATTTCTTGCTTTTGAGCAAACCCTAAAAAATAGCTTAACTGGACTGCCTATGGGTGGTGCCAAGGGCGGGTCAGACTTTAATCCGAAAGGGAAATCTGACAATGAGGTAATGCGTTTTTGCCAAAGTTTTATGACTGAGCTATACCGACATATAGGCCACAACCTTGATGTGCCCGCAGGGGATATTGGCGTTGGAAAACGTGAAATAGCTTACATGTTTGGTCAGTATAAAAAAATAAAAAACGAATTTACAGGGGTACTTACCGGAAAAGGCTTAGGTTGGGGTGGCAGTAAAATTAGGCCAGAAGCTACGGGCTATGGCTTAATTTATTTTATACAAGAGATTTTAAAAAGCCAAGAAGACACTTTAGTAGGAAAAGTTGTGGCCATTTCTGGCTCGGGCAATGTGGCGCAATATGCGGCCGAGAAGAGTATTCAATGCGGCGCAAAAGTTGTTACCCTATCCGATTCGGAAGGTTTTATTTACGATGAAACAGGTATCACGGCAGAGAAATTGGCCTGGGTAATTGAGCTGAAAGAAGTTAGGCGTGGACGTATTAAAGAATACCTTGATCAGTACCCCGAAGCTAAATTCTTTGCCAATGAACGCCCTTGGAAAGTAAAATGCGATATTGCCCTACCTTGTGCTACCGAAAATGAATTAGACGATAAAGACGCCAAGCAATTAATTGCCAATGGTTGCAAATATGTAGGCGAAGGGGCCAATATGCCCAGCACTTCCGAAGCCGTTAGTTTGTTCAATAAAGCTAAGGTGTTTTATGTACCCGGAAAAGCGGCAAATGCTGGCGGGGTGGCAGTTTCTGGCTTAGAGATGACCCAAAACTCGTTACGCTACTCGTGGTTTAGCGAAAAAGTAGATGACCGTTTGCACCTCATTATGAAAGGTATTCATGATACCTGTGTGCGTTATGGTAAACAAGCCGATGGCCATGTAAATTACGAACAAGGCGCTAATATTGGCGGTTTTGTTAAGGTTGCCGATGCCATGATTGACCAAGGAGTTGTTTAAAACTTGAGCTTTGTGCCAAGCAATAGAAATAGGTTATAACCAAAAAGTCCCGGTTTTTACATCGGGACTTTTTGGTTATAACTACAGCAGTTATTAAGCTTCTGCTAATTCGTGTGTTAAGGCTTCGTCAACCAAGATACGGCCGCAGTGCTCGCAAACAATAATTTTTTTACGCTGACGGATATCTAACTGGCGTTGAGGCGGAATTTTATTGAAACAACCAGAGCAAGAATCTCTATCGATAGTTACTACTGCCAAACCGTTAATGGCGTTACCCCTTAACCTGTTGTAAGCAAATAATAAGCGCTCTTCAATGTTTTCTTGTGCTTTTTCTGCTTTTTTAACTAAAGCCTGCTCTTCTTTTTCTGTTTCGCCAGTAATGGTTTCAAGCTCAGCTTTCTTCGCTTCTAAATCACCTTTCCTTAAATCAAGGTTAGCTTGCGCTTTTTCGTAGATTTCAGTTTTGTTATTGATTTCAAAACCAAATTCCTTGATTTTTTTCTCGCTCACCTGAATATCTAAGTTCTGAATTTCTACCTCTTTGGTTAAGGCATCATATTCACGGTTATTTTTTACGTCTTTAAGTTGAGTGTCGTATTTTTTGATTAAAGCTTGAGCTTCTTTAATCATGTTTTTACGATTTACAATTGCATCTTCCGTATCATCCAACTCTGCTTTTATCTTTTGTATACGGGTTTCCAAACCAGCTACCTCATCTTCCAAATCGGCAACCTCAATTGGCAGTTCGCCTCTAATTTGGCGTATTTTATCAATTTTGGTGTGTAAATTTTGTAATTCGTATAAAGCTTTTAGCTTTTGCTCTACTGTTTGTTCCATTAAATGAAATATTTAATTGTATATGTTGATTATCAGCAATTTAAGAAAACAATGGTATCAAAAATGGTATCAATTATTTTTCCTTTGCCTCAAATAGCTTTTTATTCTATTCTAATAAGCCTGCAAAGATAGTTATTTATTTTTTATTTTTCTTGTTGATTGATTGGTATTTGCGATTAAAGCATCGGCTCTAATCTCCGCTTTTTGCTTAGCTGTTAAACTATTGTCTTTGGGTACGATAAATTGCTCATGTAAATCATCAATCTTGCCTAATACAGAATTGAAAATTTCTTTTAGCTTATTGCCCATAACTTCAATATTATCAATCTTACCGCTTGGCACAATCAAATTTTCTATGGCATCTAATTTGGATAATTTTTTAATCACATCTTCTTTTACTTCCTCAGAAAGATTTGATTTCAAAATCGCCTGCAATGAATGGAGATTGTAGCAAACAATGTCAATTTCATTGCTTTGGCAATAACTGCTTAACACTACACCTATCCTAGCAACTGTAGCCCCATTTGAATCGTTTACACTTTTTAGTAATTTTTTACTGCATTGACCTAGCACATTTAAAAAAATGAGCAAGTAATTCTCTCCATAAGTCTTGATGTACTTCGAATCTACATCAAGCCATTTTTTTGATATAAGAGCCATACCTTCCATGTTCAAATTTAGCAAATCCCTAAAATTTAAAATTTCTAAAAAAAATTTTTTGATTTTACTTGCGGAGAGAAGGGCATTCATTATAACATAAGCCTTTCAACATAAGAACTATATAGTGGGATATGGTATTATTAAGTTCTTTTGGTACGCTTACGTAGGCAATTAGTACGTTAAAATCGTCATTCAGTACATTCAAAACAACTTTTTATCAACCATTTTGACAATTTTAATTCAACGACCCTGTCCCCCTAATAAATAACTTATTTCAACACCTAATCCGTCCGCTATTTCACATAAGTAGTACAATGATGGATTTACATTACCTTTTTCCAACCTTTGTATGGATTGTTGGTCTTTATCAATAGAATATGCCAATTGCCCCTGTGTGATACCCTTTTCTTTACGTATCTGCCTGATACGCTCCCCCAATCTCCTCAATATGGCATCCTTCTTTTCCATCGGTATAAAGGAAAAGTTAAACACTCAAATACATCACAACCGATTTGTTGTATTTTGAAATTAAAACACTTATTATTGTCTTAATAAATTAACAAAATCAATTATGAACAGAACATTAATCTTTCTTATTGCTATCAGCGTATTCGCTTCATGTAAAAAATCCTCTAATGATAATGACGTGAAAAATGGAACACCTAAAAATTGCGCTCTATCCGAAGTTATAATTGGCAATAACGGTAATGTGAAATTTACTTTTGACGACAAAGGAAATTTAACTGCTGTTACATACGGCAATGAAAACATAACAAGCTCCTATATTTACACAACCTCTACAATTACACAAAATTCATCAGCAGGAAGCCATAATGATATGCGAACTTATCTTTTGGATGCACAGGGAATAATTAAAAGCCAAGGAGAAAGGTCTTTCAAATACAATTCAGAAGGTTATCTCATTGAAGAATCTTACGGAAAAACGATTATCAAATACAGTTGGAGCAATGGAAACCTTAGCAAGATAGAGAGAAGTGATGAATGGGGCATCTACAATACTACCAACCTTGAATACAGCTCCGAAACTAGACCCTCAAACTTTGTCGATATATTCGCCCTAGCCTTGAGAACAGATGTTCGTGTAGAAGACGGGATTTTAGCAAAGTATTTTGGCAAACAATCAAAAAACCTTATTTCAAAGATTACAGAATCATATAGCTATTATAGAGGCACTTACAGCTATACTAAGGACAACAACGGTAATATCATTAACATGACCAAAAAAGATGGAGATGGAAGAGAAACTGTTTACACATATAAACATACCTGCAAATAAATAAATATGAAATCAGACGATTTATTTGATAAGGTTAATAATTCTATAAATGATTTTAACCAGCTATATAATCTTGACGGTATAGAATTAGAAACGCTACATGAAATTAATAAGGAAAGAAAATTAAAGGTCAACAAGCAAAAGGAAAGATTGAACTCCGAATCTATCCAGCCCCAAGAACCCACAGAAAAATTTAGAAAAAAAGAGACACTTACATCATGGGCAATAGCGATACTTCTATGCGTTGTAGCTTATCTGTTAATGACAAATTTTTAATTACTAGAAAGACTAAATATTATGAAAACATGGAAAGCAACAATCTTCCTGCACAATAAAGCAGGTAGCATACAAACAATGATACAGGCTAAGACCTATGGAGATGCAAAAAAATTGATAGAGGGACAATATGGCTCTAATCTAAAATCCATATCACAATTAGTAGAAGCTAGATAATGTCAGTTCTTTAATTTTTAAAAAATAGGATAGTTAGTATTGAGCTTTCCTATTTTTTTGACATTGCTCCCCAATGCTCATCAAACTTTTTAAATACAATATCTTCATATTTCTTACTCGTTGCTTCATCTTTTGCAAATACAAAAGCATTATAGTCTTCAAAAGTATAGCCGCCAATTTCCTTTAGCACTTTATTCTTTTGGTCGTATTCTTTTTTGTCCATCCTATTTATCTTTTCTAAATCAGAAGTATTATGCCGATTTCCAACGAGAATTGTATTTACTTGCTAATTCTCTTTGCTGATTCCAATCCACTATAACATGTATATTGTTTTTTAGTTTAAATAGGTCTAAGTCATTCTCACACTTCTTAATTGGTCTTTGATTTACTCTTGTCTCACATTCCTTTTTGTACAGCTCAGTAAGCTCGATTTGACTTAATCTTATTTCCCTCATATCTTCTTTATAATCACCTAAAAAATTCCACATTAAGACTTTCTCTTTTGCACACCTTGACACTCCGTAAATGTCAATTTCCTTAACTGAATACCAAAGATGTTTGACCTTAGAAATCTGGCTTCTAACAGGAACATTTAGGCTAATACCTAGCGACCATTTTTCTTCCAAGTATCCATTTATATCTATTATATTAGAGTTAACAACATTTAGCATTATATGAGTATGCCAATCTTTTTGTTTATTCTGTTCAAAAACTATAAATGCCCTATCTATTGCCCTCAATTTAATTAAGTAACTGACATATTGCAATGTATATCTTGTTAGTTTGGCTATAGATATGGGCTTGAAATATTTTATTCCTAAATCTATATCGTACTCTTTTTTTATTGAAACAAACCATTCATTGTCAAGTTTAAGCTGTTCCCTTACTTTATAATTTGGATTTGCAGTACCTGTAAAAAAACAATTGAAAGCATAGTTTGCAAATTCTTCGACTATTCCCTTTTTGTATATTCTATTGGCTATATCCTTATTTATAAAACCGTACTGCCTCTTTAACCTTGCTATCTTTCTCTTCTTCTTTGTTATATTTAGATAGTATTTTTTATTGTACTCCGATGTATTCATATATTAATTAAACCTTATTAATCAAACACTTACACAGAATCTTGACACCATTACTACATGGCTTGCATCTAGATAGCTGCTTGTGACGGTCATATATAAATAGTGACCGAATACAGCAACAATACTGTAGAATTGAAAAAAAACAAGTTTTTATAAAAAGATTCTTGAAATTATATAGATAACAAATTGATTATAAGAAAGATATTCAAATTGTAATATTTATGTTACAATTCACGCCCCTATATCGTACCCGTATGCTCTTTAACAGGTCTTTTAGCATCACGGGAGTATCTCCCTAAGATTGCAGTATCTGTATGACCTGTATAGCTTATGATATCGTAATCGCTCCATTGCATCTCCTCGATAGCATAAACGATACCGCTATGCTTAAATGAGTACAAAGTATAACCCTTCTCCAAGTTTAGCCGTTTCTGTATCGTTTTGAATTTGTCTTGAAAGTGTACAAATGGAGTTTTGCAGGATGCAAATAAAGACTTAATGTATTCATTTTTTTTTCCAGCTCTGCCAACATTCCCAAAGAAATAATCATCCCTCTTGACACCTCTAGGAATATTATTTTTTAGTTCTTCGAGTAAATGCTTCGGTAATCGTGTTGATAATGTCCTGTTAGTTTTGATAATACTGCTATGAAAAGATATTGTTCCTTTATCAAAATCAAAATTCTTATACTGAAGCGCAAGTAATTCACTTGGTCGCCTTAGAGTATAATATATCAACCGCAGCAACAGATAGAAATGATAGTCAAGCTTTTTACTTTCAGCTAATACCAATTCTAGTAGTTCACTCGGATATGCCTTATTTGTCTCTGAATCTTGATTATTGATTGTGTTTAAAATCTGCAAAGGATTCTTAGGCAGAACCTCCAAATAATCCACACAATATTTAAAGCAACCTTTTAAGTATCGCAAATAATTATCTCGATGACCTGTTTTACCATTGTCCTCAACCTTTAATAAAAATTCAGAGACTAATTCCTTGGTAACTTTATTTAGGGCAATTGCAGATAAATTCCTTTTTGTTAGGAATTCTTCAATAACCCTATTGTAAGATTTATAAAGCTCTTTAGTGTTGTCACTTCGTTTCTTTCTTGGGTTATAATTTACAAAATCTTTGAGGTATCCAATAAAAGGCAAATCTGCTTTATCTAGGGATTCGAATAGTCTAGTATTGGGATTAAAGTATTGTTTTAATAGAGAATTTTTGAGACTGTTTACAAGATTTTGGGCATGTGATTTTCTCTCTGTTTTATTAATCTCTACAAGATTATTACCAACCTTTTTTAGATAGTCAGCCTTATTTAAATCGTATGCCTTCTTGTAAGGTTTTCTCGCCCCAAAACTATCCTTGTACCAAAATTGGATGTACCACTTTGATTTGTCTTTAGCTACAAAAGGGGTTTCACAATGCTTATTCAACGATTCCACAGACCAAATATAAGAAAATAATTGGTATCAATTATGGTATCATATTACTATTAAATGGATATTTAAGCGAGATTATATAAATAAAAAACGGCTTTTAAACCAACTAAAACACCTCCATTAAATGAAATAATTTATGGGGTTTGTGTTATGCTCCGTTAAACGGATTGCAAAGTTAGGAAATTTTTCTTGAATATTAGCTATCAACAAATTAGATGTAAACTGTTCACTTTCAAAATGTCCCAAATCTACAATCATGATTTTATCTTCAGCATCGAAGAATTCATGGTACTTAAAGTCGGCGGTAACAAACACGTTGGCACCTGCGGCAATGGCATTTTTTAGCAAAAAACTACCAGAGCCACCACAAACGGCTACTTTTTTAATTTGTTGGGGCAGTATAGCGGTATGGCGCAATACTGTTGCCTGCATGTTGTTTTTTACCAAATGCAAAAAATCTTTGCCCCACAAAGCATTTTCTAACTGGCCTACCATGCCCGAACCTACATTTTGTAATTTGTTTTCCAAGGCATAAATATCGTAGGCCACCTCTTCGTAAGGATGGTTTTGAAACAATGCGGTTAAAATCTTACGTTCGTTAGGGGCCTTAAAAATAACTTCGATACGGGTTTCGTTAGCGTATTCGCGTACACCTGCTTGGCCTAGGGTTGGGTTGGCTTGTTCATTTCCTGTAAAGGTTCCTGTGCCATCTACATTAAAACTGCAATCGCTATAATTGTTAATGTTCCCGGCCCCCGCACTAAATAGGGCATTTCGTAATTGCTCGGCATCTTTATGTTGGCAAAAAGTAACCAGTTTTTTTAAGATACCGGCTTTGGGCGCTAAAATTTTTGTGTCCACTAAGCCCAATCGTTTACAAATTTCGGCATTTACGCCATGCTGTACACTGTCTAAATTGGTGTGTATGGCATATAATGCGATGTTGTTTTTAATGGCTTTTAAAACCACACGTTCTACATAATTTTTGCCATTTAGTTTTTTTAAACCTTTAAAAACGATAGGGTGGTGGGCAATAATGAGATTACAGTTTTTTGCAATGGCCTCATCAACAATTTGCTCGGTACAATCTAAGGAAACTAATGCCGCATGAATATCATCGTTTGGGTTGCCTACTATTAAACCTGCATTATCGTAATCTTCTTGGTAGCTGAGCGGAGCCAAATCTTCCAAAAAATTGGTAATCTCGAATAACTTCATGGTATAAAAATACGGAAAATAGACAAATTATAGCCCCGCCATCCTTTAGTCTTCTTTATTCGAACATGAGCACGTCTGTAGAAAAGTTGCAATTAGAACAATTGCGTTTTTAGAATCCATCAAACTAAAAAATCCCTATAGTTTTTGGGCCATAGGGATTTGGTATTTGTGTGTATAAACTATTTTGCTTTAAGAGTTGCAGCTTAAAAGTTGCTCATTTTAACCATTTGCATACTTTCGAAAACCATGCGTTGGTTGTGCTCAAAGGTAATTTGCTTATGGTTAATTAAATCGATAATGGTACCGATAAAACACAAACCGCAAGTTAAAATGTATAAGATACCCATTCCAATTTGTCCAACAACGAAACGTTGGATACCTGCAAAGCCTAAAAAGCCTAATAGCGTGAATAATAAAATATCGCTAGGATTTTTGCGTTTACCGGCATATACCATTAAAAACGTACGCAATTGTTGTTCGTTGAAACCTTGCGTTGCAGATTGCAAGTAAGAATATTCTTGAGGGCTAATCCCCGGCAATGTCATAAAATTTTGGTCGAACATGATTAAATCTCCTTATATTTTAGATAGTTGTTTTGTTTAAAAATTAATTGTTTACCTAACTGATAAATGCGGTAAAGGATAATGAGTAGGGCAGGTATGCCAAACCAATGTTGCCTAAAACTTGCATTAAAATCAGCATTAAAGATGGCCGTAATGGATCTACCTAAACCACATCCCGGGCACCATTCGAAACCTAGGTTTGCCAGTGGGCATAGTGTAAAATGATGCTCTTGTGGATGGGCAGTGGCCAGTAACGTTAACGCTAAAATCCAAAAAACAATTTCTACATAATTCCCAGCTTTGCTCATCGCCGTTTCTTTGTTGTTTATTAATTAGAAGCAATAATAAGGGTATTGTTACTTATTTTAAATCATTTTCGACCAAAAGGAAATAAAACCCGACAAAGTGGAAAAATTAACTAACCAAAGAAAAAATTTGGCAATAGAAAAGGTATAAAAAAAGCGGGCATACATTTAAAATAAATAGATGCCCGCTTCCTAGAAAAAGCAGTTACTTCATTTTCGATAAAGTTTCGCAATCGATATTCAGCACGTGTGTGCTTCCGTGAAATTGGTCCGATTAATAGTAGAAAAAAACCAATACGAATGCCTACAGGCAGGAGGTAATTGTGCTATTTTGCCATACAAAAGCACCCATACCGATAGCAAGGGCTACCAGAAGAAAACTTACCGCAGCAGTGAGAGCGATTGTAAGCACTGCCCAGTTAGGGCACAATGTTGCGGCAGGGTAAGTAAGTTTAAAAAGCTAGATGAAATTATCCATAAGCCACTTTATGATAGGATGCACCAAAAATTAACGGATAACAAAGCCTATCACCGTAGGCTGGTTAAAAGCCGAAGTAGCACGGTAGAACCAGTACTTGGTACTTTAATTAACCACCAGAACATGAAACGGATCAATAGCAGGGGCATGGCACAGGCCAACAAGCATGTCTTAATGGCCGCATTGAGCTATAATCTAAAGAAACTGCTCAAATTTATTCGTAAAAACCCAACAATAATGGCGCAAGGCATGCCCCAATTAAAGGATTGCTCTTGCCATCTGGAAACGTTTTTTTGAGGGTGCATACAAAGCTTTATAGGCTCGTGTAATTTGCTGAATGTTTTATTGAGCGTTAGCATTGGCCTTGTTTATAGGGGCTTAAAGCAGGTCGTTTTCTTCGGTTTTACGTAAAATTTGAAGTTGTGTAACAGTTACCGATGTTAGGCGATGTTTTTATTTTTTTTCAAGGAATTTCTTTACTTCAGAATAATAGTCTGAACCATAATATTTCATAAATTCTCCATTTGTTTTTAGAATAAAAAAAGCCCTACAATTTTCTTTTAGGGTAAATATGTTTTCTTCAAAAAATCCCGAATCTAGAATAAAATTATTTCTGTTCTCAATTCTTTCTTTATTCGGTGTTTTGTCTGAATAAAGAAAAAAATCTGTTGTATTATTTTCTCTTGATATTTGAGAAGAAATCCGAATACAGTTTTCGATAACGGTTAAAGCGTCTTTTTTTCCAAGTCCATATTCATAACAGTTTGAACCTTTTTGATAATAATTAATTAGAATAGCATTGTTATCAGGTATTTCAGCTCTCAGAACATTCAATAATCTATTTCTTAATTCTTTATATTCTACATTATTTAGTTTTCCTACAAATGATTTTCTACTTGATGCGTATTCTTTGTTAAATTTAGTATTAATTTTTGGTTCTTTTGTGTTTTGTGCATAACAAGATGTGAATACCATCATAAATGCTAATAAAACTAATTTATTGATTTTCATTTGATTGTGTGTTTTGGTAAATGTCGCCTAACTTATATATACATCTCATAAAATGAGGCATATACATCAGTAAATGGTTGTTTGTCTCATAAACTTATCCAATATATATAAATTATTATAAGTCATCAAATGGGCTTTTATTATTTTTTAGGTTTTTAATACTTAAATGAGTGTATATTTCGGTTGTTTTACTGCTGTACCGAAGGAAGGAAGAAGCAGCTACGATGCAGGATGCAATTTTTGAAGGCGCAGCAGACCCAATGCCCAATTAGATTAACAAACTCTCCCGCTAGTGCACTTGCCCACTTATTTAACAATTTAACCACACAACAATAATACAATGCGTATCTTTGGCTAGTGAACGTTAGAGATTTAATTAATAGATTTAAAACCGACCAACGGGTACTTGACCTTGCTAAATCGCTGAATATTGGCAAAAGCAAAACGCAACTAAAAGGATTGGTGGGTTCTTCTGATGCAGTTATTGCACTTACCACCTATTTTTTACAACATAAGCCACAGCTTTTTATACTGCCCAACAGAGAAGAGGCCGCTTATTTCTCTTCTGATTTAGAAAGCATTTTAGGCAAAGAGATTTTATTATTTCCTTCGTCCTTTCGTAAACCCTTTGAATTTACACAGGTTGATACTGCAAACGTATTGGCAAGGGCCGAAGTACTTAACGAGCTAAACCACCAAAGCGAATATGGCCAAATTGTGGTTACTTACCCCGAAGCCCTGGCCGAAAAAGTAATAGACCGCAGCGTACTCGAAAAAAACACCTTAGAAATAGCTGTTGGCACTAGCTTAGGCATCGATTTTATTAATGAATTTTTATTCGAATACGATTTTCAACGCTCAGATTTTGTGTACGAACCAGGGCAGTTCTCTATTCGCGGAGGCATTGTAGATATTTTCTCTTTCTCTCACGATTTACCTTACCGCATCGAGTTTTTTGGCGACGAAGTAGAAAGCATCCGTACTTTCGAAATCGAGAGCCAGCTATCGGTTGATGATGTTAAAAACCTAACCATAGTACCAAACGTACAAGCCAAGTTTTTAACAGAAAGCAACATCAACCTGTTAGATTATATCGAAAAAGACACCCAACTTTGGTTTAAAGACGTGGCCTTTACCTTAGACATTATCAAGTCTGGATATAAAAAAGCGAACGAACTTTGGAAAGCACTTTCGGCAGCAGAAAAGCAGCAAAATCCCAATTGGTTAGATCCAAAGTTTGCTTTCTCTGACGAGAAAATGTTGGCAGATTTGTTCCAAGACTTTACCTTGGTAGAGTTCGGAAAACAATTTTTCTACCAAACAGATCAAGTATTTAACTTCGATACTAAGCCACAACCTTCGTTCAATAAAGATTTCAACCTACTCATCCATAATTTTAAGGAAAACGAAAAGCAAGGCGTTAACAATTTTATCTTTAGCAACTCGGCAAAGCAAATAGAACGCCTTTATGCCATTTTAGACGATATTGATAAAACGGTAAAGTTTATTCCTATCCATATTCCGCTACGCGAAGGCTTTGTGGACTTTACCCAAAAAGTAGCCTTTTATACCGACCATCAAATATTTGATCGTTTTTATAAATACCAACTTAAAAAAGGATACCAGCGCAGCCAAGCCATTACCTTAAAAGAACTGAGAGACCTAAAGCCCGGCGATTTTGTAACCCACATAGACCACGGCATTGGTAAATACGCAGGCTTAGAGAAAGTAGAAAACAACGGAAAAATGCAAGAAATGATCCGTTTGGTTTATGCCGATAACGACTTACTTTATGTAAATATTAACTCGTTAAATCGCATAGCGAAATACAGCGGCAAAGACGGCACCCCGCCAAAAATGAACAAGCTCGGTACCGAAGCTTGGGACAAGCTAAAAAAAAGCACTAAAAAAAAAGTTAAAGACATAGCCCGCGACTTGATTAAGCTTTATGCGCTACGCAAAGCGCAGGTGGGTACCGCTTTTGCTCCAGATAGCTACCTAGATACCGAACTCGAAGCCTCTTTCATTTACGAAGATACGCCCGACCAAATGAAAGCCACCGCCGATGTAAAAAAGGACATGGAAGCACCGCACCCTATGGATCGTTTGGTTTGTGGCGACGTAGGCTTTGGCAAAACCGAAGTAGCCCTTCGTGCCGCTTTTAAAGCAGTAGCCAATGGCAAACAAGTAGCTATTTTAGTGCCTACTACCATTTTGGCCCTGCAACACTTCAAAACATTTTCATCTAGGTTAAAAGAATTCCCTTGTACGGTAGATTATATCAACAGGTTTAAAACCAACAAGCAAATAAAGGAAAGCTTAGAGAAGCTAGCACAAGGTAAAATAGATATTATTATAGGTACGCACCGTTTGCTGAGCAAAGATGTGAAGTTTAAAGACCTAGGTTTAATGGTAATTGACGAAGAACAAAAGTTTGGGGTAGCCGCCAAAGAAAAACTACGTGCTTTACGGGTAAGTGTTGATACGCTAACGCTAACCGCTACACCAATTCCCCGCACTTTGCACTTCTCTTTAATGGGCGCCAGAGATTTGTCTATTATTAACACGCCGCCGCCAAACAGGCAGCCCGTTACCACCGAGCTACACGTGTTTAATGATAAATTACTGCAAGAAGCCATTCAGTTTGAACTAGACCGCGGCGGACAGGTTTTCTTTGTGCATAACCGTGTACAAGACCTACAACAATTAGCAGGGCTGATACAAACCTTGGTGCCTACCGCTCGAATTGGCATTGCACATGGCCAATTAGAAGGCGATGCCCTAGAAGATGTAATGCTCGATTTTATTAATGGCGAAAAAGATGTTTTGGTAGCAACCACCATTATAGAAACAGGTTTGGACGTGCCAAATGCCAATACCATCATCATTAACCATGCACACCTATTTGGGTTAAGCGATTTGCACCAAATGCGTGGTAGGGTAGGCCGCTCTAATAAAAAAGCTTTCTGTTATTTATTGAGTTTACCGCTCTCAACCTTAACAGACGAGGCTCGCAAACGTTTAAGTGCCATCGAAGAGTTTTCTGATTTGGGAAGTGGTTTCAACATCGCTATGCGTGATTTAGACATACGCGGCAGCGGAAACCTTTTAGGTGGCGAACAAAGTGGTTTTATTGCCGAGATTGGTTTTGAGATGTACAACAAAATTTTGGACGAAGCCATACAGGAGCTAAAAGACGATGAATTTAAGGATCTGTTTAAAGACCAGCCCGAAAGACCATATGTAAGCTTTACCCAAGTAGATACCGATGTAGAATTGCATATTCCAGATAGCTACGTAACCAACATTACCGAACGCTATAACCTATACACCGAAATATCGAAACTAGAAACCGAGCAACAAATTGCAGTTTTCGAGAAAAGAATGAGAGATAGGTTTGGCCCTATCCCTTCGCAGGTGTTGGCCATGCTTAAAGTGGTACGCCTACAATGGATAGCCAAGAAATTGGGATTTGAAAAGGTGAGCTATAAGAAAAATGTTCTAAGAGGTTACTTTGTGAGCGATAAGCAATCTAAGTTTTTCGATTCGGAAACCTTTAATAAGGTTTTGGCTTTTGCGCAAATGCACCCACGTTTGTGTAACTTAAAAGAGGTGAAAGACAGCTTGCGCATCTCGTTCGATAACATTAACAACATAGACGAAGCCGTAGAAATGCTGGAGATGGTTTAGCGGTGAAACGAGATGTGCGGTTTGTCCTTGCTAAATTTATTTTACTACGGAAGTTTATCACCAATAAAGCTAATTTACGCTTTGATTATTTGTTCTGCAAGTAATTTTGCCCACTCCGCATACATTTTACCAGAGGGGTGTAATTCATCAAGGGCTATTAATGATAAATCTTGATTTGCCCTACGTGAAATTGGGGTAATATCAATATATGTTGCCCCGCACATTGCGGTTTCAGAACAATTAATTTCATTGAAAGCATCAATCTCTTGGCTAATTTTTGAGAGATCTCTATCGCTTTTTTTAGCAAAACTAGTGTAAGCCCAATCGGGGATAGCAAGCACGTAAACATTGTTTGATTTTTCGTTGGCAAAAGCAATGGCGCTTTGCAACAGTTGTTTAAATTCTATACGGTAATTCTCTGCCGAATAACCCCTATACTGGTTGTTCACGCCAATAAGTAAGGTAACTAAATCAAAAGTCTGAGAAATGTTTTCTTGTTCAATTGCCAAGGCAAGCTCATCGGTAGTCCAACCTGTTTTAGCAATTACTTTTGTATTTGCCACCCTAACACCTTTTTTTCTTAAGAGTTCTACTAGCTGATAAGGGAAAGACTCGACTTGCTCTACCGCTTCGCCAATGGTGTACGAATCGCCTATGGCTAAATAAGAAAGTTCTTTATTCATTTTTGTACGTTAACAAATAAAGGTAATATTCTATCATCAAAATTGCTATAGAATATTAGTTTTCTACTCTCCGTACAAATATTTTGCGGCATCAGCGGCCATTTTACTGTTCTGATGTGCAGCTCCTTTTACTATTCGTATTTTCCAGTTCAAAGACACTCCTAATCGTTCGGCTTGCTTTTTGGCTTTTTCATAAAAATAGTGACCTCTTTCAAATCTATTTGAACCCTGTTTCATTGCCGCTACAGATTTGGGTAGCTGAGAGTGGTTTGGATCTGTGTCTTTATCGCCTAATTGAACTACAAAATCCTTTTGCAATAATGCTTTTAAGCGGTTGTCATCAATCTCCAGATCTTTTATGCCAAATGGATAGTTTACATTTTCATCTAATATTGTGTAAGAACCTGCATTTGCTGCAATTATTCTATCAGCTTTATTTTTTTGCATAAACAGCACAAAACGATGACTGAACTGAGAACCTGCAGAATGACCAAATAAATCGTATTTTTTTTGCTTACTCTTTGTTTGTGTTACAACATCATCAAAAATCTTATCCATTAAGCTAAACGACCAAATAGAAGGGTCATTTAACTTACCTCCCTTCGCCTGTACATTTCCAAAGGCATAGCCGCGATCTCCTTTAAAATCTTCTTGGGTAAACCTTGGGACTACAACTAAAATCTTATGCTTATCTGCTAATTCTACCCAATTGTCCCTGTAAACATCTGCATTACGTAATACTCCATGCATTACAAACAAAATCGGCATTGTGGTTACATCGCCCAATGGCCTATAGTAATATACCTCCATTTTTTTCTCGCCAAACGAAGGTGGCAACTGAAATTCATAGCTCCCTTTACCTCCGCTAATTTGAGCATAAGTTGGACTTAGCAACAGTAATAAGGAAAGTGCAAATAGTATTTTTTTAATCGTCATGGTTACTCCTTTAGATTTAGTTGGTACGCTAAACTATTAGACTGGTAGTAGCCCATCAACGGACCGAGCTATATGATTGACATTTGAAATAAATTAGCAATATGTTCTTTCAACTTTTGTTTTACTTCCTCCATATCTAAAACATACCCTAGTTCGCGTTGCATGGAGGTTACATCTTTATCGTCGATGCCACAGGGAACAATATTTTTGAAATAATCGAGGTTGGTATTTACGTTAAATGCAAAACCGTGCATGGTTACCCACCTGCTGCAACGTACTCCCATGGCACAAATTTTTCGGGCTTTGTCATTGTCGGCATCTAGCCAAACGCCAGTAAAGCCTTCGTATCTTCCACTTTCGATACCATAATCGGCCAAAGTAAGTATTATTGCTTCTTCTAGGGTGCGTAAATAAAGATGGATATCGGTAAAGAAGTTATCCAGGTCTAGAATTGGATAGCCAACAATTTGCCCTGGACCATGGTAGGTAATGTCGCCACCCCTATTTATTTTATAGTAAGTAGCCTCTTTGTCTTTTAAACCTTGTTCATTAAGCAATAAGTTTTCTGGCTTACCACTTTTGCCCAAGGTATAAACATGCGGGTGCTCATTAAAAATAAGGTAGTTGGGTGTTTCTAGTGCAGTATTTTCTGTTCTATTCTTGGTTTTTAAGGCAACAGTTTCATTAAAAATTGCTTCCTGTTTATCCCAAGCTTCCTGGTAATCGGTTAAGCCCCAATCTATGTATTTTACTTTTTTATTCATGCCCCCTAGCCCCCTAAAGGGGGAATTTATTGTTAAATTGTTAAATTGTTGTATTGCTTTATTGTTACCCTAACTCCCCTTTAGGAGCTAGGCGCTTACCCAATTACATAGCCCAGCATATAGTCGTCATCAGTTTTAAAATAATTTACTTCTAGTTCTCTAATGCCTGCTGGTAGTTCAACTAGGGCGGTCAACATGCCTTGGTCTTTTAGTTTAAAGGGTTTAATATGGATATCTCGTTTAAACTCTAGCTCTTTTTTGCCGTGCCACTTGTAAATGGCCTCTTTGGCACACCAACAAACGTACAGGCCGTTAATGTTATCGCCAATTTGTTTTTGCGCCAGTTCCACATCAGAGAGGAATTTATGCCTAATTAGCTTAATTTTATGTTTGATGATCTCCATGTCCAAGCCTACTTTTTTCTGGCTATCGCGGCTAATCATCACCGCGGCATAATCATAAGAATGGCTTAAGGAAATGTGATAGTCATAATTAACCAAATAGGGTTTGCCATGGTCGTCCATTTGGCAGTCTATATATTCTTTGGTGTTGAGCATGGTTCTCAGCAGCAAACGGGTACTTAGCCATTGCAGTGCTCGTTTCTCGCTCTTAAAAGATTCGATGATATCCAGCTCGTGCTGTTTGAGCTGTAAACCAGCCATTAGGTCCTGGTGGCTCTCTTCAATTTTCCATACGGCAAGTTCGGTATGGGTATCAATTTTTAAATCAAAAACTACGGGCATCCTCTATTTAGAAAATCACTACAAAAGTAAAGAAATTTTGGCAGAGCGTATGGATCAATAACTGCTAAATGCCACAAATTCTCATCGGCATATCCTAAACACCTCATATTGCCTGGTATTATGCCTTTGCCCTTTGCTATTTTTCTCCTAATTTAGTCCAAAAAACTTAAAAATGATATTGTCAGATAAACGGATACTTGAAGAAATAGACAAAGGCACCATTATTATAGAGCCTTTTAAGCCAGAATGTTTGGGCACCAACTCTTACGATGTACACTTGGGTAAATATTTGGCCACCTATAAAGACCGTGTATTAGACGCAAAAGCACACAATAAAATAGAACATTTCGAAATTCCGAAAGATGGGTTTGTGCTACAGCCCGGTACACTTTACCTGGGCGTTACGGTAGAATATACAGAAACACACGGGCACGTTCCTTTTTTGGAGGGCAAGAGTAGTACGGGCCGTTTAGGTATTGATATTCATGCCACTGCCGGTAAAGGAGATGTTGGTTTTTGCAATACCTGGACGTTAGAAATTTCTTGTGTACAACCAGTAAAAATTTATGCAGGAATGCCTATTGGGCAACTAATTTATTTTGTGGTGGAGGGAAATATCGAGAAAATGTACAATACCAAAGACAACGCCAAGTACAATAATAAAACCACTCGCCCGGTAGAAAGCATGATGTGGAAAAATAATTTTTAACCTTAGCGCTAAAATAATAGTCTATAATGTAATTATTACGACAAGCTTTTTTGTAACTTCATTTATAAATACCAGTAAACGAACATAAAAAGTATGTTTTAACCCATAGCAAACCTAATTGGCATACAATGAAAATTAAATTCTTAACGGTCTCATTTCTTAGCGCAGCGCTTTTAAGTGTTATTAGCTCTTTTTCGCTAAGGGCCCAAGATAACCGTTTAAACAACTTTACTAAACAGCTAGCAGAAATCTCAAGTAAAAGTGCGCAAGAAAAAGTGCACTTGCATTTAGATAAGCCGTTTTATGCCATAGGAGATGATATTTGGTTTAAAGCTTATGTAATAAATGCCAAAACAGGCCTTCCATCAACAATTAGTAACCTGCTCTATGTAGAGCTGATTAACGAAATGGATTCGGTAACCAAACAATTAAAGTTGCCAATGAGGAGCGGTATTACCTGGGGCGATTTTAAACTGGTAGATTCCTTAAAAGAAGGAAATTATCGTATCAGGGCCTATACGCAATGGATGAGAAATGCCGGTACAGCATTTTTCTTTGATAAGACCATAAAAGTTGGTAACTCTTGGGCAAATAAAGTATTTACCAAATCGAGCAATGTATTAAGCACCGAAAACAACCAACAAAAAATAAGTACCACCATACAATTTACCGATAAGCAAAATTTGCCTTATACCAATTGTAATGTAACTTACGAAGTTAAGGTAGGCAATAAAACCATTGAAAGGGGCAAGGGTGTTACCAATGCGCAGGGCGAACTTACTATCGACGCCACCAACAAACAAACGGCAGCTTTAAGCACAGGCTTTATTACTACAAATATTACGCTGCCCAATAAACAAGTTATCACCAAACAATTTCCTTTAAAAACCACCTCGAAAGAAATAGATGTGCAGTTTTTCCCAGAGGGAGGTAAATTGATTGAAAACTTGCCCAACAAGGTTGCCATTAAAGCAGTTAACAGTAATGGTCTTGGCGAATTTACTTCGGGAGTAATTGTTAACGCCGAAGGGGTAGAGATTTCCAGAATAGAAACGAATAGAATGGGTATGGGATCTTTTTTTCTTAACCCAATTGCACAACAAGTGTACAAGGCTAATTTAACTTTTGCCGATGGTACTAAAAAGACTGTGCAATTACCAATAGCCGAGGTAAGTGGGCGAGTGTTGTCGGTTAATAATACAGATAGCACTAAAATGGCTATAAAAATTTACTTTACCGAAGACTTGCTGGGTAAAGAAGAATATAATCTTATTGCCCAAAATAATGGTGTTGTTTACTTCTCTACCAAGATAGCTTCTACCAAACAGGTCATGTCCTTAACGGTACCTAAAGACAGCTTGCCTTCTGGCATTATTCAAATTTCGTTGCTTTCTTCTACATTTGTCCCATTAAATGAGCGTATTGTTTTTGTAAATAACATTAACGACAAGATTGATGTTAAGCCAGAAAATCTTAAGCCAAATTATGGTAAAAGAGAACAAATGAACCTTTCATTTACGGCAAGCAACAAAGATAAACCTGTTATGGGCAGTTTTTCGGTAGCGGTAACCAATACAACGGCCGTAAAGCCAGATCAAGAAAACGAAACCAATATTTTAACCAAATTGTTGCTTACCTCCGATTTGGTAGGTTATGTAGAAAAACCAAATCATTACTTTTTAAATAACGACAGAGATACCCGCCTAGATTTAGACAATTTGATGCTGACCCAAGGTTGGAGAAAAATAAACTGGAAACAGGTTGCCGATGGCGTTGTGCCACCTGCTACCTTTCCGGCAGAAAAACAATTGAAAATAAGCGGTACGGTAACTAAAGGAGGTAAGCCCGTAGTAAAGGGCAAGATTATGCTGGTTTCTTTTACTGGTGGATTTTTTGCCACCGACACCTTAACAGATGATAAAGGCCGTTTTAATTTCAATATCGAATTTTTAGATAGCACTAAATTTGTGGTACAGGCACGTACCGAAAAAGACAAGAAATTTGTAGATATTGTAATGGATACAGTACCTGGACAAATAGTAACTAAAAACCCTAATACAGGCGATATTGAAGTAAATGTAAACCAATCGTTGGCCGCGTATTTACAAGAGAGCAACAAATATTTTGATGACCAGACCAAAAGAGGGCTGTTAAACAGAACTATTTTATTAGATGAGGTAAACATTGTAGAGAAACGCAAACCTAGCTACGAATCGTCAAATATAGGTGGGTCGGGTAATGCCGATGCCGTATTTACCGCAAAAGATCTAGAAACTGCTTTTTCTCTATCACAATATTTACAAGGGCGCATTGCTGGCGTTCAAGTTAGAGATGGGCAGGCTTATGCTAGAGGCAATCAAAGCCCAATGAAAATATCGGTTGATGGAATGATGATGGAAGGTGAAGATGTTAACCTTGATGATGTGGTGGTGCAAGATATTGAAACGGTAGAGATTTTAAAAAGTGGTGCTACCACAGCTATTTATGGTATGCGAGGTGGCGCTGGTGTTATTGTAATTACTACCAAGCGTGGTCAAGGTTTACGTTCTGTTAATCCTTATACACCAGGCTTAATAAACTATACCCCTAAAGGTTATGCGGTTGTTCGTGAGTTTTATTCTCCAAAATACGATGTAAAACCCGACAGCAGACCAGATTTAAGAACTACCGTTTTTTGGGAACCTCAAATGGTAAGCGATGCCAACGGCAAAGCAAAAATTAGCTATTTTAATACAGATGTACCAGGTATTTACCGCATGGTGGTAGAAGGTATAGATGTAAATGGCAACTTAGCAAGAAAAGTACTTACCTACGAAGTAAAATAAGAGAGCGCCAATTTTATGCTTGCATAATAAAATTAATCCTCTTAGCTTTATGAAAATATAAACATATAGCTAAGAGGAATGAATACAATCTCCACATCTGTAAAAGACAGGCTTGCCATTATTACCTTAAACCGGGGCAGGGCTAATGCGTTAAACCGCGAAATGGTTACCGAGTTGCAACAAATGTTAATAAACAGTGAGAACGACGATAACATTGGCGGTGTAATTATTACTGGAAGAGAAAACTTCTTCTCGGCAGGTTTAGATTTGCTAGAACTTTACCACTACAACGAAGAAGAAATTAAAAGCTTTTGGAACTTATTTTTGGAGTTTAGCGCAAAAATTACGGCTTTCAAGAAACCTTTAGTTGCCGCTATTAATGGCCATAGTCCGGCGGGTGGTTGTGTTATTGCACTTGCCTGCGATGCGAGAGTAATGGCCGAAGGTAAATTCATTATTGGACTAAACGAAGTGCCAGTGGGCATTGTGGTGCCCAATAGTATATTTCACTTGTATTCTTTTTGGTTAGGGCAAGGCAATGCCTATCGCAATTTGCTAGAGGGCAAACTGTTTTCGCCAGAAGAAGCTTTAGCGGTTGGCTTGGTAGATGAAGTGGTAAAATCCGAAAGTATTATGACTGCTGCCGAAAGAAAGGTAAGGAAATACATGGCTTTCGAAGCAAATACATGGCAGCAAAGTAAGCTTAACCTACGTAAAGATGTAATTGCTGTTACCAGTGCCAACCAAAGCGAAGATTTAGAAGTGATGCTAAAGCAATGGTGGTCTATGGGTACTCGAGCTATTCTAAAATCGTTGGTAGAAGGGTTGAAAGCTAAAAGCTGAAAGCCTAAAGCTTCGGACTGTTTGACTTTACTGACTTTCGGACTAAAATTTAAATACTAATATCTAACCACTAAATACTAGCAAATGTACAATCAACCCATGTTAAAAGACGATGCGCTAAAAGGCAAAACTATTGTAGTAACCGGCGGCGGAACAGGCTTAGGCAAAGCGATGGGAACTTATTTCCTAAAACTAGGTGCCAATTTGGTCATCACTAGTAGAAAGTTAGAGGTTTTGCAAAAAACAGCAGCAGAAATGGAAGCCGAAACAGGCGGCAAAGTGTTGGCGGTACAATGTGATGTTAGAGATTATGGGCAAGTAGAAAATGTGCTTGCAGCAACCATCTCGAAATTTGGTAGTGCCGATGTTTTAGTAAATAACGCCGCTGGTAATTTTATTTCTCCTACCGAGCGTTTATCGGCTAATGCTTTTTCGAGCATCATCGATATTGTATTGAAAGGAACCGTAAATTGCACACTCGCTTTTGGTAAGCATTGGATTGCCGCAAAACAAGCTGCCAGCGTTTTAAATATTGTTACTACTTATGCCTTTACGGGCTCTGCTTACGTAGTGCCATCGGCTTGTGCAAAAGGTGGTGTGCTGGCCTTAACACGTTCTTTAGCGGTAGAGTGGGGCAAATACGGTATCAGGACCAACGCCATTGCACCAGGGCCATTCCCTACCAAGGGCGCTTGGGATAGATTATTACCAGGAGATTTGGCAGAGAAATTTGATTTTAAAAATAGAGTACCCTTAAAACGCGTAGGCGACCACCAAGAATTGGCCAATTTAGCTGCTTTTTTAGTAAGCGATTTCTCTAACTACATTAACGGCGAAGTAATTACCATTGATGGTGGCGAGTGGCTGCAAGGTGCTGGACAAATGAACGGGCTGGAAGCCATTCCGAATGAAATGTGGGATATGCTGGAACAAATGACTAGAGGCGCTAAGGGGAGTTAAATGTTAACTCCTTCATTTCGACCGAAGTGGAGAAATCTTTTTTGATGGAAGTAGTAGCTGTGTATTCGCTCTTCGCAATTTGTAATTCCGAAGCACTATCATAGGATTTTAAATCCGAGTTTTAGATAAAATCTGTGGTATTGCATAAATGGAATTAAAAATTCCACGATAGGGAGTTCGACATTACAAATGTCGAACAGCATAAAAATAACTCCTATAAAAACTAAATCTTAAAAACCACCTCCGTAGCTCCATAGCCAAACTTTTCTTTACGGGCGTCCATAAACGTACGCACCTGCGGATGTTTGCTAATCGTTTTATGGATATGGTCTCTTAATGTGCCATTCCCCACACCGTGGATGAACACAATGGATGGGATTTGGTGAACAATAGCAGCATCCAAAGTTTTTTGAAAAACGTCTAATTGTGCATTTAATATTTCCGTTTGAGATAAAAAATGATGGTCGTCCCTTAATCTTTCAATATGTAAATCTACTTCTTGTTGAGGCTTAGCAACTTTCGGTTTTTCTTCTTTTACACTAAAAAAGCTTTCCTTTAATTTCTGTGCATCAATTACCAAGGCGGGCTCATCTAGTCTAATTAGCCAACCATATTTATTAATCTCTGTAATTTGATTTTTAGCTCCACTAAAATCTTTAGATCTAAAACGTTTTTCTACGTGTAATGGAGCTTTAGGCTTCACATTTCGCGAAGTAAAAAACAAGGTTTGAAAAGTGAAATTGGGCCAATTGTCTAAATCGCCGAGGTTGGCGGTATAAACCTGGGCACTGCTTTTAGGCTGTATCACTCCTACAAATTCGCCTTTGTAGATGCCTGCTTTTTCTGTTTTTAAGGATAGCAGCAATTGGTAAGAAGTTCTATTCACTAAAGTAAAATGAGCTACAATCGAAGCCTTATTATCTTCGGCCACTGCCAAATACACGCCGTCTTCTATAAACTTTTCATCTGCTTGTGGTGTGGGCATGGCATTATTGGCAGTATCTGCATTGCTATGGTGCCCATGCACATACGTTAAATTGCCTTTAGCAACCGGAATTTCAAATCCATCGGTATCGGTAACGCCCACCGTTAAATCGTCTATTTCTTTGGTAATGTAACCTTCTCTTTTTTCGTCGATGAAACGAACGTAATCTCCTATTTTGAACATTTTTTATTTTTTAGTCCGAAAATCGAATGTCCGATTCGGAAGATAAAATCTCTATTATTAAACACAAAGGTACAAAAGCTTCGAAAACGACAGAGCGACTTTATCTCAACAATCGTAATTCAGTTTACCATCTAATTAAAGCACTTGCCCAAGTAAAGCCAGAGCCAAAGGCGGCTAGGCAAACCAAATCGCCGTCTTTTACTTTGCCTGCTTCCCAAGCTTCGCTTAAGGCAATTGGTACCGATGCTGCGGTGGTGTTTCCGTATTTCTGAATGTTATTAAATACCTTATCATCGCTTAAGCCCAATAATTGCTGTACATACTGGCTAATGCGTAAATTAGCTTGGTGCGGTACGAGCAAATCAATGTCTTTTGCCGTATAATTATTGGCTGCTAGGGCCTCGTTAATTACTTCTGGAAATTTAACCACGGCCTTTTTAAAAACTGCTGGCCCATCCATGTAAGGTAAAGCGGCATCACTTTCTAATAACTCTTTACTAAAAAATAAACCTCCCAACTCTTGATCTGGGAATGCAGGTTTATCTTTCAGCCATTTGTTGGCATGGGCACCAGGATAGTGCATGGCCAAAATTTCTGCATCAGCGCCATCACTATGTAAGTGGGTACTTAAAATTCCTTGTCGTGCTTTTGTTGCTCGTTGTAAAACTGCTGCACCTGCCCCATCTCCAAAAATAACCGATACGTTGCGGCTACGAGTTTCGAAATCCATAGCAAAAGAGTGCTTCTCGCTACCCACCACCAATATATTTTTGTAGATGCCCGTTTTAATGAACTGATCGGCTACCGAAAGTGCATAGACAAAGCCAGAACATTGGTTGCGAATGTCTAAAGCACCTATTTCTTTCATTTGCATTTCGCGTTGCAATAACACACCGCAACCCGGAAAATAGTAATCGGGGCTTAGTGTCGCAAAAATGATAAAGTCGATATCGTTTTTGGTAATGCCGGCTCTTTCAATGGCTATTTTGGCGGCCTCAATACCCATGGTGGTAGTGGTTTCATTATACCTGTCTGCAAAACGGCGTTCTTTAATGCCCGTGCGTTCCTGTATCCATTCATCGCTGGTTTCCATAAAACGCGATAAATCGTTATTAGTGTAGGTGTTTTTTGGTACGTAATGGCCAATACCGGCAATTTTTGAACTGTACATAGCAGGTGGGTTTGATAAACCAAAGATAGTTTAAATTTATGCTTTTCGTAGAGGGACTTCTCTAGTATATGAATACTGCCAATTGTTTAATTATCAACAAACAGAAAAGTCGTTTGGCTACAGACCAAACGACTTTCAGTGTTAAAATTTTAAGCTGTTTTAAGGGTTTTTAGCCACTTTCATGGTTTCGGAACCATCGTTGCCCATAAGTCTCAGCAAATACACTCCTGCCGGATAATTTTCTAACGATATTTCTTTCTGATTGTCTTGCTTATGGATTTGAATGGTAGAAATTGTCTTTCCATTCAAATCAACAAGTTGTAGAACCTGATAAATACTTGGCCTAAAAGAAATCGTTACTTTATTTGTTGTAGGATTAGGAAATACTTGGATATGTTTTTTAACGACACTAAAGTTTATGTATCTAAGTCCTAAATTACTTTCTTTGCCATCAGTGTCTAGTTGTATTAATTTATAGTAGTTATTGCCGTTAAGCGGCTGCTGGTCTGAAAACAGGTAATTTCCCTTTGTATTTAAGCCTTTAATTTCGCCTATCTTAATAAACTGTTGGTCATCACCACTCCTGTAAATTTCAAACTTTTTATTATTTAACTCGAAAGAAGTTTGCCACTGTAGCTTAACGGCAGTATTTGTAGCTGTTGCATTGTATGATAATAGGCTTACTGGTAGTGTGTTACAAGTGCTTAAAAACGCTTGCTCATTCACGCAAACCGCTGCATTACCGCTTATGGTTTTTGGATTAGAAGGATTTGATAGGTATGCACAAAAATTAGGTAAGTTACAAACATTCAACACTGGATTTCCTTGAATATTTAATCCAATATCTAATTTCTCTATACTACTAGCACTTATATTTTTTAAAGCCGAAATATCTTTTAATTGAGCGTTGGTAGCTACAGAAATATATCCATTTACAGCAGTTAAATTTTCTAAACCCGTTAAGCTTTCGAGTATTGTATTATTCTGAATAATTAAATTTCCTGTTAGTGATTTGATTTTCTGTAATGGTCGTAAGTCTTTTATATCTACACCATTAATTGTCATATCAGTAATGCTGTATGTTTGACAATTACTATATAGCCCTCCAAAATCATCAATTTGTTTTTGTGTTGTAAAGTTAAAACTACCAGATGGGCAAGTATTGTTATTCGCATTCTTCACAGCTGCTTCATTTAAACAATTTTGTAAATTCCCAGTAATTTCTCTTTTAAAAGTAGTTGCTGATTTAGCAAGATAATTTTTAATAGCAATGTTATTACAATAAGTGAGTAAAGAATTTCTCTTTATCTTTAAATTATTTCCACCAATTTCAACTAAATTCATTAACCCATTTATATTGGTTAAACGCAAGTTATTTTCTATTACTAAATCGCCTGTAATTTGGGTAATATTATACAATGCAGATAGATCTATAATATCGCTTGTATGCGACGCACTTAACTGACTTTGATTAAATCCATCGTAATTTTGTCCTATGTAAATGTTCTCTACAGTTATATTTGAGCACTTGCCAAAAGCCCTTTTGTAATCATCTAAATCTTGTTGGCTAAAAAAACGCAATGAAACAAAATCGGGACATGGTGTGCCACCTGCCACTGCGCAACCATTAAAAGTATTATTTAAGGATGTATTTACACTTGTTGGATAAGTGTTAGCACCAATTTTTACTGAAGATAATGTGCCTGAAATATCGTTTACGGCACCTACTTTAATTGAATAATCAACTACGTTATCTTTATATTGGTCATTAATGATATCTATTTTAAAACTATAGGGCGGGTTTACACCATTGTAAGTATAGTTTTCAGTAAAAGCACCAGAACCATAGGCACCCCCATGCAAAACAACATTATTCGAACCATCAATTAATTTAAAAAACACCCTGTCGGCCCATTTTCCAGTACGACCTTTTATTGTAATCTCGATATTACAATCTTGGGCAAATAAATTTGAAGAAAAACTTAAAAGGAAAAACAAAAAAAGCGAAGTACCTAGACTTCGTAGCAAAGAATTAAGAAACATATAGAACGGCTAACACTAAAAGGGGGCAAAGCTATAAAACTTTATCAAAAAATAGCGTAACAAAACGAGTACACTTAAGTCTTTATTTTAAATGGCAAAAAGAAGGCAAATACTATGATTTTTCAAACGTACCACCAACTCGGCAGGCTTCGGTACAACAACTGTAACTTGCTTTTTCAAATACTTTTCAGCCTCAAGCTTTTTATGTACCTTTGCCGCTCGATGAAACATTGCTTAGTTATATTATTCGATTTGAGGTTTTTATAACCCTGTCTAGGCTATTGTTATAATTCCAAAATTTGTATGCTACACCCCGAAATAGAAAAAAGAAAAACGTTTGCTATTATTAGTCACCCCGATGCTGGAAAAACCACGCTTACCGAGAAGTTTTTGCTTTTTGGTGGCGCTATTAATACCGCCGGTGCCGTAAAACGTAATAAGGCCAACCAAAGCAATACTTCCGATTTTATGGAAATTGAGCGCCAACGTGGTATTTCGGTGGCAACTTCGGTAATGGGTTTCGAGTATAGCGGCAAACGTATCAATATTTTAGATACGCCGGGCCACAAAGATTTTGCAGAAGACACTTACCGCACTTTATCGGCAGTAGATAGCGTGGTGTTGGTAGTTGATTGCGTGAAAGGGGTAGAGGAGCAAACCGAAAAATTAATGTCGGTTTGTAGAATGCGTAATACACCTGTGATTATTTTCATCAACAAGATGGACCGTGAGGGTAAGGAAGCCTTCGATTTATTAGATGAAATTGAACAGAAATTAAATATCAGCTTATGTCCGCAATCTTGGCCTATTGGACAAGGGCATACCTTTAAAGGGGTTTACAGTATTTATCATCATCAACTAAATCTTTTTCATTCTGACAAGACTAAAGTAACCGATTCGGTAGTAAAGGTTAACGATTTGAATGACGCTGCACTGCTTGATTATTTACAGGAGAAGGAAGTGGGCAATTTAAAAGACGAAACCGAATTGGTAAACGGCGTTTATGGCGATTTAGATGTTTCGCTATACAAAGAAGGTTTGTTGGCGCCCGTATTTTTCGGTTCGGCCATTAATAACTTTGGTATTAAAGAGCTTTTAGATACTTTTATTGAGATTGCCCCAAGCCCGAAACACCGTGAGGCAGAAGAGCGTGATGTATTAGTTGAAGAGAAAAACTTTAGTGGCTTTGTATTTAAAATTCATGCCAACTTAGACCCAAAACACCGCGATAGGATTGCCTTTTTACGGATATGCTCGGGTAAGTTTGAGCGTAACAAGTTTTACTACCACACCCGTCAGGATAAGAAAATGAAGTTTGCCAACCCTATGGATTTTATGGCCAACGAAAAAAGTTTGGTAGAGGAAGCCTGGCCGGGCGATGTGGTTGGCTTGTACGATAGTGGTAACTTTAAAATTGGCGATACCTTGACCGAAGGTGAAAAATTGCACTTCAAAGGAATTCCTAGTTTCTCTCCTGCCATTTTTAAAGAAGTAGAAAACATGGACCCTATGCGTACCAAGCAGTTGGAAAAAGGCATTGAGCAATTAACCGACGAAGGGGTGGCGCAACTTTTTGTAATGCAACCAGGCAACCGTAAGGTAATTGGTGCCGTGGGCGAACTACAGTTTGAGGTAATTAACTTCCGTTTAGAGCACGAATACGGTGCAAAATGTAGGTTCCGTATGCTAACTTACAGTCGTTCGCGTTGGGTAACTGCTGATGATAAGAAGAAATTGGACGAATTTGTAAAACGGAAACAACAGCACATTGGCACGGATAAAGAAGGAAATCCGGTTTATTTGGCTGATAATGATTTTATGATTGAGATGACCAAACGCGATTATCCAGATATTAATTTTCATACTACCAGCGAGTTTAAGTAAACCCTCTCTGCCGGTTGGGCATCTCTCCCTAAAAGGTGAGAGACCTCTCCTCGGGTTAGGATTATCGTAAATAAGTTTTTTAGCAGTGCAAATTTTGTGCTGCTATTTTTTTGCAGTACCGTTTAAGCTTGTTTCTCCTCTTCGGGGTTTGTAATTCCGAAACATTATCATTGGGTTTACAACCCAAATTGCAAGTCTATTTGTATTGATTACAAATCCATAGATAAGGGTGCCACGTTGCAAGATTATCGGCTAATCTCGCCATTTTAAAAATAAGCTCTCACTTGCATATTGCCCGTATGAATTGCGTTTACTTCTGGAGATTTGCGCCCTTCGTAGCTTATATTGAGCTGTATGCCATTGCCAACGGTTCGTTGCAAGCCCAAGCCCCATGTGTAGTTGTTGCCAATTTGTAAACCCGATAGCATTTCGTAACCAATGGTACTGTTACTTTCGCCAGTAAACTTATGGTTGATATAGCTCACTTTACCTGTTAATACACCTTTTTTTAGCACATTGTAGCGAGTTTCGGTGCTAAAGGTGATGTGTTGGTTTTTCTCGCCACCAAACCTACTAGCGTTATGCTGGTTGCCGTAGGTTCCAGCAAAAGTTAACCTTAAATCGGTACTGAATTGGTAGTTAAATTCTGGCAATAGCTCCAAGTAATTGATTTGATAATTGCGTTGCGCAAAAAGTTCTGAATTGTAGTTTTTATTGCCTTGATTAAGTGTGAAATTTACGGTCGTGCTCCTTACCGGCGAAGTTCTAATTCGCAAACCTCTTTCGTTACGTTTACGGCTATCAAAACCATTGCTCAAAAAGCTTTTTCCACCATCAGCCAAGTAATTAAAATCAACCCCAAACTTCGGGTTGTTACGATTGAAGAAAAGAGTATTGCGCAAAAAAGAACTTAAAGCGATGAGATTAGCGGCATCTATACCGGTATGGAAGGGATTATAGACCTCGAAACCATGGCTGGCTAAAATTTTCCGGTCTATTTTATAGGAAAGTTGGTTGGTAAATCGGCTTGCAAATTTTTGTAAACCCTTACCGCCTTTTAAAATAGCACTTGGCATTATGCTGATATTCTGATTTACGCCTGTAAAGTTAGTGCGTACATATTCGGTTCCGGCAATAAAAATACGGATGTACTTGGCTTGGTCTGGAAAGCGGGAAACCTCAAATTCGTTTAGTTCCTTAACGCCGTTGCCATTATAGTCGTTCCAAGCATAAATTCCCTGTCCGGGCAAAACTTCTAAGTAAGTAATTTCTCGTCGTGGTTCTTGTCCGTTGCCTACTTCGTAGTAAACGGAAGTACGGATGAAACCTTTCATTGCGTTGAGGTTGTAATCTAACCTGCCTACCAAACTTTCATCATTATTTACCGAGGCAAATTCATTTTCATATCCCGTTTTACGGTAGCCTGCTGTTAGGCTAAGGGTGGAGTTTGCATTTTTGGTTAAATCTACTCCTAGGTTAATGTTTTGCGAATGCGAACTGTTTAGTAATGCTGTTCCTCGGGGCAATTGGTCTTGCCTAAAGCTGTAATCAATTTTATAACGATTGCTTTGGTTAGCCTTGCGCTGTAAATACAGTTTGTAGATGTTGTAGGAGAAACTATTTCCAGTTAAGGCATTGGTTTGTTTATCGGCAGTGATGTTTTGTTGCTGCTCAAATACAAAGCCAGCTACGAGGTTAAACACTTCTCTATTGGCATCTAAAAAATGCTTAAAGAAAGCGCCATCATTTGTGGTCGCATCAGTATTGAGCAAGCTGGCATCGTATTTAAAACTATATTTTCCAGCTTTGTATAAAGCATTTACTTTGTGTAAATAACCTTGGTATTGCGCTGTTCTTGTAAATGTATTTAAGGTGTAGCCAATGTTTTGGGTGTCTTTTTTAAATAACTGTAAGCCTGCCGAAAATAGATGCTCAGTTGCTGTTGTAGTAAGCGCTTCTAGGTTAAAATCGCGGTTAAACTCTACCGTTCTGTAGCGCTCTATTGGCTTAAAAGTGCTACTTACATATTCGTAATTGGCAGTTGTATTTAGCTTGAGGCCTTTTTCATTTAATAAAATGGGATGTAAGGCTTCCAATTTCAATCCGTAGCCAGTGGTGTTGGCAGTACTTTTATCAGCAAATAGGTTTACATTATTATTGCTGATGGCAAATTCTGAACTGAAAAGGCTTTGTTTTTTTGGTTTGAAATCTGCAGCTACAGTAATTAATTGTCGCTGTTTTGGGGTAATGAGTAAGGTAATGGGTTCGTAACTACCCTGCATAACGCCGTTTAGGGGCTCCACAAATTCGTAAACCTTACCGTTTGCTGCCGATTGGCTGTTGATACGATAGTTCCCTCGCCCTTCGCCAAGGTAAGAAAAACCTACCCGAAACTTGGCCAAAGCAGGATCGATAGCATATTTGTAATATTCGATACCTCCTGCTGAAATTAGCCTTTCGTACAAAATCTCATTCTCGTTAAAAGGTACTTCGGTAACGTTGGGGTAATAGGCTTGCGAAATGTCACGACCTAATGTTGACATGAACTGCTTTTGCTCATTGTTTAAGGTTTGCAAGAAAGGTTGGTTTCTGTTGTCTTTTTCGTTGTAGTAGTTTAAGCGAAAGGCCATTTTAGCGGCTTCTACCCGTTGGTTTAAATAAGTTAACGAGCGAGAATAGTTCTTGTCAGAATATTCGAATTCTACAGAAATACGCGAATTTAAGTTGATGAGCTGCTTGGCGGTAAATGTAATTTCGGCAGTGTTATAATCGATGACATAATCGTTATCCTGACCGCGTACCAAAGCAACACCGTCAATATAAACTCGCTCGGTTCCGGCAATAACTACAATGTAAGTTTCGCCATTATTGCCGGTTAAACGGTAAGGCCCTTGGTTGCCTTCTTGCCCAACAATTTGATTGCGTGCCGAACGCCCCTTGGCTACTGCCGCAGCTACCGTAGTGCTGTATCTAATGCCATTTTCTGCTTTAAAATCATGACTGATCATTGCCCCTTGGGTACGTTTGTAGAAGTTCATGAAATAGCTATCCGGACGTTTTAGCTCGTAATCTCCGGCAGTAAGCATGGTGCTGTCTTTTTTAATTTGCACAAACACACGGTCAAATTCATTCAGTTGTTGTGTATTCCCATCTGGTTGTATGGGTAGGTTGTCATCAGATATGGCTGCTAAAATTTCAATGTCATTTCCAATCTTACCGGCCATTTGCAGCACCATATTAGAGTTTACAGACAGGTTTTGATTGTTGCCAAACATAATTCCCCTCGAAATGCTACCGCTTTTATTTAGCCCTTTCATCGAAAAAAGGGTGTTTTCTGTGGTTTGAGGCTTGTAGTTATAAAAGCCGCTGTTGTCTATCGGTAATTCTGCTATTAGTTTTACATCTTTATGGAAATAACTCTTCGAGAAAAGAATAGGAAAAACCTTGTAGTTTAAGGTAAGCGTTAAACCTTCGGCCCCCTTCCATAAAAAAGTAGCTTTGGCATAGTCTATATGGTACAAAGAGGTATCGGCTGGTAGATTTGCGGCATACCAAAGTTTTACAGATTGTGGTACAATACTTAAGCTGTCTAAGATAATTACGCTATTGGTGCTGGTAATTTTTTTTACACGCTGGTTGCTGTTAAGCTGTGCTTTTATTCCAGTGTTTACCAAAATCACTAAAAGCGATATGAGGCCAACCCTAAACATCATTATACCAATGGGAAAGTTAAATAGAAGATAGTGCCTTTGTTGGCTGTCGATGAAAAATCTACATTTCCGCCAGCGTTTTCTATAGCTTGTTTTACAAAGGCCAAGCCTAAACCAGTACCCGATGATTTGGTGGTAAAGTTTGCCCTAAAAATACTGCTTTGTAAACTAGTTTCAATTCCCTTTCCATTGTCTTCCACTTCTACAAAAGCTTGTACATCATTATTGGCTATAGTTATTTTAATGATGCCTTTCTCTCTGCCATCAGTAGCTTCTATGGCATTTTTTAGTAAGTTGTTAAAAGAGCGCAACAGTTGATCTTTATCTCCCCATACCATAATCTCTGTAGTGCTCTTATTTAAGATAGGGATTTCTACATGGCCCATTGCATTAAATACGTCTTTAGCTTGCTCAATAATTGGTATCAAAGCAATTTTTTCTAGTTTGGTATCGGGCATTTTCGCAAAGTTAGAAAACTCTGAAGCGATGGTGGCCAAGCTATCTATTTGCTCAATAAACGATTTGTTAAATGTTGCAAATTTCTTTTCAAAGTTAGGGTCTTTCTCCTTCCACGACTTTTCTAATAGCTGGACGCCTAGTTTTAAAGGGGTTAAAGGGTTCTTAATTTCGTGGGCCACCTGTTTTGCCATTTCACGCCAAGCACTTTCTCTTTCGCTACGTGCCAGCTTATTGGCACTAATTTCGAGCTCGGCAATCATTTTATTGTATTCTTTGATAAATACCCCGATTTCATCTTGTCGGTGCCACACTAAAGGTTGGTTGGTTTGGCCTAATTTTGTTTTGCGGATATTTTCTTGGATAAAGGTAAGCGGGCTGGTAATCTGGTTGGCTAAAAACACAGCCAATACCCCAATTAGCACAAAAACCAGTGCATAGATATTGATTAAGGTATTAATGAACAACCCAATTTTATCTTGATATTCTTTTTCGTTGGCATAATAGGGAATACTGATATAGGCAATGGTTTGGTTGTCGGTATTTCTTACTGGCGCATACGCTGCGGCATAGGCAAAATCACCAATTTTTTCTGTGGGGTTCACAAATTCAGATTTGTGTTGTACGGCCAATTGCATATAGGCCGTTGGGCCCATTTTACGGCCTATAATGCCAAGGTCGTAAAGGCGTGGGAGCGAGGTAAGGTATAAAGTGCCATTAATGTCGTAAAGGTTAAGGTACACCCCATTTACGTCGGCAAATTGGTTAAATGCAAACTGAGATTCGGTGTCGTTGCTAATGGTGCCAGCCATCGCAATTTCTTTCTCATAAGCCAACTGAACCTTTCTTAGCTTTTCCCTTACTTGGTCGTTCTGCTGCTCTAGGTATTGGTGTTTGATGTTAAAAAAAGTTGTCCAGCCAACAATAATTAGCGTAGCCACAACAGAAAATATAATAGAGAATTGGATACGGGTTTTGTACAGTATTTTGTTGGCGTTAATCATTAAATACCTGTTGATGTTGAAGATGCCGCCTCGACTCTCACTGATATTGATGGTTAACCAAATAATAAGGTAGGTAATTGCCCCAAAAATGATAAAAATAAGAAAGAAGAAAGAAAGGGTAGCTAAACGAGAGGTGAAGCTTACTTTTTCTTTACTTAAAATTACTAAACGATTGTTGGCAGGTTTATATACTGCATGGCTATAACCATAATCTGGGGTGTATTCGTTTACAAATGCTATTCTGTCTTTTTCGCCCTTAAAAGTGGTGTTTACCATTGGGTAGATGTATTTTCCAGATTGACTGAAAAGCTGGTTTTCCTTATAAAAGGCAAGCGAGTAGCTGCTAAGGTTTTCATCGCTTTTTAACTTACCATCTATTAATAGTTCTGGAAAAGAAGTATTGTAGTCGTAAGGTCTCGAGGTAAGTTCTATTACTATGGTGCCTAAGAGGTCTTCGCCTTCAAAAATTGGTATAATCCCAAAATAATTTTGGAAGCCGAAAGTGTCGTTAACTCTATAGAAATAATTGGTTTGTTGGGTTTTTACGGCACCAAATTTTACGAGGTTTTTATACTTGTTAATGGGTAAGCTTTCTGCATTTTTTAGCGATTGGTCTTTGCTGTTGTACTCGAACATCTTATACTCAAAGCGAGAAAGATAGCCATCGAGATAATTTTTGGAAATATAGTTGTGAAAGTTGGTAGTTTGAGTGAGCAAGGGTTGTTTAAAATAGCTTACAATTTGTGAATCGGCAGCTAGACTACGCTCCAAAAGCTCAACGGCATTCATTACTTTTGGGTCATCTTCGTACATGAGTTTTTCGGCAATGCCAACCCTTATGCTTCTTTCTTTTACGTCTTCAAACCTAATGTATTTAATTGCGCTAATGGTAGCCATGCACAAGAAAATGACCGCCATCACAGAAATAGAAAATCTATTGTCTTGTTCTTCGCCATAGGCAATCATGAAAATAAGCAGCGCATAAATCAAGTAAAATACATTGTAGTCTGTAACTAGTTCGTAAATGGTATAGCCCAATACCAAAAGCAAGAACACTATTAGTTTTTCTTTGTTGCTAATTACAAATTGCTTGGTTAATACCAATAATGTACTTATAAGTAGGTAAATGTTAAACCACACTAAACAGAGAATAAATATGCTTAGCGAGCTTATCCACCCTAAATTAATGATATTGCTAATATTGAATTCTATTTTTGAATAGTACACCAAACCAAAAAACAGATCTTCTACCAAAAAGCCAACAGCGCCAAGTATTATAGCGAACAGTACCAGCAGCAAGTAATTTAAAGGCTTTTTATTGGCAATGCTTTTGGGTAGTAAGTAATCTTTTCTATGGATATATACGAACAGAAAAATCCAGGTTAAAGCCAATACGTTAAGTAATAGGTCTCCTAACGAGGGCAGAAAATCACTTTCGGCATAAATGGTTGGGTCAAATATTTTTAAGTTAAACCGATGGTTTAGCCAAAAGAGTTTTAAATCTGATAATCGGAGTGCGATAAAGTAAATTGCCACCAACAAAGTACCTAGCAGGGGCTTGCCTTTGTGAAGCAACCACAGGCCACAAGCATTTACAAAAAGGCTAACACAAAAGGTGCCAATTAGCCATAGCCAAAGCTGTATGGAGGTGAAAATGTTGTCCGAATAACTATTGCTTAGTTTAACTGTAAAAAGGTACTCTTTATTTAGGTTGAAAATTTCGGTGGTTTGCTTATCAGCAAACGAGGCGATTTGTAGCGTGTTGTTATCGAAAATTCCTGGCCAAATTTCATTTTTCAAGTACTGATTTTCAATAGCAAATTGTGTTTTTACCGTAATCATGAAAACGAATACATAGTCGGCAACGGTCTTTTTTACCAGCTCATAATAGCCGTTGGCCAACAGCACAAAAGAGGTTCCTTCTTTTAGCCGATCTACGTTTGGCGGAAAAACTTTATAGGTGCTCCAGTATTCTAGTTGTTGGTTTTTATAAACTAACAGGTTAATGCCATTGGAACGATAAGTGGCAAGAAAATCTTCTGCTAATTTTTCGTCAACGCTAATTTTCTTCAGTTCTTCTAGTTTTGCCGGATTGGCGAGGTAATCATAAATTACGCTTTCTTTTTTCAGCAGGTTTTCCTGAAGTTCGTTGGCTTGGTTTTGTAACAGGGCTTTCTTAGTTATCGAGTTACGAAGGGACAATGCCGTAATAAAACAGCAAATGCCCAATAGCAGCATCAGTAGCCTAATTTTTAGTCCTGTACTCAAATTCAAGTTAACTTTAAGGTATAAATATACAGAAATGAGGCTTTCTTGAAAGCAAAATCTTTATTTGCAAGGTATAAACCAAGAAATTGTTTAAACAAAAACCTCGTAGGCTTTAAAAAACTACGAGGTTTTTGGTATAAAAGAAATCCCTTAGTGCTATTACTAAGCTAAGCTAGCACTGCTTGTTTGTACTTCTCTGCTTACTTTTTTTACTAAGCCCTGCAATACGTTTCCTGGCCCAACTTCTACAAATTCATTGCCGCCATCAGCAATCATGTTGGTTGCGGTTTGGGTCCACTTTACGGCGCCGGTTAATTGCGCAATTAAGTTTTCTTTAATTACTGCAGGCTCGCTAGTTGGCTGTGCGTTTACATTTTGATAAATTGGGCAAACAGGTGCCTTAATTTCTGTGGCTTCTATAGCTGCTTGCAACTCTACTTTTGCAGGTTCCATTAATGGCGAGTGGAAAGCCCCGCCAACGTTTAATTTTAGCGCTCTTTTTGCTCCTGCTGCAGTTAATTGCTCACAAGCTTTATCAATACCTTCGATACTGCCAGAAATTACCAGTTGGCCTGGACAGTTGTAGTTTGCTGGAACTACCACTTCTTCAATTTCGGCGCAAATTTGTTCTACCACCTCATCGGCCAAGCCTAAAATGGCTGCCATTGTAGAAGGCTGTAATTCGCAGGCTTTTTGCATGGCGTTAGCACGGGCAATTACCAATTTTAGGCCATCTTCAAAAGAAAGTGCATTAGCGGCAACCAAGGCAGAAAACTCTCCTAAGGAGTGTCCGGCCACCATTTCTGGTTTAAAATCGTCTCCTAACACCTTCGCTAAAATAACCGAGTGTAAGAAAATTGCAGGCTGTGTTACGTTGGTTTGCTTCAATTCTTCGTCAGTTCCGCTAAACATAATATCGCTAATACGGAAACCAATAATTTCATTCGCTTTTTCAAAAAGTTCTTTCGCCAACAGACTGCTTTCGTACAAGTCTTTGCCCATGCCTACAAATTGGGCGCCTTGCCCTGGAAAAATATATGCCTTCATACCCCTTAATCCCCTAAAGGGGAAATTAAAAATTAATATTTATTTATTCTAGTTATCTCTTGTGCATTAAAGCTCCCTTTAGGTGGTTGGGGGTTAATCCAAGCTTGCTGTAATTAACCTTAAAAACTCTGCACGGGTTTTATCATTGTTCAAAAATCCACCAGTAAATGCCGATGTGGTAGTTACCGAATTTTGTTTCTGCACGCCACGCATTGCCATGCATAAATGTTTACATTCCATTACCACGGCAACTCCCGCCGGGTTTAACGTGTTTTGGATACAATCTCTAATTTCGTTGGTTAAACGCTCTTGTACCTGTAACCTGCGGGCAAAGGCATCAACCACACGGGGAATTTTGCTTAAGCCTACAATATGTCCATTAGGGATGTAAGCGATGTGCGCTTTGCCGAAGAAAGGCAGCATGTGATGCTCGCACATCGAAAATACTTCGATGTCTTTTACCACTACCATTTGGCTGTAGTCTTCTTTAAACATGGCCGATTTTAAGATCTGCTCGGGCTTAATATCATAGCCGTGGGTTAAATATTGTAGTGCTTTAGCTACACGCTCGGGGGTTTTTAATAAGCCCTCACGTTCTGGGTTTTCGCCCAAGCGTGCTAAAATGTCTTTGTAATGAGTGGCTACGCCATTAATTTTATCTTCGTCATATCGTTCTACTTTTTGGTAGCCAAATATTTCTTCCTCATCGTGGTCGTGATTGTGTCCCATATTTAGATGCTGTTAGCCGAAATATTCGACATAGTTGTTATCAGTTTCGTATATTTTAATGCAGTGCAATTGCGCACCGCTTTCGTTAACATGTGGTTGTAAAATATCCCATATGGCAATGGCTAAATTTTCTGTCGATGCCAATTTGCCTTTCATAAAATCCACATCAAGGTTCAAGTTTCTGTGGTCAACCTTATCAATTACGTGGATGTTAATTACTTTTTTCAACCATTTCAAATCTACCAAAAAACCGGTTTCTGGATTTACTTCGCCTTTAACTGTTACGTACAATTGGTAGTTGTGTCCGTGCCAATTTGGGTTGGCACATTTGCCAAAAACTGCCGTATTTTCATCTTCAGACCAATCGGGTCTGGATAGTTTATGCGCAGCGTTAAAGCTCTCTCTACGTGTGATATAAATCATCTGCTTAAAAAATAAAGTGCAAATATACAGTATAAAGTCGATAGACGGAGGTTTGATGCCGGAAGATATTGCCATCTGGTTATTCTTTTCCTGAAAAGCGCTGTTTGTTTTTTACGATAAGTGGGAGGGTGGTAAAGATTATCAAAATCTACGAAGTGTAGGCCATAGCACAATCGTTAACTTAAAAACCAAGCATGCAAACAATAAAACAACCAGAAAATAATCGTTAATTAGCATGATGAAACTACTAATTGTAGCAGCCACCGAAGCAGAAATAGCCCAAGCCTTAACGCATTTTAGCCTTAGACGTGCAAGCTTTATCGAAACTGAAAAATTTGATGTGCTAATTACGGGTGTTGGCATGGTGGCAACGGCATTTGCACTGGGGCAAAAACTAAGCAATAAATACAATTTAGTGCTCAACGTAGGTATCGCTGGTAGTTTCGATAGAGAAATCGAGTTGGGAGCGCTCGTGAACATCAGTCAAGATGTTTTTGCAGAACTGGGTGCCGAAGCTGGTGAAAATTTCATCACTTTGCCTCAACTGGGTTTTGGCGAAAACGAATTTTCATCCTCGGCCAATGCCGCACCAACACTTAAAAAAGTTAAAGGAATTACGGTGAACAAAGTGCATGGCAACGCTCAAAGCATCACAAAAACTATTGCATTATATCGGCCACAAACCGAAAGCATGGAAGGTGCTGCTGTATTTTATGCCTGCACTAAATTAAATATTCCTGCTTTGCAGGTTCGCAGTATTTCTAACTATGTTGAACCTCGTAATAGGGAAGGTTGGCAAATAGGCTTGGCGGTTCAAAACTTGAATGAGTGGTTGATCAGTTTCATAGAAAAACTGTGAGCCAGAAATGATATTCAACTAAAAACTATCTCGTAATTTTACCACATGGAATTAACTCTTGGTTTTTCGCCCTGTCCTAATGATACGTTTATTTTCGATGCGCTTATCCACGGTAAAATAGCTACCGAAGGTTTAAGCTTTAAAGTGTTTTACGATGATGTAGAAACGCTTAACCAGAAGGCTTTAGCTGGCGAACTAGATATTACTAAGTTAAGCTTTCATGCCTTTGCCTATGTTGCGGCACAGTATGCACTGTTAAATGCTGGTAGTGCCTTAGGCTTCGGCGTTGGCCCACTTTTAATTTGCAAGAAAGAAAATGCAGAGCGTATTGAAAACCAATTGAAAACTGGGGATTGGGAACTGAAAATTGGAATTCCTGGCAAATATACTACGGCCAATTTCTTGTTGGGGGTAGCCTATCCGCAATTGACCAATAAGCAAGAAATGGTTTTTTCGGAAATTGAAGCTGCTTTACTGAATAACGCGATTGACTTGGGCTTAATCATTCACGAGAACAGGTTTACTTACGAAGCTAAAGGTTTACACAAAGTGATTGATTTAGGCGCTTATTGGGAAGAGTTTTCGGGCTGTGCTATTCCGTTGGGCGGTATTGTGGTAAACCGTAAACTACCCATTGAAATTCAGGAAAAAGTAAACAGGCTAGTAAGGAAATCGGTAGAGTTTGCCTTTGAAAACCCAAAATCGGGGCTCGAATTTATACGCCAACATGCGCAAGCAATGGATGAGGAGGTAATGTACAAACACATTGAATTGTACGTAAACAACTATTCTGTTGATTTAGGAACTGAAGGCCGAAAGGCCATTGATACACTGTTTGATATTGCCGCTAAAAAGAAAATAATTCCGCCAATTGGGCAGTCTTTGTATGTGATCTAACCTGAGTTTTGGGTCTTAATTTAGCTAAACAGACCCTGACCACGAAGTA
>NZ_DHDZ01000038.1:181341-199222 GCF_002399615.1 Pedobacter sp. UBA4863 | reverse complement strand
TAGGTCGGTGCCTAAACTTAAACAGCCCCTTTGCTAATAGCATTGGGGCTTTTTTGTTTTACTATGCCAGTGTTTATTGGGCTATTGCCCAGGTACTGACGGCCCAATCTGTCATTAAGTTAAGAAAGTTTAACTCGTTGGCGTCCCAGCGAACGCTTAACCTAATCACATTGGACTAAGGTTTCCTCTTAAGTGGGCGCCAGCCGATCCAAAATCTCGATGGACGCGACAGAAATTATTGCTGATTTTTTATAATAGATGAATTTTTATGATGAGAGTCACTCTTAAAAGTAGAATAAACTCATGCTTAACGGCTAATAATACTTATCTTTGTTATCTAATTTTTTATAACTAATGAATATCGATTTCGGATCTAGAAGGGAAGTAATGCAACATATTGAGAAATATATGTTGGAGATGATGCCTACATATTTGAAGCCTATTGATGAAAATTGGCAGCCATCAGATTTTTTACCAGATGCGAGCAAAGATAATTTTTTTCAAGAAGTGAAAGATTTACAGCAAAGCGCTGGAGAATTATCCTACGATTTAGTGGCTGTTTTAATTGGCGATACGATTACTGAAGAGGCTTTACCTACTTATGAATCGTGGTTGGCCATGGTTGATGGCGTAAGTAGAGATGAAGAAGGCGGGTGGATGAGATGGAACAGGCATTGGACTGCTGAAGAGAACCGTCATGGTGATTTGCTGAATAAATATTTATACCTATCTGGTCGTGTAGATATGCGCCAAATGGAAGGTTCAACGCAATATTTGATTGCTGATGGCTTTGATATTGGTACTGGACATGATCCTTATCGTAATTTTATTTACACCTCTTTTCAAGAGATGGCTACCAATATTTCTCATAGAAGGGTAGCTTCTTTGGCTAAAAAAGATGGTGATACTTTACTTTCTAAAATGTGCGGTGTTATAGCTTCGGATGAGGCCCGACATGCAAAGGCATATAAAGATTTTATCAAACAGATCTTTAAAGTAGATGCAAATGAAGCTATGCTAGCTTTTGATGACATGATGAAAAAGAAAATTGTGATGCCTGCTCATTTTTTAAGAGAAGTAGGCTTACCAATTGGGCAGGTTTTTGGTCATTTTACGGATGCTGCACAACGTTTAGGTGTATATACAGCTATTGATTATGTAGATATTTTGAAACAGCTCATTGTAGAGTGGAACATAGAAGGTGTACGTGATCTTAACGAAGCTGGCGAGAAGGCTAGGGATTATATCATGAGATTGCCAGATCGCTTGTTACGGGTTGCAGAACGAATGAAAAATCCGACGATGGATTATAAGTTTAAATGGATTTTAGCATAAGATACAAAACAAGCCACAGTTAATCTGTGGCTTGTTTTGTATTGTTACATATTTCTACGATATTGGCCACCCACTTCGTATAAAGCTTTACTAATTTGCCCCAAAGAACATACTTTACATACTTCTAACAGTTTCTCGAAGATGTTTTCGCCAGCTATGGCAGTCTTTTGTAAGTTTTTCAGTATTTCTGCCGCCTTGTCTTTATTTCTGTGCTGAAACGCCGTTAATGTGGCTATTTGAAACTGTTTTTCTTCTTCTGTTGCACGAATAACCTCTCTAGGAATAATGGTAGGAGAACCATTTTTATTGAGGAATGTATTTACGCCAATAATTGGAAATGCTCCGGTATGTTTCAAGGTTTCGTAATACAAGCTTTCCTCTTGTATTTTACCACGTTGGTACATGGTTTCCATGGCGCCTAAAACACCTCCACGATCATTTATCCTTTTAAATTCGGCCAATACAGCTTCTTCTACCAAATCTGTCAGTTCTTCAATAATGAAAGCGCCTTGTAAGGGATTTTCATTTTTCGCCAAGCCTAATTCTCTGTTGATGATGAGTTGTATGGCCATCGCTCTGCGCACCGACTCTTCGGTAGGCGTGGTAATGGCTTCGTCGTAGGCATTGGTATGTAGCGAGTTACAGTTGTCGTAAATGGCGTACAGTGCTTGTAAGGTAGTTCTAATGTCGTTAAAATCTATTTCTTGCGCATGTAACGATCTGCCCGAAGTTTGAATATGATATTTTAGTTTTTGCGACCTGTCATTACCTTTATATTTATTTTTAATGGCCTTTGCCCAAATTCGTCTAGCTACACGGCCAATTACGGCATATTCTGGATCAATGCCATTGCTAAAGAAGAAAGATAGGTTAGGTGCAAAATCATCGATGTGCATTCCTCTGCTTAAGTAATACTCTACAAAGGTAAAGCCGTTACTTAATGTAAAAGCTAATTGAGAGATAGGATTTGCCCCGGCTTCGGCAATGTGATATCCAGATATAGAAACAGAATAGAAATTGCGCACTTTTTCGATGATGAAATACTGTTGTATATCGCCCATCATTCTTAATGCAAATTCGGTAGAGAAAATGCAGGTGTTTTGTGCCTGGTCTTCTTTCAAAATGTCGGCTTGTACGGTGCCTCTAACCGAGCTTATGGCTTGTGCTTTAATATTATTGTAAATTTCTTTTGGTAGCACTTGGTCGCCAGTAACGCCCAAAAGCATTAAGCCTAAACCGTTGTTTCCTTCTGGGAGTTTGCCGTTGTAAGATGGGCGGTCGATATTTTTAGCGTTGAATATTTGGGTTATTTTAGCTTCGACTTCTTTTTGCAAACCATTTTCGATGATGTACTTTTCGCATTGTTGGTCTATGGCAACATTCATGAAAAACCCTAATAACATAGGAGCGGGGCCATTAATAGTCATAGATACCGATGTGCTTGGGGCACACAAATCGAAGCCAGCATATAGTTTTTTAGCATCGTCTAAAGTTGCAATGTTTACGCCGGAGTTTCCAATTTTACCATAAATATCTGGTCTTAAATCTGGATCTTCTCCATATAATGTTACCGAATCGAAAGCTGTTGACAACCGATGTGCAGGCTGGCCTAAAGACACGTAATGAAATCTTTTGTTGGTTCTTTCTGGGCCTCCTTCGCCGGCAAACATCCGCGTAGGGTCTTCTCCATCGCGTTTTAGCGGAAATACGCCAGCTGCATAAGGGAATTCTCCTGGTAAATTTTCGGTTAACAACCATTTTAAAATATCGCCCCATTCATTATACCTTGGTAAAGAAACCTTCGGAATTCTTAATTTAGAGAGCGATTCGTAGAACAAAGGCTGCTTAATTTCCTTATCTCTTACTTTGTAGATGAAATTATCTTGTTGGTATTGCTGTTTGGTATTGGGCCATTCGCGAAGTAGCCTTTTACATTCGCCGTCTAATAGCTCTTCTTGTTGGCTATAATATTGCGTTAGTGTTGCTACCTCCTGCTTTTTCTCTTCTTTTAATAAATCAATTACCCCATTTAGCTGATACATTTTGCGGGCGATATTTACTTGTTTAGCTACCCACTCGTTGTACTGTTCGCTGGCTTCGGCTATTTCAGAAAGGTACCTTGTTCTTTCCGGAGGAATGATATAGGTTTTCTCTGATTGGGAAGAGGTCATTTCCATTTTGGCTGCGAAAGCTACCTTGGTTTTTTCTTCAATTTTATGGATTAAGGCCACAAACAAATTGTTCATGCCAGGATCATTAAACTGCGAGGCCATGGTTCCGTAAACTGGGATTTCTTCCTCTTTTGCATCGAAGATGTTATGGTTGCGTTTGTACTGTTTCCGTACATCGCGTAAAGCATCTAAAGCACCTCTTTTATCAAATTTGTTGATGGCCACCAGATCAGCAAAATCCAACATATCTATTTTTTCCAATTGGGTTGCTGCACCAAATTCTGGGGTCATTACGTATAAAGAAACATTGCAATGTTCAGTAATTTCAGTATCCGATTGCCCAATACCCGAAGTTTCTACTATTATTAAATCAAAACCTGCGGCTTTACAAATGTCAATGCTTTCTTGAACGTTTTTTGAGAGTGCTAAATTGGCCTGCCGAGTAGCTAATGAACGCATGTAAACCCGAGGGCTGTTAATGGCATTCATACGAATTCTATCTCCTAATAATGCGCCGCCAGTTTTTCTTTTGGAGGGATCAACAGAAATAATGGCAATGGTTTTGTCGGGTACTTCAATTAAAAACCTTCGTACTAATTCATCTACTAACGAAGATTTTCCGGCACCACCAGTACCTGTAATACCTAAAACCGGAGGGTTGGTTGGCTGGTTTTGCTGTAATGCTTTAAGTGTGCTTTCGAAATGATCGGCATTGTTTTCTGCTGAAGAAATAAGCCTGGCAATTTTTCTGTTTTCTTTTTGAGTGAGGTGCTCCGTTTCGTTACTTAGTGCGGTAACCGTTACAAAGTCAGTTTTTTGGAGCATATCGTTAATCATGCCCTGCAAGCCCATTTTACGGCCGTCATCTGGAGCGTAGATTTTGGCAATGCCATATTTTTCTAGTTCCTCAATTTCATTTGGCAAAATAACACCGCCACCACCAGCAAAAATTTTGATATGCCCTGCGTCACGTTCCTGCAATAAATTGTACATGTATTTAAAGTACTCCATATGCCCGCCTTGGTAAGAAGTCATGGCAATTCCCTGTACGTCTTCTTGTATGGCGCAATTAACCACTTCTTCTACCGATCTATTATGACCTAAATGTATCACCTCGGCCCCGCTAGACTGCAAGATTCTACGCATGATGTTTATGGTGGCATCGTGGCCATCGAACAGGGCGGCAGCAGTTACAAAACGTATCTTATGCTTAGGTTTATAAATTTCAATTTTATCCATAATAATAGCTTTCCGAAGGAAATGATAGTGAGGTTGAATATAAATATTGGGTTAGAAATTATTTACCAAAGGTAATGTTTTGCGAAATGATAATTTAAAATTAGAAGGTAAAAAAAGCGGGTTCCAGTTGTTAAAATTATATAAAAACAACGGTGTAAATAAAAAATCCTCAATTCGATAAACTGAATGGAGGATTTGATTAACAATCTGTTAAATATTTATTTCATTAGTTCGGTAATTACTTTACCTATACTTCCACTTGGTTGTTGGATGTGTAAAAGCGCCGAAACTGTAGGGGCAATATCTGTCATGTAATATTCTTTGTTGGTTTTTCCTGTTTTAACTCCCCAGCCCATAAACACGTTAGGAATATGGCTATCGTAGGGGTTCCAAGCGGCATGGCCAGTGCCAGGATTTAATGTTGGATACCAGCCTGCGTCTAATACGATATATACATCTCCGCTTCGGCGGGCATTATAGCCATTGGTAATTTTAGTTTTTAATTCTTGTGGAAGACTGGCATTACCAAGGTTTTTTACATCAACAGCTGTTAAAACACCTTCTTGTTTAATTAAATAATCTATACTGAACTGTTTTATTTTGCTATAATCTGCTTTTGCAGCTTTAATGGCATCTGTATTAAAAATTAATTGGTTATTTATTAAGGTGAATATGGCATCTTCTACGTTGAATTCTTTTAAAATTAAACTATCTAGTTCGGCTTTATATTTTTTAGGAGCTAAACCGCCTCCAGGTAGCTTGTTCTCTTTAGAAAAGCCGGGTACATGGCTAACGCCGTGGTCGGCAGTTAAGAAAAATAAATAATTGCCTTTACCAATGGTTTTGTCTAGGTAATTGAAAAAACTTTCCATGTCTTTATCAAGTCTTAGGTAAGTGTCTTCTAATTCAATAGCGTTTGGCCCAAACTGATGACCTACATAATCTGTGGAAGAAAGACTAACAGCCAAGAAATCGGTGTTGCCTGCTTGGCCTAATTTTTCGGCAGCAATAGCGGTTTTAGCAAACTCGAGCGTAAAGGTATTGCCTTGTGGCATGCTGGTAAGCATGGCGTAGTTTTTGTTTGCGTATTGCTTAAATAGGTGAGGGAAAGTTGGGGTTTTAGCTCCTTTAAATAACCTTTCGTAAGCTTTATTGTCGCTGGTGCTTTCTAGGTAAGTTGCTATTGGGTAGATGGTATGCCAATCTTCTGCAAAATATTTGTTAGGTAGTTTTTGGGTATTAAAATCGTTTACCCAAACTGGTAGTTGTGGCATGTAATGCGTACTTGTAATAAAGTTTCCAGTTTGCCCATCGTACCAATAAGAACCATTTGAGGTATGCCCACCAGGAAGAATTGCACCTCTATCTTTCATAGAAATGCTAATTGTTTTGCTTCTAAAGTTAGTGGCTAACCTCAGCTCGTCGGTTACCGTGGTAACTAATAAGTTTTTAGGCGACATTAAGCCAGCTTTACTCGTGCTTCCAACGGTATTTACATTTTTATCTTCTACACAATACACATCTCTGCCCAATTGTGCATCGAACCAATTATTGCCAATAATACCATTAATGGCAGGAACAGAACCCGTGTAGATAGAAGAATGGCCGCAAGCAGTTAATGTGGGCGTATAAGGAATTAAGGTGTTCTCTGCAGAAAATCCTTCATTAATTAAACGTTTAAATCCTCCTTGCCCATACCTGCTGTAAAAACGATATAAATAATCCCAACGCATTTGATCTACTACCATACCAACAACTAATTTTGGACGGGCAATAGTTTGGGGATAGGTGTTAGTAGCGTTTTTATTATTCTTGATTGCTTTTTGGGCGGTAATGCTATTGGTAAATAAAATAGCTAAGGAGAGACAAAAAAGTCTAATTTTCATGATGTGCACGATAAGATTTTATGTAAAGGTATCAAACAGCTGTTAAGATAATAAAAGTATATTGTAACTATTCTATATAATTTCGGCCACAACGAAAGTACTGCCACCTACAAATATCAAATCGTTACGAGTAGCATTGGTTTTTGCTGCTGCTAGTGCTTCTGCAACGGTTTTAAATGCGTCTCCTTTAAGTTTATAGTTAGCTGCTTGCAACGCCAACTCAGCTGAAGGCAAGGCTCTTTCTAGCTGCGGCTGGCAAAAATAGTAGGTTGCCTGTTTAGGAAGCAATGCTAGTACCGCACTAATATCCTTATCCTTTACCATGCCCATTACCATGTGTAAACGTTCATGCGGTGTTTGGTTAATATTTTGAATTACTTCGCTAATGCCTGCTGTGTTGTGGCCGGTATCGCAAATAACTAGCGGATTTATAGCAAGCGTTTGCCACCTGCCTTGTAGGCCTGTAAGCTTTTTTACATTTCTTAAAGCTTCATAAATTGCCGCATCTGGTATTTGGTAACCTATTTTTTTTAGTTCCTGAACCGCCTCTATTACAGTTATAATGTTTTTTAGTTGGTAAGTTCCCGTTAAATCTAGCTTTAGTTCTTTTAGTAAAACTTTATTTTTTTGAAGAACATCTAACTTTAGTACAGCTGCTTTTTTAGAAATGTTGGCTATGCTAAGTTCATCTTCAGCAAATATTAAAGTGGCATTTTGTGCGGTTGCTTTTTGGGTGAACACCGCATCGGTTTCTGGATGGCGTTCGCCAATTATTGCCGGTGTATTTGGTTTAATGATACCTGCTTTTTCAAAGGCAATTTCGGCAAAAGTATTGCCCAGCATATTGGTGTGGTCTAAGCTGATGTTGGTAATTACCGATAAATCTGGATGGATGATGTTGGTAGAGTCTAAACGGCCACCTAAGCCAACTTCTATTACAGCTACATCCACCTTTTCTTGCTCGAAATACGAGAAGGCCATGCCTACAGTAACTTCAAAAAATGAGGGCTCAATTTTATTAATAAGCTTTTGCTGTTGCTTTACAAAATTGGTTACAAAGCTTTTTGACACCATTTTGCCGTTTACACGAATACGCTCCCTAAAATCTTTGAGGTGAGGAGAGGTGTACAATCCAGTTTTATAGCCAGCCTGTTGTAAAATGGCCGCCAACATGTGCGAAGTAGAACCTTTGCCATTGGTGCCGCCAATATGAATGGTTTTGTAGTTGGTTTGTGGATTGTCTAACGCATTGCAAAGTGCTATGGTGTTATCTAAATTTTTTTTAAAAGCCGAAGCGCCAACTCTAGTGAACATTGGCAAGCGGCTGTATAGGTAATCTACCGTTTGTTGGTAAGTCATTTTAGTTTGGTGTTTGGCTACTATTGCGCAGAGCGAATAAAAAAATCTTCTACAACGGTTGTAAAACTCCTATATGTAAAAACCTAAATTATTTTACGATAAACTTAAATGGTACATAGAAAATACGTATGTCGGGGCCTTTAGTAATTGCATTTAAAGAAGCGTTTAACATAGCTCTTTCACATTTATCTTCTAAAACGTTGTTCTTAAATGTGCTTCCTCTAGCGCCAGCAGTTGCCCTAACAATTCTGCCAGATTTGTTAACTTCTATTTTTACCATAATAGTTCCAGTTTCCTGTCCATCATCATCAGGTTTTACCAAATTTCTAAAGTTGCTCAATGGCAATGGTTTATTTCCAAACCCCGAACCACCGTCGCCATAAAAAGGTGCTAAAGGGTCGCCATCTGGGTCGCCTTGGTTGCCAGGTGTGGTACCCGTGCCATCGCCACCACCCGTTGCATTGTTTTTTTTGCCTTTGTAAATTGCATTTTGATTTATGGCTGGTTGTTCGGCTTTACTTTCCTGGTTACTTGGGTTGGCGTTACTTTTAGTTTCTTTGGTATTTACGCTTACTGCCTCATCCATATCTTGTGTGGCAAGATTTTTATCGCTTAGCTGAGTAGAAACACTTTTATTCGATGGGTCTGGGGTAATCTGATCTGGTTTTTTGCCATTGGCATCTGGTGCCATCGAAGGTTCTTCCATACTGGTATAATCTGTGCCCATACCAGTAACCGATGTGCCATAATTTACCACCATGCCACCCATGCCCAACTCTTCGTTAGGTTCAAATTTGCCAATTATCCATAGAAAGCTTAACGCAATAAAGGCGCCCATTAATAGCGTAGAAATAGCTAGCGCTTTTGGATAATTATTTTCTTCTTGATGGTTTTGTGCCATATTTATTTTTTCTGTTCCACAGCCAAAACAACTTTCAGTTTTAATTTGTTGGCCACGTCAAATACTTTCATGGTATTTTCTATAGATACACCTCTTGCCACATACAATACAATGGTTAAGTCGGTATCTTGGTTAATTTGACTTTGTATTTGGCCTTCCATGGCTTCTAAGCTTACCGGTCGTTTATCGATAAAGTAATTGAGGTTTTCATCGATACTTACCGTAATTGATTTTTGGTTATTGGCCTGCTGCCCAGAAGAAGAGCGAGGAAGCAACAATTTTACCACCTGTGGGTTTACCACAGCAGAAGCCAGAAGAAAAAACAACATCAAGAAAAACATAATGTCGTTCAATGCTTCGGTATGTACTTGTACTGTACCTTTCTTTCTGTTTTTTAAGTTCATTATTTTCCTGGTTCTTCTAATAGATCGATAAAATCAATAGCGTCGGTTTCCATTCTAAGGATGATTTTTTCTACCATCATGTTAAGGATATGGTAAAGCACATAAGCCATAATACCGATGATCAATCCTGTTGCAGAGGTAATCATTTTAGTATATAAACCACCAGAAATGGTGCCAATTTCTATGGCGCCTTGTGCAGAAACCTCACGAAAGATAGTAATTACCCCAATAATGGTACCCACAAAACCAAGCATTGGGGCTATACCGGCAATAATACCTAAAATACCGATGTTTTTTTCCAATTTAGAAACTTCTAGTTTACCAGTGTTTTCAATAGCACCTTCAATTTCTTTAATAGGACGGCCAATTCGCTTTAAACCTTTTTCTAACATACGTGCCAATGGCGATGGCGTATTCTTACATAACGCAATGGCACTTTCTAACCGTCCTTCTTTAATGTTTTGTCTAATTTGGAACAATAGGTTGGTGTCGCTTTTTGAAGCTTTACGAATGGTTAAATACCTTTCTATAAAAATAACTAAGCCCAAAAAAGCCAATAACGAAAGCGGAATCATTACCCAGCCGCCTTTAAAAAGTAAATCTATAAAGTGGAGATCTTCCTGAGGTTTTATGGCCGTTGTAGGTACTGTTTGGGCTGTGTCAACTAGGTTTTGAACCGTGTCTTGTAAAGTGGTTAATAATAATATCATTGTGTGTTAATTGTTTTTAATTTTTTGGATATAGATCTCTGAGTTTTTGAATTGCTTACGGAATTTGGCAAGATGTTTTTCGGCCGAATCAACATTGTTATAAGTTGCAATACTAATATTTTTACGTGACCCATGCATGGCAGATATTTTTGCATCAAATCCTTTTTTCTTCATACGGTTAACGTATTCATTTGCTTTTGTTTCTGTGGCAAAAGAAGCAATGATAACATCATAAGTGATGATAGGTTTTACTTCTGACTTAGAAGTACTCACCTTCAATGTATCCTTGGCGGGTTGTACATCTAAACCAGCTTTCTCGGCACTTTGCATAATGCTATCTGCAAAAGAAAGCGAGTCTTGTTGTGTTTTTAAATTGCTTCTTTGAATAGGCACTGCCATTTTTTCGTTAGAACTGGAAGTGTTTCTTCTAAAACTTTCAAAAATATCGGGCTTAACAAAATAAAGGATACCAAAAACCACCACTAGTACAAGCAAGCCTAAGCTCAACTTTTGGTAAAGTGGCATTTTTGGTGTTTCTTCCTCTTCATAGACTTCCTCGTTGCCCTCAAACTCACCAATTAAGGTGTTTTCTTCGTTAGTGCTATTGTCAATTGTGTCAAAATCCCATTTATGGGTAGGGGCGGTTAATTTAACACCATCTATTTTTTCGGCACTTTCAGCATGAGCTGTTGCTTGGTTAACATCCTCCGCAACAATCACGTTTTCGTTGTCGAAATTCCAAGTGTCGGCAGTGTTGCCTTCAGGGGCAGTTGTTGGTTTAACAAAACTTTCTGGAACTTCAGTAATTTCTTCAAAAACCTCATTTTCAGCTTCTTCTTTAGCGGTTTCAGCTTCAATGCTTTCTTGCTCAAGGTTTACAGCAGTAGCTGCTGGTGTAGGTATTTCCTCTTCTGCTGCAATAGGCTCTGGTTCGGTCTCTTTGGTTATATCAAGTTTGTTTAGCTCTTGTTCAAACTCCGGCACCTGTACTTGTTCTATTGATGGTTCTTCAGTTTTCTGTGCTAAGCTTTCTTCAACAACTTCCTCAATGGTTTCATCTTCGGCAGTTATTGGTGCCGAAATTTGAGCCGTAACAGCTGGCAGTGCAAAAAAATCAAAACCTGTATTGATGTGTTCGCTAGGTGTAAAAGTAAGCTGGCCATCAACAGTAGTAAAGCTTCCTAAATTAGCTAGGGTGTAATTGCCTTGTTTTACATCTTTTTGTAGTTCTTCAACAAATTGGCTAATAAAGTATTTTGCAGAATCTTCAGAGAGGTTTCTTTGGGCTTGGATATATGCGCTAAGATGGTTGTTTTCTAATAAGTCTGTAGTAAACGCTAAGGTATAGCTAGGAGGCAAAAAAGAATGTGTTTCTGCATCGTATCTTCCAGGGGTTTTCTTTTTATATAAAGTACCCAAGCCTTCAATACCAATTTGTTTACGGGTTTTTAAAAGCGTGATAAGGTATTGTAATATATCCATTTGGGTAAAAATAATTATAAAATTTAACCTTTTAAAACGAATAGGTTAAGCCGCCAAAGATATTAAAACCATTTAAACGGTAATATAAAAATCTGCTGTAATTAGTGTTTAATATGTTATTTGCTTTGGCAAAAACCGAAAATTTATCGTTGATTTTGTAATTGGCACCTATTCCCAAATCTACAAAACCTTTTACATTTACAATTTTTTCATTGTTAAAGTCTGGTTTTGGCGGGTAAGAGCCATCGGGATTTAATGGGTTGGCAGTAAAAACTTTTGCCTTGCTATCATCTTGTAGGGTAATGGCGGCATCAAAGGTTAATTTTTTATTATACACGAACATAAAATTAGAAGAAAGGCGCATTTGTGGCTTAAAATAACTTTCCTTCTCTGCACCTGCCTTGTAATCTTCCATGTTTAATTTACCTGTCCATTTTAAGTTGTCGCTAACTTGTACGGTTAACTCTCCTTCTAAACCTAATATTTGGGTTTTGCCAAAATCATAAATCACATCAAACTTATTGAACGAAGCATAGCTGTTTACAAACAGTGGCATATCGGTAATTTCTCTACTGTAAAAACGGGCCTTATAGCCAAAACCTGGGCCACCAGTGCCTTTAATACCACCACTAATGCTTAATTTTTCTACACTGTTTTGGATAAAAATATTTTGGTTTAAGAAAGGATTTTCATCGATAAAGTCTTTTAGTGTATGACGATTTACATCTCCTTTAATTTCGCCAAATACTTGTAGGAAATCTGGTATTAAGGTGAAATCGGCAGTTATGGCAGGGAAAATTCTGGTGCTCACATTGGTGCCAAACTCTTGTGCAATGTTTGCCCCCGCAATAATTTTTACGCCACCTGCTTGCAGTTTGATATAAGGATTTACACGCAAAAGGTTATTGGTAACTTCGGTGCTTAAATCTTTGGCTTTGCCTAACTCTACCGATGCGGCCAACCCTAAGTTAAAACTCTGGATACGCTTATTCATGTAACCATTTAGGGTAAGCGAGCTTTCTTTGGCATTAAACCTATCGTTAAACAAATAGCCGTTTACTTTTGCCGCATAACTAAAGGCATTTTGATCTGGGGTAAATTTGCTAATGGCTTCGCCTTCTAGTTCAAAGAAATTGAACATTTGCTTTTCCGGGTTAGGATTTAAGGTTGGCTTTTCCTCGTCAATTCCGTAAAAATATAAGCCATGTCTTTGGTAGTTTAATTTGCCATTAAGTGTTGCACCGTTGCCAATGCTTCGGCCAAAAACGCTTAATTGCTGACGGTTTTCATCTTGCTTGTTTAATTTGCCCGATTGCCCGAAATGCCTAAAGAATGCACCTGTTTGCAAGGCCGGATCTTTCCCCATGCCCACGTAAGCTTCTGCAAGAAAAGTACCCAAATTGCCAAAACCTCCCTTTACGTAATTGTTAAATAGTTCTGCTTGGTGCTCGTCGGCTACTTTTTGGGCCTGTAATTTTTGAATATCTGTGTTCAGCTCCAGTTTTCTGTCGGTTAATTGATAGTTGAACTTTGCTTTATAAGTCTTTATGTTGTCTAAATCGGGGCTTCTTCTCAATTTAACCGCTTCGGCCAATACCGGCTTATAAGGTCTTATAATTTCAATTTCTTCACTAACCGTTTTTTCAGTTTTTTCTGGAGGTTTTACATCTTGCGCATGCAAAATAGTTGCTCCAAAAATTAAAGCAAAGGTAAAATATGTTGTTTTATTAAATCTCATGTTGTGTTTTTCTAGTTAATCTTTGCCAATTTTTCTTTTGCCGTTGGTAGAATATCATCGTTACCTTCATAGTTATCGATAATACTTAACAAGGTGCTTTTTGCCTGCATTTTATCTTTTAGGGCCAAGTAGTTGTCGGCTAAAAGGATGAAAGATTTAGCCACCCAATAATCATAAGAAGGCATGTTGTTAATTAAATCGAAACAAGTTTTTTGAGATGTTTTGTAATCGCCTTTGGCATATTGTAAAAATGCAAGGTTGTACTTAGCTTCTGCGGCGGCCAAGGTTTTGGTAGTGGCAACCACTTTGTTAAATGATTTTATTGCTGCCGTGGTATCTGCCTTTAACAAATAAGCTTTTCCTGCATACAAATCTGAGCTGTTTTTTTCCTCTTCAGACGCTTTGTCAGATGTTCTCACCATCTCAGCATATTTCAGCATATCATCAGGCATGTTTAGCTCATTGTAAGCTTTAATTAAGTTGTTAATGGCATAAGTATGGTGTGCTTTGTAATCGGCCGTTGTTTCTAACCTTTTTAGGTAAACAATGGCTTCGTTGTATTTTTTCTCTTGCATTAGCACCTTAGAAACACTCATTAAAGAACGTTCGGTATAGTCGCTAGTCCAATCGTTTAAAATGTAATCGTAATCGGCAATAGCTTCTGCCGAACGACCTAATTTTACTAACGACTCGGCCCTGATAAATTTCGCTTCTTTATCATGAATTGGTTTTGGGAACTTATCTAAATAAGCATTAATGGCTTCGTAAGCTCCTTTAGCATCGCCACGTAAATAAATGTTATTTGCCGATTGGAACATGATGTTGTCTTGTTCGCTCATCGAATAATTGCCCAATGGGGTTGTAGCGGCGTAAGAAATAAAGCCAGTAGCGTCTCCACGATCTACGTAAATGTTTTTAATAGATTCTAATGCTTGTTTGGCGTCAGGCGTACTAGGATAATCTCTAATTACTTTCTTGAAAGATTCTAAAGCCATATCATCTTGGTCTTGGTTGTATTGTACCAAACCGATGGTTAGTAAAGCTTTTGGCACGTAGCTGCTGCGTGGGTATTGGGCTACCAAGCCAACTAAATCTGTTTTCGACTTTTCCAGTTCGCCTTTGTTAAAATAGGTGTAGGCAGTTTCAAAGCCGGCATCGTCCGAGTAGTTAGAGTTAGGGAACTGTTTTAACAGGCTTTGCATTGTGGCAATTTTGGCATCGTCCTGTTTTTGTAGCCCTTGTATCATTCCCCGTTGAAAAAGTGCATAGTCTTCTCCGGTTTGCTTGTTGGCAATAATTCTATTGTAGTAGGCTAGGGCATCTCCATAATTTTTGTTTACGAAATACGAATCTGCTAAACGCAACGTTGCATCGTTTACCGTTTTGGCGTCTTTATCTGCACCTCTTAAAAAACGCTCGAAATAGTTGGCCGCTTTAACATATTTTTCATCTTCAAAAGCAGCATAGCCTAAGGCGTAGTTCGCAAAATTGTAAATGTCTGTTTTTTTAGCTTCTTCCATGGCCAAAAACTTTTCGAACGTTTTTACAGCCTCGCCATATTTGCGTAGTTCGTAAGCGGCTTCGGCTTTCCAATAAGTGCTAAGTGCATAAATTTCTTTGTCTTCGGTAAAGTTTTCAGAACGCAAAAACATAGATAAAGCGTTAGGAAAAGCCCGTTCGTTATAAAACTCTAATCCACGGAAATAAGTTACTTTTTGATAAGCGGCTTTAGCTTCTGGCGTTTTATTTGGGATAGGCTCTAAAATATCAATGGCAGCTTGGTAATTTTTGCTCGTTAACAAGATTTCGCCCAACAAAGTCTTTGCCTCGTTAATTTTTTTAGAGCTAGGAAAAGTTTTGAGGAAATTTTGTGTAGCATCTAAAGCCTGTTGGTTAAACTCTAGTTCGTAGCTTAGTTTTGCATAATTAATCCAAGCTTCTTCCTGCATGTTTTTGTCAAACTCTAAACGAGATGATCTAAAAAAAGCATTTCTGGCTTTTTCTTTAGCATTTAATTTTAATGCTGCTTTACCTAAAGTAAACATACCGTTTTGTAGGTAAACATCATCAGTGTTTAGTTTTTCTAAAATGGCTACAGATTCTTTGTATTTGCCATTTTGAAATAAAGTATATCCATATTGATATACAAAAAGGTTGTTTTTAACTTGGTTTTTATCTTTCTCGTAATAGGCTGCAAAGTATTTTTCTGCATTTTTAAATTCCGATTTGGCAAAGTATGACGCCGCTACCAAGCTCAACATTTCTGCTTCGTATTTTTGCTTGGTTTTTTCCATTATCGGAATAGCGTATTCAATTACATCGTCATAGCGCTCGTCCAAATAATACATCGAAGTAATGTAGTAAGGATAACTGCTTTCGTAAGCAGTAGATCCTTTTAGTTTTTCGAAATTGGCAAGTGCAGTTTTGTATTCCTTGTTTAGGTAATTGATGTAGGCAAAATAATAAGTTGCACTTTCTTTAAAAGGCGAATCTTCTTTCTTAACAGCTTCAAATAAAGGTTCTGCTTTTTCTATGTCGTCTTTTTCGAAATAGGCATAGCCTTGCTTAAACTGATATTCTAAACGTTGTTTGCCCGACAACGAGGTAGGATCGGCCTGGTTAAACCAAGCCAGAGCCTTGTCGTAGTTTTTTTGCCCAAAATAAGCTTTTCCCATATAGAAATAAGCCAATTTGGTATTGGGGTTTAATGGATATTCTTTTATAAACTCTTGAAAAAGGGCCTCGGCATCATCATTACCCAATTCTATGGCACAAACCGCCGCATAAAACTTTGAGTTTTCTTTAATGGTGCTTAGTTCTGCATTACTCAATTGCTGTGTACTGGGCTTATTTCTAAACTGTTCTACCATTTTAAACTGTTGCGCCGCCGCAATATATTTTTCTTTTTCAAGCAGTTCTAGGCCACTTTGGTAGTTCTGATTCAGCTTTACCAGCGGACTAATTTGTGCATAGCCAAATCCATATCCGCTTGCTATAAATAAGGGAACCAATAAATATCTTTTTTTCATTTGTGTTATGTGCTTTATGCAGCTTTGCTGTGTTAAACCACCTTAAAACCATACAGCACAAATGTGCATTGGTTTTAAATAGAGTTGGTACTAAAATAAAGTTAATGTAGTTAGGTATCAACATAAAAAATTAACATATGTTGATAACAGACATTTAACGAAATGACTGTGAGCTTGGTATGGCTTATTAAATTTTTTAAATGAAGGCTTTCTAATTTAGAATTGAAGTGTTAAAAGATCGATATCCCATTCTTTAGCGCAAGTCAAATGTCATTAAAAGGTTTTTCGGAGGGATGTACAAGGCTTTATGGACTTGTGTAATTTGCTGGATTGTTTTAATCGCTAACACTAGTTTCGCTTATAGAGGCTAAAAATGCGTCGTTTTTTCTAAAGATTAAATGTTGTGCAACAGTTACCCTTGTTGTAGGCTGTGCTTTTTATTTCTTTGTGTGCTGCTTCCATTTTGTCAATGCCGTTTTTTAGTGGAGTGTAAAGTCAACAAGTTCATAATTGGCATTTCGCCCGCCTTCGCCTGTTGCTTGCAATATGCCTTTCTCTATTAAATCCTTTATATCACGTAATGCGGTGTCTGTTGAAACTTTCGTAATCTTCGCCCATTTTGACGATTGTAACTTTCCGTCAAATCCGTCTAACAACATATTCAAAACGGTGCGTTGGCGTTCGTTGATTGGCGCTTTTTCATTGAGTTTCCAAAATTCGGCTTTACGTAAAATGCGTTGTGTGGTGTGTTCGGTGGCAAGCATTGCATTTTTAAGACAATGCAAAAACCATTCAAGCCATTCCGTAATGTCGCCCGTGCTGTGTTGCACTTTTTGTAATACTTCGTAGTAGCGTTTGCGTTCTACCAAAATTTGGCTCGACATACTATAAAAACGTTCTCCACTGCTTTCGGCACGAGCAAGGAACATATCGGTTACGGCTCTCCCTATTCGTCCATTTCCGTCATCAAATGGGTGAATGATAATAAACCAAAAATGGGCAATGGCAGCTTTCAATACAAGGTCGAGCTGATTATCATTATTAAACCAATCTAAAAACTTGTCCATTTCGGCTTTTACCAATTTGGGTTTTACGGCTTCGTAGTGTATCTTTTCTTTGCCCATAGCACCCGAAACAACCTGCATTTCACTTGTGCGGTACTTGCCTACTTCTATGGCGTAAGGTCCGCTGTAACCTGTTGGAAAAAGTGCCGCGTGCCATCCGAACAACCGCTCTTCGGTTAAAGGCAAAGTGTAGCGTTGGGTAGCATCAAGCATCATTTCTACTACGCCTTCTATATGGCGGCTACTTGGCACAAGCCCTGCGGTGTTAATACCCAAACGTCTTGCAATGGAAGAACGGACTTGGTCGTAGTTGAGTAATTCGCCTTCTATTTCGCTCGACTTCACCACATCTAAGGTTAAGGCTGTAAGCGTAGCTTCTTCTTTGGCAGAAAAAGCTAAAGCGTTCATCTGACCGATGATTTTGCCCTGCATTAGTTTTACTTTTCCGAATACAGCGTTTATGGCTTTTTCATTCCAAGTGAAATCTGTCCATTTTTTATGTTCATAGATGTATTTTGCCATTGCCTAAAATCAATTATTCGGTAAATATACGATTTATTCGC
>NZ_DHDZ01000038.1:83586-181237 GCF_002399615.1 Pedobacter sp. UBA4863 | reverse complement strand
GCGAATAAATCGTATATTTACCGCATCAGGCTTATACTGTGCCGAAAAATTGCTGTTTTTACCGTTTTTTACAAGTCAATTAGCTATGCAATAGCAATGGTCGGTTGTTGCCAAAATAATTTATATATAGGGGCTTAAAATAGGTCGTTTTGTCTCGATTTTATGTGAAACTTGAAGTTTTGCCACAGTTGCCAATGTTATGCACATTTATTCTTTGTTTTTTCTTAATAATTGTTTCAGTAAACTAATAATATAATCAATGTCGTCCAAGGCTGTCAGTTTAATTTCATATGAACCATTTCCCCAATGCCCAATGTTAGAAACATCTCTTGCAATTTTCTTTTGGTCTTGCAAGTCGCCACTTTTGAGGTTTTACAAATATTTTTAAGCCTTCCCCTGTAATACAATGTCGCAGAAAATGTTATTGTTAACTCCCAAAGTTCAATAGGTAAGTCTTTAAAATTTATGGCTCCTCGCTGATAGTTTGTGAACTGTGGCGCAATGAAGATAACTTTTGATTGTGTCCAATCAACGTCTGTCCGCTTTATGCATATATTTTAAAAAGACAGATATAGCTACGTTTAAATCATCCTTTTACAACTAACCTCAATATGACACTCCTCAAACAAATAAATAAAAGATATTTTTGTCTTTTATTTAGAAATACATTTACTTTGTGGTATAAATAATTATCAATGTTTTCAAAAACCTGCGAATATGCTATTAGAGCAATGATCTATATCGCCCAAAAGTCTAAAACTGGCAATAGGGTAGGTATTAAAGAAATTGCTCAAGGGATAGATTCTCCCGAGCATTTTATCGCTAAAATCTTGCAAGATTTGGGTAAGAAAGACTTGGTACAATCTGCCAAAGGCCCCACTGGCGGGTTTTATCACGATGCGCAATCTTTAGAAAAATCGTTGGCTGATGTAGTAAGGGCTATTGACGGCGATAAGATTTTTACTGGCTGCGGGCTAGGCTTGAAACAATGCTCGGAAGACCGTCCCTGCCCAATTCACAACCAGTTTAAAAAGGTAAGAGGAGAAATAAAATTAATGCTAGAAAACGCCAAGGTAGGCGAGCTGTCTGAAGAATTAGAACAGCGCCTAACCTTTTTGAAAAGATAAAAATTTAAACCAATAAAAGATAAAAAGGTATTAATATCCTTATGAATTATTAACGATTTAATTAAGCAACGATGAAAATTACAGAACAAACCATTGTAGGCGAGTTGGTAGCAAAAGATTACCGAGCCGCATCAGTATTTAAAAAAGAAGGAATAGATTTTTGCTGTGCCGGCAATAAAACGATAGGAGATGCTTGTGCAAAAAAAAATATAGATCCTGCGGTTATTATCGAAACCTTGACCGAAGTTACCAATAAAAACAGCAGTGCCGTAGCCGATTATAACTCTTGGCCATTAGATCTATTAGCAGATTATGTAGAAAAGAAACATCATAGGTACGTAGAAGAAAAAATAGTAGAAATTGTGCCTTTCTTAAATAAAGTAGCCCATGTGCACGGTCAAAAACATCCAGAGTTACTAGAAGTACTAGACTTGTTTAGGGGTTGTGTAGAAGAATTAACTGCACACATGCAAAAAGAAGAACAAATTCTTTTCCCATTTGTTAGAAAGATAGCTATGGGAGAACCTGTAGAGGCTCCATTTGGAAGTGTTCAAAATCCAATTAATATGATGATGCACGAACATACTAATGAGGGCGAGCGTTTTAGAAGAATTGCCGCTTTAACAGCGAACTATACGCCACCTGCCGATGCTTGTAATACTTATCGTGTAACTTATGCACTTTTAAAAGAGTTCGAAGAAGATTTGCACTTACATATCCATATCGAAAATAACATTATGTTTCCTAGAGCAATAGCAATGGAAGCTAAAAGTAAGGGTAAAAATCATATTGCAACAGTTTAATTTTTAAGTATAAAAGTAATAGAAATGAAAAAAGTAATGTATTTTTTAGTAGCTGGGATTTTTACAGTTGCCAGCTGCACAAGTAATGAAAAACAAGGCCAAGAAACAGAAACCTCAACCACTGCACCGGTTGAAGAAACTGCTCCGGCAACCCAAGATGCCAATGAAATGGTAATCTCGCTAAATGCAGGTGACGATATGAAATTTGATCTTTCGGAAATTAAAGTGAAGGAAGGTCAGACGGTTAAATTAACATTAACACATACGGGCAAGATGGCTAAAACGGCCATGGGCCATAATTTTGTATTGTTGGCGGCTGGTGTTTCTCTAACCGATTTTGCAAGTAAAGCCATGGGGGCTCAAAGTACAGACTATATTCCTGCGGGTAGCGAAAAAGATATTATTGTACATACCAAGCTTTTGGGTGGTGGCGAATCGGATACAATTGAATTTACAGCGCCAGCCAAAGGAAGCTACGAATTTTTATGTTCGTTTCCAGGGCACTCGGCGTTAATGAAAGGTACTTTCATTGTAGAATAAAATTAGCTTTTTTCAGAATTAAAGGCTATCTTCATCGTTATTGCAAGCTTGCATAATGGTCGTTTGAGATTGTTTTGCAGTCTCGCAATAGCGATTTTTATTAAAACCGTTGCCTATGCAAATAGATTACGATATTTTAATTACCTACGGTGCCGTAGCTAGAAAATTTGTTAAAGGAGAATTCATTTTTTATGAAGATACGGTGCCCTATTATTATTATCAGCTTATTTCTGGAGAGGTGAGGTTATACTCTGCCAATGCCGAAGGCAAGGAGTTGACACAGGGAGTTTTTACTGCTGGGCAAAGCTTTGGTGAGCCTCCTTTGTTGTTAGATAAAATTTATCCGAGTACAGCACAAGCAAATACCGATAGTGTGATCATTAAAATTAAGAAAGAGCATTTTTTTAATCTTCTAAATGATTATCCAGAATTTATGCGCAAAATGATGTATTGTTTTGCCGAGCGAATTTATAATAAGTCGGCATCTATGCGAGTATGGGTTCAGCAAACGCCCGAAGATAAAATTAAGCAATTTCTATCGAATACTAAATCATTTGCCATGGGCGATTGCAATAGTGAGCAACTCTTACCTTATACCAGGCAACAAATTGCAGATTTTACAGGTTTAAGGGTAGAAACAGTGATTAGAACCCTATCGAGAATGAGCAAGGATGGGAAAGTTAAGATAATTAATCACAAGCTGTATTATTAATTTAATGAATAACAGTGTGAAAAAATGGTTTGTTTGGGGCTTGCTAAATTTAGCTTTGGTAGCTCTCTACGGTGCGGTAATGCGCTATAAAATTGCTTTCGATTTTCCTTTTTTAAACCAAAAGAACTTACTGCATGCCCATTCTCATTTTGCTTTTAGCGGTTGGATAAGCCAATTATTGTATGCAGGTTTAATGTTAATTGTTTTTCCGCATTTAGAACAGGCAAGGAAACGGAAATACCATGTGCTTTTGGCTTTAAACCTGATCTTCTCTTTCGGTATGTTAATTGCTTTTACGGTGCAAGGCTACAAAGCAATATCCATAACTTTCTCTACGCTTTCTATTTTCGTAGCTGTGGCTTATGCTTTTGTGTTTATTAAAGACCAACGGTTCTTACCAAAATCACACCCAGCCAAATGTTGGAGTACGGCGGGGTTATTGTTAAATGTATTGTCGGCACTTGGCCCTTTGTTTTTGGCCTATATGATGGCTACAAAAAACATCGATCATAACTTTTACCTTGGCTCGGTTTATTATTATCTGCATTTTCAATACAATGGTTGGTTTTTCTTCGGGAGCATGGCCTTGGTGGCAAACTACTTGCCATCTATTTCGTTGGGCAAATATTTTAACTTCTTTATTTTTACTATAATACCCACTTTTTTCCTTTCTATATTATGGGCAAAACTGCCAAATTGGTTGTACATTATTACTGTTTTAACCACTTTAATACAATTGTTTGCCTGGTTGGCCTTAGCATTTAAGCTCTGGAAATATTTAAAACAGCGGCACGATACATGGATGAGCCTATTTTTCTATATTTCGGCTGCGGCATTAACTTTAAAGTTTAGTTTACAGGCAGTTTCTGTTATCCGCTCTTTAAGCGAGCTTGTTTTTGGGTTTCGCCCAATTGTAATAGCCTATTTGCATTTGGTATTACTTGGCGTTTATAGTATATTTTTATTAGGATTTATGTTTAAACAGAAGATAATTACATCTTCTAAAGGAGCAAAACTAGCGGCATTTGTGTTTTTAGCAGGAGTGTTGTTTAATGAACTGTTTTTGGGCGTTCAGGGCATTGCCTCTTTTGTTTATTTCCCAATTCCCTACATTAACGAACTGTTGTTTGGTGCGGCCATAGTATTGTTAACAGGAGCAATAAGTATGTTTTGTGTAAATATTTATCAGCGTAGCGAGCTGGAAAGTTAAATGCCGCCATACCTGACAAAAGAGCCGAGTATTAGCATGGCTACTCCAATTAATGTTACCGTAATAATGTGTGCGGACATTTCTATTATTTTTTTAGGTTGATTTTTTAGCTTGGGAATAACTCTTTTTTGTGCGCTTATGGCAAGTAATAAAGTGCAGAGTAATAGCAACAGTTTTATAGAGGTTACACGTTCTATGGGCGATGAGAAAGAAAACCATAGGTCTAGCTTAATGCCTAATTGCAAGGCTATTCATAACCAGTAATGCCTAGTAGGAGTAAAGCCGTTATCCCAATGGGTTCGAAACGTTTCTCGCTTAGCAATAATTCCGTACAGTTTTTAGTAGATAATGCTTTGGGTAAAATAGCAATAGCGATGTACAAGTGTCCGCCAACCTAAATGGAGGCCGAAATTAAGTGGATAATTAACAATAGATGATGGCTCATGCTTTAGTTTTTTATTCAGAAATCATTCTTTGTAAAGCTATGTGGTGTAGGTATGGCTATATTTTTCATTTAATAAGCCAATTATTTATATTTTCTGCAACATTACTGCCGCAATAGACTTGGCATGTGCTTTCATTTTTTCTGCATTAGCACCTGAAAATAATTCATTTATGGTTTCATCAAACAACAAGATCCATTTATTAAAGTGTGCTGTTGTAGTGGTGTATTGTTGGTTAATTTTACGATGCGCAATGAGCGGGTTTCCCTCATATTCTCCAGTAAAAAACAGTACGTTTTCCCAAAAAGCACACATTTTTGGGATATGTTGCTCCCAGTTCATAGCTACCACTTTAGAAAAGAAAAAGCCAATTTCATTGTCTGCTTTTATCTTTTCGTAAAATGTTTTTACAACTAGCTCAATATCTTCTTTATTTAAAATATCGGAACGCATTTTTGAAATTTTTAACAGGTCATTACAAATCTTTTTTTCTGAATTTTCTCAATGATATATAGAATGGTAATAGTATCCAAAGAGATAACAATAAGAATGAAACTACTAGTCCCCAATCGCTACCAAATGAATTTTTAAATACAGCTCCGGTATAACCCAACATTGCCGATACATCTAATCTTAATAAAATTAAAATACGAGAAAGGTCTATTGGACTTAATGCGCTTAAAAACACTATTACTTTTTCAATGGGATAATCGGCAAACTGAAAGAAAAGGAACAAAACTAGTCCATCGAACAGTAAGGCAAAATATAGCCATAACATAATGGAGGTACCAATACCCTTGGCTTTGTCTCGGGTAATAATGCTGCTTAAGAATGCCAATGCCACAAATATGACGGATAATAAGGAGCCTACGGCGATCATCATTAATGCAATGTCCCAATTGGTGAAAATTAATAAGGGAATGCCCGCACCAATAACATAGGCCGCAATCATGCTAACAGATAGGCCAGTAAAGAGAGCTTTCCAAATTTTGCTACGTTTTACCGGGTGGCTTACCAATAGTTCAATAAACTCGCCACTGTTATAAATATAGATGGTAGCAAATAGAATGGACATTAAAGGAACGGTAAGCAACACAATATTTAATACGGTTAACAAACCTTTTGAAGCATTGTCTTCTAAACCAAATGAACTCCAAGAGAACAGGGCAAGCATAATGGCATAAGCTATAATGATTTTGTTCTTAAGAATATCTAGTGCTACATATTTTAATATTCGAATCATACGGTTGCCGTTTTTAAAAGGTGTACAATAGAGCGTGCAATAGTTTGTTGCCCGGTGGTGGTTTTAAGGTCTTCTACATTTTTGTGTAAAATGAGTTGGCCTTCTTGCATAAAAATAATTTGACTTACGATGTCTTCTAGCTCGCTTAACAAATGTGAAGTGATGAGAATAAGGCAGCCATTGTTTTTTGCTTCTATTATTTTTGCTTTGAGTATTTCTGAAGCAATAGGGTCGAGACCGGCAGTAGGTTCGTCTAAAATAAGTACTTGTGGCTTAAACAAGAAAGCTAAAGTTGCACTAACTTTTTGTGTGGTTCCGCCACTTAAAGTCCGCATTTTTTTATCTAGCATTTTTGCGAGGGCAAACTGCTCATACAAATCGGTGTCTAGCTGCTGGCTATGGTTACGAATACCTTTGATCATATCTAGCACTTGTCCAATGCTCATGTTTTCTGGATAGCGTCCAATTTGGGGCATATAGCCAATATTAGCTCTGTATTCGGTATTGTCTTTAATATTTTTGCCATCAAAAATAATATCGCCACCACTGGGTAAAACCATGCCTAGTATGGCTTTTATTAAGGTGGTTTTGCCGCACCCGTTTGGGCCTATGAGAGCTATACATTCTCCTTTGTTAAGCTGTAAATTAAGGTTGTCTAATGCTTTAAGCTTACCAAAATTCTTCGATATATTCTTTACTTCAATCATAGGTTATAGGGGCTCATTCTAGGTTTGTTATCTATAAAGTTTTCTGGTGTTAAACTGGGCAGTATTTTTTCAGACTTATCTAAAAGGCTAATCATAAAGCTGCGGTACAATAACATTGCTGGTGGGTTTTTTTCTACAATTACGGCATATAAACTGAGTGGATGATAAGGTACGTCGCCTACTTTATCTTTATCTAAATCATAACCTTCATATTTGTCCCAGTAGTTTTGGTAAAACTCGTTAAGTGTTAACGAACCGTTGGTGGTTACATCAAAGGTATTGCCTATAAAATCATTATGGGCAATAAGGTTATCCATGCAATTGGCCTGCAAACGCATACCCCAGCCATTATTTAAAAATAAGTTTCGTTCTGCTTTAATACGGTTACTGCCATCTAAAAATATACCTGTGGTATTTCTAATAAACCTGTTTCCAGAAAGATAGCAATCGCTTAGTTCTTTAAATAAAACCCCATAAGCGGCATCGCCCCAGTTTTCTTCAAAAGTATTGTTCATCATGGTTACTTTTTTGGTGAACATTACGGCTACACCAGCACCATTGTTTTTAAAGTAGTTGGTAATGTAGGCGTTGTTGTGCGAAAACATAAAGTGCAGTCCGTAGCGTAGGTTATATTTTGCAATGTTTCTCCAAATTACAGAATGGGTTACAAACTCGAAATAAATACCATCGCGATGACCTTCTATTTTGTTGCCAATCACTTGTAAACTGTCGCTTTTCCAGCAGTGAACGCCATTTCCAGATCGGTTTTCCTCTTTTTGCGAGGCACTAATTACATTGTTCTTAATAACACAGTTAACGGCATATTGTAGGTAAATACCAAAATAGTTGTTGATAAGGATGTTCTTTTCAATAGTTACATTCTTAGCATCGTAAATTTTGATGCCGCCCGGATCGCTCATGGTTGTTCGTCCAGAATTTTGGATGCGAAAACCATTAATGCTAACATTACTGCTTTTTATCGAAAGAATTTCATGTTTTAACTCACCATCAAGTATGGGGTAGTTTTCACCTAAAAGAACTACAGACTTGTCTATAATGATATTGCCTTCTTTATAAAGTCCGCTGGTTACCATAATGGTATCTCCGTTTTTACTAGCGGCCAATGCTTTTTTAATTTGTGCATAGGCCTTGTTTTTGCCTACGTAAATGGTAGTAGCATAGCCATATTCATTTGTAAACAAGCACGTAATGAATAATAGAAAACAATATTTAATGATGCTGCATTTCATCGTGTTTATGCCCTCCTTCAGTTTGAACAGTGTTGTTTAAATCTTTCCATTCAACAATATCTGTTTGATTTTTACTGGCATAGGCTGCCGCAGTTTTTTGCTCAGCAAATGCAGCTACATTGCCGCCCATTGGGCTACGCAGGGTTTCGCTTTTTACAAAGTAGGCACTTTTAGCATCTATTAGCGCTTTGTTTGCCGAGAAATTTGCGATATAATAGTTCTTTACTGGTACTTCTTTGTTGGTCTGGTCGTACTGCAATAAACATTGTAAATCATCAAACTTGTAAACTCTACCTTTAACCGTAATAAGCTGGGCCGCAAAACGACTTTCTGAAATGGTCATCTTGCAAAATTCGCAGGCATCACGGTTGTAATTGATTGGTTCTGGGCCTTCATTTCCGCAAGAGATAAAAAATAAAACAACCGTAAGTAGGATTGAAATAGTGTTTTTCATATTATTTACGAACTTTTTTTATTTCCATAAATGAAGCGATAACTAATAATACTCCTGCTGCTACAAATAACCAACCGCCAATATTGGGAATGGAATAGGCACCGAAATTGAGCAGTTGTTTAAAGCCTATAAGTGGAGGCTGATACGCCATGCCAGGCACTTTAATCGCTGCATTGGGATCGAGGTTATGTCCATAATCGTACTCCCATAACCAAAAATCTACCATGGCTACAACGCCAAACAGTACAAAAGCACCCAGTACATAGTATAGCATTTTTCTGCTAGCTATTTTAGCGGTTAGTAAAAACAATAGTGCATAAAAGGTAATAATGTAGGGTAGTATAGTAAATTCAATAAAATCTTCAGTATGTAAAGTTTTCATCCCGATGTAATGGTTTAGCCCATTAATAATATCCACATCGCCGGCAATTTTATTCGCCCATATCTTTAAACTTAAACCTTCGGGATATTGTGGCGCATCGAGATAAATGCTCCAAATAGGCACAAATAGCGAAATCACTAAAAAAACAGCCGCAGTGATTAAAAGTATTTTTGAAAACGGAGTAATAGAGTTATTTTCCATGATTAAATATGTGATTTATAGCCTGTATCGACTAGTATAGTACAAAGGTATTAACTGGCCTAGTAAGGAATTATGATTTCAATCATATTATTATTTGAATAATAGCCTTAGATTTGCCTTCGTTAGTAAGATCTATCAGGTTAAAATGTTGGTATTACGCAGGTCAGTGGCTTTTCTTTTACTTTTTGTAATGCTATTTTGCATTGCCAAAAATAGTACTATGTATGCCTTTTATATGTTAAATACTGACGCTTTTATTTCGCTTTTTTGTGAGAATAAAGCGAAGCCACTTTTAAAGTGTAATGGCAAGTGCCAATTGGCAAAAATAGCCAAGGAACAGCAAAAAGAGGAAGCCGAAAAGGTGTTGTTAAATTTACAAAAAGAAGTACTTTGGTTTTTTCAATATAATGATATGGCCGATTGTATGACACTTTTTGCAACACCTCACTCCACTTTGTCGGCTCTGCTTACCAATCATTACACCCATCTATACTTTTTTAGAGATGATAAACCACCACAATTTTTAAGCTGATTCTAAACTGGTAAATGTGTCTGGTGCTTTTGTGCCGACCAACCTAATTTCTTATCGATCACTTTAAAAAAAGTACAATGAACTTTCTAAAATATACTGGTATAATGATACTGGTAATCTTTGCTATGTCTTGCAAAAAAGATAGCAACATCAATAATACCGACGAAACAGCTAACCTAACTTTGGTAAAAACCATTACCAATGGTACGCATAACATTAATTTATATACTGAAAATGGCAAACTGCAAGTAGGCTACAACAAAATTTTTCTTCAGCTAAAAAATACTGATGGCAGTCTGATAGATAATGCCCAAGTGAGTTGGCGCCCTTTAATGCACATGATGAGTATGCAACATGCCTGCCCGTATTCAACCATTGGCAAAGTTGCGGGCAAAACAGCACTTTACGAGGGGTATCTTGTTTTTCAAATGGCTGGCAATGCCAATGAATATTGGGAACTGAATTTTGATTATACCATTGGTAATACGGCATATAGCGCTAACACCAAAATAGAAGTTACCGAAGCCGCAAAACGTAATCTGGTATCATTTGTTGGTACAGACAATGTTAGATATATCATTGCCATGGTAGCTCCCAAAAATCCAAAAGTAGCTACAAACGATATGCAGGCCATGATATTTAAAATGCAGGATATGCTAACGTTCCCAATAATGGATGGCTATACCCTAAAAATAGATCCACGTATGCCAGGTATGGGCAATCATGGTTCGCCAAATAATGTACACTTGACCCAAAGTGGTGCAGACAAAACCTATTATGGCAAACTTAGTCTTACTATGACAGGTTATTGGAAAATTAATTTGCAACTGGCCAATGCAATTGGAACTATTGTTAAGGGCGAAGAAGTAAGCGGTACTAATGAAAGCAGTTCGATTTATTTCGAGGTAGAGTTTTAAACAATTACTATCATCTTATTCAAACTAAGTTATATCATCATTTCGGCCGTAGGGAGAAATCTGTTTTGAAGTACTATTGAACTTAAAGATTTCTCCTCCTCGTAAACTCATTGTCGAAATGACGACCAACTTGGTGCTTCATAACCTTATTTACATCCTTATGAAAAGATTTTCAAAATATACATTCGTATTTATATTGGCGCCTTTTAGCGTTTATGCCCAGCAAGAAAACCCAATTGATAGTTTAAAGCAGATACAATTATCTAGCGTGGTAATTGTTGGCCAACAGCACGTTGCCAATAAAAAAGTTAAGGTGCTATCTTCGCTAGATAGTTACTTGGAATCAAATAGTGCCATAAATATGATAAAACGTGGTGCTTACGCTTGGGAGCCACTGCTTAACGGCATGGCTACAGAGCGTTCGGTAGTTACTATTGATGGGATGCGTATTTATGGCGCATGTACCGACAAAATGGATCCAGTAACTTCTTACGTGGAAATTACCAACCTTAGCCGGGCCAATATCCATAGTGGGCAGTCTGGCGCTGCAAATGGAGCTACCATTGCAGGTAGTGTTGATTTGGTAAGGCGACAATCTGGCTTTGGTAATAAAGCTTTTAGAGGCAGTGTTTTTAGCGGGATAGAAACCTCCAACTTGCAAAAAATAGCAGGATCAGCATTACAATATAGTTCAGAAAATTTTTTTACCGATGTTGATATTACCTATCGAGATGCCAACAATTACAAAGCAGGTGGTGGCAAGGAGGTGCTGTATTCGCAATTTACCAAATACAATTTATCGGCCATAAGCGGCTATAAAATAGATACACATCAACAACTTACTGCTTCAATTATTTACGATAGGGCATTAAATGTAGGTTATCCGGCATTGCCGATGGATGTTTCTTTGGCGAAAGCCTTGATAACTTCTGTGCAGTACGACCGACATTTGGAGCGGGCAGTAGCCGATTATTGGCAAACCAAGCTGTATTACAATGAGGTTACACATATTATGGACGATACCAAACGCCCCATTGTACCCATTAGAATGGATATGCCCGGATGGACAAAAACTGCCGGTTATTACTCAAAACTAAGTGGTGAACTAAGCCACCATACATGGACGGCAAACCTCTCGGGACATTATAACAAATCGGTGGCGGAAATGACCATGTTTTCTAATGATCCCAACGAAAAAGATATGTTTATGCTTACCTGGCCAGGCCTACAAACTTTGTACAACGGTTTGTTTTTGGAAGATAAATTTCATATAAATGAACACTGGAACGCCTTGTTTACTTTAGGTTCGGCATTGCATTATAATTACGTAGAAAGCAATTTTGGTTACGAGAGTTTAAAGATTTTTTATCCGCAAATGCAGCGTAGCAAAGCCCGATGGCTAAAAAATGGTGCAATTAAAATGAACTATAATAAGCAAAAATGGCAGCTAAGTTTTGGTACAGGTTATGGTGAGAGGGCTCCATCAGTATCTGAAGGGTATGGCTTTTATTTGTTTAACAGTTCTGATAAATACGATTATATGGGCAATCCCCACATGGTCAATGAAAAATCTTTAGAGTTTAATGCTTCGGCATCGTTTACCACTCCAATGTTTTTTATAAAGGCACAAACCAATTATTTCAGGATTTTTAATTACATCATCGGTATCAGTCGTCCCGATTATATCCCGATGACCATTGGCGCAAACGGTATAAAAATATATGGACAATTGCCAGCGGCCACCATTTTTAATGCAAGTGTATTGTTTGGCTCTCCAATTGCCGATGGATTGCAATGGACGGGTAAGATGATTTACCGAAAAGGCAGTTCTGGAAATTTAAACCTGCCACAAATACAACCTTTTGGTTATGGTGCAACCTTAAAATATCAGTACCAAAAATATATTGCAGAAATAGGAATGGATGGCGCATTGGCACAGACAAAATATAGCCCCGCTTTTGGCGAAACACCTGCCGGAGCTTATACGGTTTTCAATATAGCAGTAGCTAAACAGTTTGATTTTGCCAAACAAAAGCTGGTTTTAAAAGCAGGGGTAGAAAACCTTTTAGACCGTTATTACAGTACTTTTGCCGATTGGAACAGGGTGCCGAGAATGGGGAGAAATGTTTTTGTAAATGTGGTTTATGGGTTTTAGAACTTCTCAACATACTGGGTTATCCTATCTATAAGCAGGTTAAATTCGAGTTGTTTGTTATAGTAAAGAGCGACCAAATTAAAAATAAGTGTTTACTGCAAATTCATACTGTTCTTTAAACATATCTTTTAGTGCGCTTATGTTATTCTGCTCGTAGAACAAAAGCATTGCTTTCTTATATGCTATGGAGTCGACTGTTCTGAACGACAATGGGCAGTAACCATGTGCAATTAATACCGCATTACTAATTATACGTGCCGTACGCTTATTTCCATCCACAAAAGGCTGGATATAAGATAGAAGGACAAGGGTTAATAATGCTTTTTCAAAAACATTATTTTTGTTGTTCACCAATTTACACATTTCGTTCAATGCGTCCCTAATCTGATGTTCGTTATCAAGAGGTACATAGTTGGTTCCGGATATCCCCACCCGCCTTTGCCTAATATTACGCTCAACACCGAGATCTTTAATCAGGATGCTGTGAATGTCCTCTATTCCCGAAATACCCAATGGAACAACATAATCTGGGGTTGCTATTATAAAGTTAATAGCTTCTTTGTGATTCAGTAACATGGTTGCATCGTCTTTTGGTTTGCCAGCAGCTGTTTCTTTTTCCTTTAACAGGCGTTCGGTTTCCAAAAGCGAATAGGTATTTCCCTCTATCTGAGAAGATTTCCAACTTAGGTCAATAGCAAGTCGGTCGAGCTCTTTATTATATGCTACGTCTGATAAATGGGCAACATTCTCCTTAAACCGATGTTGTAGTAACTGCAACTGATTTTCTTCTGTATCGGTAAAGAGCTGAATATCGTTCAGTATATTTGGAATTAATGCTAAATTGAAAAGGTTAAGTATTCGCCTTTCATCTACCTCTTTTTTGAAATATTCATCTATGTTAATTGGGTAAATTATTTCATAAGAAGGGCTTATAAAATATTTTGTGCCTTTTAATTTCCCTTTAGCAACCACCATTTTGGCTGTAACAAGTTTTGACAACATTCGCTTTAGGGAGGCGTATCCGATTTCTAAACCTAAGCCTTTATGTATCTCACTTGAGGAACTTGCAGGATGCTCTTTTATATATTGGAGTACTTTGTTTTTTTGTTCCATACATTAACATACTTAATTTATAGCTCAATACAATAACAAATATAGCTCAATATTAGGATAAAATGAGCTATATTTTAATAATAAGTGAGCTATAACTACAGGGAATTATATAGGTTTTTAAGTTAACGATTGCCAAGAATGGGGAGAAATGTTTTTGTAAATGTGGTTTATGGGTTTTAAAAAGTTTGTTTTGCTTTTTGATTATTTACTGTAAAACAGTCAAATTTAAAAATAATTAACTTTAGTTAAGTTTATGCAATCACACTATCTCCAACTCTTAAAGTATCTTTCTTCTTTTGAACTCTCTTTAATTAGCTATTAGAGAATGAAAGAGGTTTTATGTTTATCAACCGGGCGGAAAAGGTAGAAAGACGCAAGCTCTTTTTTTGCAGTTGTGTCTTAGTATATCGCATTACGCTTCAACGCAAAAAAAAGCGGCATGCCGATAGGCAGTGCCGCTTTCACTTATGTTCAAATTTGGTTTTGTTCTTATTTCGCAGATTTTTTATCGCCCAAGCCAAACTTAATAGGGACGTTACTGTTTTTAGGCGATACCCTTACGTATCCAGACATTTCTTGGTGTAGGGCAGAACAGAAGTCTGTACAGTAAATTGGGAACATTCCAATACGGTCTGGCACCCATTTTAAGGTCAGTGTTTCTCCTGGCATAATCAGTAATTCGCCATTGTTAGCTCCTTTAACACCAAAGCCGTGTGGCACATCCCAGTCTTGCTCTAGGTTGGTTACGTGGAAATATACCTCGTCTCCAAGTTTAACACCTTCTATATTATCTGGGGCAAAGTGAGAACGGATAGAAGTAAGGTAAACATGTACTTGGTTGCCTTTACGCTCAACTCTAGCTTCGCTTTCAGATTTAGTAGCATAAGGGTGCTTGTTTTTATTAATATCAAAGATTTTTAATTGTTTGTCTTTGAGTAGTTCTGCTGGAACGGCCTGTGCATAATGCGGTTCGCCAATAGTTGGAAAATCTAAGATCAGCTCCATTTTATCGCCACTAATATCAAACAACTGTGCACTTTGAGATAACTCTGGGCCAGTAGGTAAATAACGGTCTTTGGTAATTTTGTTATAAGCTACTAAATATTTACCAAATGGTTTTTTAGTGTTACCACCAGGAACCATTAAGTGACCTACAGAATAATAAGTAGGCTGACGGTCTAAGATTTTTAGATCTTTAATGTTCCATTTCACTATTTCTGATGATACAAAGAAAGAAGTATAAGCATTTCCTTTCGCATCAAACTCGGTATGTAATGGGCCCAAGCCTGGTTTTTGTACTTCGCCATAAAGTGCAGCTTCGTATTTAATTACTGGTAAACCAGCATATTTTTCTTTCTCGAAAGCTTTGCCCGCAATTGCTTTTTGAATTTTATCGTAGCTAAATACTGGTAATAAAGCAGCCAATTTACCACTGCCAACAATGTATTCTCCGGTTGGGTCAACATCGGTGCCGTGTGGCGATTTAGGGCATGGAATAAAATATACTAAATCTGGAAACTCGGTAACATCCAATACGGTTACTTCATTTTTCATGGTAGAAGTAGCAGTATGTGTTTCTTCGTTGAATTTATTGTGAGCATATTTTACCTTTTGTTTTTTGCCTTTACCAGCTTTTACATACTCTTCTGCTTTTTTCCAGTTTACGGCCATGATAAAATCTTTATCTTTTTGCGAAGCATTTACTTCTAACAAAGTGTTGGCCTGTTCTGTATTGTAGCAACTGAAAAAGAACCATCCGGCAGATTTACCTTTGCCAGCACGTGCAAGGTCGAAGTTAATACCTGGAGTTTTTAACTGAAACGCAAGGTTCATCTCGCCGTTGTTTTTATCTACACTTACAAAGCTGATGTGCCCTTTAAAGTTTTCTTTATAGGTATCAATAGGCACATCGCCTTTATCGCCATCTTCCGGAACGCTGAAACGTGTACCAGCTACAATGTATTCAGAGTTTTCGGTGCCAAATGGAGAGCTATGATTGCCCGCACTGTTGGGCAACTCTATAATTTCGGCAGTACGGAAAGTAGTTAAATCTATACGTGCTAAGCGAGGGGTGTTGTTTCCGTTTACAAAAACCCATTTTCCATCGGCTACGCCATCATTCATAGACATTTCTACGTGGTGTAAGTCGTCCCAAGGCACAAAACCATGCGAAGTATTTAACATGGGCTTAGTTTCTTCGCTATAGCCCCAGCCTTTCTCCGGATCTACAGAAAACACTGGAATTACACGTAATAAACGTCCGCTTGGCAAACCATAAACACTTAGCTGTCCGCTAAAGCCACCCGATACGAAATTATAAAACTCATCGTATTTGCCAGGTGCTACATAAGTTTTGGCGGCGGCATCGCCACTTACGGCACTGCCTGCGCCTTTGGGCTTACAAGAACCTAATTGTAGGGCCGCTATTGCTAGCAAACCTACTGCAAGTCTTTTACTGATCATATTTTTAAGAATTAATTGATGTATAAATTAGTTGGTTATTTTGCACCATCATTTTTTCGCATGAACTCTACGATAGATTTTGCCTCATCTTCTGTAAGGTTTTGATTAGGCATACGTACCAAGCATAATTCAAGTTGTGCTTGTACTTCTGGGTCTTTATCTATCATTGGGTCGGGGTTGGTAATGAAATTCATTAACCAGTGCGGAGCTCTTCTTTCGGTAACACCTTTCCATCCTGGTCCAACCAATTTTTCGTCGGTAGTTTTATGACAAGAAAAACATTTGGTATTTGCAATGGTACTGCCTTTTTCGGCCAATGCTGCATCTAATGCACCAACGGTGAAATTATTTGCGTCAAATTTTCCTTCGCCACGAGTAGGGTCGTAGGTAGAGTTATCTGCGGGTGCTGTACTAGTTTTTTCAGTTTCTGAAGATTGCTGGTTGCCACCGCCACCACAAGCACCTATAAAAAGAGCAGCTAATAGGCATACTGGAATAATGATTTTATTTTTCATACTATAATCGTTTTGTTAACTCAAAATTACTTTGGTTACACGATGTTATTTATGATTCAAATCATATTCCTATTTATTATTCATCAGAAATGACGAATATCATTCTATTATTTTCTAAAAAGAAGGCTTGTTTTTTTAAGCGACTGGTTGTCAGTTGTTAATAAAGAGAACCTAAAAGGCTGTTATTGCAGCTTGTTGGTGCTTTTTCTAAGAATGTTCCAATATTTACTTTCATTATAGTTCCAGTTAATTAAGCCAGAACCTAAAATAATTAAAATAGAAAGTACAATTAAATTGAGTAGGAAAACGAAAAAGTGGCCAAAACTGAAAAAATCATAAGTGGTATCGCCAATAATAAAATAATTTACCAGATCTATTAAAATGGCAATGGGTAACACCACGGTAATAAAAGTCCTGTAGCTGTGTTTTTTCCAGCGCCATTGTTTTCGTTTCTCAGACCAATAGTTAACAAACTGTTTTTCTTGAGGTGTCATATTTTATTAATCATTCTGGCTGGCCAAAAGATAAAGAACGGCCATTCTTACGGCTACGCCATTTTCTACTTGGTTAAGAATTATAGATTGTTTGCTGTCGGCAACATCGCTGGTAATTTCTACCCCTCTATTTATTGGACCCGGATGCATCACAATAATCTCTTTGTCCAAATTATCCAGTATTTGCTTGTTTAGCCCGTACATCATCGAGTATTCTCTTCCAGTGGGGAAGTATTTAATATCCATTCGCTCTAATTGGATACGTAGCATATTAGCCACATCGCACCAATTTAGTGCTTTAATTAAATCGTGCTCTACTTTAACGCCTAATGCGCCAATATGTTTTGGAATTAGGGTAGTAGGGCCGCAAACCATTACTTCTGCACCAAGCTTTTGCAAACAAAGAATGTTCGATATAGCTACACGAGAATGCAGGATATCGCCTACAATCACTACTTTTTTGCCTGCTACATCGCCTAGCTTTTCGCGGATAGAAAAAGCATCTAACAGCGCTTGGGTAGGATGTTCATGTGCGCCATCGCCTGCATTTACTATTTGGGCGTTAATATGGCGACTTAAAAACTGGCCTGCACCGGCGTATGGATGGCGCATCACCACCATATCTACTTTCATGGCCAAAATATTGTTTACGGTATCTATTAACGTTTCGCCTTTGCTAACTGATGAGGAAGAAGCTGCAAAATTAACCACATCGGCAGAAAGCCTTTTTTCGGCTAGTTCGAACGATAGTTTGGTACGGGTAGAATTTTCGAAGAAGATATTTGCGATGGTAATGTCTCTTAAAGAAGGCACCTTTTTAATAGGGCGGTTAATTACTTCTTTAAAATTATCGGCAGTTTCGAAAATCAATTCAATATCATTCAGGTTAATGTCTTTAATGCCTAAAAGATGTCGGGTTGATAGTTTGTCTGCTGCCATTTTACTGTTTTTCTGATAATAAAGTTACTTTGTCTTCGCCGTCGTTCTCTTTCCAGCTTACTTTTACTTTTTGCGAATCTACTGAATCTACTTGTAGGCCAATGTAGTTCGCTTCAATGGGCAAATGCCTAGAAAACCTGCGGTCTATTAATACCATTAATTCTACATTTTCGGGACGTCCGTAGGCTAAAAGCGCATCCATGGCGGCACGTATGGTACGGCCAGTCCATAGCACATCGTCTATTAAAATTACCTGCTTGCCTTCAATAATAAAATCTATAGTATTGCTACTTGCCGTAACAATTCCATCTTTACGCCTAAAATCGTCTCTAAAAAAGGTAATATCTAGATTCCCTTTTTGTATAGTATCTGTTTTAAGTATATCCGATAGTTCTTGGTGAACCCTGTCGGCAAAGAAAATGCCTCGGGGTTGTATGCCAATTAAAACAGTATTACTAAAATCGATATGGTTCTCAATTAGCTGATGACAAAGTCGCTTAATTGTGATCTGAAGTTTTTGACCGCTGAGTAGAGTTCTCTTTTGCATTGCACTTTGATTGCGCAAATATAGGGAAATGTTTTAAGGTTGGAAAGTTGTAATGTTGAATTTGTTGGAAAGCTTAGCATAATTGTTCCTGTACAGTGCCACTAACAATTTGTGTGTCTCCAAAATCGCGACAGGTACTGTGGCTAGCTATATACAGGTGTATAGCAGTAACACACTAGTAACATACTATGAACACACCTGTTATGGTGGACTTAACGTGGACTTGAGGTAGAGTTAAGGTGGACTTGAGGCGGACTTTTAAGATAGTGGAAGGATTGTTTTTAGGATGAATTACCCTTAAATAGAAAGTAAATCTAAATTACTAAAAAATGGTGACGCCAAAGGAAATAATTTCAAATTTGCTTTTAAATTTGAAGGGAAATAGCACATTGTTTAATGTGTATTTTTGGTGTTTCTATTGCTAAAGAAATATTGGCATATGATTTGTAGTTGTTTGTGCAACTATTGTTATGATAACTAAATTTATTTCATTAGAAGACCAATACAACTTACTTGGAGGTAAGTTGTTTATGTATGCGAGTCGTTTCCTTACCTATAAGTTTAAACAAAATGATATTTCGCTTACTAAAGAGCAATGGACGGTGCTTATGCAGTTATGGGTGAAGGATGGTATTTCGCAACAAATTATAGCAGATGCCACAGGGAAAGATAAGCCGAGTATGACTAGGCTATTAGATAATTTGGAAAGAGATGCTTATATACAACGGCGGCCCGATTTTAAAGACCGTAGGCTTAACCTTATATTTCTTACCAATAAGGGCTTGGAAATGGAAAAAAAAGTAATGCCGGTAGCCGAAGCTGCTTTGGCCGAATTAACCCATGGCCTAACATCGCAAGAAATTAATACAATGAAAGACGTATTTAATAAAATCTACAATAATATAGGTGTTTTATAATATGAGAAGGATGATTTTTAATATAGTGTTTTGTTTGGCTGTGGGGCTGCCACGCTTGCAGGCACAACAATTTTACGTTTCCGAAACATTAAAGCGAGCAATAGATGTGGCAATTGCCGAAGATAAAGAGCTAGCCAACCACCATTTAGAGGTAGAAAAATTAGCGCTAGCGCATAAAAGTGTGTTAAATAAGTATGTGCCAACGCTTAGTTCGGTAGCAACTTACGGCTATTTTAACAATACGTTGGGGCTAGACATACCTGCCATGGCTTTGCCAATTATCAGCGTTCCTTTGTTTGCTGGAGAACAGCAATTCAAAAACAAGGGTAATCTTTTCTTTGGTGGGGTAACGGCAAAAATGGCGCTTTTTACTGGCGGACAAATTACTAACGGAGCTAAAGCGGTAGCGGCTAAAAAACAAGGTGTAATGTATTTGGCCTCTCCTAAAAAAGACTCGGTAATTAGAGATGTGATCTACTCTTTTGATCAAGTTCGTTTGTTATGTCAAGCTGAAAAATTGGTAAATGAAAGCGAACTGCGTTTAAACAAAGAAAAAGAACGAGTGGAGAAGGCAATTGCTAATGGTTTAGCTATCCCATACGATAGAGATAAGATTAAGCTGGCGGTTTTAGAGTTGGCCTCAAAAAAAATAGAGTTAGAGGGTAAACGTAAGGTGCTTTATCAGAAATTAAACATGCTAACTCATTATAGCCCTGCGCAAATAGATAGTGTAATTTATCAGCTAGAGCCTATTGTGCTTTTAGAACCATTAACAACCACTAATAGAGCCGAGATAAAAGCTTTAGAAAACTTCAAAACTGCTTATCAGTTTTTGTTAAAGAAAGAGAAAGGGAGTTTTTTGCCTGTAGTTGGTGCTTTTGGAAGTTATAGCTATGCCTCTGTATTTGATGCTAAAACTAGTTTCACCGGGCCAATTAGTCAGCATAACTATTCAATGAAACTGAACAGCGCAACGCTTCATCCTAACTTATTTGCTGGTGTAGCCCTAAAATGGGATATTTTTAGTGGTTTCGAACGTAAACATAAGATAGATGAGACTAAAATTAATATCCAACAGATAGAAAATAAACTGGCCGATGCTAAAGAGAAAGTACAGTTGCAATTGCAAAACAACAATGTACAATACGAAACGCTGTTGAGGCAAATAGATATTGCGGTGCAACGGGAGAAAATAGCACAGAACAATTTGTTAATCGCTCAAAAGCAATACAGTACCGGATTGATAAACGTAACAGAACGTTTAACTGTAGAAACAGATATTTATCAGGTTTCGTTAACGAAAATTAATAGCATTGTCGAACAACGCAAACTAGCCTTAGAAACCATTTCGGCTACTGGAAATTTACAAAACTCAATTCAAGTAAAATAAATGATGAAGAAATATACTTTTATCCTGTTCGGGATGCTTACTTTGGCATCTTGCAGGCCAAAAAACAGTACAGATCACCTTATACAAGGTAAGGTAGAAAGAGATGAACTAGCTATAGTTGGCAAAATTGCTGGTCGTATAGCTAAAATATATGTAAACGAAGGTGATTTAGTTAAAGCAGGCGATACCCTGGCTGTGCTAGATATTCCTGAAGTAGAGGCTAAGAAAGCGCAAGCCGAAGGGGCAGTAAAATCTGCAGACGCTCAATATGAAATGAGTGTGCATGGAGCAACAGCAAACCAGTTAAAACAGTTAAATGCGAAAAAACTGGCCTTAAAAGAACAGTACGAATTTGCGAAAAAATCACTTAAACGTATCGAGGCAATGGTTATAGATTCATTAGTGCCACAACAACAGTACGACGAGGTTTTTGCTAAATATCAAGGTGCTTTGGCACAATATACAGCTGTTGAAGCAGAAATTGCCGATGTAAAAAATGGATTGCGCATAGAGCAACAAACCATGGCCTTGGGGCAAAAAGATAGGGCACAAGGCGCTTTGCTAGAAGTAAAAACTGCCGAGAACGAAAAATATGTAATTGCACCACAAGATATGACGATAGCAACCATTACATTAAAGGTTGGAGAGTTGGCTTTGCCTGGTTATACATTGTTTACTGGCTCGTTAAATGAAACTACTTATTTCCGTTTTACAATACCAGAAAGCAGTTTAAGTAAATATAAGAAAGGCGAAGATATAGAGGTTGCCATACCTTATTTAAAAAACAAAAAAGTAGTTGGCGTAATTAGAAATATTAAACAAATTGGTGCTTATGCTAACATTGCTACTGCTTATCCCGATTACAATATGCAAGATGCTCTTTATGAAATTACGGTAATACCTAAACAAGCTAATGACACTGCCGACATCTTAATCAAATCTACGGTTACCATAACTAAAAGATAATGAAAGTTTTTTTAGAACTATTAAAACGTGAGTTTGCGCTATTTTGGAATAACAGCGTACTGCGTATTCTTTTTATCGGTGCACCCATTATGTACGGTGTTTTGCTTGGCTATGTGTATAACAAAGGTAAAGTAACCAATTTGCCTATTGTAGTAGTTGATAAAGACCAAAGTAAAATGAGTAAAAAGGCTTTGCAAATGATGGAAGATAACGAAGTATTAAGTATTTCGGCGTTGCTACCTAATGAAGATAATCTTACTAACCTCGCTTTTGAAAACGAAGCCGTATGTATCGTAATTATTCCCGAAGGATTTGAAAAGGCAGTGCTTACTAAGAAATACCCAGAAATTACTACTATTGTAAATACAGCTAATATACTTACGGCTAACTATGCCTCTACAGCATTACAGGTTTGTTTAGGTACACTTAAAGTTGGTACACAATTAGAAACGTTACGCAAACAGGGCGTTCCAGAAAACTTATTGATGAGCCATTATGAGCCATTTAAAACCACTTTTATTAAAAAGAACAACCGTGCTACCAACTATATGTACTTTTTGTGGCCAGGTATATTGGCCACGGTTTTGCAGCAGGTGTTAATGCTTGGACTTGCTTTGTCTTTTGCTTCAGAATTTGAAAAAGGAACTTTTGGTATTTTGGTGACTAAAACCGCATCTACCTTTAAACTAATTATGGTTAAAGTAATACCTTACTTAATGATGAGCTTTGGTGTTTGGTTAATCTACTGGTTTTTTACTTGGTGGTTTAAAATACCTTTTTACGAAAACTTGGGTACGCTTACCTTAGCCGCTGGCTTGTTTGTGTTGTCGGTTAGTTTTATAGGTATTTTGGTGAGTTTATTAATTCCAAACCAATTAAAAGCAACCGAAGTTTTAATGGTAATTGCTACGCCAAGCTTTATCTTATCGGGTTTTACTTGGCCATTAAGTGAAATGCCAGCGTGGATACAATACATTGCATCGGTTATTCCGCTAACCCACTTTTTATCCATTTTTAGGATGTTAATTATAGAAAATGGGCCAATAGCGCTGATTTATCCTTATGTACTTAAACTGCTAATTATTACGGTTGTTGGTTTTGTGCTTTCATATGCTGCTTTAGCTTATAAAAAGAAAAAGATGCTCAAGGCAGCTCACTAGGTTTGGATTTAATAAACTGTTTAAATTTCGGTGAAAATTTTTATTTGTCAATCTAAGCTTTCCGATAAACCGGAACAAGTAGTTGAAGACGATCTATCGAGGAATGTTCCGACAGGCTAAACATGATACCTGTGTTTTATGAATAAGAAATTTAAATAGTTTCTAAATATCAGAAGTTAAATTCAAGAACGAACAAAAGGCAAGTTTTCTTGTAGGTAATAGCTTTTATAAATTTAACACCTAGTGTATTATTGATTTAATTAGTTATCCCCCTTTCCAAAGGGGGACGCATGGCGTATAACTATGCGATTTGAATATGCCCCTCTTGGAGGGGGAAGGGGGAGGATTTAAGCTTGATCTACAAATATTTGTATATCAATTATTTATTGTTTTATGGATAGTGCACTACGGGTAAATTTAATATTAAATCAGATTAACTAACTTGCAGCATGGTAAATAGCCCAGTAATTTTTTTCGATGGTGTTTGTAATTTGTGCAATAGCTCAGTACAGTTTGTTATTACTCACGATCGTGAAAACTACTTTAAGTTTGCTGCTTTACAAAGTGAATTTGCTAAAATGCAATTGCCCGAAAATCTTATAAATATTAATGAAGGCGCTAGTTTTATACTTTTAGAAAACGGAAAGATCTATAAAAAATCTACCGCAGCTTTAAAGGTGGCCAAAAAATTAGCAGGTTTATGGCCGTTATTGTACACATTAATTATTATACCACGTTTTATTAGAGATGCTATTTATGCGCTAATTGCCAAAAACAGATACAAATGGTTTGGCAAAAAAGAAAGTTGCTGGGTGCCAACGCCCGATTTAAAAAGTAAATTTTTAGGTTAAAGCAAATTACTGTGGGTTGTTGTTTTTTGGGCTCCACAGCCATGAGCATAAAATAATTAGCGGAATACAAATGCTTACGCTAGCTATTTTTAAACTTTTGCCATTCGCAACAATATCTGCTTGCTCTGTGGTAAAAATAAAAATGGTTTCCTTAATAATTAACAAGGTAATTAGGGTTACGGCAACTGCTAAAATTTTACGTATCATTACTAAAATAAATTGATGTTCAAATATTAGATTTTTTAATGGTAAAAAACTAAGTATATTTAGCATACCTTAAAAACAAATTAAAAATATGACCGAGAAAGTATTTCAAGCGAGTGCCGAAAGTAAAGCACAAGCAAAGCAATTACGTCTTTTTGCACTTTTAGCGTGGTTTGTAGCTATGGCTGGACAAGTTTTTGCCATTTTAAAATTAATACAAGATGAAACGTTGGTTTGGCTAGTTGTTGCCATTGTAGTTATCTTAATTTTAACCATTGTGGGTTCTTGGCTGTGGAAAAAAGCTAATCGTTTAGATCCGGCATCAGAGCAAGACAAAGTAAAGTTTTTTATACAAAACCAATTAGGGGCCATTTTAGGAGTGTTGGCATTTCTGCCAATGGTTATTTTTATATTCACTAATAAAAATGCAAGCGGTAAAACAAAAGGGATTGCCGGTGCTGCGGCAGTAATTGCAATGTTGGTTGCTGGTATTACAGGCGTAGATTTCAATCCGCCATCTATAGAAAAATATACTAAAGAAATTAATGAGCAAACCGATGTGCTGAAGAAAATTAATTTAAATAACGATCTAGTATATTGGACACGTGAAGGAAATAAATACCATATTTACGAAGATTGTCAGCACATTAAAGGCCGAGATAGTATTTCTAGCGGTACAGTTAAAGAATCATTCGAAAAGAAAGGTCTTTCTGAACTCTGTAAAACTTGCCAAAAAAGAGCAATCAAACAAAACGATGTTTCTGAAAATATCTTGAGCGAAAAAGCTTTAGACACGGCTGGTTCTGAATAATCTTTTGCAAAGTAATAAATGTAAAACGCCTTCAATTTGCTAAAGTTGAGGGCGTTTTAATGTAAAAAAGCCAGCAAGCCTAACGGCTTACTAGCTAATCAAACCAAACTATAAACTAAGAATTATTTTGCTGTGGTTATAGGTGTTAAATTATTTAGCTCGTCTTCGGTAAATAATCTGTAATGTATTTTAAATGTTTTGCCAAGAGGAGTTTCTAAAGAAAAACCGCCTACGCCAAAACCGTCTAATACATCTAGAGTAAAATGAGAAAATTTCCAGTATTCGAATAAATCTTTGTCTATCCAAAATTCGCAATCTTCTACTGTACCAATACATACGTCGTGCATGCGTACGTAAAAGCCTCCTTTTTGGAAACATTGCGGTTGTGTGCCTTCGCAGCAACCACCAGCCTGATAAAACATTAAATCGCCATGTTGTGCCTTTAATCAGTTCTTTAGCTTTTTCGGTACTATCTAGTCTCTTAACCATTTTTGCTCCCTTCTTGAAGAAAGATTGCTTCGCAAAATTTACGAGGTTGATGAATGTTACAACTTGGTAAATGCGTATTGCGAAGCAATCTAGGATATAAATAAAAAGTTAATTGCTATTAAAAGAAACCTAATTTGTTTTTGTTGTAAGAGATCAACATATTTTTTGTTTGGCGATAGTGACCTAACATCATTTTATGGTTTTCTCTGCCAATACCCGATTGTTTGTAGCCGCCAAATGGTGCTCCTGCAGGGTAAGCGTGGTATTGGTTTACCCAAACACGGCCTGCCTGTATTGCTCTTGGTACTTGGTAAAGTTCGTGCGCATCTCTGGTCCAAACACCGGCACCTAGGCCGTATAAAGTATCGTTGGCAATTTCTATTGCTTCTTCTACTGTTTTAAAAGTCGTTACGGCCAATACTGGGCCAAAAATTTCTTCTTGGAAAATACGCATTTTGTTATGGCCCTTAAACAAGGTTGGTTTAATATAATAACCGCCTTCTAACTCGCCAGGTAATTGGTTAACATCGCCACCGGCTAATACTTCGGCACCTTCTTGCTTGCCTAACTCAATGTAAGATTTAATTTTTTCGTATTGAATTTTAGAAGCTTGCGCCCCCATCATTACTGTTTTATCTAAAGGACTACCTACCTTAATGGCGTTGGTTCTTTCAATTACTTTAGCAATAAATTTATCGTAAATATCTTCTTGTACCAATAACCTCGATGGGCAGGTGCAAATTTCGCCTTGGTTAAAAGCAAATAGTACTGCGCCTTCAATGGCTTTGTCTAAAAAGGCATCGTCTTCGTCCATTACAGAACTGAAGAAAATATTAGGAGATTTGCCGCCTAGCTCTAACGTAACCGGAATAATGTTCTCTGTGGCGTACTGCATTACCAAACGGCCAGTTGGTGTAGAGCCTGTAAAGGCAGCTTTGGCAACTTTAGGGTTGGTTACTAACGAACGGCCTAACTCTGCACCAAAACCATTCACTACGTTTACAATGCCTTTAGGCAGTAAATCGCCAATGAGTTCCATTAGCACCATGATAGAAGTTGGTGTGCTTTCGGCAGGTTTTAATACTACGGTATTGCCAGCAGCTAGGGCAGGTGCCAGTTTCCAAATGGCCATTAGCAATGGGAAATTCCAAGGAATAATTTGGGCTACTACGCCAATTGGCTCATGCACAATTAAGGAAACTGTGTGCTCGTCTAGTTCTGTATGCGAACCTTCTTCGGCACGAATTACGCCAGCAAAATACCTAAAATGGTCAATGGCAAGCGGAATATCGGCATTTAACGTTTCCCTGATGGCTTTACCATTATCAATGGTTTCTACCGTAGCTAAATACTCCAAGTTGTCCTCCATGCGTTGCGCAATTTTGTTGAGGATAACACTTCTTTCGGTTGCCGAGGTTTTACCCCAAGTTTTAAATGCTGCCGATGCTGCGTTAACTGCTAATTCTAAATCTTCTGGACTTGAATGCGCTGCTTTGGTGAACACTTTGCCATCAATAGGAGAGATATTGTCGAAATATTTTCCGTTAACGGGCACTACAAATTCACCATTAATATAGTTGTCGTAATGAGATTTAAATTCGGGTTTTTTTACAATTTGTTCCATTATTTTAAGATTTGGTTAAAACAAACTTACGTTTAATAGAGGCCGATTGATAGTACAATAGTTGCAACTAATAGCACAATCGTATCGGTGGTTTGTAATGGAAATGAAATAATTTATCGTGCTGTTTAACAATGTGATATGTATTTACGTTATTAGAGTAAATAAGGAAATGCCATATGAACACAAAGTTGAATTTAGTGCCCTTAAGCAATCAGAAAAATTTAAGTACACTGGTAGAAAATAGGTCGAGTTTTACCCTGGAGAAGTGCGAACTTAACATTTTTGAAACTTACCAAGAAGCCTATCAAGTGCCGCTTACTTTCAACGATTTTGTAATTGCCAGTATGTTGCGAGGAAAAAAGGTGATGCACTTAGATAAGGTTAGAGAATTTGATTACCTGCCAGGCGAATCTGTCATTGTGCCAGCTTTAGAAACTATGCGTATTGATTTTCCAGATGCTTCGGATGCCACACCTACACAGTGTATTGCTTTGGCCATTGATCAGGTTCAAATTAAGCAAACCATTAATTATCTTAACGAATATTTTCCTAAAGAGAGCAATAATGATTTGTGGGAGCTAAGTTACGACGAGTATCATTTTTACAATAATGAAGAGATTGCGGCCTTAATAAACAAATTAATTAAAGTATGCGCAGATACCTCTTCTGCTAAAGATGTATTAGCAGATTTAACACTTAAAGAGCTTTTAGTAAGAATTATTCAAACTCAGAATTTGATGGTAATGCAAGGTGGAAATTTTAATAATAATCCATTAGCTTATGTGATTGGTTATATTAAATCAAATTTAGGCGAAAAAATAAGCGTGGATAGTTTAAGCGAAAAAGCGTGCATGAGCAAGGCTACGTTTTATCGGTTATTTAGGAAAGAATTAGGGGTTAGCCCTAATGATTTTATCTTGGCCGAAAAGATTAAAAAGGCGAAAGAGCTTTTAATGCATCCAGATACGAAAATATCGGCAATTAGCTATGAGTTAGGCTTTAGCGATGCCAATTACTTTATTAGGGCTTTTAAAAAAGTTGTGGGTACAACACCGGGCAACTACCAGCTTAACGCTTTGCATTTGTAACACTTTTCGTTCATTCCTTAAAAATTAGTCGTTTTTCTGCTTATTTACGGGTATTTAGTCTATTTTAGTCGGATAACCTTAAACAAACAGCAAGATCTAATTTTAGTGGAAGAATTTATTACTACAATCAACAATATCATATGGAGCGATGCTCTTATCGTATTGTGTCTGGGAGCTGGCATTTACTTTTCTCTCAAAACCAAATTTTTACAGGTCACTTATCTTAAAGACATGTGGCGGCTACTTTTCGATGGTAAGGCCTCTAGCAAAGGTGTAAGTTCTTTTCAGGCTTTTGCAATTGCCATATCAGGCAGAATTGGTACTGGAAACATCGCAGGTGTGGCAACAGCAATTGCTATGGGAGGGCCGGGAGCCCTGTTTTGGATGTGGCTTATTGCTTTTTTAGGAGCATCATCTGCATTTATTGAAGCAACCTTAGGGCAAATTTATAAGAAATTAGAAAACGGAGAATATCGCGGAGGACCAGCATATTACATTGAAAAAGGCTTAGGTGTAAAATGGTATGCCGTAGTTTTTGCAGTAGCTACTGTTTTAAGTACAGCCATATTTTTGCCTGGCGTACAAAGCAACAGTATTGCTGTGGGTATGCAGAATTCATTTAATGTGCCAACATACATCTCCGGAATTACCATTTCGGTACTGTTAGCGTTAATTATTTTTGGTGGTGTTAAAAGGATAGGTAAAGTAGCTGAAATTGTTGTGCCGTTTATGGCAGGTGGATATATTTTAATGGCTTTAATCATTATAGCTTTCCATTATCAGCAAATTCCAAGTGTATTTGGCCTGATCTTTAGTTCGGCATTTAATTTAGAAACCGCATTTTCGGGGGTGTTCGGGATGGCTATTGCCTGGGGAGTAAAACGCGGTATTTATTCTAACGAAGCGGGGCAGGGTACTGCGCCACATGCTGCTGCTGCTGCCGAGGTATCGCACCCTGTAAAGCAAGGTTTGGTACAGGCTTTTTCTGTTTACATTGACACCCTGTTTGTATGCACAGCTACAGGTTTAATGATTTTATTTACTGGCAAATACAATGTCGTAAATCCAGGCGGGGGCTTTATTGTTGAAAACCTAAAAGGTACAGCCATTGGCGCTGGGTTTACGCAAGAGGCAGTTAATGCACATTTTCCGACATTAGGCGGTGGTTTTGTAGCTGTTTCGTTATTTTTCTTTGCATTTACTACCATTATGGCCTATTACTACATTGCCGAAACAAATTTGACGTATTTAGATAAGTCGAATAATAAATGGATGAAGAATGCATTACGGGTATGTATGTTGGCGGCAGTAGTGTACGGCACCGTAAAAACAGCAGAAGTAGCTTGGACATTGGGCGATATTGGTGTGGGAACAATGGCTTGGCTTAATATAGTGGCAATATTTTTACTCAGAAAACCTGCGCTATTAGCGTTAAAAGACTATAAAAAACAAAAGGCCGAAGGAAAAGATCCTGTGTTTAAAGCGGAAGAAGTTGGTGTGAAAAATACTGATTTGTGGAAATAGCAGACTTAGCCTAGTTAAAAAGAAACGGCCTCGTGATAATTCCCCCAAAAAGCACTTAACTTGTTGGGGGATTTTTTTATGGTGTTAAATACCTTTTGCTGTAGGTTATGCCCATTAAATCGTAACGCTTAAACTGTGTTTTTAACCGGTTTAAGAAATCTGGGAAATTCTTTTGTTCTTTTTGCGACCATTGAATTTCACTTAGTGCGTCCATACGAGGGAACAGCATATATTCAACTTTTGCTGGGTTTGCAATATATTCTGACCATAAATTACCCTGTGCGCCCCAAATGTATTTGGCTTGTTCGGCATTCAATTCAGCAGGTACAGGTTCGTAGTTGTAAACTGTTTCTAAAGGCAAAAATTTATTGGCAGCTAAACTGTCGTCTTTCATAAACTGCTTATGGTTTAGGTATAGTTTTTCTTCTGGCGACATGATGACTTTCTGACTTACCTTTGCTGCGGCAATGCCACCTTTTTCGCCACGCCAGCTCATTACCACGGCATTCGGTGCTAAGCCGCCATCTAAAATCTCATCCCAGCCAATAATGGTTTTGTCTTTGCTATTCACAAATTTCTCAATGCGATGAATGAAATAACTTTGTAATGCAATTTCATCTTTAATGCCTTTCTCTTTCATGATGCGCTGCGTTTCTGCAGATTGTCTCCACCAAATTTTCGAAGCCTCATCACCTCCAATATGGAGGTGTTTTGAAGGGAATAATGCCATCACTTCGGTTAAAACGTCTTCTAAAAAGCCGAAAGTTTTTTCACTTGCCTGAAAAACATTGTTGTACTTGTTCATCATGCCCCAAGTTTCTGCTACTTTGTAACCGCTTTTAGGATCGGTGCCAAACTCTGGGTAAGCGGCCAAAGCTGCCATGCTGTGTGCTGGCATTTCAATCTCGGGAATAATGGTAATGTATCTATCTGCTGCGTATTTAACTACTTCCTTAATTTCATCTTGTGTATAAAAGCCACCATGACGAATACCATCTGTTTTAATTGTAGCATTTGTAGGTGTAATTTTAACCTCATTTGGTAAAACTTGATATTTGATTTGCTCGTTGCCTTTGCCTGGCCATAAGCCAACAATACTGCCATTACGCCAAGCACCAATTTCGGTTAGTTTCGGATATTTCTTGATTTCTATTCTCCAGCCATGATCATCTGTTAAGTGCCAGTGGAAATAGTTCATTTTACGTAAGGCCAAATAATCGATGTATTGTTTAACGGCCGCTACATCGAAGAAATGACGGCTTACATCTAAGTGCATGCCACGGTAATCGAAGCGGGGGTAATCTGTAATGGTTACTGCTGGAATATTTAATGCTGATGCTTTAACTGTAGGTAGCAATTGAATTAAGGTTTGTGTGCCGTAAAATACGCCAGCTTTTGAAGTTCCGGTAAGTGTAATGTTTTTTGTAGAAGAACTTAGTGCGTAAGCGTTATCGAACTCGCTTATTCTTGTGTTGATCTGTAGTAAGATATAGTTTTCAGTAGGTTTCACATTAGTAATGGTAAGCTTGTTTTGCAAATATTTTTCAAGATAGCTGTTGAAGAAAGTTGCTGCATTTTTAAGCGAATCATTTGCTATAACAATTCGTGTTTGACTATTAATAATAAAACCTTTTTGCTGTGGTTCTGCTTTTAAGTAAACCGGTTTGGGTATGATATTCACTTGAGCCATCGACAGTAGTGAAACAGCGAACATTAAACTAGTTAATACAAATTTCTTCATACTCAAAAATAGTGTTTATTTACAAAGTAAGCGCATGACTTGAATGTTTTTGAGTTTTTATGCAGGTTTTTGCATTGCATGGCTGTCAAGAAATGGCTGCTTTGTTAATTAAACCTGATTGAGCGGATGGCCGCTAACCGAAAAACTTTCATAGGGTGAGGCCAAAAAAAATCCCGATAACTTGCGCTATCGGGATTTAATATTTATCGGTTGGTTTAAGAATTAGCCTTTAGCTTTTTTCTCTTCGCCTTCCATTTGTGATTTCAATTGAGCCAATACATCAAGATCACCTAATGTTGATTTCTCTACTGAATCTTTCACTTTTTTAACTGCTGAGCTCGCTGCTTTAGCATCTTTTTTCTTAGCTGCTCTTTCTTCTGCAACTACTTCTGCTTTAGCTTCTTCCCAGATACGAGCGTGAGAAACTACGATACGTTTAGCATCTTTGTTGAATTCAATGATTTTGAAATCAGCAGTTTCTTCAGCTTTCAGTACAGAACCATCTTCTTTAGCCATGTGTTTTGTTGGTACAAAACCTTCAACGCCATATGGTAATGCAATTACAGCACCTTTATCAGTTACTTTAATTACTGTACCTTGGTGAATTGAATCTAAAGTGAATACGGTTTCGAAAGTATCCCAAGGGTTTTCTTCCAATTGTTTGTGACCTAAAGATAATTTGCGGTTATCAACATCAAGTTCTAACACAACAACATCTAAAGTATCGCCAACTTTGGTGAACTCGTTAGGATGGTTGATTTTTTTGCTCCAAGAAAGGTCAGAAATGTGGATCAATCCGTCAATTCCTTCTTCAATTTCAACAAATACACCGAAGTTAGTCATGTTTTTAACAACAGCTTGGTGTTTGCTTCCAACTGGATATTTCTCGGCAACGCCACCCCAAGGGTCTTGAGTTAATTGTTTGATACCCAAGCTCATTTTGCGCTCATCGCGGTCTAAAGTTAAAACTTCAGCTTCGATTTCATCACCAACTTTTAAGAACTCTTGTGGAGAACGTAAGTTTTGTGACCAGCTCATTTCTGAAACGTGGATTAAACCTTCAACACCAGGGATGATTTCTAAGAAAGCACCGTAATCTGCAACAGTTACGATTTTGCCTTTTACTTTAGAACCAACTTGGATAGCTGTGTCTAAATTCTCCCAAGGGTGAGCAGTTAATTGTTTTAAGCCTAATGCGATACGTTTTTTCTCATCGTCAAAGTCTAAAACAACCACGTTGATTTTTTGGTCTAACGCCAATACTTCTTTTGGATGCTCTATGCGGCCCCAAGAAATATCAGTGATGTGTAATAGACCATCTACGCCGCCAAGATCGATGAATACACCGAAATCAGTGATATTTTTAACAGTACCTTCAAGTACTTGTCCTTTTTCTAATTTAGAAACGATTTCAACTTTTTGCGACTCTAAATCGTCCTCGATTAATACTTTGTGTGATACCACAACGTTTTTGAACTCATGGTTAATTTTAACCACTTTGAATTCCATTGTTTTACCAACATAGATATCGTAATCACGGATTGGTTTAATGTCGATTTGAGATCCTGGCAAGAACGCCTCAACACCCATGATGTCAACAATAAGACCACCTTTAGTGCGGCTCTTAACGAAACCGTTAATGATTGTGTCATTGTCAAGCGCAGCGTTGATAGTTTCCCAAGAACGTTGAGTTTTTGCTCTCTTACGAGATAAAATTAACTGGCCATTTGCATCTTCAGGTGCTTCTACAAACACGTCAACTGAATCGCCAATTTTCAACTCAGGTAAATCACGGAACTCAGATGCCGATACTAAACCGTCAGATTTGAAACCTACGTTTAATACTACGTCTTTGTTGTTAATTGATACTACTGTACCAGAAATGATCTCACCTTGAGTGATTTGATTGAAAGTATCGGTGTACATTGCTTCAAACTTTTTACGGTCTTCGTCATTGTAGTTACCAAAAACTTTGTCGTCTGCATCCCAGTCAAAATCTGCTGAAGGGGTTGCTAATTGTGATTTGATCTGTTCGATCGATACTGAATCAGCTTCTGACTCAATAGTTTCCTTTTGGTTCAAACGGGCGTCTGCACCTTGTAGTTCGGCTGTTTTAGCCTCTAGTTCTTTTTCTGCAACTTGTTTTTTTGCCATTAATTAATTATCTCCTTTTTTCCCTATTTAGGGACGGCAAAGGTACGCATAATATTAAAAAAACAAAACTATTTTTAAATAAATGTTACTGATATTTAGTGCGTTGAATTTTGGTTTAGCGGTTTTTTTATCTGCACTTTGTCATCCTGAGTACAGCGAAGGATCTCTTTCAAAATTCGCTTAGCCTTGTTTCGATTTAAATGCCAACTTTTTTGGGAAATTTTGTCAGCATAATATAGGTAAATACAGTCCCGCTATCCGCTGCAATCTTTTTGTGTCCTCCTTTCACGTCATTTCGAACGCAGAGAAAATTGAAAATCAACGAAGTTAAATCTGTTAAATCTGTGCTGCTAACTTAGAGATTTCTCAGTCGTACCTCCTTCGAAATGACGCAATCTTTGCTCTTCGGGATTACAAATCCCGAAGTCCTACCTAAGTATTTTTAATCTGATTAATAAAACAGGATTACAAATCCTGCGATATGTAGTTCGACATTACAAATGTCGAACAGCAGAAATTTAATAATTACTTTTTCTTCAATTTTTCCAAAACCTTCTCCAACTTCTTTTGATCATTTGTATAAGGTTGCAAATCAAATAACTTCACCGTTCTAAATTCAATAGGGTGACTTTCACTTTGCAAAGCGATATATCCGCCAGTTAAGCGCTTACCATCTTCCTTAACTTTAGGGTCGAAATTAGCCACGTTACCACCGCCAATTTTAGGTTTAGTATAAGTTAAAACAGTGTCTTTGTTAATAATATGCTTAATTACCGAATCGCCTAATACCAAAAACTCGGCAGTAACCCACTGTTCGCCGTGGTAAGTTTTTGATGTGCTATTTAAGCAGTGCGGTGTAAACAGTTTGTCTTTAATCTCTATGGTTGTTCCTGGTGTACAAACATTGCCAGTAGGGCGTTCGTCTTTTCCGTTGCCACCTAATAATTGTGCTTCTACAGAAATAGGAAAGTCTTGGTTTTTTAGCATGGTAGCAGGGTCTTGGCAGTGCAACATCGCTCCGCTATTTCTCAAAGCCCAACCTTCGCCACCTTTGGCCTGTTCGCCAACAAAACGGTACTGTATTTTTAATAAATAGTGTGAGAATGGTTTTTTATAGAATATATGGCCATATTGTTGGTCAAATTTATCGTAGCCATCGTATTTTACTTTCATCAATCCATCTTGTACGTAAAAAGTGTTGCCAAAATTTTCGTTGTAATTGTGCTTGGCAATTTTAATGTTCCAGTCTTTTAAGTCTTTGCCATTAAAAAGATTAATCCAGCCTTTTTGGTCAAAAGAAGAGAAGGTGCTAAGTGTAAAAAGTAAGGTTAATATATGTTTCATCCAATTCGTATCTAATGGATGAAATATAAGAGAAAATTTATAGAATCAGTAAAAAAATTATACAGCTTGATTTAGGAATGGTTCAACTTTCTCTAAAGCAAAAGCCAATTGTTCTTCTTCAGTAATATCGGTATTGTCTAAAATAATAGCGTCTTCGGCACGTGTAAGCGGGCTTTCCTCTCTGGTGGTGTCCGCATAATCACGATGGGCAATGTTTTCAAATACTTCTTCTAAGGTAATAGTAGTATCGCCTTTGGCTAACATTTCATTGTAACGGCGTTCTGCCCTAATTTTAGGGTCGGCTGTCATGAAAAATTTCACCTGCGCATCCGGAAAAACAGCCGTGCCAATATCACGACCATCCATTACAATGTTTTTCGATTTTCCCATGCGTTGCTGCTGTTTCACCATTTCTTTGCGCACTTCCTTAATGGCCGAAACTGGGCTTACCGCTTCAGAAACCGGCATTAATCTGATTTCATCAGAAACTTCTTCGCCATTTAAGGTGATGTGCGATTCGTAATCTTTTGAATGGAAGTTTAATTCGATGTGCTGCAGGGCATCTACAACGGCATCGTGATTTTCAAAATCCACATTGTTGCGTAAAAAATACAAGGTAATGGCTCGATACATGGCACCACTGTCGATATAGATAAAGCCTAATTTCTTTGCTAGTGCTTTTGCTAAGGTACTTTTTCCGCAAGACGAGTAACCATCTATGGCTATCACCAGATTTTTTCTCATATTGCTGCAAATATAATACAGTTAGACCTACTTAATGAAATTAAAACTACTTTTGTGCCATGTTACCAGAACCCGCAGAAATATTGAAAATAGTGAGCTTTAAAACCTCGAGAAGTGGTGGTAAAGGCGGGCAAAATGTAAATAAGGTTTCGAGTAAAGTAGAACTTGTTTTTAATATCGACGAGGCGCATTTTTTTACTGACGAAGAAAAGCAACGTTTAAAAGAAAAACTGGTGTCGAGGTTAGATACCGAAGGTTTGCTACACGTAATTTCGCAAGAAGATAGAAGCCAGTTGTTAAATAAACAACGTGCTTTGCTAAAGCTTACGGCAATTTTGAAAGCTGGCTTAACAGAGCAAAAACCTAGAAGGGCAACTAAAGTTCCAAAAGCAGTTAAAGAAAAACGCTTAGCAAACAAAGCGGCAAACGCACAAAAGAAAGAGAGTAGGAAAGCCCCTCGCTCCGCAAAAGGGGAATGGTAAAAAGTCCCTTTTAAGGGATTTAGGAGTTAAAACCGATAATACATAGAAATACTGCCGTATTGATGCGCCTTTGCATTGCTTTTAATTTCTTTAGACAAAAATATCAAGCTATAATCTATTGTAAAACGGGGACTGCTATAATTGAAGCCCAAAGTTTGCGAAAACACCAAAGGTTTTACACCAAACGTTACGGGACTATGGCCGTTAGCTAAACTACCCTGTACAGTAGCATCGTACGCCACATAATTTAACTGCGGTTTGGCGTAAAAGTAAAACTCTTTCTTTTTCAGTTTCTCCGTTTTACTATTGTTGCCAATTGCTGCATTGTAATGCACCGAATTAAAAAGCTGATTGATGTCGCCAGCTCTGAAAACTACCCCTAGGCCTGCCCCGGTAAAGGTTGTGCCAAGGTTAACATAACTGTCTAAAGTGAAATCTACAGTTTTATCGGTACTACGATGTAATAGTTTGGCGTATTGGGCACTAGTGTTGAAGTCTATGCTGCTAGCAATTTGGTAATCCCAGCCTTGTACTTCGTAAAAGCCAACCATACGATGTAATAGTTTTTGGGCATCTTCACCTAAGGCATCAGGGCCAATTACGCCTAAGTGTACACCAATTTTTAGTAAACTTTCTTTTTTATAGAAAAAATTTGCACTTGCGCCGCCATATAAATAGGCCGCAAAAGGTCTGTCGTGCGTTTTTGGATCAGGGCTATAACCGGAACGCGGATTGTACATTTTTTGTGCGGCGGTTATCTCGTAGATAAACTTTTCGAGTTTTTTGTTTAGCTTTTGCTGGTTGGTCGCATGTCTAAAATAAACGAACAAACCGTTAGTGTAATAACGATCTTGGCCGTACCAAAGATAAGCGTCATTATCACTTTTAAAAGCAAACTCGTTCTTGTACTCTTGAGCACAAGAATCATAAATAATAGCTAAAATGGCAAGAGTAGCCAGAACGAGTTTTTTGTACATTTTTTAATTGGTACTAGGCTTTGTTTTTATTGTTAAATCAATCGGATTTTTAACCTTGTCTTTTGTTAGTGCCAAATTAATCACTTCTTGCATGTCACTCACATAGTGAAATTTCAAATCCTTGATGTAATCTTCTTTAATTTCTAAAATATCCTTGCGGTTAGATTTACATAAAATGATTTCCTTAATATTGGCACGTTTGGCAGCTAAGATTTTCTCTTTAATTCCGCCAACTGGCAATACTTTTCCGCGAAGTGTAATCTCGCCTGTCATGGCTAAATTAGATTTTACTTTACGCTGCGTAAATGCCGATGTTAACGCTGTAAGCATGGTAATACCTGCCGAAGGGCCATCTTTAGGCGTTGCGCCGGCAGGTACGTGAACGTGGATATCGAAATTATCGAAAAGCTCGTAATTGATATTGAAAAGATTGGCGTGTGCCCTTAGGTATGCCAAAGCAATTACGGCAGATTCCTTCATTACATCGCCCAAATTTCCTGTTAAAGTTAATTTGCCTTTGCCAGGGCTTAGGCTCGCCTCAATAAATAAAATATCGCCGCCAACCTGTGTCCAAGCTAGGCCGGTAACTACGCCTGCCACTTCGTTGCCTTCGTATGCATCTTTATCAAAAATAGGTGCGCCTAAAATTCTTTCTACATCAGCGTTATCTAAAGCTGGTTCATACGCTTCTTCCATGGCAATTTTAGTGGCAACACCACGTACCAACGAACCAATTTTTTTCTCTAAGCCACGCACACCGCTTTCTCTTGTATAATCTTCAATTACTTTTTCAATTAACGAGTTTTTAAGCGTGATTTGTTTATTGTCTAATCCGTGTATTTCTTTTTGTTTTGGCAATAAATATTTTTTAGCAATTTCTATTTTCTCTTCAATGGTATAACCGTTTACTTCTATAATTTCCATACGGTCTAACAAGGCAGGTTGTATGGTGCTTAAAGAGTTTGCCGTAGCAATAAACAAAACATTCGAAAGATCGTAATCGGCCTCTACATAATGGTCGTTAAAAGCGCTGTTTTGTTCAGGGTCTAGCACTTCTAGCAAAGCTGATGAAGGGTCGCCTCTAAAATCAGAACCTACTTTATCAATCTCATCTAAAACAAACACGGGGTTGTCTGCACCTGCTTTTTTAATAGACTGGATGATACGGCCAGGCATAGCGCCGATGTAGGTTTTACGGTGCCCGCGAATTTCGGCTTCGTCTCTTACACCGCCTAATGCCATACGTACATATTTGCGGTTTAAAGCTTTGGCAATAGATTTTCCTAACGATGTTTTACCAACTCCCGGAGGGCCAACTAAGCATAAAATAGGCGCTTTCATATCGCGTTTTAGCTTTAGTACTGCTAAATATTCGATGATACGCTGTTTTACTTTTTCTAAACCAAAATGGTCTTTGTCTAAAACACGTTGTGCACGTTTTAAATCGAAATTGTCTTTGGTAAACTCGCCCCAAGGTAACTCTAAAAGCAGCTCCAGATAATTCATTTGTATAGAATAGTCTGGTGCAGCTGGGTTCATTCTACCCAATTTTTCTATTTCTTTATTGAAATGCTCTTTAACTTCAACTTTCCACTTTTTCTTTTTGGCACGTGCTTGCAAGGCCTCAAATTCAAGGTCGCTCGAATTACCTAATTCTTCCTGAATTGTTTTTAGCTGTTGGTTAAGGAAATAGTCGCGTTGCTGTTTATCTAAATCGGTTCTAACTTTAGACTGGATCTGATTTTTCAACTCTAACATCTGCAACTCTAGCGTAAGCAGTTCCATCACTCTTTCGGCACGTTTGCGCAGGTTGCCCATTTCAAGCATTTTTTGCTTGTCGGCCATATCGGCATTCATGTTCGATGAAATGAAATTGATTAAAAAAGAGGTGCTTTCGATATTTTTTAATGCAATTCCTGCCTCGCTCGGAATGTTTGGAGAAAGCTGAATAATTTGGCTCGACATTTCTTTAATTGCCGCTACCAAGCCTTTAAACTCTTTGTCTGCTTTATGTTTGGTTTCTACAAACTTGGCCACCACAGCTTTAATGAATGGCTCGTTTTGTACTTCTTCTACCAATTGAAAACGCTGTTTGCCCTGAATAATTACGGTAGTGTTGCCATCGGGCATTTGCAGCATCTTAATGATATGCGCTACCGTACCTACACCATGCAATTGCTCAAAGCTAGGGTCTTCAATAGAAACATCTTTTTGTGCCACTACACCAATTACCCTATCGCCTTTGTAAGCTTCTTTTATTAATTTGATAGACTTATCTCTGCCAACAGTAATAGGTATAACTACCCCAGGAAATAAAACAGTATTTCTTAATGGAAGTATAGAAAGTATTTCGGGAGTTTCTTCATTATTCATGTCATCTTCATCCTGTTGCGACATTAATGGGAAAAACTCTGTGTCTTCGTTTATAATAGGTAATGTATTAAAATCAAACGGGTCTTGTTTGTTCATCGAGTTTGTATTTATAAGGTAGGCGACAATATGACAGCATTGCCGCTTTAAATTTATCAATTAGTTGTGCAAACCTATATTTTCAACTCTTATGCCAAAATATATTTTTTTCATTAAGGATATGTTTTTTAGGCCTTATATTTCTTAAACACCTTGAAAATAAGATTAGTTTAGCATTAAGCAAACATAGTGGTTAAATGAAATATTTTTTTGGCTAGTATGCTTTTCGGCAAAAAAGTCATGCTGCTTAAAAATATTAATGGTTATCATAATTATAAATATTGTTCGTTAATTGTATAATTGTATATCAAAAAGTAAATTAGCAACTCACGTTTGGTTTATAAATGTGCGCTTATTATAAAAATATTTTAATGAAACTTATTGTAAAGTCTTGTTTACTATTGGCAACTGCCATATTTGGGTTTAAAGTTCAGGCACAGAGTGTTTTCGAAAAACAGGGTGCACAGGCTTGGATGAAGGGCGATTTTAAAGCGGCTGTGGTATCGTTGGAGAAAGCAGAAGCTAAAAATCCTAATAATACCAATGTGTTAAAAATGTTGGGCTATTCTTATTTCCAAAATGCCGATTTTGAAAATGCCATAGCTGCTTATACCCGTTTAATAGCGCAAAAACCAACAGATTATTCTGCGTATTACTATAGAGGAAAAGCAAGGCTGAACATAGCTAATGCACCTAAGGAGGCCCTTAACCAGATGCGGGAAGACTTTTATACGGCTGCAATTAAGGATTTTTCTAAAGCAATGGAAATTAGTGGAGAAGAAGATATCCAAATTTTACAGAATAGGGGAGTGGCCTATAAAGATTATGGTATATTTAGATCGTATAAGTCAAAGAAAACAGCAGAAAAAAATGCTTGTATTGCTTTGTTTAATAGTTCTATAGCCGATTTCCAGAAGATACTAACCATGCAGCCCTTAAAAAAGGATGTGATAGCTATGATTGATTATGTAAAGGCTCAAATTGCGAGTTTAAAATAAGCTTACTTCCATTCTCCCTTAATTTGATATATCTTTTTGCTAAGCAGTTTAATTTTTTGCTCACTACGAATGAAATATAAACTATCGGGATAATATAGTAAGGTATCTGTAGAAGTATAAAGGTAGTTGTTGGTTAGCTTAAATATTTTAATGCCCTTAATTTGATGATGATTTTTTATAATCTCAATTTTTTTAATGGGTATTTTTGGATTGTTAGTGGTGTAGCTTAAGCTGTTATCATTCTTTAACGTTTCGGTAAATTCTCCTTTCCATGAAGCTTTGTTAATATCAGCACTGCTGAAACTAGTTAATTCTGTTTCCCAGTTGGTTATGTGAGTATTTTTTTGCTCATTTTTGCCATTTGCACTTACGATTTTGTGTATGGTAGGATTAAATTTTTGTAAACGCACAGCTTCCTGCTTAAAATATCCAGCTACATCAAAATAATTGGGCGTACTTGTTTTTTTATCTTCTTGTTGGTTACAAGAAAACAACGATAAAACAAATACGCCTAAAATTAATTGTTTCATTATACTAAACAGTTTCCTGTCATAATTGAAGGAGCTTCTATTTCCATTATTTTTAATATGGTTGGGCCAATGTCTCCCAATTTTCCATCTGCAATGGCTTTGTAGTCCTTATCAATTAATATGCAAGGCACTAAGTTGGTGGTGTGTGCCGTATTTACGGAGCCATCTGGGTTTAACATAAACTCTGCATTGCCGTGGTCGGCCAAAATAATAAAGGAGTAGCCATTTGCAATTCCAGTTTCTACCACAGTTTTGGTGCAGGCATCAACCGTTTCTACAGCTTTAACTACAGCATCGAATACGCCAGTATGGCCAACCATATCCGGATTGGCAAAGTTTAAGCAAACAAAATCAGGCCATTGGCTTTGCAATTCCTTAGTAATTGCTTCGGTAATTCCTGCTGCACTCATTTCGGGCTGCAAATCGTAGGTTGCTACTTTTGGCGAAGGCACTAAAATGCGTTTTTCATTTGCAAATTCCTTTTCTCTCCCGCCAGAAAAGAAGAAGGTAACGTGAGGGTATTTTTCAGTCTCGGCTATTCTGATTTGATTTTTATGGTTGGCTTCTAAAACCTCGCCCAAGGTGTTGTTTAAGTCGTCTTTTGTAAAAATTACGTTCACATTTTCAAAACTTTCATCGTAAGTAGTCATGGTAACATAATACAATGGTAGTTTGTGCATATTTTGCGCTGGAAAATCTTTTTGAGAAAGTGCTTGGGTAATTTCTCTACCTCTATCTGTTCTATAGTTAAAACAAATTACAACATCGCCTTCTTTTATTGTCGCTATCGGATTTTCATTTTCATCTACCATTACCATTGGTTTGGTAAATTCATCTGTAATTCCTTCGGCATAAGAGTGCTGTATGGCTAATTCTGGACTAGAAAACTTTTCGCCAATCCCGTTTACCATTACATCATAAGCTAATTTTACACGTTCCCATCTATTGTCTCTGTCCATGGCGTAATACCTGCCTACTATGCTAGCAATCTTACCAGTAGCATTTGCTAAATGTTTATCTAAAGTGCTAATATAGTTTAAGCCACCATTAGGGGCTGTATCTCTACCATCTAAAAATGCGTGGATAAATACATCTTGCAAGCCGTTTTCTTGGGCTGCATCACAAAGGGCCATTAAATGGTTTAGGTGTGCATGTACGCCACCATCAGAAACAAGGCCTATAAAATGTACGGGTTTATTGTTCTCTTTCGCGTACGAAAATGCGTTTAATAAGGTTGGGTTATGGTGTAAGGTACGGTCGGCGATAGCTTTGTTAATGCGCCCCAGTTCTTGGTAAACTACACGTCCGGCACCTAAATTCATGTGGCCTACTTCCGAATTTCCCATTTGGCCAGCCGGTAGGCCAACCGCCTCTCCAGAAGCTTCTAGCTTTGAGTTGGGGTAATTTAGAAGTAACGAATCGAAAAAAGGCGTTTTTGCAGCATAGGCTGCATCAGATTTATCTTTTTTTCCATATCCCCATCCGTCAAGAATTAAAAGTACCAGTTTTTTAGTTTGCATTATGTTAATTGTTATTAGTAAAAGATTGTAGTACAAATATACACTGAAATAAGCCCCGAATCCAATAATTGTGAGCTTAAATGTAGATAAATGGCATAGTTTTGGCGGTAAGTTCGTTTTAGTTTTATAAGATGATGTTTAAGTCTGCGCTTGCGTTTATGCTAATGTTTTTGAACTTTCAGCCTCAAATGGTCATGCAGGCAGATATTGCTGATGAGTTAGCTGTAAAATTTAGGCAAGGTAACTCTAAAGAAATTGCGAAAAGTTTTGCTACGTCTATAGAATTGATCATTATTGATCAAGAAGATGTATATAATAAAGCACAAGCTGAACAGATTCTTAAAGATTTTTTTCTTAAAAATCCGCCCAATAAAACGAGTATTATCCATAAGCTTACCAATAACCCCAATTATAGGTTAACTATTCTTTCCCTTACTTCTAAAACCGAGAAATTTAGGGTAACTATTACCATGAAAAAAGTTTCTAATAGTTTTTTAATCACAGAGTTACGTATAGAACAGGATAGCTAGTTCTATAATTAATATGCATTTTGCTATTTTTGTGGCAAAATTATATCGTTTTGGATAAGAAACTTATTGATCTGTTTATAAAAAATGCAATTGCTGAAGATATTGGAGATGGTGACCACACCTCTTTAGCTTCAATACCTCTAGGTACGCAAGGTAAAGCCAAACTTATTGTTAAGGAAAAAGGAATTTTAGCGGGTGTTGAGCTTGCATTGGCCATCTTTAACCAAATAGATTCTTCACTAAAAGTGGAAACTTTCTTGAAAGATGGTGATGAGGTAAATCTGGGCGATATAGCTTTTACCGTTCATGGCAGTACACACGCCATATTACTGGCCGAACGTTTAGTGCTTAATTGTATGCAGCGCATGAGTGGCATTGCTACGCAAACAAATCGCATTGTAAAACGTTTGGAAGGTTACAAGACAAAAGTATTAGATACAAGAAAAACAACACCAGGGTTACGTTACTTGGAAAAATGGGCGGTAAGAATTGGTGGTGGCGTAAATCATCGTATGGGGCTATACGATATGATTTTGATTAAAGATAATCATGTAGATTACGCTGGTAGTATTGCAAATGCCATTAATCAGTCAAACGCCTATTTAAAAGATACTGGAAAGCAACTTCAAATAGAAATAGAGGTTAGAAATTTGGAAGAACTGAAGCAAGTACTGGCCATTGGTAAGGTAGATAGAATTATGCTCGATAATTTTGAGCTGCCCTTGTTGAAACAAGCTGTAGAGCTAATTGATGGCAGGTTTTTAACTGAAGCTTCTGGTGGAATTTTAGAAGAAAACGTAATTGATTATGCCGCGTGCGGTGTTGATTTTATCTCGATGGGGGCATTGACCCATTCTGTAAAAAGCTTGGATTTGAGTTTGAAGGCTTTTTAATATGGGCAGCAGATTTCTAATCTTTTCGAGAACATTTTTTTTATTATCATTGTAGGCTGATGATTTCAATCTATTCTATTTCTGCACTTATTGCTGCCTACCTTTTGGGGTCTATACCTACGGCGGTTTGGTTAGGGCAGGCCTTTTATGGTATCGACGTACGCGAATATGGCAGTGGAAATGCGGGAGCTACAAATACTTTTAGAGTTTTAGGGAAAAAACCGGGTATTGTGGTAATGACCATTGATATCATGAAAGGCTTTACAGCAACTAAGCTCGCTTATTTAATTGGACTTTCGGTAACAGGGCCGCAATACTCTGCACAATTTGTTAATTACGAATTGGCCCTTGGTGTAATTGCGGTAATGGGACATTTGTTTCCAATTTTTGCAGGTTTTAGAGGCGGTAAAGGTGTAGCAACGCTATTTGGGATGATTTTAGCGGTAAACCCGTGGGCCGCCCTGCTTTGTGTAAGCGTGTTTATTGTGGTGCTATTAACCTCAAAATACGTTTCTTTAAGTTCTATTTGTGCAGGTTTTGCTTTTCCTTTAGGTACGGTTTTTGTTTTCCAGTCATCGGTAAAATCAGAAGTGCTGTATAGCATCTGTGTGTGTGTGCTTATTTTGGTAACACATCAGAAAAATATAGAGCGTTTACTTAAAGGAAAAGAATCTAAAGTGTATCTATTTAAAAAAAAACAAGCCTAGGCCAAAAGCTACAAACAAAATTTACTTTAAAGAGTTATTTGTTTAGGCAATAATTTTAAAATCATGAAGAAGGTTATATTTTTAGGAATGGCAACAGCAATATTGGCCATGTCCTCGTGCTCTACGGTGCCATTAACCGGACGTAGCAGATTAAGTTTGGTAGATGATACTCAATTGCAGCAACAAGCCGCTATTGGTTATGCACAGTTAATGAGCAATCCGCAAACTAAGGTGGTATCAACTACTTCGGCAAACGCCCAAATGGTAAAACGTGTAGGACAAAAAATTGCTGCTGCCGTTACACAGTATATGAACCAGAATGGTTATGGCGATCAAATTGCTAACTACAAATGGGAATATAACCTAATTGACAGTAAAGAAATAAATGCTTGGTGTATGCCAGGTGGCAAAATAGCTGTTTATACAGGAATTTTGCCAGTAACTAAAGACGAAGCTGGCCTGGCCACGGTAATGGGACACGAAGTTGCCCACGCTATTGCACAACACTCGGCAGAAAGGGCATCGCAAATGACAGTAGCGCAAGGTTTAGGAACAGTAGTGGGCGTAGCAAGTGCTAACTCAAAATATGCTGATTATATTAATGCAGCTTATGGTATTGGCGGGCAGTTAACTATTTTAAGTTATGGTAGAAACCAAGAGTTAGAAGCAGATAAAATGGGGTTGGCATTTATGGCAATGGCTGGCTATAACCCAACCAATGCGGTTGACTTTTGGCAAAGAATGGCGCAAGCTAGTTCTGGTTCTCAAAAACCACCTGCTTTTTTAAGTACCCACCCGTCTGATGCCGCTCGTATTGCACAAATACAAAAAGATTTGCCAGAGGCAATGAAATATTATAAAGGGAAATAGTAGTCCCCAACCGCTAAAGGGGAGTTTTTTGAAAATGTTTTGCAAGATTTTTTGCAAAGCATTTTTGATTTTAGGTTTTGGAAGCCTCTTTAGGAATTGGGGTTAATACACTCATTATGGCAGATGCTTTCAACAAGCACTCTTCGTATTCTTTTTCTGGTTCAGATGCATAGGTAATTGCTCCGCCAACCTGAAAAGATAGGTATTGTGCCGCTGCGTTGTATAGGATGCTTCTAATTACTACGTTAAAATCAAAATCGCCATTTGGAGTAATATAGCCAAAAGAACCAGAATAGGCGCCCCTTTTACTCCTTTCATATTTATCGATCAATTGCATGGCACGCAATTTAGGTGCTCCCGTCATCGATCCCATTGGGAAAGTATTTTTAAGGGCATCTACAAAATGAATATTTGGAGAAAGTTCGCAACTAATGCTAGAGATCATCTGGTGTACTTGTGGAAAGCTGTATATCCCGAACAATTCATCAACTTTAACGCTTCCTTTTACAGCACTTTTAGTCAGGTCATTTCTAACTAAATCTACAATCATTACATTTTCTGCCTGTTCTTTTTGGCTGTTTTTTAAGGTGGTTTTTATGTGTAGGTCTTCTTTTGCATTGGTGCTTCTTTTGGCTGTGCCTTTAATGGGTTGCGAAGTAAGCGTGTGGCCTCGTTTTGATAAAAAGCGTTCTGGCGTTGCCGATAGGATGTATTTATCCTTTATTTTAAAGAAACCAGAGAAAGGAGTTGGAGAGATTTCTTTTAACCTGTTGTAGGTGTATAGCGGATCTATGGTTGCATTTTCGGCGAAAAATTCCTGGCAAAAATTTATTTCGTAAACATCCCCTCGTTTAAGGTGCTGTTTAATCTTTTCTAAACTACTTAGGTACGCTGTTTTGGTAAATCTACGCTGAATATTTAAACGGTTGTTTGCAGGTTCAGTTTTATGAAATGCTAGGTTGTTAATTTTTTCTATGATGCTTTTTTCACCTTTAAGGACTTGTATATTGTTATCCTTGATAGCAATTAAATGTGTTGGAATAAAAAAGTACAAATCTGGGAAGCTTAAATTATCACTAGTTTGATGTTGAAGTTCTTCGGTTTCATTTTTTAGCTCGTAACTGAGCAGGCCAAACATCCACGCCTTGTTTTCATCAACAAAATTTTTTAAGGATGAAAAAGCATTGCCAACCGAAGTAGTTAGTTCTTTTTCTACACCGAAAGCAATTAAGCAATCGTAATTACCATATTTGTCTGGGTAATTATGCGAATCCAGGTAACAACAAACATCAAAGTTTGATGCGTATTGAAGTGCTTTTTGTTTAAAATTAGAAATTTCCTCAGCAGTCATCGGTCTTTTTCGTACTATACGAGTTTGAGTAGCACCTAACGATAGGCAGCAAGCAAAAATAGAATGTATTAGCTCAAAAATGAATATTTTCTAAATAAAAATCCCCCGATAAACTACCGAGGGATTCTCTTTATCTAAAGAAACTACTTTAGTGTTAATGTCTGTTTTCTATCCGGCCCAACCGATAAAAACTTGATTGGAACTTCTAATTCTTTTTCCAAGAACTCAATGTAAGCATTTAATTGAGCCGGAATTTGAGCTGTTGAAGTAATGCCGGTTAAATCTGTTTTCCAGCCTTCAATTGCTTTTAATACAGGTTTAGGCTGTACAGTAATAATATCGTAAGGCATGTAATCGATAGTTTGCCCATCGTGCTCGTAGTGTGTACAGGCGTAAATGGTATCAAAGCCATCCAGTACGTCAGCTTTCATCATAATTAACTCGGTAACACCGTTTAACATGATGGCATATCTTAATGCGGGCAAATCAATCCATCCGCAACGGCGAGCTCTACCTGTTGTAGCGCCAAACTCATGACCTACGGCACGTAAAGTTTCGCCAGTTTCGTCGAACAATTCGGTAGGGAAAGGGCCGCCACCAACTCTGGTGCAGTATGCTTTGAAAATCCCATAAACATCGCCCACTTTATTAGGGGCAATACCTAAACCAGTGCAAGCGCCAGCGGTAGTAGTGTTAGAAGAGGTGACAAACGGATACGAACCAAAATCAACATCTAGTAATGCACCTTGAGCACCTTCTGCCAATACTTTTTTACCTTCTTTTAAATAACCGTTTACAAAGTGCTCGCTATCTACATGCGGAATTGATTTGATAAACTCAATGGCTTCGAAAAATTTGGCTTCTTTTTCTGCCAAGTCATATTCAAATTCGTAATGAGAAAGAATTTCTTTGTGCTTTTGTACAAGTTTCTCGTATCTTTCTTTAAAGTCTGGCAGGGTAGTGTCGCCAACGCGGATACCATTTCGGCCGGTTTTGTCCATATAGGTTGGGCCAATACCCTTTAACGTAGAGCCAATTTTGCCGGCACCCATTTTTTGCTCGTTAGCAGCATCTAATAACTGGTGAGTTGGTAAAATTAGGTGTGCTTTACGTGCTAAAACTAATTTTCCTTTACCCACTGGGTCATGCCCAGCGGCTCTCAAATTATCTAACTCCCTTTTTAAAATGATAGGGTCAATTACTACACCGTTACCAATAAGGTTCATGGTTTTTTCATTGAAAATACCCGAAGGAATGGTGTTTAATACAAATTTTTTGCCATCAAATTCTAAGGTGTGCCCTGCATTTGGGCCGCCTTGGAAACGAGCTATTAAATCATATTGCGGGCTGAGAACATCAACGATTTTTCCTTTACCTTCATCGCCCCATTGTAGGCCTAGTAGTACATCTACTTGCGTCATTATAATAAATTAAGAGAATAATATTTGTTATTGTATAATTAGTGTGCTTTATTTTTAACAGCGGCGGCTGCGCCACAATCGAAACATACGCCATAAAGATTTAAAGAGTGATGTTTGATGTCGAATTTTAATAGCTCGCCAACCATGTTTTGGATTTGGCCAATACGAGGGTCGCAGAATTCTACTACCTTGCCGCAGTCTATACAAATTACGTGATCGTGTTGATGATAGCCGTAAGACTTTTCAAACTGTGCCATGTTTTTGCCAAATTGGTGTTTAGTCACCAAATCACAAGAAACCAATAGCTCTAATGTATTGTAAACCGTGGCTCTACTTACACGGTATTTTTGGTTTTTCATGTGTATATAAAGAGTCTCTACATCAAAATGATCGTCTCTTGAGTAGATTTCTTCTAAAATGGCAAAACGCTCAGGGGTTTTTCTTAAGTTTTTATTTTCGAGATAGGCTTCGAATATCTTTCTAACCAACTCGTTTGTATTCTGTTCAGACATAGTTTTAAACTCCATTCAAAGGTAATCAATAGATTACAGAGATTAAAGGATTATACAGATTTATGTTGATAAATTGCGCTATTGTTAAATTGTTTTGACGATTTGTTTAAATAGCCAGCTTGGTATTTAAAAATGGCTTTACCAAATTGTATGGAATTGTTATTGATGAATTGAACTGATAGTAGCGCCCATGTTCTGATTTGTATTTTTTATAATTTTTATCGGTTGCTTCAACTTCAAACTCGATACCGTTTTTGCGGAAACATAATAGCGCTACGGTTTGGGGTAGGTGGATGGTAATGTCTTACTGTAAGCTAAAGGAGCGTATTTTAATAGACGAATCGGAATAGATATTGATTTTCTCGCCGATTTGGTTGTACAGATTGGTAATTCTTAAACCACCACCACCAGGCTGTGCATATAGTTTGGTGGTTGCCAGCAAGAGGATGAATATGATGGCGATATTTTTCATCACCCTTATCTTGTTAGCTGATAATTATTTATTAAAAGTGATGGCGATAAATTTAGTCGCTTATTTAGATTCCGAATCATTTCAACGGTCAATTTACGTTTACGGTTTAAAATTTCAAGAACCCTACTTTTACTTCCAATTTCTTCAGTCAAATCAACCTGTTTTAAATGCATTTCTTCCATCCTTATTTTTATAGTCTCTATTGGGTCTGGAGCTTCAATTGGGTAATGTTTTTTTAATAACTTATTACAAATACAGTACGATGTTCTTGATTTGGGAACTTTTTTGATAATTATTCTTTTCCTTTATAATTCATCGATTTGTTCAAATGCTAATTCTGTGTCATGTAATGATTTTACTCGATAGCAAATGAACATGTCTTGAATAAAATTTACGCATCAAACCTTGTAACACCAGTTATCCCTTTTACATCCAGTAAATTTTTAATCAAATTATCTAAATGTTCTTTGTCGTTTACAAAAACTTTAATGGTGCCGTCAAAAATACCATCGTTGGTGTCAACTGTAATAGATCTAATGTTTACATGAAAATCGTTAGATATTACCTTTGTTAAACTATTGATCAAGCCCACATCATCAATTCCTACAATACGTAAACCGGTTAAAAAGCTTAATTCTTGTTGCCTGTTCCATTTGGCTTTTACTATTCTATAACCGTAGTTAGCCATTAGTTGTGCCGCATTGGGGCAATTGGTACGATGTATTTTTATGCCTTCGTTAACGGTTACAAAGCCAAAAACATCATCGCCAGGTATTGGGTTGCAACAAGCTGCTAAAGTGTAGTCTATTTTTTGTAAGTCTTCGCCAATTAATAATACATCAGATTCTGGACCTTTTACCTTTTTTAGCAAAGCATCAATACGTTCGTTGTCGCTTACTTTTTCATTTCCCCTGTTCTCAATTTCTTTCTCGCTTGCAACGTATTCTCTAAGGTCTTTTAGCTCTATTTTTCCGGTAGCTACAGCTATAAACAGGTCTTGGGTAGATTGAAGTTTAAAGAAATAGCTTAATTTGTTAAGGTTATCGGTGTTGTAGGTAATCTTTAACGATTTCAGTTTGCGTTCCAATAATTCTTTACCTTCTTCTGCAATTTTACGTTTTTCTTCTTTTAAGGATGATTTAATTTTAGATTTGGCCTTAGCCGTCATCACAATGTTAAGCCAATCTTCTTTGGGTGTTTGCTTGCTCGAAGTAATAATTTCTACTTGATCGCCATTTTGCAGTTTATACGAAAGTGGTACTAATTTGTGGTTCACTTTTGCCCCAATACACTTAGCGCCAATATCGGTATGTATTTCGAAGGCAAAATCTAACGCCGTTGCACCCAAAGGCAGTTGTAGTAAGGCCCCTTTTGGCGTGAAAATAAAAATCTCATCAGAAAATAGGTTCATTTTAAAATCATCCAAGAAGTCTAAAGCGTTAGATTCCGGGTTGCTCAGCATCTCACGTACCTTTTGTATCCATTGGTCTAGGCCATTATCGTTGTTAGATTCTTTATATTTCCAGTGTGCCGCAAAACCTTTTTCTGCAATTTCGTTCATGCGTCGTGTTCTTATTTGCACTTCAACCCATTGTCCTTTTGGACCCATTACCGTAGTGTGTAAGGATTCGTAGCCATTTCCTTTGGGCGATGACACCCAGTCGCGTAAACGATCGGGGTTTGGACGGTAGAGGTCGGTAACAATAGAGTAAGCTTTCCAACAGTCTGCTTTTTCAGTTTCTGGTGCACTATCTAATATAATTCTAATGGCAAACAAATCATAAACCTCTTCAAAAGGAATATTTTTTTTCTTCATTTTATTCCATATCGAATGGATAGACTTTGGCCGCCCGTAAACATTGGCAACTAAACCTTGCTCTGCTAAAATATCGTTAATAGGTTCTACAAAACTTTTAATAAAGGCATTTCTTTCGGCTTTTTTCTCATTAAGTTGGGTAGCGATAAATTTATAGGTGTCGGGCTCTAAATATTTCATTGCCAAATCTTCCAGTTCCGATTTTATGGCATACAAGCCCAGTCTGTGGGCTAAGGGAGCATATAAATAGATTGTTTCCGAAGCTATTTTCAGTTGCTTTTGGCGAGGCATGAAATCCATGGTACGCATATTATGCAACCTGTCTGCCAGTTTAATTAAAATTACCCTTACATCATCGGCAAGAGTAAGCAACATTTTTCTAAAATTTTCTGCCTGTAACGAACTGTTCGTGTCAAAAACGCCAGCTATTTTGGTCAAACCATCAATAATTTTAGCGGTTTTCTTACCAAACTCACGCTCAATATCTTCTAGGGTAATATTGGTATCTTCTACCACGTCGTGCAATAAGGCACAAACAATAGAGGTTGTTCCTAATCCAATTTCTTCGGCAGCAATTTGTGCTACCGCAATAGGGTGGTATATGTAAGGTTCGCCAGATTTGCGGCGCATGTCTTTATGGCTTTCCAGCGCCATGTCAAACGCTTTGCGTATTTCTTTTTTATCTCCACGCTGTAAAGTGGATTTACAGGCACGCAACAAAGCCCTATATCTTTTAAGTATCTCTTTTTTTTCAGCTTCTAAATCTATAACTAGCGTGTTCTTCATTTGTTTTTTGTAGGTAAATTTATGATGATTTTTAAACTATAATGTACTATATTAGATTGTGGTTAAAACTAATGTATAAAAATAGCTTTAACTTTGAATAGGCATAAATTTATGAAATTTTATCGTTTTTTTGCACTTTCAATTGTCATGATTGCTACTCTTGGGGCAAAGGCGCAAGATAGCACATCGAATGCTATTTGGCCAAAATTAGGTAAAAATGATACTATTCGTGTAGCTGCTACCAACGATGGTGGTTTGATGATACCTTGGATAGGATTAAAAGAGGTTGTGATTTTTGGACAACGAGTTTGGAAATCGCCACAAGAACAAGCTGCCTATAATAGATTGAGGTACAATGTACTAAAAGTAATTCCCTATGCGCTTTTTGCCAAACGCAGATACGAACAATTAGAACGTGATTTGGCTTTAGTGTCCGACAAAAAAATACAAAAGCATTTGGTAAAGGAGTGCGATCAGGAAATAAAAAAAATGTTTAATACCGAAATAAAGGAATTAACCATTACACAAGGACAAATATTAACTAAATTAATTGATAGAGAGGTTGGACGAACAACTTATGACATTGTGAAGGAAACAAAAGGTAAATTTGCGGCGTTTTCTTACCAATTGGTAGCAAGAGTTGTAGGCCATAACCTAAAAAGTACTTATAGTATGCAGGAAGATAGAGATATCGAATCGATCATTAGAAGCTCTGGCTACTATCAGTGAATTTAAGATATGAATTTAAAACCAACGGTATATCCATTTAAAGCTCGTCTTGTTGATGGAAAAGAAAAAAACTTGGTCGATTACAAAGGTAAAGTATTGTTGATTGTGAATACGGCTTCGGGTTGTGGTTTTACGCCCCAGTTAAAAGAATTACAACAAATTAGAGAAGAATTTTCTGCAGATGATTTTGAGGTTTTAGGCTTTCCTTCTAATGATTTTGGTAAGCAGGAGCCCTTAGAAGGTAAGGCCATTGGCGAGTTTTGCGAAGTAAATTATGGGGTGCAATTTCCGGTGTTCGATAAGGTGATGATTAGGGGCAAAGAAGCTCATCCGCTATTTAAGTTTTTGGCCGATAAAAAACTAAATGGAAATTTAACATCTACCCCTCGTTGGAATTTTCATAAGTATTTGGTCAATAAAAAAGGAGAGGTGGTAGAGTATTTTTATCCTTTTACCAAACCAACTTCATCAAAAGTAAAGAAGAAAATACAACGATTGCTATTGGAAAATTACTGAACTAGAAACCGATGTTAAAAGATTATTCGGTATTCATTAATTCAAGTATTCAAAATTAATTTTATGAAATTAGATTTATTGGTTTTGGCCGTTCATCCAGATGATGCAGAACTGGGATGTTCGGGTACCATTATTAAACATATTACACAAGGGAAAAAAGTAGGTATAATAGATTTTACCAAAGGCGAACTTGGTACAAGAGGAACGGCCGAAACGAGAACAGAAGAATCTAAAAATGCCACTGCAATTATGGGCATACACGTTAGGGAAAACATAGGAATTAGGGATGGTTTCTTTAAAAACGATGAAGAACATCAACTAAAATTGATTAAGATGATTCGTAAATACCAGCCCGAGATTGTTTTAACCAATGCTTTATATGATCGCCATCCAGATCATGGAAGGGCCTCCGATTTGGCAAATGATGCCATTTTTCTATCTGGCTTGAGGAAAATAGAAACTTCGATAGACGGAATTTCGCAACAGCCTTGGCGACCACGGCTAACATTACAGTATATTCAAGATACTTACATTAAGCCCGATATAATTATTGATATTTCTGCACAAATGGAACAGAAAATTGAAGCGATAAAAGCATTTAAAACTCAATTCAATAGTCCCGGTGAAGACGAGCCGCAAACCTATATTTCTACGCCAGCTTTCTTACAGTCGGTAATTGCCAGAGCCAGAGAAATGGGTAAAAATATAGGCGCAGAATATGGCGAAGGTTTTACTTCAAGAAAACTTTTGGGGGTTGATAGCTTGTTTAATTTGAAGTAAGTAATTATCCAGAGGCCAACAATTTCGGTTGTTTGTTGTTGTTTAAAGTAGAAGTGAGCAAAACTGTATGAATGGTTTTAAATTTTAACTATTTACTTATACTAACTAATGGCCAATCTATTTTCCTCTTTAAAAAACGCTTATCAATTATTTAGAAGTATAGATTTTCAGCAATTGGATGTACTCTCCAAAAAAGTTGATTTACCGAAAATGGTGGAAGCGATCGCTAATCTCGATGAAAAACAATTACAAGGTATGATGAAAATGATGGGCGGAAGTTCTCGAAAGAGAGCATTACCACATATCGAGGGAGATTTTTATCAACTAGGGGAAGAAGCGTTAAACGAAGAGGATAGGGCTTTACAATTAAAAGTGAGGACTTTCTTAGAAAGGGAAGTAAAGCCAATAGTGAACGATTATTGGTTACGGGCCGAATTTCCGTATGAGTTAATTCCAAAAATTGCCGAATTAAACATTTGTGGCTTAACTTATAAAGGTTACGGTTGTGCCGGTAAATCTAACTTAATGGAAGGGATTTTAGCTATGGAATTAGCTAGGATCGATACTTCTATTTCGACATATTTTGGTGTTCAAAGTGGTTTGGCTATGGGCAGTATTTATTTGCTCGGCTCTGAAGAACAAAAACAACAATGGTTACCTTCTATGCAACAGTTTAAAACCATTGGCGCATTTGGCTTAAGCGAACCCGAGGTGGGCTCTGGAGCGGCAGGAGGATTGACAACTACCGTAAAAAGAAGTGGAGATAAATGGATTATCAATGGACAAAAGAAGTGGATTGGTAATGCTACATTTTCAGATATTACCATCATCTGGGCCAGAGATTTAGATGATAACCAGGTAAAGGGGTTTTTGGTTAGAAAAGGTACACCAGGATTTTCAGTAGAGAAAATGCAAGATAAAATGGCACTGCGTATTGTTCAAAATGGTTTAATTACCCTGAAAAACTGTGAGGTAGATGAGGCAGATAGGTTGCAAAATGCAAATTCTTTTAAAGATACGGCCAAAGTATTGCAGATGACTAGGGCAGGAGTAGCATGGCAGGCGGTGGGATGTGCCAGAGGAGCTTACGAAGCAGCGCTGGCTTATACACAAAAACGTAAGCAGTTTGGTAAACCTATTTCCTCCTTTCAGTTAATCCAAAATCATTTGGTAGAAATGTTGTCTAATTTAACTGCCATGCAAACGCTATGCTTTAGGTTGTCGCAATTGCAGGATCAAAATTTATTAACTGATGAGCACGCTTCTTTAGCCAAAGTTTTTTGCTCTATGCGAACTCGCGATGTAGTAAGCCGTGCCAGAGAAGTAATGGGCGGAAATGGTATTTTACTAGAATACGATGTAGCTCGGTTTGTAGCAGATGCTGAGGCTATTTACTCGTACGAAGGAACCAAAGAAATCAATACTTTAATTGTTGGTCGTGCTATTACGGGTCATTCTGCCTTTATTTGAGGTTTGCAGTGTCTGGCTCGGGCTAACAAGTACAGTTTAACGAAATGGCCACCTTACTAAGCCTACATTGCCCATGGCACTTTTTTCGTATAAGGCAAAACAATTGTTATTGAATTTGTTGTCAAAATTGATATCGCCAGGCGAAAGTTTTGACGGTACTTCTTTACCCTCTAAAAAGTAATAAACTTTGGTATTGCCGTATTTGTTGTGGGGCATCAAATCACCATATTCTTTTAGTTGCGCTTGTGTTGTATCTTTAACAGTTACCGAGTAAATACGCTGTACTGGGCCAGTGTTGTTTTCATTTCTGTAGCTCCCTACTTCGGCAAAGCCTCCCTTTAAATCTTCTATCCCCGATTGTGTAAAAGTGTCTTTTAGCATCCAACCAATAAGAGCTAAAACAAACAATAGAAGTCCGATTTTTTTCATGTTTCGAATTTAATAGAAATTGACTTTTGGTTTGTAGAAAGTAAGTCATGAAATATATAAACCATTAAGAAGCTCAGTTTAGAGCACTCTTAATGGTTTATAAAAAGAAAGTAGCAACCAAAATAGCTGCGTAAATTTTACAAAGTCGGTAATATTTTATGCATTACTGCTATTCCCTCGTCAATATGTTGTTCCTCTATGCAAAGTGCGGGCCTAAAGCGGATAGTTTGGTTGCCACATCCCAGAAACATAACATTGTTTTCCATTCCTTTTTCAATAAACTTGTTCCTCATGTCCTTATCAGGAAAATCAAAAGAACATAATAATCCTCTGCCTCTAATATTACTCATTTTGTCGTATTTGTTAGCAAGCTCGTGCAGTTGGTTTTTTAGGTATGCGCCTACATGAGCTGCATTTTCACAAAGTTGGTCTTCTTCCACAATATTTAAAATTTGGGTAGAACGTACCATATCAACCAAATTACCACCCCAAGTAGAATTAATTCGAGAAGGCACATTAAAAACATTTCCTTCAATTTCATCAACTTTATTGCCAACCAAAATGCCACATATCTGCATTTTTTTGCCAAAGGCGATAATATCTGGTCTGGCTTTCTCGCTAAAATGTTGATGGCACCAAAACTTGCCGGTTAAACCTACGCCAGTTTGTACTTCATCATAGATTAGCATTGCTTCATTTTCATCGGCCAGTTGGCGTAATTTAATTAAAAATTCTTCCCTGATATGGTTGTCTCCTCCCTCAGATTGTATTGGCTCGATAATGATGGCGCAAATGTCATCTTTGTTGTCGGCAAAAGCTTGCTTAATTTGTGCAATGGAAATAGCTTCGGTTTCTTCGGCGGTTCTTAAGTTATCTTCATTTAAAGGAAACTTAAGCTGTGGTGTACTTACCCTTGGCCAATCGAATTTCGCAAACCACTTAGTTTTATCGGGTAAGGTATTGGTTAAACTTAAAGTATATCCGCTTCTTCCGTGAAAAGCTTTTTCAAAATGGATTACCTTAAAGCCTTTTTCCTCTTTATAACCTTTTACGAAGTTTTTTTGCACTTTCCAGTCCATGGCTACTTTAAGTGCATTTTCTATGGCCAAAGCGCCGCCTGCAATAAAAAAGGCATGGGGCAAATAATTAGGAATGCCCACACGAGAAAAGGTGTTTACAAACTCTGCATATTGTTGGGTATAAACATCGGAGTTAGATGGGTTTGATAGCGCAGCAAGCAGTAGGTTATGTTTAAAAGCCTCGTCATTAACCATTTTTGGATGATTATAACCGAGCGGAACTGAAGCAAAGCAGGTGAAAAAATCGAGGAGCTTTCGGTTATATTTAGAGTCGTAAATATAAGCACCGTTACTTTTTTCCATATCGTAGGTAAGGTCGTACCCGTCGGCAAGGATATGTTTTTTCAGTGTTGATTTAACTTGGTTTGGAGCTACACTTAATTGATACATAGATTTAGGTTTTTGGTATAACTCAAATTTATATAAATGTGTCTAAAAATCAAATCTAGGCGGTTTTTGAACCCCGAGTTCAAAAACTAGGTTTAAACAGTTTAAAGTTAGATTTTGATGGCAACTTTCACGGTAGTTGAAAAATGTGGAAAAAATGTTTTCAGGAAATCTTCGAAAACTCGTCAATCATTCCGAGAATTCCGAACAATCCACCGGTGTGGATCGCTAATATTTTAGCATCTTTTGAGATCTGCTTGCTTTCTATTAAATCGTTTATGGCATAAAACATTTTTCCAGTGTAAACGGGGTCTATTAATACGCCAGTTTTTGAAGTAAAATCTTTAATAAATGAAATTAACTCAGGGGTAGTTTTTGCATAGCCACCAAAATGATAATCAGTATGTAAATGTAATTTCGTCAAGTTTTTTTCATATTTGAAAATCTCATCTTTGATGAAATCGCCACCCTTTAAAACAGGAACTATATGCAATTGAGTAGCTAAGGCTAGCTGATTGATGCCTTTTAATAAACCTGCTGCCGTTGTGCCTGTTCCTGCTGCACAGAAGATATAGTCGAATTGTTCAGTTAGCTCGTCAATAATTTCAGTGCAACCAATGGTTGCTTCCTCACTTGCACCACCTTCATCAATAAAATAGGCAGCTTTGTTGCTTCCAAAGTGCAATTCATATAATCTAGGCTTGTTTTTGTAACTTTCCCTATCAACAAAGTATAATTGCATACCAAATATCTTACAAAGCGATAGCATTGGGTTGTTTACTTCCTCGCCTCTAACAAATGCGGTTACTTGTAGATGATGCTTGGCTGCTGCTGCTGCGGCGGCCAATAAATGATTAGAATAAGCACCGCCAAATGTTACTAAATGATTTTTGTTTTTAGCAGCCGCATCTAATAGGATGTATTTAAGTTTACGCCATTTATTGCCCGATACGAAAGGATCTATCAGGTCATCTCTCTTGATAAAAAATGATGCGCTATTGTAGAGAATTTGATGTAGTGGGCTAGGTAACTGCATAAAAAAAGCTTCTCCAAAGAGAAGCTTTTTAAATCGGTTTTTAAAATTTTATTTTCCTATGCCTAAGCCAATACCTGCGTTCACGTAGTTATATTCTGAAAGCGTATAAGACGCATATAACTTTAATACGGCTAGTTTTAATTGAAAACCTGCACTAGCTTTTACGGCATTAATGCTTTTGTCGTCAATGCTAATTGGATTTTTTATACCATTTGTATCCATGTCATAAGTGCCTAGTGCATTAATTTTATGTTGTGCGGTGTTATATCCTAAACTGGCAAATGGCGTAAAGATGGCTAGTTTTTTAGAAATAATTGCCTCTGCACTAAAACCGCCAAATTCTGTTTTAAGAACTTGATCGTTGTACTTTCCGCTATTAACATCTAAAGGCAGCTCGTATTTTAGTTTGGTATAACCACCAGCTACAGCCAAATCAAAAGGAAGTAATTTGCCTGTTTTGCCAAGTATTAAAGGGAGTACCTCTACTTTAGCTCCAATGCCAAATAAACTAAATTTTCCATTTTCATTGAGGTCAATGGTTGGTGAGTATCGTAAAGAAACATCTATGTTTTTAGGCAAGCCTACGGTAAGTTGTACTTGTGGAGAAGGGATATAGTTAAAACCCATACCTTTGGGTAATTTGAATGGTTGCGGGCTCGATGCTGTAGTAGAAATCATCTCTACACCTTCTACATCGTCTCCCGTAACTGTAGGAGAAATAGTTTTTGAAGGATTGGTAGGTTTTAAGGTTTGTAGCCCTAAAGTACTTACATCAAAACTTTGGTCTTTTTTTGGAGACATTGCTGCGGTAACCGTTACTCTTAAATCAAAACGAAACGCACCAATACTTTTTGCAGAGTTTGCCCAACCCGAGTTTAACCCTAGGCCAAACCCTTTAAAAGCAGGAGCGGCATAGGCGTTAATTAATTTGGTTGCATCAGCCGGCGATCCTATTATTAAATCTCCAACCTCATCTTGTGCCATTAAATTTAAAGGCAACAAAAAAGCGCTAAATAATACCATATTCTTTAGCGCTCTAAATCTATTTTTCATGTTTATTTGTTTGATTATCAGATACGAAAATAAATCTTTCTAATCAAATAAGGAAAAAAATTGATTATTATTCTGAAGTTTTCGGATAATTTTTTCATACGCACATCATTAACTCGCTACCCACACTACAATAAATAAGCCAAATTGTTTTAAAGGAATATCATTTTGATAAATTACTTTTGTAGCATGGAAAATTTCGCAATAGGGCAAGAAGATGAAGAACAGGATTTATTTGAGCATTTTAATATTGTTGTAGATAAAGGACAATCGTTATTGCGTATTGACAAGTTTTTGATGCACCGGATAGAAAATGCATCAAGAAATAGAATACAAAACGCCATTGATGCCGGAAATGTACTGGTAAACAAGCAGCAAATTAAAGCTAGCTATAAAGTAAAGCCATTAGACGAAATTTCTATTGTTTATGCCCAGCCACCACGCGATACCGAAGTTTATCCGGAGGATATTGCAATTGATATTGTTTACGAAGACGATGACCTGCTGGTGGTAAATAAGCCTGCAGGTATGGTGGTACATCCTGGTTTTAATAATTATACCGGCACTTTGGTAAATGCTTTGGCTTTTCATTTCGAAAAATTGCCAACCTTGCCCGGTAACGACGGAAGACCTGGTTTGGTGCACCGTATAGATAAAGATACATCGGGCTTGTTGCTCATTAGCAAGAACGAAATTACCATGACTAAATTGGCTAAACAGTTCTTCGACCATAGTATTACCCGAAAATATGTAGCTTTAGCCTGGGGCGATATTGAAAATGATGGTAGGATAGAAGGTTACATTGGCAGAAGCCTAAAAAATAGAATTATACAAGAGGTATATGACGATGAAGAAAAGGGTAAATGGTCGGTAACTAACTACAAAGTTTTAGAACGTTTAAACTATGTAACCTTGGTAAGCTGTCAACTAGAAACAGGCCGTACCCACCAAATTAGGGCACACATGAAACACATCGGACATCCACTATTTAGCGATGCCACTTATGGCGGCGATAAGATTTTAAAAGGAACTACGTTTACTAAATACAAGCAATTTGTTGCCAACTGTTTTGAGTTGATGCCGCGTCAGGCCTTACATGCGCAAATCTTGGGCTTTGTACATCCAACCACACAAAAGTATATGGAATTTGAGGTACCAATGCCAGCAGATTTTGAATCAGTATTAACTAAATGGCGTAATTATATAGCTTAAATGTCGCAGTTTATTTTATTTAACGACCAGTTTTTAGCCAACGATACCGCTATTTTGAAAGTTAGCAACCGAGCTTTTAAGTTTGGGGATGGTTTTTTTGAGAGTATGCGGATGTGCAACGGAAAACTACAATATCCAGAATTACACGCCGACCGAATAAAAGCAACCATGAAAGCCTTAAAAATGGATGGCTATAATTTGTTAGACGATTATTTTTTGAAGCAAAAAACCGCAGAACTAGCACGTAAAAATAAAACTCAAGGCAATGCCCGTTTCCGGTTAACTATTTATAGGCAAGGCGAAGGCCTTTATATGCCCGAAACCAATAAAGCAGGCTATTTATTAGAGGCAAAACCATTAGAAACACAAGGTTACGAGTTTAATAAAAAAGGTGTTATTATAGATGTTTACGATGAGATTACTAAACCCATCAATAAACTTTCCAATTATAAAACTACCAATTCTCTGCCTTTTGTAATGGCGGCTATTTATCAAAAACAGCATCGTTTAGACGAGGTTTTGTTACTTAACCAAAATGGTTTTTTGTGCGAAAGCACCAGTTCAAACCTCTTTGTAATTTATCAGAACCAAATTTATACGCCAGCACTCTCCGAAGGCTGTGTGGGCGGTGTAATGCGCAATGTAATTATGCAATTGGCCAAACAACACCAATTGCCATTAATAGAGGCACAGATTAATCCGCAGATCTTAAACGAAGCCGAAGAAGTTTTTTTAACGAATGCCGTAAACGGTGTACGTTGGGTTATGGGCTATGGTCGTAAACGCTATTTTAACGAAATAGCAAGGGCATTTAGTGGTTGGTTAAACCAATCTATCTAAGTTAAAAGTAGAAATTCAAAAGTAAAAAGAAAGCAGATCATTTATTTTGGAGTGAAAAACAATGTCTTTCGCTACTGGCAATAGCAGTCCTTCTTCCCGCTATAATCTTTTTGTCCTCCGTTCTACGTCATTTCGAACGTATGTGAGAAATCTAAAATTGGAGTGGCTATATAACAGATTTCTCCTCATTCTTCGTCGAAAATGACACAACAAAAAGTATTCCGCTACAATAAGGTTTAATTAACTTCTTGTATTGGCACTTCGGCAAAATCGCCATTCTTCCTCCATCGACCGGAAGATGAGCCAATCAAAATTAGGTGCAGCAATTACAATGTCATCCATCGGAAAATCGTAAAGCTGCTCGGCATGCTCAACAATAGCTCTTAGTTTTAGTTTTAATACGGGAGTATAATATAAATACATGAAATAAACTTCCATATCTAAATTAACACCAAGTTGCTGTGCAAAATCTTGTATAATGCCATTAGGACTGTCAGAAATTAACTCGGGCGAGCTACCATTGGGCATAAACCTTAATGGGTAGTTTGACGGAAAAGATCTGTAAAGCTCGCTAAAAATATTCCTTTCGTCATCCGTATTTAACTTCTCTGTATCGAAATTAAACTTGCTAAAAGGCTCGGTTGCCATTCGCTTTTCCCAAAAGCTTATCTCGTCTGGAGTTACATTAGCCAATTGGACCAGTTCGTGCGCAATATTATTAGCTGCAAAAACGTCATAAATCTCTAACCAATGTAAAAAATGCGCATCAATAAATTCATCAACCTTTATCCGAAGTTGTAGTTGTTTTCTCTTGGCTGCTAAGTTTTGTTGCTGGTTCTCATCCATTTTGTTAATTTACAATGAATTATTCAGCTATAATCTAACTCCCCTCAAAAACTCATCAACCTTCATCCGTTTTTTGCCTTCTAGCTGTAGCTCTAATAAGTTAATATAGCCATTGTTGGTTGCAAACTTTAAAAAAGTTTTACCATCTGTTTCAAATATGCCGGCTGCTGTTTTAGGTGTGGTAGCTTCTTTCTCTACTTTAAAAACTTTTAAAGTTTTTTCATTTAAAAAAGTAAAGGCAGTAGGATAGGGGCTTAACCCTCTAATATGGTTATATACTATGTTGTTGTCTTGTTTCCAATTAATTTCACAGAAATCTTTGAAAATTTTAGGGGCAAATTTCAGCTCCGTATCCATTGGCTGCGGTACTTCGGTGTAATTACCCTCTTCAATGGCTTTTACCGTTTTTACTATTAATTCTGCACCAATGTTCATCAATTTATCATGAAGTGTACCCGCAGTATCTTCTTCCGTAATTGGGGTGCTAGTAGAAAAAATTACATCGCCAGTATCAATTTCGTGCTTTAAAAAGAAGGTAGTTACGCCACTTTCTTTTTCTCCGTTTATAATGGCATGATTAATAGGGGCCGCACCTCTATATTGTGGTAACAAAGAGCCATGCAAGTTAATCGTTCCCTTTGGTGGCATGTTCCAAACTACTTCTGGCAGCATTCTAAAAGCCACTACTACCTGTAAATCTGCGTTTAAAGCTTGTAATTCGGCAATAAATTCGGGGTCTTTTAGCTTTAGAGGCTGTAAAACCTTCAATCCGTTTTCTACGGCATATTTTTTTACGGCACTTTCATTTAACTTTTGTCCTCTGCCGGCAGGTTTATCCGCCGCTGTAACTACGCCCACAATATCAAAGCCTGCATTTTTCATTGCATTTAACGATGCCACTGCAAAATCAGGCGTACCCATAAAAACTATTTTCATCTTCTTGATTTACGATTTTAGATTTACGATTTAATCTAGCGCTTGGTAAGCAACTGGCGGCAGTCTTTCGGAAATCTGACTTCGGACTACTTAAAACTTCATTGCCCTGTCCAACTCACGTTTGCTATCCCTTTCTTTAATGCTGTCGCGTTTGTCGAACTCTTTTTTACCCTGTGCTAAAGCTATCTCCATCTTGGCAAAACCACGTTCATTAATAAAAATCCTTAGCGGAACAATGGTGAAACCTTTTTCCTCTCCTTTTATTTTTATTTTTCTTAGCTCTTTCTTTTGTAATAATAAAACCCTGTCTCGTTTAATATCGTGATGATAAAAAGAACTATGGCTGTATTCGGAGATATGAAGGTTCCTTACATAAAGACTACTGCCTATAAATGTGCAAAAAGCATCGGTTAAATTGGCTTTCCCTTGTCTTATCGATTTTATTTCGGTGCCAAGCAGCGCAATTCCGGCTACATATTTATCTAAAATATTATAGTCAAAGTAGGCCCGCTTATTCTTTATCTGTATATCGTTAGGCATGGTACAAATATCAACAATTATTAAGGATACCTGTAACTATTTGTTAGAAATATTAGTTTTTTTAATAAAATTCTGTTTGTTGTTTTTTTTTTCTAAATTTATTTTTAGATTTGTCTAAATATATATTTAAATAGAGCTAATATGTTGCGAAGACTAATACTTATTTTCAGTTTGTTACTCCTGTTTACAACATCTTTTGCACAAGATTTGGTAATAAAAGGGAAGGTAACAAGTAATAGTAATGTTGTTGCTAAAGCCAATGTGCGTTTGGTAGAAATGCAACGCTCTACACAAACCAATGTTGATGGAGAATTTGGTTTTGTTGTACTAAAGGCAGGTAGCTACCACCTAAGAATTACAGCTGTGGGCTATAAAACACAATTGAATAAGGTTGATATTTCTTCGGATACGGTATTGAATTTTAATTTGATAGAACAAAAGGAAGATTTAAAAGAGGTGGTAATTACCGGAACACAAAAGGAAGTGAATAGGCTAGAAAGTCCAGTTCCGGTAGAGATATACACCGCTAAATTTTTTCAGAAAAACCCTACCCCAAGTATTTTTGATGCACTGCAGAACATCAATGGTGTTCGCCCTCAGCTCAATTGCAATATTTGTAATACCGGCGATATTCATATCAACGGATTGGAAGGCCCCTATACGATGGTGATGATTGACGGAATGCCGATTGTGAGCAGTCTTTCTACTGTTTATGGACTGTCTGGAATTCCAAGTTCGTTGGTAGAAAGGGTAGAAGTAGTTAAAGGCCCTGCATCTTCGCTGTACGGTAGCGAAGCTGTAGGTGGTTTAATCAATATCATTACTAAAGATGTAAGTAAAGCACCTTCTTTAAGTGCCGATTTTATGACTACGAGTTACCTAGAGCATAATCTTGATTTGGGATTTAAAGCCAAAATTCATCCTAAAGTGAATGTCTTAACTGGAGTAAATTACTTTAAATATGGTAATAAAATAGACCAAAACCATGATAATTTTACTGACGTTACTCTGCAAGATCGTATTTCTGTTTTCCAAAAATGGAATTTTAGTAGGAAAGAAAATCGTTTGTTCTCTTTAGCAGGGAGGTTCTTATATGAAGATAGATGGGGTGGTGAGATGAATTGGACAAAAGCTCATCGTGGTGGCGATGAAGTTTATGGCGAAAGTATTTACACCAAACGTTTTGAGGTGTTAGGGAATTACCAATTGCCAATTAAGGAAAAGATGTTCTTCGCTTTTTCGTTGACAAACCATAATCAGGATAGTCGCTATGGAGAAACCTCTTACATCGCCCAACAAAATATTGCCTTTTCGCAACTTACTTGGGATAAAAAGTTAGGTAACCACGATTTACTCTTTGGTACGGCTTTGCGTTATACTTACTATAAGGATAATACAGTCGCAACTTTTTCGCAGCCAGAAAATACTTACCTGCCAGGCATATTCACTCAAGATGAAATCAAATTAGCACAAAAGCATTCGTTGTTGTTGGGAATGCGCTACGATTATAATTCTAACCACGGCAATATTTTTACACCTCGTTTTGCTTATAAAATCAATTTTAATGAAACGAGTATTTTAAGATTAAACGCTGGAACTGGTTTTAGGGTGGTCAATATTTTTACAGAAGACCATGCCGCCTTAACAGGAGCTAGAGAGGTAGTGATAGAAAACGATTTAAAGCCAGAGAAAACTTATAATGTAAATTTGAACTATCTGAAAAAGCTTTACGCTACCAACGGTAATATCTTCACCTTTGATGTTTCAGCATTTTATACGCATTTTACTAACCGTATTGTGGCAGATTACGAGACCAATACTAGCCAGATTATATACGATAATTTAGACGGTTATGCGGTAAGTAAGGGTTTAACTGGTAATTTAGATGTGTCTTTAAATTTTGGTTTAAAACTAAATGCAGGTATTACTTTGCAGGATGTTGGTTTGATAGAAGACGGTATAAAAATGCAACAAATCCTTACCGAGAAATGGTTGGGAACTTGGTCGGTTTCTTACCTCATTAACAAACTAAATTTAGGAATTGACTACACTGGAAATATTTACGGACCGATGCGTTTACCATTGTTAGATGAGCTACGAGATCCACGTCAACCTCATTCGCCAGTTTGGAGTTTGCAGAATATTCAATTTACGTATCGTGGGTTTAAGAACTTGGAAGTATATGGTGGCGTAAAAAACTTGCTGAACTTTAAGCCAACTCGAAATAACCCATTTATTATTGCTAGAGCTAACGATCCGTTTGACAAGCAAGTGCAATTTGACCCTAATGGAAATGCAGTGGCTATGCCAAATAATCCTTATGGTTTAACTTTTGACCCCAGTTATGTTTATGCACCAAACCAAGGTATAAGAGGTTTTTTTGGTTTAAGGTATAATTTGAGCTAGGTTTTTTTTTAGTTGCGGATTACAAATCCGCTGATAAGACTTCCAGATTACAAATCTGTAAGAGCACCTCCTCTAGGTATCAACAGCCTACCTCACAATTAAAACGGGAATATCCACTTTGTGCCGTACCGAATCTACTGTGGTACCAAATATCAGATCTTTTAAGCCCTTATGTCCGTGGGCACCCATTACCAAAAGTTCTAGTCCGTTTGCATTACTGATTTCGGCGATGGCTTGTGCTGTGCCGCCAAAACCAATATGAGGTGTGGCATGGTAGCCTAAATCGGCTAGGTTTTCTTGATATTTTTTGAGATTATCGGTATCTGATTGCGTTTCGTGATCCATTGCTGTTTTGCCATGATAGCGGGCAGCTGCGGTTTCTACTACATGAATTAAATAGTAATGCGCCTCTTTCCCGCCTTGTATCAGCGCATGGCGAATAGTTTTTCTGTCGTTCTCCGAAAAATCAACAGTAATACCAATTTTTTCGTAATTGATTTTTTCAATATGACCAATGGCTAAGGCATCGCCATGCGGAACATTGCCTATTCTTTGTTTTTTGCTCACGAAAGGATAAACGAAAATATAGGCTAGCAATAGTGCGATCAGCATAGCGATAGGTAGTACAATGGTATAAATGTACCAAGCTCCGTTGGTTGCGGTTGCCCAACCAGAAATTTCTTCGATAACTAATTTAATGTTAAGTGCTACAATAACGCCAGCGCTTAACCAAGCTAATATTTTTACCCAAGTTTTGATGGTAAATTCCTTCATTTCTTTCCTGTCTGAGTTAAGATGGATTAAAGGAATAATGGCAAAACCCAATTGTAGGCTCAATACAACCTGACTTAAAATTAGCAATCCGCCTAGGGCATCTTCTCCGAAATAAAGTATGGTAAAAAATGCAGGAACAATAGCTAACAGCCGAGTAATTAATCGGCGTAGCCAAGGTTGTATGCGCAGGTTCAAATGTCCTTCCATTACAATTTGTCCGGCAAGTGTGCCGGTAACCGTAGAGCTTTGCCCAGCAGCAATTAATGCGATGGCAAATAGGGCAGGAGCTACATTTCCAAAGATGTGTGTTAGTAATTCGTGTGCATCCTGTATTTCGGCAATTTCGTGAAAACCATTTTTATAGAAAGCTGCCGCGGCTAAAATTAAAATTGCAGCATTAACAAAAAATGCCAAGTTTAAGGCTACTGCGGTATCTATAAAGTTAAATTTGATCGCTTCCTTGATTCCCTTGCTATCTCTCTCGATTTTTCTCGTTTGTACTAAAGAAGAATGAAGATAAAGATTGTGTGGCATTACGGTGGCACCAATAATACCAATAGCAATATAAAGTGCCTCTCCGCCCAGAATCGAAGGCTCAAAACCTTTTACAATTTCTTTTAAAGAAGGTTCTACAATAAACATTTCTACCAAAAACGAAACGCCAACAATAAAAACCATGGAAACAATAAAGGCTTCCATTTTGCGCATCCCTTTGTTAAGTAAGAAAAGCAATAGTACCGTATCGAAAATGGTAATAGATATGCCCCAAATTAATGGTAAGCCAAAAAGTAGGTTTAAACCAATGGCCATCCCAATAATTTCGGCCAAATCGCAAGCAATAATAGCGGTTTGTGCCAATATAAATAACGGAAAGTTTACCCATTTAGGATAAGTGTTTCTCGAAGCTTGTGCTAAATCTAGTCCTCTTACAATACCCAAACGAGCGCTTAACGATTGGAGTAACAGCGCAATTAAGTTCGACATGAGCAATACCCAAATAAGCTGATAGCCAAACTTACTGCCGCCAGCGATGTCGGTAGCCCAGTTTCCAGGGTCCATATAGCCTACGCTAACTAAGTACGCGGGGCCTAAAAACGCTAATATTCGTCGCCAACCTTTTTTTTGGTCGGTGTTTACACTCTGATGTACTTCGCTAAGCGATTGTTTCTCGGTCATTAGCTTTTGGTAATTAAAATGTACTTAGCTACTTCTCTACTTATATTTGTTTTTTGCTGCTCAACCAATAATTCTACCGAACCATCAAATGCCAATACTTCGATAATTTGTATTTGTTTTCCAAGTGTTAAGCTCAGCTTTTCTAAATGCTTGAGGAAAGCAGAAGAATGCTCACTTACGCCAGTAATGGTTCCTTGGTCACCAGGTTTTAACTTACTTAACTTTACTAGGGCCAGTTCTGCAAAATTACCATGTTTGTCTGGAATAGGGTCTCCATGAGGATCAACACGGGGGAAATTTAAAAACTCGTCCAAGCGTTCAATTAATAAATTAGACTGGATGTGTTCTAGTTCTTCGGCAACCTCATGCACTTCATCCCATTTAAAATTAAGCTTATCTACCAAAAAAACTTCCCAAAGGCGATGTTTCCTCACAATATTGATGGCCGTTGATCTGCCTTTATCTGTTAAGGTTACGCCCTGATATTTTACATAATTTACCAATCCCTTCTCCGAAAGTTTTTTAATCATATCCGTTACTGATGCCGCTTTGGTTTGAATACGCTCCGAAATGGCATTAGTAAGCACTGGATGACTAATTTCTGATAAGTGATAAATTATTTTTAAATAATTCTCTTCGGTATAAGATTGCATTTTTGTTTTTCTAATTCATTATTTAGACAAATCTAAAAATTTTTAATAAAATATTAGTTAATTTTTTACATTAATTTTAGAATAAAATTTGGCGGGTTGAGCTTTCTGTTATACCTTTACACCTTTCAATTAAAAAACAAGTATGGCATTAGAGTTAGATAAAATTGATTTTAAGATCTTGAGATTATTGCAAGAAAACGGTAGAATTACCAATTTGCTTTTGTCGCAAGAAATAGGTTTATCGCCAGCGCCAACTTTAGAGCGTGTTCGTAAACTAGAAATGTCTGGTTACATTAAAAGCTATCATGCTTTGGTTGATGAAGAAAAACTAGGTTTGGGTATTAAAACCTTTATCCAAATTCAATTAGATTTTCATAAAAATAATACCATTCAAATCTTTTTAGACGAAGTAAACCAAATTAAGGAAGTAACGGAGTGTCATCATGTAACTGGTCAGGCCGATTTCTTGTTGAAGGTTTATGTAAGCGACATCAAATCGTACGAGCGTTTAATTATGGATAAAATCAGCAAGATTTCTGTAGTGAAGACTTTCCAAACGATGATGATCATGTCAACCACGAAGAAAGAACCAATTGTGCCGTTGGAGTATTAAACCCCTAAATCCCCTAAAGGGGACTTCTGCATATTCGCCAACTTTGGCAATTCCCCCTTCAGGGGGTTAGGGGGTCCAGTTAATCTCTTGCTTGCCCTGTTGCTTTAAAATCTCGTTTGTCTTAGAAAATGGCTTTGAGCCAAAGAAACCATTGTAAGCTGAAAAAGGCGATGGATGCGCAGCGCTAATGATAAAATGTTTGCTTTTGTTTATCAATGCTTCTTTTTGCTTAGCATAGTTGCCCCATAAAATAAAAACTAAACCTGTTCTTTTTTCAGATAATTCGGTAATTACCTTGTCTGTAAATTGCTCCCAACCTCTTTTTTGATGTGAACCAGCGGTATGTGCTCTAACGGTTAATGTGGCGTTTAACAATAAAACGCCTTGGTTGGCCCAAGCGGTAAGTTCGCCATGATTTGGGGCTTTGAAATCAGGAAATTCATCCGCCAGTTCCTTATAAATATTTTTAAGCGAAGGAGGTGTAGCCACGCCTTTTTGTACAGAGAAAGACAGGCCATGCGCTTGCCCAACACCGTGATAAGGGTCTTGCCCTAAAATTACTACTTTAACTTTTTCAAAGGGAGTATGGTTAAAAGCGTTGAAAATATCAGATCCCTTTGGGTAAATGGTAAAGCCTGCCTGTTTTTCTTGTTGAAGAAAATCTTTTAAGGCTTTCATGTAAGGTTTTTCAAATTCGCTTTCTAAAATTTTAAACCAGCTTGGTTCTAAATCTACAGCCATTTTTTAAGTTAAAAGTATAAAGTTTAAAAAGAAGTAAATATCTTATTTTTTTGCCGTTAAAATATCAACTAAATCCAGTTCTAGGCTTTTTTTAGGGTGCTCTACAATACGACCAATTTCTTTCCCTTGCTTATCGGTAACAATAAACGTAGGTACACGTTGAATGTCAAGATCGCCTATTAAACCATTTTCAGCTTTTTTATCGCCATTAACTGCAATAAAAGAAACATCATCTTCTTTAACTTTTGCCGCATCTGTTACCTTTAAAAAGTTTGGTACTTGATACTTACTATCGCCACACCAAGTGCCTAAAACCACTTTTATTTTTTTACCCTTCATTAACTTGATTAACTGAGGTACAGTTGTAGAGTCTATATTATAGTTTTCGTAGTTGGCATCGTAGCTAGCTTTAAATTCAGGGAATTCTACTAAACCCTCTCTTGAACACTGGTTTAACATGATTTGTTTGTGTTTTATTTGATCTTCTAATTTTTTATTGATTTCTTGAGATTTCGCCGAAACGAAAAATAATCCGAAGGTGATGGCAAGTAGGTACTTCATCGTTATCTAATTTTTGTTGAAATTATAAATTAAATCGTTATTTTCTGCTATATAAAACCGATATTTGCAGAAATATTGAAAAACTATGTCAAATTTAGTACGTTTAATTATAGGCTTTGTTTTAGTTGCTGCTGCGGTTGCACTTTTTGTTTTTGGTTATTGGGGTTGGGGCATTCCTACTATTTTGCTAAGTATATTTGTTTTTGTAACCTATTTCTACAACGAAAATATGCTAATTGCACAATGGCATTTGCGTAAGGATAAAATGGGTAAAGCTGAAGTTGCTTTAGCTAGAATTACTAACTACGAAAAGCAATTGAACAAAATGCAGTATGGTTATTATAACCTTTTGTTAGGATTGTTGGAGTCGAGAAAAGCACCAATGAAATCTGAAAAATATTTCAAAGCAGCTTTAAGTTTGGGCTTACACATGGATCATAACGTAGCTTTAGCTAAATTAAGTTTAGCAGGTATTGCCATGGGAAAACGCAATAAACGCGAAGCCCAAATGTATTTAGCAGAAGCCAAGAAAGCAGATAAAAATAAACTGTTAGCTGATCAGATTAAGCAAATGAAAGATCAGTTGGGCATGTTAGATAGGCAACAGCAAGTGCGCTACAGCCATAGATAAAAGAGTTTTAGAGCAGAGCTAATGCCGAGATGGAATTAGCTCTTTTTATTTGTCGCACAAGCGATCAAAACTTTCTTCATAAGCAGCATTTGCCCTGCTCAATAAATCTTCCTCCTCTTCAATTTTCTTTTTGCTGAAAAACAACTCTTCAGCTTGGATACGTTTAATTAACTGACGAATAAGCGATAAGTCAAAAGTGTCTTTACTTAGTTTAATGCAATATTCGTTTTCTGTAATTTCGATACTTGAACTATTCATTTTAGTTAAATTTTAATACTGCACTAAAATAGGGAAGAACTTTTACTGTAAATGCAATAAACTTTTAACTTTATGTTATGGTTTTGTTAAGGAGCTTTCACGCTAACTGTTAGCTCATGGTTACTTTAACATTCTTGGCTAACGTTTTAAACCGAGTGCCATTTTCTTGCACAACGGTGATGGTGAGATGCCCCGTTTTGCTAATGTTTAAATCGGTGGCTTTGCCCGTTTTGCCTTTATGTGTGCCAAAAATTACTTGACAAAAGTCGCCATCTTTAAGTGCTATTTCTTTCATAAAGCTTAGTTGGTTAATAATTAAGGTTAAGAAAAGTTGAACAAAAAATCCCCAGTTAATAACTGAGGATTTAAGATGTTTAGCAATTATATCTATTTATGTTCTAAAAACAAACCATCGTCTGTTTTGGTTACTTTAAGGATGTTTTTTCCGGTTAAGCCTTTCAAGGTAGTATCCCACTTTTTGTTGCTCCATTCCGATAATTTTGCTTTTATATTGCTGAGTAATTGTTGTTCACCTTCTTTAACTAAAGCGTACAATTCAGCTTCTTCAGCAGAAAGCTCAATTTTCTTTTTCTCTGGGCGCATCTGCGGGAAAAACAACACCTCTTGAATGGTCGATTGGTCAGTCATTAACATCACCAATCTATCGATACCAATGCCTAAACCAGAAGTTGGAGGCATGCCATATTCCAACGCACGAACAAAATCATCATCCATTGCCATGGCTTCATCATCGCCTCTGGCGGCTAATTTCAATTGTTCTTCGAAACGCTCTTTTTGGTCAATTGGATCATTCAGTTCAGAGTAAGCGTTGCCAATTTCTTTACCCATTACAAATAGCTCAAAGCGCTCTACCAAGCCTTCTTTGCTGCGGTGTTTCTTGGCCAAAGGCGTCATTTCAATGGGGTAGTCGGTAATGTAAGTAGGCTGAATTAAGTTAGCTTCCACTTTCTCACTGAAAAGCTCATCCACCAATTTACCACGCCCCATTGTATCATCAGTTGCAATGCCTAAATCTTTACAAGTTTGTACCAACTCGGCTTCGCTCATTTCCGACACATCAATACCAGTATATTTTTGAATTGATTCGTACATCGTTAACTTCTCATACGGACCAGCAAAATCAATTTCATGCTCACCAACTTTAACCACTGGCGAACCGTGAATAGCTACGGCAATTTTCTCCAAACACTCTTCTACCATGCCCATCATCCACACGTAGTCTTTGTAGGCCACGTAGATTTCCATCGAAGTAAACTCAGGGTTGTGCGTTCTATCCATCCCTTCGTTACGGAACATTTTACCGAACTCGTAAACACCATCAAAACCAGCAACAATTAACCTTTTTAAGTAAAGCTCATTAGCGATACGTAAGAACAAAGGCATATCTAACGTATTGTGGTGTGTCGCAAACGGACGAGCCGCCGCCCCACCATGCACCGCTTGTAAAATTGGCGTTTCTACTTCCATCCAGCCTTGACTGTCGAAGTAATTACGCATGGTATTGATAACCTTAGAACGGTTGATGAAAATTTGTTTGTAATCAGGATTTACCGTTAAATCCACATAGCGCATTCTGTAGCGCAATTCTGGGTCAGTAAAGCCGTCGTATATATTGCCATCATCGTCACGCTTTACCACAGGGAGTGGTTTTAATGATTTCGATAATACGGTTAACGAAGTTACATGCACCGAAATCTCGCCAGTTTGCGTAGTAAATACATAGCCTTTTATGCCAACATAATCGCCAAGATCTAATAATTTCTTGAAAACCGTGTTGTACAAAGTCTTATCTTCATCAGGGCACAAATCATCACGCTTTAGGTAAAGTTGCACTCTACCGGTAGAGTCCTGCAACTCAGCAAACGAGGCGTTACCCATAATACGGCGGGTCATAATACGTCCAGCAATGCTGATGTTCTTATAAGCAGTTTTATCTCTTTCGTAATTTTCGTTAATATCTGCGGCGTAGGCATTTATTTCGAAAGCCTCGGCAGGGTAAGGGTCAATGCCCAATTCGCGTAGTTGTTTTAGCGAATCACGTCTTTGTATTTCCTGTTCTGATAATCCTATACTCATTTATGGTATTTTTTGCAAAAGTAGTAATTTTTTTGCGTCATTGCGATGTGTAGCCGCCGCTAATATTCCGTCATGATGAACTTTGCTCTTCGGAATTTGTAATTCCGAAGCAATATCATAGGGTTTTTAATCCGAACTAAAGTTATGCTTATATGCTACAAAATGGAATTAAAAATTCCGTATAGGTAGTTCGACATTACAAATGTCGAACAGCAATTTTCCCTTTGGTTGGTGTGATTACCAACCAAATCGTTTACTCCACCTCCGCACTATCCTTCGCATACATCTCCGCAATTGCAGGAGCATATTTTTTCTCTACAATTCTACGTTTCACTTTCAAAGTAGGCGTAATTTCGCCTTCCTCAATACTAAACGGGTTACGCTTTACGATAAAATGTTTGATGCGCTCAAATTTAGCTAGTTCGTTAGAAATCTTTTTAATATCCTTACCAATCCAATCGTTAATTTCTTTCTCTGCAATAAAATCTCCTTCACGTTGGAAGAAATCTTCTTTTAAATTAAAGGTTTCTTGTAAAGTCTCCTTATTAGGGATGATAATTGCCGTGATGTATTCCTTTTTATCACCAATTAAAAACAACTGGTCAATTTTAGGGCTTTTCAGGTAAATGTTTTCTACTGGCGTTGGATACACATTCTTGCCATAGGCATTTACAATCATGTTTTTCAGCCTGTCGGTAATTTGCAAGTTACCTTTGTAAAAACGACCAATATCTCCCGTATGGAACCATTTGTCCTTATCAATCGCTTCGGCAGTTTCGGCAGGTTTGTTAAAATAGCCTTTCATCACGCAGTGACCACGAACAATAATTTCGCCTTCTTCGCACTCAAAGTTTTCATTAAAGGTATCGTAGGTTTGGATATTGATCATCTGCTTGGTATCAACATTTTGAATGCCAATCTCAATACCTGGAATTACACGGCCAACCGTACCATAAACCTGTCTGTGGTACTCCGTAACCGACATTACCGGAGAAGTTTCCGTTAAGCCAAAACCTTCCAATATTTTAATGCCTAAATCGCCAAAGAACTCCCCAACATTTTTAGGCAATGCTGCTCCTCCCGAAATCATGAATTTTAAACGTCCGCCAGTTTTTTCTTTAATTTTGCTGAAAACTAATTTCTCGGCGATTGATTTTTTACCGCTCAATAGCAATCCAGGGTTTCTACCTGCTTCTTTGGTAACTCTATAGTTGTTGCCAACTTCTAAGGCCCAGGTAAATATTTTTGCTTTTAAACCACCTGCTGCCGTGCCAGATTTAATGGCTTTATCGTGGATACGCTCTAGCAAACGAGGTACGCATGACATTACCGTAGGTCTAACCTCGCTCATGTTTTTGGCCAAAAGCTCTAAACTTTGCGCAAAAGCAATTTTACAGCCTTGCGCACAACATACATGGTAAGTGGCCGTGCGCTCAAATACGTGCGACAAAGGCAAGAAAGATAAGAACGTTTCTGTTTCATCAATTACTGGGATTTGCTGTAAACAAACCTCCACGTTTTTTACAAAATTGTAATGGGTAAGCATTACTCCTTTTGGTGTTCCGGTGGTACCAGAAGTGTAAATTAAAGAAGAAACATCTTCTGGTAATACTTCGGCTCTGCGTTTATCAATTTCAGTAATCTCTTCTGCAGATACAGGTCTATTTAAAATGGTGTTGTAATCAATTATTTCAATATTCAAATCTTCTGGAATTGCTATTTTTCCAAAATCGGCAAATGCTGGAATGATATATTTTAATTCTTGACAGTTTTCGGCAACTTTCAATATCTTCTTAAACAAAAAGGTATTGCCCACCAAGATGGCTTTAATGCCCGAATCATTAATAATGTAAGCTACTTCATGTTCAGAAAGGGTAGGATAGATGGATACATTGATTACACCAATTTGTTGAATACCTTGGTCGTAATACACATATTCTGGCGAATTTTCCATCATCAAACCTAATCTATCACCTTTTACAATACCTTTTTCTAGAAAAAATGCAGCAACTGCATCAGCTTTAGCTAAGGTTTCTTTAAAAGAAATCTCTTCCCATTTATCTCCTTTTTTATGGATTAGAAAGGTTTCTTCTGGTTGATGGATGTTTTTTACAACGTTACGTAAAAGCGTAGGTACGGTAGAAAATTCGTTGAATGATACCATGTTACATTATGTTTGGTGATATTTTGAACTAACAATGATAAAGTATTGCGACTAATAATACAAAATGAATGAATGATTGTTGGTAAAAATTGCGTTTTTAAAATGACAAAAGGCTCCAATTATAAATTGGAACCTTTTGTTTTATCGTTACTCTAAATTTGTTTTAGAGTCTATTTATAATATTACTAAAAGCCGATGCTGGCCTGTGGTGAAACTTGTGCCGATTTATCGGTGCGGAAAGCTACGCCGTAAAATGAATTCAGCCTGAACGAGATTATCTTATACAGAAAAACTTTCTCCGCAACCGCAGGTACGACTAGCGTTAGGGTTTACGAAGTTGAATCCTTTACCATTCAAGCCATCAGTAAAATCTAATTCCGTGCCGGCTAGGTATAAAAATGATTTCATATCCAGTGCTATTCTAATGCCGCGGTCTTCAAAAAATTGATCGCCTTTTTGTTCTTCGTTATCAAAATCTAAATTATAAGATAATCCGGAACAACCACCTCCTTTTACAGAAACACGTAAAAAATAATCAGAACCCATTTCAGAATCCTGCATTAGGTCGTCTATTTTGCTTTTTGCTTTATCTGTTATAGTAATCATTTTAGTAAGATTTGAGACGTGAGATTTGAGACGGATTATAAACTCACATCTCACATCTATTTTTTCACATCTATTTTAGTGGTGCGATTTAGGTAATGCTAATGCTTCCAACCCGTTTTTAACGCGATAATCGTTAATGGCAGATTTGATGGCATCTTCGGCCAATACCGAACAGTGAATTTTCACCGGAGGTAAAGCCAATTCTTCTACTAAATCCATGTTGTCAATTTCTAAAGCTTGGTCAATAGATTTGCCTTTTAACCATTCTGTAGCTAAAGAAGAAGAAGCAATAGCCGAGCCGCATCCAAAAGTTTTGAATTTAGCATCAGTAATTACGTTGTTGTCATCAACTTCTATTTGTAAACGCATTACGTCGCCGCACTCTGGAGCACCTACTAAGCCAGTACCTACGTTTTTAGCTTCTTTATTTAAAGTACCAACGTTTCTAGGGTTGGTGTAGTGATCAATCACTTTTTCTGAATATGCCATGATATTTTAGATTTTAGATTTACGATTTTAGATTTCCTGCCATCGTAAATTGTTATATTCTTTATTTATTTAATGATTGTGTATTTCAAATGGTAATTCGTAAATCTACAATCGTAACTCGTCTTAGTGTTCTGCCCACTCAATTTTGCTCAAGTCAATACCTTCTTTAAACATTTCCCAAAGTGGAGAAAGGTCTCTCAAATGGTTAACAGCTTTCTTGGTGTTTTCTATTGCGTAATCAACTTCTTCTTCAGTAGTAAATCTTCCTAGTCCAAAACGTATCGAAGAGTGTGCCAAATCATCAGAAAGACCTAAAGATTTTAACACATAAGATGGTTCTAACGAAGCAGAAGTACAAGCAGAGCCCGAAGAAACTGCTAAATCTTTCATTGCCATCATTAAGCCTTCACCCTCTACATATTTGAAAGAAATGTTAGCTACGTGAGGTAAACGGTGTTGTACGTTACCATTTACATAACTTTCTTCTAATACTGTTAAAGCACTTTCCAATTTATCGCGTAAAGCTGATAAACGTTTAGTTTCTTCGTCCATTTCTAAACGACAAAGCTCGCAAGCTTTACCTAAACCAACAATACCGGGTACGTTTAATGTGCCAGAACGCATGCCACGCTCATGGCCACCACCGTCCATTTGGGCGGTTACTTTAACTCTTGGTCCTTTTCTACGTACATATAAAGCACCAACACCTTTTGGTCCGTACATTTTGTGCGCACTGAAAGCCATTAAGTCAATGCCATCAGCATTTACATCAACAGGAATTTTACCCACTGCTTGTGTTGCATCCGTCATGAATAAAGCACCATGTTTGTGTGCAATAGCAGAAATTTCTTTAATTGGTTGAATTACCCCAATCTCATTATTTCCGTACATAATGGTTACTAAAATAGTTTCTGGTGTCATTGCAGCTTCCAATTCAGCTAAATCAATTAAACCATCTTCTTTTACATTTAGATAAGTAACCTTAGCGCCTTGTTTTTCTAAGTGTTTGCAAGTATCTAACACAGCTTTGTGCTCTGTAGTAGCAGTAATAATATGGTTGCCTTTGTCAGCATACATCTCGAAAACACCTTTGATAGCCAAGTTGTCAGCTTCGGTAGCGCCAGAAGTAAAGATGATCTCTTTTTCTGTACAGCCAATCAATTTTGCAACTTGTTCGCGGGCATAATCTACACCTTCTTCTGCAACCCATCCAAAAGCGTGGTTACGGCTAGCGGCATTACCAAACTTGTTAGTGAAATAAGGCAGCATAGCTTCCAATACTCTTGGGTCTAGCGGTGTGGTAGCGTTGTTATCTAAATAAATAGGAAGTTCCATTCTTGTATCTTTTTTTATTTGCCGACAGCTGAAAGACCAAAGCTTAAAGCAGGTGAATTAAATGCTTTCGGCTTTCGGCTTTCGCCTTTATGCTTATTTATGATACAAAGATACGAAAAAACTTTGCGAACAATTGTAAATAATGGCTATGATACTATAGATAAAACGTGCATTTTTACATTCTGATAACCTTAAATCTATGAATAAGATAGAACATATTGGTATAGCAGTTGCTGATTTACAAAAAGCTTCGTCTTTGTACGAGCAATTGTTGGGCACAAGTTGCTACAAAACCGAACGAGTAGAAAGTGAAAACGTAGCTACTGCTTTCTTCAAAACCGGAGAAAATAAAATAGAATTATTGGCTAGCACAGCCGATGACAGTGCTATTGCCAAGTTCATTGCTAAAAAGGGAGAGGGGATACACCATATTGCTTTTGATGTAGATGATATTTATGCCGAAATGGAAAGATTGAAGGCAGCAGGTTTTGTGCTGTTAAACGAAGAGCCAAAAAAAGGTGCAGATAATAAGTTGATTTGCTTTGTGCATCCAAAAACAACAAATGGGGTATTGGTAGAACTTTGTCAGGAAATTAGATGAGTAAAATGTCGTTAGCTAAAATGGTAGGCAAAGACTTTGAACTATCAGAAGACTTATCAGAAAATCAATTGCGAGAGGTTTTGGTAAAGGCTTTTGAATATCTAGTAGAAGACGATTTTTCTAAATTGGTGCAAATTCTTTATCGTGCCGATGTTGACCAAGATAAGCTAAAACAACTATTGGAAAGTGCCGAAAATTCAAGTTCTGGAGAAGTAATAGCCGATGCTTATATCGCCAGACAAAAAGCGAAATTGGAAATTTGGAATAAATACTCGAAGTAGTAAAGTAGCTACTTTAAGGTTTTTTACCATTAATGCGTTGGAATTAGGCTTTTTTGCTTTAAGACGCTTCACGTGCGTATAGGATGCAGCTATGACGGATAGGGAAAGACCGTACAAAACTTACTACAGGATAGGTTTTTGCCAGAAAATTCGCGTGGTACACTATTTATTCCACCTTTTAACAGTTTCTTAGGGGTTTTAGAAAATATTCTAATTGGTACTTGTTTCTAATAAATAAAATACTGATATTTGCAACCTCTAAAATAGAGGTATAAAAAGATAATAAGAAATGACATAGACGTTGTTGCCAGCAAATTGCAATAGGGTTCTTGGAAATTTCAACATAAATAATTTAAATAATATTCAAATGAAAAAAGATTTGCATCCATCGAGCTACAGATTTGTTGTTTTTAAAGACATGTCTAACGACTATGCTTTTTTAACTAAATCTTGCGTTGAAACTAAAGAAACTGTTAAATGGGAAGACGGTAACGAGTACCCTCTTTATAAGTTAGAGATTTCTCATACTTCACACCCTTTCTATACTGGTAAAATGAAGTTGGTAGATACTGCTGGTCGTATCGATAAATTCAAAACCCGTTACGCTAAAAAATAATTTTAGCTTAAAAGCATATTTTTTTAAAAGCTCACGATTTAAATCGTGAGCTTTTTTTATTTTTGTTGCTTATGGTAATCAATCTTTTTGATGATAAATCTTGGTTTTCGCTTAGGCCTTTAACCTTTACACGTCCAGTAGCCGATTTACGAGTAGGTATTTTAACTATCGCAGAAAAATGGGGAAAACATCTTAATGCTAGCTGCGGCTATCAAACACAGGAATACCTAAGTGAAAAATATCCTTTATTGGCTGCTTCGGTTTTTGTGAATGGTGCTATATGTCCAGATGATGAATTGCTAGAAAATGTAGTAAAATTAAAAGATGGACAAGTGCTACACGCAGCCGATATTGTGATTGCTTACAAAACAACAGTCCAAATAAGTTATCAAGAAGCATTAAATAAGTTAGAAAGGGTAGCTTATTTGTCTAGCTTTGTTAAAATAGATTATCCCGAGCATATTTTTGGGTTCAATGACGTGGAGATACAAAAAGATTTTGCTCTGCTTACCAAAGGAAAGGTTTCGGCTGGGTTAAGTGGTACAAATATCGTACTGGGCGATCGTATTTTTGTAGAAGAAGGGGCAACGGCAGAGTGTGCTACCTTTAATACTTTACAAGGGCCTATTTATTTAGGTAAGAATAGCCAAGTTTGGGAAGGCTGTCATATACGAGGTTCGTTTGCCCTATGTAACGACTCGCAAGTGAAAATGGGTGCTAAGATTTACGGAAAGACTACCATTGGACCGTTTAGCAGAGTAGGTGGCGAGATAAACAATACGGTAATTTGGGGCTATTCTTCTAAAGGGCACGAAGGTTATCTAGGTAATTCGGTAATGGGACAGTGGTGCAATATCGGTGCCGATAGCAATAACTCAAACCTTAAAAATAACTACGGTGAGGTTAAGCTGTGGGATTACGAAAAGGAGAGCTTTAGGAAAACTGGTCTGCAATTTTGTGGCCTAATTATGGCTGATCATGCCAAATGTGCCATTAATACCATGTTTAACACGGGTACTGTTGCAGGTGTAAGTGCCAATATTTTTGGTGCAGGTTTTCCTCGTAATTTTATTCCCGATTTTGCTTGGGGCGGTGCGCATGGCTTTGATATTTATGCGTTAGATAAAATGTTAGAAACTGCAGCCCTAGTTTACGAGCGCAGAGATTTAATCTTAAATAAAACTGAACAAAAAATTATAGCTCATATTTTTGAGCTTACAAAAGAATATAGACGCTTTTAAGAGAGAAGTTGAAAAGTTGGTACATAAGAACATTTAAAAATTTTCTTCCAACCTTAAAACATGGTAACATAAAATCAAGATAGAAATGAGAAAAAAAATAGTAGCAGGAAACTGGAAGATGAATAACGATTACAATGAGGGAGTATCATTGTTTTCTGAAATTGTAAATATGGTTAGAGACGAGAAAAAAGGTGATCAAATTGCCGTAATTTGCTCTCCTGCTATTCATTTAAACAGTCTAGCGCAGCTGTCATCAGGTATCGTTAAAATTGGTGCGCAAAATTGCCATCAAAACGAAAGTGGTGCATACACTGGCGAAACCTCTGCAAAAATGATTAAATCAACCGGAGCCGAGTATGTAATTATTGGCCACTCAGAGCGCAGGCAATATTTTGCAGAAAGCAACCAATTGTTAGCAGAAAAAACGGTTACTGCATTAGCAAATAACCTAACGCCAATTTTTTGCATTGGCGAAACTTTAGATGAAAGAAATAACGGCAGCTATTTTAACGTAATTGAAACCCAGTTAGCAGAAGGCATTTTTGGTTTAAGTGCCAATGATTTTGGTAAAGTGGTATTGGCTTACGAGCCAGTTTGGGCTATTGGTACAGGTTTAACCGCTACTCCAGAACAAGCGCAAGATATTCATGCTTTTATAAGATCTAAAGTAGAAGCTAAATATGGTGTTAACGTAGCTGATGATACCACCATTTTATACGGTGGCAGTTGCAATGCTAAAAATGCTGCCGAATTATTTGCTCAGGCAGATATTGATGGTGGTTTAATTGGTGGTGCATCTTTAAAATCTCGTGATTTTACAGACATCGTTAAGGCATTAAATTCTTAAAATAATTTTAACCTCATAAGAAAACGGTTAGAATAATAAATAATACATAGGCGGGTGGGGACACCTGCCTATAACATTACAGCTAGAGTTTGGTGTCTTCACCAAACTCAATTTTTTAAGCCAACAGCAGAAAATAGCAATGCTGTATGAGCTTATATCTTTTAAATGGTTTTTATAATATGGACTACCTAAAAGTAAGTTTTGCCTTTGGTGAAATTGAAGAATATCAGAAAGATTTGTTCATTGCAGATTTAGCTGACATTGATTTTGAAACTTTCGAAGATACCAACAACGGTTTTGATGCATTTGTGCAACAAAGCTTGTTTGAAGAAGCTAAACTTCAAGCTGTTTTGGCCGAACATCAATCGCTAAATGCAAATTATGGTATAGAAGAAATTGCTACAGAAAACTGGAATAAGGAATGGGAAAGTAACTTCAGTCCGTTAATCATCAGCGACGATTGCTACGTTAGGGCTACTTTTCACGAAGCGCAACCGCAATACCGGTACGAAATCGTCATTGATCCTAAAATGTCTTTCGGTACTGGGCATCATCAAACTACAACAATGATGATGCAATATATCTTAGAAACAGATTTTACAGGAACTCAGGTGTTAGATATGGGCGCAGGAACTGCAATTTTGGGTATTTTAGCAGCAAAACGCGGTGCAAAGGAAATAGTAGCAATAGATTACGATGAGGTTTGCTATGAAAGTGCGATTGAAAATGCGAAACTGAATAATATTGATAACCTAGTTTCCCTCCACGGAAGTAAAGAAGCTATTCCGCAACAAACTTTCGATATCATTTTGGCCAATATCAATAGGAATATCCTTTTAGAGCAGATAGAAACTTATGCTTCGGTACTTAAACAAGATGGTTTAATTTTCTTTAGTGGGTTTTATGAAACACCAGATTTGGCTATCATTAAATCACACTGTGAGCAGTTTGGTTTAACGTATCAAAATCATAAGAAAATAGATAGTTGGGTAGCGGCAAAGTTTGTAAAAAATAAAAAGTTGTAATGTTAAAAAGTTGGAAGGTTGTGAGAAACATTACAACATTTCAACTTTCCAATTCTAAACAATATGCGTATTCATTTAATAGCCATTGGCGGTGCGGCAATGCACAATTTGGCCATTGCTTTGCACAAAAAAGGTTTTGATGTAACGGGTTCTGACGATGTGGTTTACGAGCCATCAAAAAGCCGGTTGGACAAATACGGTTTATTGCCTGCCCAAATGGGTTGGGATGAAAGTCGAATTACTCCAGCTATTGATGTTATTATTTTGGGAATGCATGCCCGTGTGGATAATCCAGAGCTGATAAAAGCACAAGAGCTAGGTCTGAAAATCTATTCTTACCCCGCTTATATCTACGAGCAATCGAAAGAGAAAATTAGAGTGGTAATTGGTGGCAGTCATGGTAAAACAACCATTACTTCGATGATTTTGCATGTGTTAAACTACCACCAAAAGGAGTTCGACTATTTAGTTGGGGCTCAATTGGCAGGTTTCGATACCATGGTAAAAATTACCGATACCGCACCAATTATGGTGATAGAAGGAGATGAGTACTTAGCGTCTCCGATTGATAGAAGACCAAAATTTCACTTGTACCATGCCAACATAGCCGTAATTAGCGGTATCGCTTGGGACCATATCAATGTATTTCCAACTTTTGAAGAATATGTGGTGCAGTTTGCCAAATTTATCGATACCATAACGCCAAATGGAAAGTTAATTTATTGTGAGTTGGATGAGGAATTGAAGAAAACTGTAGCACAGTCTAGTGCCGATGTGGTAAAAATACCTTACGCTATTCCTGCCCACGAAGTAAAAGACGGCATTACCTATCTGTTGCCACAACATACGGCTTTAAATGTATTTGGCGATCATAATTTAATGAACCTTAATGCAGCTAAACAGGTTTGTGTGCAATTAGGCATAAACGAAGACGGTTTTAATGCGGCTATTGGCTCTTTTGCCGGTGCAGCCAAACGATTGGAATTGATTAGCGCTGTTGATCAAACCAATGTTTACAAAGATTTTGCACATTCGCCATCGAAACTAAAAGCTACCATTCATGCGGTAAAATCTCAATTTACCGATAGAAAACTGGTTGCCTTTATGGAACTGCATACATTTAGTAGCTTAAATAAAGAGTTTTTGAAGGAGTACAAAGGTGCTATGAGCGATGCGGATTTGGCTATTGTTTACATCGATGCCAAAACCTTTGAGCAAAAGAAGATGAAGCCACTAACTGAGCAAGATATTAAGCTAGCTTTTGAAGACAATAGTTTGTTATATTTTGATAATGCGGCGAAATTAGAAGCTTATTTAAAAGGTTTAAGTTATCAAAGTACTAATTTACTGATGATGAGTTCGGGTACTTATGCAGGCCTAGATTTGCCTAAATTAGCTAGAGAATTAAAAACAAAATGATTCTGCTTTGGTTAATCAGAGGCTGATATCGGAAATTGGAGCTAATATTAAGCGATTACGTTTGGCGCAAGCTAAGGGCCAAACTGAGGTAGCCAATGCTTTGAAAATTTCTGTTGCAGCACTGTCTAAAATAGAAAATGGGCAAACCGATATTAATCTTTCTAGGTTAGCTCAAATAGCTAAATATTTTAATGTCTCGGTAGGTTCTATTATCTCTAAAGAAACAACAACATCAACTTCCCAAAATGTGATAGAAGAAATAGCGGAATTAAAAAAACAGCTATTGCAAAAGGATGCAGAAGTGATGAAATTGCAGAAAAAAGTAATCGATTTGTATGATAGGTTGGGGTTGTAGTGGATTAAATAAGTTGTTTGTCAATGGTTGAGCTTTCCGATTTATCGGAACAAGTAGTCGAAGTCCCTTTTATCATAAAAACACTTCGATAGCCTCAGTGTGATCATGTTGATGCTTCTAAAAATTCTTCCTTAACGTTAAATGTTTTTTTCCAAATTTAGCACCCGTAGCTTCGTGGATAGCCAGCATTTTTTCATTGAAATCGCCTACCCAAGAGAGTTCTAATTCTGTGTATTGGTTTTTAGGCAATACATGTTCTCCTAATTTGATAAATAGCGCAGACTCTAAGCCATGTTTTTGGAATGCCTGTTTTGTGCCCATTACAATGGCTCTCATACGATTTACTCCAACCCAGCGTCTGTACGCAAATTTTAATTTTTGCAATAAGCCAAGCTTTCCGTGAAAGCCTTTAATCATTTGGTTGGCATCTGGAATAAGTACAATGAAAGAAGCAGGTTCGCCGTTGATATAAGCAAACCAAATTAATTTTTCATCCATCAATACTTCCATTTGCTTAAAACTTTCTTGCAAAGTTTCTTTTTTAATGGGAACAAAATTCTCGAAATCTTGCCAACCATCATTATATATCTCTAATAAATCGTTGATATACTTTTCTGCATTCTTTTTTTGGAAATATTCGAAAGTATAACCTGGTTTAGTAGCTACCCAGTTGGCAATTTTAGTAAAACGGGCAGGAAAAGGAATGGTTAAGTCTATGATGTTGGTTAATTGCTCATAAGCAGTTTCAAAACCATACGAGCTAAATAGTTGATGGTAATAAGGCATATGGTAGTTCATGCCGTACGATGGAGGAATAAAACCTTCTACCAATAAACCCCAAAAGCTATCGTTCTCGCCAAAGTTAATTGGTCCCTCTACTGCTTTCATCCCTTTTTCTACCAACCATTTCTTAGCAGTGTCGAATAAAAAATTAGCTGCGGTTTGGTCGTTAATACATTCAAAAAATCCAAGTCCACCAGTAGGCACTTCATAACCGTAGGCCTTTTTTTCGTTAATAAAAGCTGCAATTCTACCAATAACTTTGTGCTGCTGGTCAACTAAAATCCACCTAACGCAGTAGCCATGTTTAAAAAAAGGATTTTGGTTCACGTTAAATATTTTTTCAACGTCTTGGTCTAGTGGGCGGATATAGTTATTATCATTGCTGTAAAGCTCTTCTACTATATCAAGAAACTGTTTTCGTGTTTTGTTATCGCTAACTATTATTGCTTTCATGTGAGTGGCTAAAATAACAAAAAGCCCCGAAATTTCGGGGCTTCTATAATCTTTATGGTTTTATAAATTAAAAATCGTCATCATCGTCATCGTCATCATCGTCATCGTCATAACTGTCAAAGTTATCGATGTCATCAAGAGGCATATCAAAATCGTCTTCATCCTCATCAAGATTTTTCTCATCTTGGATATCATCTAATTCTTCATCCGATTCTTCTTTCTTCGAATTTGGTTTGCCTGTTGGCTTGTTTTGGATAGGTTTTTTTGGCGTTTTCATTACACAAAAAATAGTTAAATAGTTAGAAAGTTAAATGCGCTAATTAAAGTTACAAAAATCTTTTCTAATGGAAAATAGTGGGTTTATACTCTTTTTTAATAGTCCCAAAAATAGTATAAAAACCACTTTTGAAAAATTTTTTTTAATTTTTCTTCCTAGTGTTGAAAATCAATGGAATACCTGTGTTGTTAAACAAAAAAAGCGTCCTAATTATGTAAATTGGGACGCTTTTAACACACAAATGAAACCTGAATTGAGATATACTTTTAGGTTAGGTTAAAAAATATCTTTTGTCAATCCTATAAGAACGTTCTTAGTACAAGCCGTTAATTGCTTGCTTAATTTCTTACAACAAGTTTAATACAAAAAAGGGCGAGGACATATCCTTATTTAGTGAATGGTAGTAATATTTGAGTAAACGGTATTTTATCTGTTCATTGGTATGGCAATGGTGATAATTGTGCCTGCTTTACCATTCTGTTTAATGTTTAAATGTATAGGTTTTGCTTCAATTTTGTTTAAAAGGTTAATCCTTTCATTAGTTAAAACCATTCCTTTGCTCTGGTGCCCCTCTTTTTTGCTTGCCAATGAGTTTTCAATACCTATACCATCGTCAGTTATGCTAATTAATAATGTCTCCTGGTTTGCTTCTTGTATGGTTATTTCCACCTTTCCACCTTCTTCTTTAGGCATAATGCCGTGCCAAATGGCATTCTCTATGTAGGGTTGTAATAGCATTGAAGGCAAAAAGGTTTCCTCCTTGTCAATTTTCTCATCTATATTAATCTCGTATTTAAACTTCTCGCCAAACCTGTTTTTTTCTAAGCTTAGGTAAAGGTTAAGGTAATTGATTTCTTCTTCTAAAGAAATATAGCTTTGCGTGCATATTTCGAGATTTTTTCTAATTAATCTGGCAAAACCTGTAAGTACTTTGTTGGCCGATATGTTGTTTTTGGTATTGATGAAATGTTGAACGGAATTCATTACATTGAATACAAAATGCGGATTCATCATGGCTTGCAGTGCTTGTTGTTCTAGCATTAAAACCTTGTTTTTTAACAATAACTGTTCTTGCTCTTTGTTTTTTTGCTGTTTGGTAATGCGCACACTTACGATATAAATTAGGTAGCCTCCTGCCAATGCTAGTAATCCTATAAACCACCAACGTTGGTGTATTTTTTTTGCTAACGAAAGTTTAATTTTTACGGGTTCGCTCCATTCACTGTTCTGGCTTTTTGCACTAATTTCTAGGGTGTATTCTCCAGGTTCTAACGAAAAAAGTTCTAGCCTTCTATTTTTTGTTTCTATCCAATTGGCTTTTTCTTTTAACCGATACCTGTAGGTAATGTTTCTATTTTTAAAATCTATTGCACTAAAATTAATGATTAGGTTTTGCTCATGAGGTTTAAATGCAAAGCTGTTTTGTTGTAAGTCTAGCAGCTTTTTGCCACTTGCAATAGCGGTAATGTAAACCTTTGGCGCTGCGGTATTTTGTAGCGCATGGTTGTAGGCAAAATAAACCAATCCGTTATTGGTAGCAAAATATGCAGTGTCTTTGTCAATGTAAAGGTCGTTCAAATCATCAGACAGGAGGCCATTTAAATTATCAAAAGCGCTAATGTTTATTTTGTTGCGGGCGATTGAAATTTTGTTTACCCCAGTATTGCTAATTGCCCAAAGCGAGCTATCTCTTACAAAAAGTTTGTTTATGATATTGCTGTTAAGGCCTTTTTGCGAGTTAATGGTGTAGTTTACTTTTCCATTTTTAAAAATAAGAATACCATAGCCATCTGTAGCCATAGCAATACTGCTATCTGCTAGTTGGCGCATGTCGTTTATTCTTTTGGTTAAAAGTGGATTTTTTTCGTAGTGCTTATGTAGTTTGCCTTGGTTAAACTCTGATAGGCCACTGATATTGGAAAACCAGAGGTTTTGCTGCTTGTCGTAGAATACCCGATAAGAGCGATCTTTAAAGAAATCTTGTTGCTCTTTGTATTTTAACGATGAAAACTCTAGTTGGTTTCTGTCGCTGATGATGACTACCCCTGAAGACATGGATAGCGTAAGTTTAGCAGTACTATCGATAGCAAAGTTTTTAACCACGAAAATATTATTGTTGGTTTCTTTTAAAAATTTGAAATCTTTTTTTGCAGGGTAGCCGCTACTTACCGAGCCTAAGCCATACTCTGAGGCGAAAAATATTTTATCGTGGTTGTTGTCGGCAACGAGCTGTTTAATGGTGCTAAATTTGGCTGCTTCTGGCAGTTTTATTTCTTCTATTTTTTTGGTTTTGGGATTTAATATGCTAATTGTACCTTTGTTTCCACCTAGCCAAAGCCGTCCGTTTTTATCTTTAACTATACTTTTTATAACTTGGTTGTTTAATCCGTTTTCACTGTTGAAAGTGTAAAACTGGTCATTAGTTCTTGGTAGTTTGTAAATTCCATTTTTTGTGGTAAACCATAAATTTCCTTGATCATCTCTAATGCTTTGGTTTACCGCTATGCCATTTAAGAATTTTTTTTCGCCACTTCCATCTAATTTTATACCCCTAATGCCGTTTTCGTTACAGATCCATACCCTTTTTTCACCAAAATGTATATAGCCTAGTGCCGAGTTTAATAGTTTTGGATTTAGTTTTAATAGCTGTTTGATATTGTCGTTTTCGAAGGTGCTTAAACCCTCTTTATTTAAAAATTTAATGTTGCCATTTTGTTGTACAATGGTTTTGTAAGAAATGGGGCTGATGTTGGCTTTTATTGGCGCAAAATCATTGTTTTTAAAAATAAAGTTGGCCGTACTGGTTATTGCTCTAATGTTATGTTTCTCATCTTCATAAAGAAAGGCATTTTGAAATTTTTGATCTGGACTTTTAGAGATGATTTTGGTGGTTTTAACACCATCCCAACTGCCTATGATATTATTATTGGTACCAAACCATAAGGTTCCTTTACTGTCTTCGAGAAAGGATACCACTACACCATTAAAGTTTAAGTCTTTGATTTTATGGTCTGTGTTGCTGTTTTGTATTTTCCCATTTAAAAAATAACTGAGCTGCCCATTTAGTGCCATAAACCAAATTCTACCTTTGCTGTCTTCCCTGAGCTGTAAAATCTGATTGTCGGGTAGGCCATCATCTACCGAGAAATTTTCGAATATAGCTCCATCAAATCTGCTAACCCCAGCGTCTGTGGCAACCCATATAAAGCCTTTTTTGTCTTGCAAGATATAAAAACAATTGTTGCTTGGTAGACCGTTTTTTGTAGTGTAATGAGGTAAGTAAGTATTTTGGGCACAACTGTTTTGTTGCCAAAATATGTTCAGCATTAAAAAGGTAATCACTATGGAAAAACTATTTTTCACTTTGTAATTGACTAAAGGTTTTAATTTTGTCAAAAAAATCGCTGGCCCTACGACGAGATACTACAATGTTTTCGCCGTTTGATAATAATAGTGTTAAGCCATTTTTGTTGTTGTATTCTTTCACATATTTTAAGTTTACAATGCTCGATTTATGTATTCTTACAAAACGGGCTTCGGGCAAGATTTCTTCATAATCTTTTAAAACTTTAGAAACTGTGATTTTTTCGGCATTTTTTAAATGGAAGATAGAATAATTACTGTCTGCTTCTATATGAATAATATCTTCTATATCCACTAAACGGTGACCTTGACCACTGGGTAAGGTTAATCTGTTTACTCCTTTTTGCTCTTTAAGGTCTGCGGCTAAATTTCCAAGGTTGTTATTCCTATTAAAAGCATGGTTAAGTAATTGCTGTTTTTTTGCTTTCTCTACGGCAGCAATAAGCTCTTCAATATCAATGGGCTTTAAAAGATAATCTAGGGCATTTGCTTTAATGGCCTTTAGTGCATATTGGTCGTAAGCGGTCGTAAAAATTACCGTTGCATTAGCTTCTTGTGCTTGCGGAATTAATGAAAAACCGTTTTCGCCTGGCATGGCAATATCTAAGAAAATTAAATGTACCTCATGGTTTTGTAAGAGCGTTCTAGCATCGGCAACAGATTTGGCAATGCCGCAAATGTTTATATTGGTACAGTTTTCTTGTAACAGAAAATATAATGAAGAACGTGCAAATTCTTCATCGTCAACAATAATTGTATTTAGTGTTACCATATTTTAGTTTGGTTCAATTTATCAAAAAATACACTAAATGAGAAAATTGATTGGAAATAGAAAGGTTAGAAGTAAAAAATGTTACTTGCTAATTTGAAATGAGCTTAGAAAGATTTCTTTGTTTTGAAAGCTTTGCCCATCAGGAACTATAACAGAAAGGCTATAATAAATGCCATCAACAAAAATGATGTGCATAAAAATAGCTTTCTTTTCCTCTTCGTTTTTGCCTTCTGTTAAATAGCTAACGTAGTTTTTATACTGTTTAATTTTTACCTGTTCTAGGTTGTAGCCTGCCAATGTAGTTTGTAAGCTATTTAAAAATTCGCTTGCAAACTCGTTGGTGGTAACCAGTTTGTTAAATGCTTTTTGATTGATTTTTAGGTTTTGTGCAATGAAACTATAAGTTGCCGTGAAAATGTTGTTGCTTGTGATGTCTTTTAAAGCAAAAGTAGTACCTGCAGTTTTTAAAGGGGCAGCTGGGAACGATACCGTAAAACGGTTAGTTAATTTCTGTTTAACCCAATTCTTTTGTGCAAAAGAAACGGCCGAAATAAGTAGCGCTAAGCAAATTAAAGTGGTTTTTTTCATAGTGATGTCTGTTTTTAATTTGCGTTATGTTTAAGGGCGAAGCACTGCTTACTTTTGCCTTTTCATTTTAAGCTTAATAAGTAATTACTTGATCTTCTAACTCGGCAGGCAATTCTCTGTAGTTGTATTTTTGCCCACGCAATTGGGGTTCAAAACCAGCCTCTTTAATAGCGGTTTGAATACCTTTTGCAGTAAAACGATGTGGTGCACCGGCAGCAGAAACTACGTTTTCTTCGATCATGATAGAGCCAAAATCGTTAGCGCCAGCATGTAAGCAAAGCTGAGCTACAGCCTTACCAACGGTTAACCAACTTGCTTGTGTATTTTTTACGTTTGGCAGCATGATACGGCTTAAAGCTATCATGCGCACATATTCGTCGCCGGTTACGTTATTGCTAATTCCACGTAAACGTTTCAATAAAGTGCCGTCGTCTTGGAAAGGCCAAGGAATAAAGGCCAAAAAGCCGTTGGCATTGGCAGGTTTTTCGCTTTGTACCTCGCGTATCCAAACCAAATGTTCAAAACGCTCTTCAATGGTTTCTATATGGCCAAACATCATGGTGGCAGAGGTGGTAATGTCTAATTGGTGACAAGCACGCATAACATCTAACCATTCTTGGCCACCGCATTTGCCCTTGGAAATTAATCTCCTTACCCTATCGTTTAATATCTCTGCGCCAGCGCCCGGAAGCGAATCTAGACCAGCTTCTTTTAAAGCTTTTAATACTTCGGTGTGCGATAAACCTTCTAATTTAGCTACATGGGCAATTTCTGGCGGACCTAAAGCATGCAATTTTAAATCGGGATAAAGCTCTTTTAGTTGTTTGAAAAGATTGGTGTAAAACGCCAAGCCTAAATCTGGATGATGCCCGCCTTGCAATAACAACTGGTCGCCACCGTAACGGAAAGTCTCCTCAATTTTAACTTTGTAAGTTTCTATATCGGTAATGTAGCTTTCGTCGTGCCCGGGGCGGCGGAAGAAATTACAGAATTTACAATTGGCAATACAAACGTTAGTAGTGTTTACATTACGGTCAATTTGCCAAGTAACTTTACCACTCGGAACCTGTATTTTTCTCAACTCGTTTGCTACATAGGCCAATTCGGCAGTACTAGCGTGGTGATATAAAAAGATACCTTCTTCTTTGGTTAAAAAGTCGAAGTTTAAGGCTCTTTGTAGTAATTCTTCGGTGTTCATGCAGTAAAGATAGTTATTAACCCCTAAATCCCCTAAAGACGACTTTTTTAAGACATTGTATTAACAAAATTTAACTTAATTATTTGCTAAACCATTGAAACTTTCTCTCAGGAGGTTTTCGTACAGACAGTTCATTTAATAGGCATAAAAAAACCACTTTAACGGCTGCCAAAGTGGTTTTTATTGATACGATGAATGTTAGTGTTGTTTTTCTAATAATATCGTAAATGTTAATGACTAGGCCCTGCGCCGTCTATACGTTTAATTTGCGCACCTAAGGCACGTAAACGGGTGTCGATATCTTGATAGCCACGCTCAATTTGTTCAATGTTGTAAATGGTAGATTTACCTTCGGCAGAAAGGGCTGCGATTAATAGCGAAACTCCGGCCCTGATGTCTGGCGAAGTCATGCTGATACCACGCAATTTGTATTTTTTGTCGATACCATTTACGGTTGCACGGTGCGGATCGCAAAGGATAATTTGTGCGCCCATGTCAATCAGTTTATCTACAAAGAACAAACGGCTTTCGAACATTTTTTGGTGTATTAAAACAGAACCTCTCGCTTGCGATGCCACTACTAATACGATACTCAATAAATCTGGGGTAAAACCAGGCCAAGGCGAATCGGCAATGGTTAAAATAGAACCATCTATAAAAGTATCGATTACATAATGTTTTTGAGAGGGGATGTATATATCATCGCCACGACGCTCTAATTTAATGCCTAATTTCTTGAAAACTTCAGGAATTACGCCTAGCTCATCGTACTGTACATCTTTGATGGTAATTTCCGACTCGGTCATTGCTGCTAAACCAATGAAAGAACCAATTTCAATCATGTCTGGCAGCATTCGGTGTTCGGTGCCACCTAATTTTTTAACGCCTTCTATGGTTAATAAGTTAGAGCCAATGCCGCTAATTTTAGCACCCATACGGTTCAACATCTTACATAATTGTTGTAAGTAGGGTTCGCAAGCAGCGTTATAGATGGTGGTAGTTCCTTTAGCTAAAACTGCTGCCATTACAATGTTTGCTGTACCTGTTACCGAAGCTTCGTCTAGCAAGATGTAAGTGCCTTTTAAGTTGGTGGCATCTACATTAAAAAATTCTTTCTTTTGATCGTAAACAAATTTTGCACCTAGTTTTTCGAAGCCTAAGAAATGCGTGTCTAACCTACGGCGGCCAATTTTATCGCCTCCTGGTTTGGGGATAGCAGCTTTGCCAAAACGTGCCAAAAGCGGGCCTACAATCATGATAGAACCTCTTAAACCACCACCTTTTGCTTTAAAAACATCCGATTGGAAGAAATCCAGGTTGATGTTTTTCGCTTCGAACGTGTAAGTGTCTTTACTTAAACGCTCTACTGTTACGCCTAAGTCACCTAAAAGCTCAATTAATTTATTTACATCTTTAATATCAGGAATATTGCTGATGGTAATTTTTTCTTCCGTTAATAAAACGGCCGATAATATTTGTAAAGCTTCGTTCTTGGCGCCTTGAGGGATGATTTCGCCCTTTAGCTTTTTACCGCCTATAATTTCAAATGCATTCATTCTATATTGATTTTTGCCTTATGGGGAAGGTTAATGTCTTTGTTTGTTGTTATTATTGTTGCGCTGACGGTTATTGTTGTTATTGTTCTGACGGTTTTTATTGTTGTTCTGGCGTCCGCGATTATTGTTGTTTTGTCGGTTGTTCTGGTTTCTGAACTCTACTTTTTGCAAGTTTACGTTTTCTTCCAGTGCTAAGGCACCTCCAGAAAGCTCACTTAAGTTTTTAAGGATTACTTCGTCGGCCACATTGTCTTTATTCCATTGCACATAGGCCATTTTCATGAAATTAGCAATGCCTTGTACCATTGCTGCTTTACGCTCCGGATTTTGCTCTTCCATGGCATTGGCAATCAGTTTTTCAACGGTTTTGCCATAATGCTTATATTTTATTTTCTGTTGAGGGTAGCCAATATGTGCAGGTTTAACCTCTTTGGTTTCTGGCGTAGGCTTAGGGTAGGGGCTATCTACATCAATTTGATAGTTAGAAATGATGTGTAAATGATCCCAAAGTTTGTGCTTAAAATCGGCCACATCGCGTAGGTGCGGATTTAAAAAGCCCATTAAATCGATAACTGCTTGTGCATATTTATTGCGTTCTTCTTTGGTTGGCAAGGTAATGATGTACTTTACCATATTTTGTACATTACGCCCGTATTCGGCCAGAATTAATTCGCTTCTGGTGGTGTTATAATCGAAATTCATTTTCTTTAAATGTTACGTATAATTCAACCATTCAAATCTTAAGATATCATTACTTAATGGTTAAAACAAATTATACTAATTGTAAAATTAATTAGCTTAGGTTAAACCATTATGAAATAATTGAAACAGAAGTTATAGACAAAGGGAAAACCCTAAACTCCCAAAGATGTTTTCAATTATGAAATTCACCGGAATGGCCTGTTGTTGCAAATATAGGAAAGTTTTACGTGATACGTTACTAACGTTATAGTTTTTTGCATTGCCCGTACATGCTACGTCGTTTCGGTAAGGAGGTACAACGAAGATAAATCTAGCTTTATGATTAAGTTCACATTTAGTTAGATTTATTTTCAATTCTTTCCATTCTTAGTCGAAAGAACGTATGAATGGTGAAAAGTTTCCCAAATAGCAAAAAAAAACAGCTATCACTTGCTAGATTTCTCTCTACGTTCGAAATGACGGCTTGGTAGTTTAACCAACTAAACATCCAAAAAACCGAACACTTACTTCACAATCCTCAATTTCGCAAACTTTAACAACAATTGCTTATTGCCTAAACCTTGGAAAAATACGGTGGCCTTTACATCGGGCAGTCGTCCTTCTAATTGCACAATTTTACCGAAGCCAAATTTCTCATGCTCTACTTCCATGCCATTTTGAAACTCGTTTGCCGGACTTGGCATAAAACCGGCACTTGGTACGTGAGCTTTGGGTAGGATAGAAGTGGTGGGCCTTGGCTTTGGTTTAAACGCAGTTTGTTGGGCATCTGCTTTTTGCGATAGTTCTCTCTGCTGGCTCCAAGTTCTACGTTCGGTATCAAATCCGCCGCTGCTAAAACTAGGTTTAGCGGCCTTAATTGCATCTAGCTCTAAATATTTAGGATTAATCTCGTTAATAAAACGGCTCGGTTCGCAAGAGGTTAAGGTGCCCCAGCGGTAACGAGAAGTAGCATAGGTTAAAGTCAGTTTTTTCTCTGCTCGGGTAATGGCTACGTAGAACAAACGACGTTCTTCCTCTAAATCAGTTCTCGAAGTTAACGACATTTGCGATGGGAAAAGATTTTCCTCTAAACCAACCACAAACACGTTTTTAAACTCTAAGCCTTTGGCCGAGTGAATGGTCATTAACGAAACTGTGTCGGCATCTTTGTCCTTATCTTTATCATCGTTGGTTAACAAAGCTACATCTTGCATAAAAATGGCCAAACTGCGGTCTTCAATATCTTCACGTTCGGCAAATTCCTTAATACCGTTCAGTAGCTCTTGGATATTTTCGTAACGAGCTCTGCCTTCTACACTATCATCGCTATGCAGTTCTTTTAAAATGCCCGAATGTTGTGCAATGTACAAAGCTGTTTCGTAGGCATCTAGTTTGTTAGATTCTGCCGCAAATGCTTTAATCATCATGGCAAAATCATTCAGTTGGTTGGGTACGCGGCCGCCTAAATATTGGTGGGGGGTGCAAATCACTTCCCACATGGTGATGTTGTGTTCGTTTGCCGCTACAGCTACTTTTTCTAAGGTGGTATCGCCCAAGCCTCTACGAGGGTAATTGATGATCCGTTTCAGTGCTTCTTCATCTGCAGGGTTAAACGTTAAGCGGAAATAGGCAATTAAATCTTTAATTTCCTTACGTTGATAGAACGATAGTCCGCCGTAAATTTTGTAGGGAACATTTAACTTACGTAAAGCCTCTTCCATAGCCCTGCTTTGTGCGTTAGTACGGTAAAGAATAGCGAAATCGGTATAATTTAAACCATTTCCAGTGCGTTCTTGTACAATGGCTTCGGCCACTAATTTACCTTCTTCGTTATCGGTAAAAGCTCTTGATATTTTAATTTTATCGCCTTGTTCATTGGCCGAGAATACCTTTTTCTCTAATTGGTTTTTGTTGTTGGCAATGATGCTATTGGCAACTTCAACAATATTTTGTGTAGAACGATAGTTTTGCTCCAATTTGTAAACCTTTAAATCGGGGTAATCGCGTTCTACATTTAAGATATTCTGAATGTTTGCGCCACGGAAAGCGTAGATACTTTGCGCATCGTCGCCCACTACACATAAATTTTCGTGTGCTGCAGCTAGTTTTTTAACAATGGTGTATTGCGAATGGTTGGTATCCTGATACTCATCTACCATGATGTATTTAAACTTGTGCTGGTACTTGTTCAGTACCTCTGGATGTTTTCTGAGCAATACGTTGGTTTTGAACAATAGATCATCAAAATCCATTGCCCCAGCTTTGTAGCAACGTTTGGCATAGGTTTCGTAAATCTGCCCCAATAAAGGCCTTTTATTACCAATGTCTTCTGCTTGTATGGTAGGGTTGTTAATATATTCTGCAACAGAAATTAAATTATTTTTTGCTTGAGAAATACGGTTATAAACGATGTTTGCCGCATAAAGCTTATCATCCAGTTGCATTTCTTTAAGAATGGTACGGATCAAGCTTTTACAATCGTCGGTATCGTAAGTGGTAAAATTGCTGGGGTAGCCAATTTTCTCGGCCTCTACACGTAAAATTTTAGCAAAAACCGAGTGGAAAGTTCCCATCCAAATACTTTTAGCTTCGGCACCCACCACTTTTTCGATACGCTCACGCATCTCCTTACTGGCTTTGTTGGTAAAGGTGAGCACCAAAATGTTAAACGGATCAACGCCTTTTTGTATCAAGTGTGCCACACGATAGGTAATTACCCTCGTTTTTCCCGAACCTGCACCAGCCACAATCATTACCGGTCCTTCGGTATTCTCTACTGCTGCTCTTTGTTGTGGGTTTAATCCTGCTAAATAATCCAAATCTTTCTCCTTGTTTTTAAAGGTTCAAAAATAGTAAAAGCAAGGCGCTTATTAAAGTTAAAAGTACAATGTTGAAAGTTATTGAAGATGGTGCTAGAGTTTGTTAGCGCCAACAGGTTAAGTGTTTTTGGTGGTAATTACTTAAAGCCGAAGTTAATAGTTTTTCCATTAAAGGCAGAAATGGCGAGGTTACTTTTGCGCTAATTAGTCTATCGGTGGGTGTCCCCACCCACCGAAATAAGTTTTTGTTCTTTCCGTTTGGAGAGGACACCAAACGGTAGAAAAAAAAGCGTTGGCGTGGACGCCAACCCATGAAAAATCACACGCTGGCGTC
>NZ_DHDZ01000038.1:81270-83417 GCF_002399615.1 Pedobacter sp. UBA4863 | reverse complement strand
CTAATTGCTTTTATTTATTGATGCCAGAGGTAGTTAACCGCCTGCGCATTAGGCCAGAAAGGCTGTGCAGTGAAATGCCCTTTTTAGGATAACCTTAACACCCTCCTCAAACACTTTCTAACTTTTCGGTGTATTTTTAGTCTATCGGTGGGTGTCCCCACCTACCGAAATAAGTTTTGTTCTTTCCGTTTGGTGAGGACACCAAACGGTAGAAAAAAAAGCGTTGGCGGGGACGCCAACATATGAAAAATCACACGCTGGCGTCCTCGCCAACGTTTTAATTTCCTTAACTTAATGACATTGAGCTATAGGATGCTGCTCTAATTGCTTTTATTTATTGATGTCAGTGGTTTACCGCCTGCGCATTAGGCCAGAAAGCCTGTGCAGTGAAACGCCCTCTTTAGGATAACCTTAACACCCTCCTCAAACACTTTCTAACTTTTCGGTGTATTTTTTACGCATGCGCTGTTTAGCCTTTTTAACAGCTTCTGTAGTTATACCTAAAAGATTAGCAGTTTCTGCATTGTTGAGCCCTATTTTCTGTAATAAAACAATCCGCAAGTTAGATTCGGTTAAATCACGACCGCAACAATGCCTTTGTACTGAAAAAAGATGTACAAATATATGGTGGTTTTGCAGGTACAGAAACCGCATTAACAGATAGAAATTTAACCCTAAGCATCAATGTCAGCATTTTAAATGGCGCTTTAGGCACTGCAACTGACAACACAGACAACGCCTACCACGTAGTCATTAGCGCAGGTGCTGTAGGTATCGCCGAACTTAACGGCTTTACCGTAAAAGATGGCAATGCAAACGATTACGGAATTATCATAGTAAATTCAAAAACCATATACCAGTATTCTGGTGGCGGAATTTATAATTACTATTCCTCTCCGTTATTAACCAATGACCTAACAGGTAAAGAAGTAAAAGAAGTAAAGAAATTGTTGGTGATTAAATAAGTCCTCATCCTAAGAGGCTGTCTTAAAAGTCGGTTGTCATTTCGGAACGAAACCAAGTGGAGTGAGAAATCTCACTCAAAAGCACTTCTATGGGAGATTTCTCCTCGTGCCTCTTCGAAATGACGATATGATTTTAACTTTTGAGACGGCCTCTTTTAGGTAGTGTTACTTAGCTCCAACAATAATGAGCAAGGATCAAGGATTAAAGAACAAAGGTTAACGACCAACAAATAAAAAAACAGTATCCCAAACCCCTTTCCAAAAGATAGGGGTTTTTTATGAGCCCGTAATTGCGACAAATGCTGTGGCTAAATGCACAACAACTGAGCTTGAATTTATTTTAAAAAGTACGGGCTATTTCACAAGAAATAAGTAGGTTAGTAAGTATTGGGCTTTGCTAAAGCTTTAATTTTTTACGGAGAGGATGATCAGCTCATGAGAGTTAATTTGAGGATGACAAAATTTCAGGAAAACTAAAAGGGAACAGCATTTGTATTTAAAATAAAAGAGGAGTTAAGATAATGACTAAGAAAATATTTAATGAAGGAATTGATTTCCATGACATTCCAGAGCGCAATAACAATAAAGATGTATATGCTAATTTTAAAGAAAAGTTAGAAAGCGTACAAACTTTCCCTGAAATATATGTTTTTAAGTTTATTTTAACGGGAGGGGTAGATAAAATAAAAGAATTAAGGGAAATATTGCCTGAAGACAAATTTATTGAAACTCCATCTAAAACAGGAAAGTATATTGCTGTAACCGTTAAAAAGTGGATGCAGGATGCAGATGCCGTAGTGGATATCTATAAAAAAGTAGGCGAGATTAAAGGCATTATGATGCTTTAGGGAGTTAAGGCCAGAAAGCTGAAGGTCCAAAGTGGAATTGCAATAAATAGGTCGTCATTTCGAACAACTGTAAGGAGTGGCGAAATCTATCTATTTGCTTAGTCAACTAGTTAACAATTTGTTGATTTTAGGTTTAATCCATTGCACAAAAGTGATATCCAAATCTTTAAAATCTAAGTATTTGAATACTCTTTCATCGGCTCCAAGACCACTGAATATGTAAATTTTTTTCAATAGATAATTAACGTGAGTTTGGATTAAGAAGTATATTTCATCTTAGATAAAGGATGTTTAAACATATTTTTTAGCTAGCCGCCGCTGGGCTCTTACTTTT
>NZ_DHDZ01000038.1:67492-81093 GCF_002399615.1 Pedobacter sp. UBA4863 | reverse complement strand
CAAAAACTCTCGGTTGCTTATTTTTCTTTCAAAGAAAGTACTTTGGCTTATTGGTGCAATCCGAAAAATAAGAGACCGAAAATTAGCTGAACGTAGATTTGAGGGGCTATCGCTAGCAAATATCTTATTTCTCTTGTCCCGAATTCACATTAGTTAGTACAGTCGTCATTTCGACGATAGGAGAAATCTAGCACCATGATGTTATACAAAAATCGTTAGATTTCTCTTCGTTACACTCATCGCAATGACGACTTAATTATTGCTTGCTGTAGGTCGTTGTTTGGTAATTGAAATTTGATTATTGGTCATTCCTCTATTTTACATCCAATCTTTTTGCCTACTTTCTACCTGATAAAGCCACCAATTCACCAACAGTTTAATTTCGGTGTAATTGCCATAATTAAACGAAATATTGCCAGCAGCAGTATGCAAAGTAACATGACCAATATCTAAACTTTTATGCCAAGGATATTGCCAAGTACTGATAGACTGAATTTTATGAGGCTCGATAATCTCCTGCGAAATGTCCCAAATACCACTTTGTTTAATGATAAAATCTTCGGAAACGGTGATACGGTGCTTGGTATAAGAAATGTAGATCATTAACGAAACTGCCAAAACATAAATAATGGCTAAAGGATAAAACGCTATTGTTTCGGGTATAAACTGAAAGGAAATAAGGTAGGCTGCTAAAGGCAATAAGACACTGAAAAAGAAAGGTAAGTTCATGAAACGGAAGTTGGGGGCGTAGCGAGTTCCGCCCTGCGGTATTTTGCCCAATATCACCCTTAAAACCTCATCTTTTTCTAAAGGGCTACAGCCCGGTATTTCCATGTTATTGCGCTTAATTTCGCTTTCCGATTGCTCTTTGCCTGCATGTGCCTGTTTTAAGGCCATGTTAAACAGACCAATTTTCTTTTGCAAATAGTTTTGGCTATACTCGGTTACTTGTACTTTATTAGGGTGTAGCAACGTGTTTTTCTTGGCTAAAAAACCCAAAGAAATAAGCAATGATCTTTCTTGTCTGCTTATTTGAAAATCGAAATACTTTACCAAAGTGCGTATTACATTAGTGGCAAGTAAAATGGCGATGATAACTATGAACAATACACTAATGGAGATAAGCGTAAAACCGCTTTTAAAAAACTGTTCTACTTGCCCGTGTTCGTTATCAAATGCTTTTAACAATTCTTTTATATTATGGAAAACAGCATAGCCAAAGCCCAATAAAAGTATAAAACTACGACCATAATTACTGGTGAGCCCTATTTTTAATAATGTGGCTGCGCTAATTTTTAGGAAAGGAATTTCTTGCGCCACAAAATCCTGATGTGTAAGGTTATGCTGTACTGCTGTAGTCTGCTTTGTATCGCCATTTAACAAATGTTCTTTTAAGGCATAGGCAATTTGGCCATTAACAGCGCTTATACTTACTTCTTTACTGTCCGAGCCCGCGGTATCTATTTGCAAACTATAAACCCCAATTAGTTTCTGTAAAAAGCCCTGATTAATGTTTACTTGCTGTATTTTTTCTACGGGAATAGTTAAATGTTGCCGACCAAAAACACCTTTGTTTATCACAAACTCTTGCTTGGTAGTATTTAAGTAAAATGTGAAATTTAGGTAGTGGAAATAGCCATAAATCACTGCTATTAGCACCAAAAACAAAAAACCAATACTGGTATATACCAAAACTTCTTTGTTAGATTTTACAACAAGAATTACCAAAGGAATAATAACGGCACGTACAATTTGGTGCATAGCATATAATACCGAGGTAATAATACCGGCGGCAGATTGCCGTTGTGGTTCGCTAAAATTTACAGACATTATTCGCTTACTGTTTCTAGGTGAATTGCTAAACGTTGTATCAAGGCTTCTTTCATTGCTTTGGCCTGCGCTATGGGAATGCCTGCAATGCGTATTTCGCCACTGCTGCCACCAGCGGTATAAATTTGTAAGGTGCCAAGTTGAAACATCCGCGATAAAAAACCTTCGTTTAATGCCACGTGCTGTATGCGGTTTAAAGGCACAATAGTAGTTGTTTCGGCAATAATACCACTTTTATATAGCACATCTTTTTCCCTTAAGGCAAAGCCTCTACGTTTAAAGCTAAGCCTGAATATCAAAAACAAAAAAGCAACAAAAGCAAGCAATAAACCTGTCCAGATAAACCAATTCTCTTTAATTTCTGCTTTAACAAGAATTAGAAAGGTAAGCCCAGTGCCCATAAATACCAAGAACAGCACCAGGTTAATGACCATGATGTTCCAATATTTTGGATCTGGTTTAGTTAATAAAGTTGCTTCGTATTTAGGGAGCTGTTGTATGTCTATAGTGTGGTTGGTGAAATGTGGCATGTTTCTAGAATTAGAATTGCTAAAATAAATATTCTAGTGGGTTAATACCATACCTTTCAGAATTATACTATCTTGTATTACAATACAACCAACAAACATGAAGAAATTATTAGTAGCAATGTTAATTGCTTTTCCAGGCTTGGCTTTTTCGCAAACTGCACAACATATAAAGGCAGGAGAAGAATTTATTGAAGTATCGGGAGTTAAGGCTAGCTTTGACGGAATTATAGGCACCATGCTTAATGCCCAAAAAGGAACTGTGCCAGAACAATACAGAGAAAAATTTGTAGAAGTAATGACAGCTTTTATGAAAAAGTATTTTAACTACGAAGTGCTAAAGCCTCGTTTGGGTAAAATGTATGCCGAAGAATTCACAGAAGTAGAATTAAAAGAACTGACAAAATTTTACTCATCGGCTACTGGTAAAAAATTTGCAAGCAAATTAGCTGGTTTAACACAAAAAGGTGCAGAGATGGGAAAAAAAGTAATGGAAGAGAATAAACCTGAATTGGAGAGAATGATAAAAGAAGCTTTCGCTCAATAACAAAAAATCCCCATCGAGCTCGATAGGGATTTTTTGTTATTCGTCTATTTTTTTGCCTTTCATTGCTTGACCAATAGCCGTGTCCATTACTCTTTCGGCAAACGGACGAGTAAACTCATTTAATTCGTCTGTTTTCTTAAGGATATTATCCTTATCGCCACTGCCTAAAGCTTCTTTCAAACTATCAATGTAGCGCTGTGTTTCAGCAACTTCGAGTGCTGTAAGTAATTCTTTGTGCTTCTCTATAAATCGCTCTGCGGTATAAACTAGTTGCTCGCCTTCGCTACGTGCTTCAATCAGCATGCGTTGTTCTACATCGCTCTTTGCATTGGTAATACTATCGATTAACATTTTTTCTACAGTATCATCACTTAAGCCGTAGCTAGGTTTAACCTCGATTTCTTGTTTCACCCCCGAACGTAGCTCAATAGCCTGAACCGTTAAAATACCATCAGCATTAAGCAAAAAGTTAATATCAACCTTTGGCAAACCTGCAGGCATTGCAGGTATTCCTTTTAAATCAAATTCTGCCAATTTTCGGTTTTCTTTTACCAGATCGCGTTCGCCTTGGTAAACCGAAATTTTCATGTTTACCTGTCCATCTACGGAGGTAGTGTATTGGCGACCAGCCTTAGTTGGTACTTTGCTATTACGGGCAATAATGACATCCATTAATCCGCCCATCGTTTCAATTCCTAAGGATAGGGGAGTAACATCTAACAACAAAATGTCTGAACGGTTGCCGGCTAAAATATCTGCCTGTACAGCAGCTCCTAAAGCTACCACTTCATCAGGGTTAATGTTATCTTGGGGTGTCTTCCCAAAAAAGTCGCTCACTGTTTTTTTAACGTAAGGTGTACGGGTAGAACCTCCCACTAATACCACTTCATCAATATCAGCCGTACTTAAATCGGCATCTTTTAGGGCTAATTTACAAGCTTCGATGGTTTCATTTACTTTAGGAGCAATTAAGGTTTCGAAAGTTTGTTTGTCTAACGTACACCAAATATCCCCCAGTTTTTCGTTGTAGATGTTTTGGGTGGTCAACGCTTTTTTAGCAGCTTCGGCTTGTAGGCGTAAACGCTGTGTTAAAACATTGTCTTGGGCTAGTGTTGCAGCATCTAGCTGATTTTTTTCTATCCAATAATTAAAAATAGCACGGTCAAAATCATCGCCGCCTAAAAAAGTATTGCCATGGGTGCTTAATACCTCGAAAATGCCATTTTGTATTTGCAGAATAGAAACATCAAAAGTACCACCGCCCAAATCGTAAACGGCAATGTTTTTTTGTTGCGATGGATCTAAGCCCAAACCGTAAGCCAAACTTGCTGCGGTAGGTTCGTTCACAATGCGCAATACATCCAGTCCAGCCAATTTACCCGCATCTCTGGTGGCTTGGCGCTGGCTGTCGTTAAAATAGGCTGGAACCGTAATTACCGCCCTGTTTACTGGCGTTTTTAGCGAATGCTCTGCACGAGCCTTCAATTCTTTTAAAATCTCTGCAGAGAGCTCAATTGGCGTGTAAAATTTATCTCCTGCTTTAATTTTAACTAAAGCATCACTATCGTCATCAATTATTTTGTAGCTAAAAATATCACTATGCTCAGCAACATCTTTGTACGAACGGCCCAATAATCTTTTTACAGAAAAAATAGTATTGGTTGGGTCGGTGGTAAGATATACTTTCGCTTCGTTACCAATTTCAGCATCGCCTTGCTCGTTAAAATGTATTACAGATGGTACCAAAACACCTTTTCCGGCATCATTAATTACCTGTGGTTGTTGCTCTGGATTGATAAAAGCCACCAAACTGTTGGTTGTGCCTAGATCAATGCCTACTATAATTTCTTCTTTTTGTAATGAACCTGTCGCCAGATTGATGGATATTTTTGCCATAAGGCCACAAATTTACGATAATGTTGTAAGCTTTTGGGATTGGAATGTTTGAATGTTGTAAAAAGGTTGGTTTTTGGGTGGTTGGTTGTTTAGTTTTTTGGATGGATTGTTTAGGAGTAGGGTTGTAAGCGGTTTGTGTCAGTCTGAGTTTATCGAAGACTTTTGCGCATGATGTTTCGACAGGCTCAACATGACATAGGTTTCCGGTATGTTTTTGAACAATGTTTTGAGTTGGTACCCTAGTGAAATATCATTAAATTGGTTGATTATCTTTGATATGATATAAAAAAAGAAGATATGATATTAATTGGAGATTTAGAAGAATATAAGTTAAACTTAATGGAAGATTTGAGGCCAAACTTAGATTTTTACAAGAGGTTGCTAGAAAATATTAAAAAATTTACATCAGTCGATTTAATTGATTTAAATAACAATGATAGAGATAAGTTGATTAAAACAGTTCAATTCAGCCTTAATAGGCTTTTTAAATTTTTACCATTGCAATGTGAAAATATTAAGGGAAGAACGATCTTAAGATGTCGAAAGGAAGATGTTAATAAACCATATGAATCGTTGGCTGATTTGTCTTATAATAAACATTATCCTGAGAAAATTAAAATTACCAGACTTGGAATTGATTGTGAAGCGTTGTTTTATGGAACCTTTAGAAAAAGAAGAGACCTGTATAATTTAGTGGAAAATATAGGTAAGTGTTTTTATGAAGTCAAACATCAGGATACCTTTAATGTTGAGGAGGATGTTTATTTTAATTGTGGAGAGTGGAATGTTTTAAAGAACATAAATTGTATTTGTCTGTATGATTTTGATAATGTTATTGATGAATTAAAATATGTCATCGGTCAGTTTGATTTCGCAATAGATTTGATCTCTGATTTTTATAAGCTTATTAATTATAATATGATGAAGGTTGAAGATTCGGGAGATAGCCGATATTATATTTTTGGCAATATGATTCGATTAGCATGTGATGATTATTTTAAGAACAACGTAAAGGAAAAAATAGAGATAGGAGGTTTTACATATTTAAGCGTTCAGAATTATGGAGATGTCTTAAATACATGCATATTTCCAAAATTTATAGAGAATGGAGAAATACAATTTAAAAAGGCATATCGTTTACATTCGATTTTAGGACATGCAGATAATAAAATTGTTTTTTCCATGGATAAAATTGGGTATCCGTTTGATAATGGTAATTTGAAGTGGATGGATGCAAATTTTGTAGCGTCTTTGATGGTAGAAGGTTTATGAATTATAAATTCAAGTTAAAATGCCAGAGCTATTCAATTTTGTCAGACATTTTTAGTTGCATTTTTGCAAATATCTTTAAAGATTTGAGTGATTATTAATATTTAAAAAGATGTTTCGACAAGCACAACATGACAATGGAGCGGGAGGTAGTGGGATTACGTAGCGCTAATTTGCATATGCTCTAAACTTTTACCTACCAACGTTTTTTTGTCAACACTCTTAAAACCTAAATTAAGATACAACTTTTTGGCTTTTGGATTGTCATCATCAACCAATAAACCTATAGTTTTATTTTGCTGGTAAACATAATGGTTAATTAAAAAGTTTAAAAATTGTGATCCAAAACCTTTGCCCTGTGTTTTTGGATGCACACTAATGCAATCTAAATAAACTTCGCCGGCTTGTGTTTCTAATTCAGGGTTAAAATTGGCGTTGTACTTATTTTGCACAAAAGCCACAACCGGTTGTCGTAATTTTAATAAATCGGCACCGTTGTATAGGCAAGCGCAGCCAATAATTTCATTTTCAAATTCGGCAAGCCAGCAATTTTGGTAACTGTATTGGTTATCGCTTTGCGAAGTAAATAGCACCAAAAAATCCTTTGCTTTTTGGGTGTTTTTTTCGCCTATAAACTCGTAAACAATTTCTTCCATCGCTAGAAACAGATAGTCGGTAATGGCAATAGCATCGTTTTTTGTGGCTTTTCTAAAGGTTAACTTATCCATTAATTTCACTTTCTACAATTTCAAACTCGCCAATTTGGCCTTCCCATTCTTCTTTGTAGGTAGAAAATTCGATATGTTCAATTTGGCCTGCGGTTACATCAATTACATAACTTAACCCATCTTTTAGTTGCGGAATTATAATTTTTTCACCGTTGCTAAATAAAGCATTTATCATTTCGGGTTGTGGGTTAAAGTTGTGGTAAGCAAAATACACATACATACTAAATCCCGATTTTTGCCTTTTGCTTACCTTTAAATGTGTAATATGAGTTGCTAAGGCAGGATATTTTGTAACTAATTTATCCAGTAAAATCAGTTCTAAATTGTTTAATGCTTCCATGTTATTTGTTCTTTTCCTCAATCCATAACGACATATACTTGGTGCTTTGTAGCGTATGGTGCCTTAATATTTCCCCAAAGAAATTTTGTTGACGATGTTGGGCTAGGTTTGCTTCAATTTCAGTTAGTCTTTCTAAAAATGGGATTTCAAACTGATCTTTAGCATACAGCTGATTGATGATATATATGCCATTTTCCTGTGCTTTTTGCCAAACTTTTTTGTTTTGGTAAAGCATTACGGTTGCTTCAATAAAAGTACTGAGGTCATCACTAATAATTCCGGCCCAGTCCATTCCGTTAGCCATTCCCTCGGCACCAACGGTACTGCTGGAAATTGGCGTTCCGGTTTGCATGGCATCAATAAACTTTCCCTTTACTCCCGCACCAAGTAAGAGTGGCGCTAATAAAACTCGATGTTGAGCAATGGTTTCTCTGGCACTTTCGGCCCTGCCGTGAACAAAGAATTTTTCTCTGACATTCTGCAACTGCATTACTTTTTCAGTGGCATATGCTCCGTAAATATGCAGCGATACTTCTGGTAGTTTTTTTCTTAACAAAGGCCAAACGCTGGTTTTGAGATACTGTAAAGTTTGCCAATTCGGTTCGTGTAAATAGTTGCCGATGAAAACGAAATCCCTTCTTTCTTCAAAAGTTTTCCAATGTTCTGTTGAAGTAATTGGTTCCTCTAAAAATGGTAGATAGTAAAGTATTTGGTTGCTGATGTTGAACTGCTTTAGCAAATCCATCTCTACTTGCGAAATAATTAACGATAAATCGCAACGCAATATAGCCGCTAATTCTCGTTTGGTAACATCGTTGTATAGATCTAATTCGCTAGGATGCTTAAGGGCATGCTGACGGGCATGGCGTAGAAAATGTAAGTCTTCCGTATCTAAAATGCGAACGGCATTTGGGCATACTTGCTCTACTCGCCACCCGTATTGTTCCTCAGTCATAAACCTGTCGAAAACCACCATCGATGGGTGTAATTCCTTTAGCCATTTATCAAAAGAACTGTCGTTGAGTTTAATTTCATGATCAACAACGCCAATAGTTTTCAATTCGAAACTGAAATCGCCTTTGGCAGCGGCAGATGCAAAATGAACTTCGTATCCATTAGCTAAAAATAGTGCCACCAATTGTATAATTCGAGTGCCGGCCGCCGACGAAGTGGGCTCAGGCCAAACTAATCCGATAAATAAAACTTTTTTTGCCGCCATGTTTTTACAAAGGTGCATTTAATCAACCACAGATTTTATCCTTTTGGTAATATTTAACGAGAGTTTCGGTTTTTTCGGCTAGCCAATAGGTTAAGCTTTGGCAAAAATTGTTAAAGTGCCCCTACATTGGTCATGATCTTTGCGGTACCTGCTAAAGGGCTTTAAAAAGCTACTTAAAAAGGTGAAAGAATAGGCAAATTTTATATATTCGCCTAAACTTTTAATGTATGTTTCCAACCGTATCCCATTTTATTTCCTATTTATTTGGCATAGAGGTGCCTCTGCCATTTAATACTTTTGGCGTATTTGTGGCGCTGGCGTTTTTGGCAGGCTATTGGGCTTTTAGCGAAGAGTTAAAGCGTAAGGAAGCTTTAGGCCTTTTAAAGCCAGTAAAGCATGTTACCACTATTGGCGAGCCAGCTTCTTCGTGGGAGTTAATTTCTAATGGTTTGTTTGGGTTTTTAATTGGTTACAAACTAATTTACGCATTGGTAAACTACCAACTTTTTGTAACCGATTCGCAAGCGGTATTACTCTCTACCAAAGGAAATTTATTGGGCGGCTTGGCATTGGCGGCACTTTTTATTTATTGGTCTTACAAAGAAAAGCAAAAAGTAAAATTACCTTCACCTAAAAAAGTAGAAGTTACCGTTCGCCCACACGAGCTAATGAGCAGTATGGTAGTTTGGGCAGCAGTTTGGGGTTTTTTAGGCGCTAAAATATTCGATAACTTAGAACATTGGGATACCTTTATTCAGGATCCAATAGGAGGTTTGCTCTCATTTAGTGGTTTAACCTTTTACGGAGGTTTAATTTGCGGTGGTGCGGCCGTATTGTACATTGCCCATAAAAATGGTATAAAACCGCTACATATGTTAGATGTAGGTGGCCCCGGCATGATGTTGGCCTACGGTGTTGGCCGTATTGGTTGCCATTTATCTGGCGATGGCGATTGGGGAATTGATAACTTAAACCCAAAACCATTTAATTGGCTGCCAGATTGGTTATGGGCCTATACCTACCCAAACAATGTGGCCGGAGAAGGTAACCCTATTGCCGGTTGTGTAGGAAGATTTTGTAACGAATTGCCAAACCCGGTTTATCCAACACCTATTTACGAAGTAATTGCAGCACTACTGATTTTTGCATTTTTATGGAAAATAAGAACTAAAATAAAAATACCGGGAATGATGTTTGGCTTATACTTAATGTTTGCTGGCGTAGAACGTTTCCTGATAGAGTTAATCAGAGTAAATTCGAAATATACCGTAGGCGGGATTTCTTTTACCCAAGCAGAGCTGATTTCTTTGCTATTGTTTGTTGCTGGTGTACTTTTGGTATCAAATGCATTTAAAAACAAAGAAAAACTTGCAAAATACTAGCGCATGAACTACGAATTGTTATGTAATAAAGTAATTGCAATTGCAAGACTTACTGGTAATTTCATCAGAAAAGAATCGTTAGGCTTTGATAACAGTGCAATAGAGTATAAAGGTTTAAACGACCTAGTGTCTTATGTAGATAAAGCTGCCGAAAGACAATTGGTAAAAAACTTGAAGAAAGTATTGCCTGGAGCGGGATTTATTACAGAAGAAGACGAGACAGAAAATACATATAATAAGCCATTTACTTGGATTATAGATCCATTAGACGGCACTACCAACTTTATTCACGGTATTCCAACTTTTTCTGTTAGTATAGCGCTGTACGAAGGCGAAGAGCCTGTTTTAGGCGTAGTTTACGAAATTAATAGGGGAGAGATGTTCTATTCGTACAAAGATGCGCCTGCTTATTTAAACAATAAGGAAATAAGAGTTTCTAAAACTACTGATCTTTCTCAATGTTTACTGGCCACAGGCTTTCCTTATTACCAGTTCGATAAACAGCCGCAGTACATTAAATTGTTTACCGAGATGATGCAGAAATGTCACGGTTTACGCAGAATTGGTTCGGCGGCAGTAGATTTAGCTTATGTAGCTTGTGGCAGGTTCGATGCTTATTTTGAATATAACCTTAATTCTTACGATATGGCCGCGGGTGCATTTTTGGTGAAACAGGCTGGCGGCACTTTATTGAACTTCTCTGGTGGCGATGAATACTTAGAAACCAGAGAGATTATAGCTACAAACGGCTTAATTACCCAAGAAATTTTAGATACCATTAAGAAGCATTTTAATTAACGTAGCACCGCATTTTATCGTCATTTCGGTGAGGAGGTACGATGAATAGAATTGATAATCAGCGAAGCTAAATCTATTTCTCTGGGGCACTAATACAATTTCATCCGTTAGCAATGCTGGGATATTTAGATATGCAGCCGCTAGATTTCTCCCTGCGTTCCGCAATGATGGTTATGACGTTATTGCTAATGATAAAACAATGAGCTTTAACACTTGTTCATTAGGTTCTTAAAAATAGATTGTTTTTCAAATAACCTTAGGCAGGCTCTACTTTGGCATGCGTAGAAAAAACAAAAAAATCCGTAGTTAAGTACGGATTTTTATTATTTAACCCATGTAATTCTATAGGGCTTCAGAAACTACTTCTTTAACTTCTGGTACCATGCGTTGTAACAGGTTTTGAATGCCAGACTTTAAGGTAATGGTACTTGACGGACAACCACTGCAAGAACCCCTTAATTCTACCGTAACCACACCTTCATCAAAAGATTTGTAGGTAATGGCACCACCGTCTTGTTCTACTGCGGGGCGCACGTAATCGTGTAAAATTTGCTGTATTTTTATTTCTGTTTCAGTACCTTCAAAAGATGGGGCCTCATCTGCAGCTTCTTTAATCTTCAGTTCAGCTTCAACCGCACCTTTTACAAATTCCTTTAAAATGGCTTCAATATCACCCCATTCTGCATCTTCAGTTTTAGTGATGGTTACAAAATTACTCGCGAAAAACACACCGTTTACAAAGTTAAACTTGAATAACTCTTTAGCAAAAGGCGAACTCTCGGCACTTTCTTTAGTGGCGAAATCTTCACTACCGTTAATTAAAAGTTTATTTACCATAAACTTCATGGTAGCTGGGTTAGGCGTTTGTTCTGTATATACGTTAATGGTCATGTCTAATAGAATTTAGATTACAAAAATATACAATTACCATTCCAATTGTTGTCTATTTTAGGTCATTAAACTTGAAATTATTTAATGTGATGATTTGTTGATAGGGTAATTCGCTAATCATCAAATCAAATAATCAGCATATTTTAAAAAATCCCTGTATAGCTAAAAGGAGTAATTTGTTTTAGTTCGGCTTTAATAGCATCGCTTACCTCCAAGCCGTCAATAAATACAGCAATGGTATCAGCAGTAATTTTCTGGTTGGTTCTTGTTAAAGCCTTTAAGGCCTCATACGGATTTGGGTAAGCTTCTCTGCGCAATACGGTTTGGATAGCTTCTGCCACTACTGCCCAATTATCTTCTAAATCAGCATCAATAGCTTGTTGGTTAAGAATAATTTTACCTAAACCTCTTAAGGTTGAGTTGATGGCAATTAAAGTATGTGCCATTGGTACACCAACATTCCTAAGTACCGTAGAATCGGTTAAATCTCTTTGTAAACGAGAAATAGGCAGTTTTGCGGCTAAAAACTCAAATAGTGCATTGGCAATTCCGGCATTTCCTTCTGCATTTTCAAAATCAATGGGGTTTACCTTGTGCGGCATTGCCGATGAACCCACTTCGCCTTCTTTTATTTTTTGCTTAAAGTAGTTCTTAGAAATGTAAGTCCAGATATCGCGGTCTAAATCAATAATGATATTGTTAATGCGTTTTAAAGCATCGCATTGTGCGGCAAATTGGTCGTAATGTTCTATTTGCGTAGTGTATTGTGCCCTGCTTAGGCCCAATGTATTGTTCACAAAGTTGTTAGAAAAGTTTACCCAGTTAATTTGCGGATAGGCAATGTGGTGGGCGTTAAAGTTGCCAGTTGCACCACCAAACTTAGCACCGTTAGGAATGTTAACCAAGGTAGCTAATTGAACTTTTAGGCGTTCTACAAAAACCATAAACTCTTTACCTAATTTGGTAGGAGAGGCTGGCTGGCCATGTGTAAAGGCTAAAAGCGGTACGTTGCTCCATTCGTTTGCCAATTCGCTTAACTTTTGGATTAGTTGCTCTAATGCTGGATAATAGCTTTCTGTTAAGGCCAGTTTAAAGGTATAAGGAATAGCAGTATTGTTAATGTCTTGAGAGGTGAGACCAAAATGGATGAATTCTTTATAAGCCTGCAAGCCTAAATCATCGAATTTTGCTTTTATGAAATATTCCACAGCTTTAACATCGTGGTTGGTTACACTTTCGGTATCTTTCACACTTTGTGCGTCAGTATCGTTAAACGACTGATAAATGTTTCTCAACTGAGGGAATAAATTTTTATCGAAGCTTTCGGTTCCAGGAACATTGGCTTCAACCAAAGCGATGAAATATTCTACCTCCACTAGCACTCTGTACTTGATTAATGCGTATTCAGAAAAATATTCTGCAAGTTTTGCGGTGGTTTTTCTGTAACGACCATCAATTGGAGAAATAGCTTGTAATGGAGATAAAGTCATGTTTTATTGATTTTTGTAAAGATGTGCAAAGTTAACATTTGTTGGCTATTAATATACTTAAAATGCAAAATGGCATAAACGAAAAAAGCTCCGGCACATTGCCAGAGCTTTTTTATACTTTACTATTTGACTAGTTTTTTACAGTTGAATCAACAACAGTAGTATCAGTAGTAACAACTGTATCAGTTACAATAGTATCAGTATTGATAGTAGTGTCAGAACCTACAGTGTCAGTACCCTCTCCTTTTTGCTCAGAAGAACAAGCAACTACAGTTAAAGATAAAGCTAAAGCTAAGAAGCCAAATTTGAATAAGTTTTTCATTTTAATTTTCGTTTAAACTTTTGTATAAATTAATTAATTACTGTTTAATACTCATTTGTTAAAAAGGTAACCCTTTAAAAGTAAATAAATTTTAAAATAATTTTAACTAATTGATTTATAATGTTGTGTATTTTGTTTTTTTATTGTGGCATGGGAGCGTTCCCATAAAAAAAGCTCCAAAACTTGTTGTGGAGCTTTTATAAGTTTATAACTTCTAACTATTGACTAGTGAGCAGCAGTAGTATCAGCAACAGTAGTGTCAGCAGCAGTAGTATCAACAACAGTAGTATCTACTACAGTAGTATCAACAGCAGTTGAGTCAGTGCTTTCAGCAGCTTTCTCAGAAGAACAAGCAACTACAG
>NZ_DHDZ01000038.1:41078-67373 GCF_002399615.1 Pedobacter sp. UBA4863 | reverse complement strand
AAAGATAAAGCTAAAGCTAAAAAGCCAAATTTGAATAAGTTTTTCATTTTAATTTTTCTGATTAAATATTAATTAATTTTACATCTTAATGCCGCAAAGGTAAAAAGGTAACCTGATGTTTTAGCAAAAAAATAAAATATTTTTTCAAACGTCTTTTTACGCACTTTTGAGGGTTACCATATTGATATTTGGGTATTAAAACTTGAAATTTGTAGAGGTTTGCGTTAAATAAACCCGATTATAGCGCAATACTTTTTGCTTTTGGAGAACCTTATAGGTTTACTTTGCAGCGTGTATTTTAAACCTAAAAGGTTTGTGTGGGGGCAACAAAAAGATTGAAGCGGAAAGCGGGGCCGAATATAAATAGTAGTAGTACATTTGCTTTTCAAAACATAGATTTCGGACTAAAATTTAGGTCGGTTATTTTTTTGATTATTATTGGGTTACCATTTGAATTTAATTGTATTAATAAGTGAGTGTAAAGTTTAGCAGTTCGTTACCAACAGATAGAGAGGTTGTATTAGGGATACTCAATAACTCGGTAGAAGCATTAAATAAATTGTATGCGGCATATTTTCCAATGGTGTTGCAGTTTATTTTAAATAATAATGGCGATGAGGATGATGCGAAAGATGTTTATCAGGAAACCATTATAGTTCTTTATAATAAGATTAAAAGCGGCAGTTTTGAGCTGAGCAGCAAGTTGAAAACTTATATTTATTCGGTAAGTAGAAGAATTTGGTTGAAGAAACTAGCGCAGCACAACAAGAAAACTAACAATATTGCCGATTTTGAAGATGTGCTGGCGGTAGAGGAAGATATGGAACAGCATGAGCAAAAGGACATGCAGTTTGATAAGATGAAAGTGGCTTTGGAAAGCTTGGGAGAGCCTTGCAAGACAATTATTGAGGATTTTTATATTCACAACCATTCGATGCAGGAGATTTGCGAGAAATTTGGTTATACCAATACAGATAATGCAAAAACACAGAAATATAAGTGTTTGCAAAGGTTAAAAAAAATATTTTTTCAATCGTAGAAGATGAGACAAGATTTAGAATTAGAGGCTATTATTGAAGATTACCTAAATGGTAAACTAACACCAGAAGAGCGTACGGCATTTGAACAGTTGCGTAACAACGACCCCATGGTTGACCATAGAGTGGTTGCCCATAAGGTATTTTTAGAATCGATGACGCAATATGCACACGTTGTTAAGCTGAAAGAGCAAATGGATGCTGCACACTTGCAAATTGATGTGCCTTTGCTGGTAGAGGAGTTGAGGCCGCACCCTTCTAAATTGGTGAGATTATGGCGTAATAATAGATCGGCAGTAGCTATTGCCGCTTCGTTTATCTTATTGGCTATAGTTTCTTTGTATTCGATACAGAGCAATAGTAAACAAGCTGGTACTTTTGAGGCAATGAGCCAAGATATGGCGCAAATTAAACGCTCTCAAAGTGGCCTTATCCGCGATATTAAATCTATTAAAACAGACAACAAGAACAGTAATAATGGCAGCCGACCTAGGTTTGGTGGTAGTGGTTTCGCTATTTCTGGTAACGGTTATATTGTAACCAACTATCACGTGGTTCGCGGCGCAGATTCTGTTCATGTACAAAACAGTAAAGGTTCATACAAGGTACAATCAATTTATACAGATCCTGTTAACGATATTGCGATTTTAAAAATCAACGACAAATCTTTCGAAAATTTACCTTCATTACCATATACCATTAAAAAAGGAACTTCTAGTTTGGGAGAGCCCGTATTTACTTTAGGTTTCCCTAAAGATGATATTGTTTTGGGCGATGGTTATGTAGCTTCTAAGAACGGTATTAATGGCGATACGTTAGCTTATCAAGTAGCTATTCCGGTAAACCCTGGTAACAGTGGCGGGCCTTTGCTAGATAATAGCGGTAATATTGTTGGTATAATTAACGGTAAAGAGAATAAAACAGATGGTGCTACCTTTGCTGTAAAATCAAAATACATTATAGAGGCTTTAAATGCCATTCCGCAAGATTCATTGAGCAAAAGAGTATCTTATGGCAAAAAGAATGTATTAAAAGGCTTGAAACGTAATAAGCAGGTAGAGAAAATGCAAGACTACGTTTTCATGATTAAAGTTTATAATAACAACTAGTTTTTTTATAGTTTATGGCTAAGTCCCGAAAGCATTTCATTGTTTTCGGGGCTTTTCTTTTTGTATGCTATCTTAAAAAAGACTTGAGATAGATAAAGCTAAACAACCAAGCAACTGCGCATCACTGTTAAGCTTTTTTCCATTTCTTCGGTAGTTAAATGCCCAAAACCAATGCGCATGGCGGTTGTTTTTTTATTTTGATACAAGATGTTTTTAGGGATAAACAAGTCTTTTTGCAGACATTCTTTAGCTAATTTTAACAAAGAAAAAGGCGTATTCCATTCTAGCCAAATGGCCAGCCCGCCGTTAGGGACACTAAATGTTGATTGGTGTCCGAAATGTTTTGCCAATAGCGCACAGCAATTATTCCGACGTTCTTGGTAAACTTTTAACGATTTTTTAAGGTGTCGGTGTATCTCGCCCTCGGCAATCATTTCCCCTAAAACCTGTTCTATCACTACATCGCCCTGTCTATCTAAAACGGTGAGGTACTTTTGCATCTCGTTAACAAGGTTTTGCGGGGCAACTACAAAACCGGCACTAAAAGAAGGAACCAATGATTTTCCGAAAGAACCCATATAAATGATCATGCCGTTTACATCAGCACTGGCCAAAGGCATCATGGTATTTTTTTCGTACTGAAAATCATACTCGTAATCATCTTCTATAATGATAAAGCCATGTGCCTGCGCCAACTGCAATAATTTTATCCGCCGTTGTGCACTTAGGCTCACCGTAGTAGGGTAGTGGTGGTGCGGCGTAATGTAAATCATTCTTATTTTGGTGGTTTTCAGCTTTTCTTCCAGTTTGTTTATATCAATGCCTTGCTCATCTACTGGTAAGGTTTTAATATTGGCACCTGCTTTCTGAAAAATCATGTTGGTGGTAAACAAGCCCAATTCGCCAACTATTACTACATCGTTAGGCTCAATTAAAAGCTGCGCAATAATGTAGAGGCTCATTTCTGTGCTTCGAGTAATCAGCAGGTTATGTTTAGCAATATGTAAGCCACGCGAACTGTTGAGGTAATGGCTTAACTGTTCTTTAAAATATTCGCCAGCATGGAGCGAATTCCCTAATTTTTTTAGGGTGTTTTTGCTTTTAAGGGTGGCGCTATATAAGCTAGATAGTTGCCTTATTTCGGTTAAACGAAGATCTGGTGTGCCATCATTAAATTGATAAGCACAATTAGACTGTTCAAAGGGGTTGTCTAAAATATTAGATTGTTTGAAAGAATAGCCTGTTTGGGCAGGGTAATTTGCCCACGCAACCGATGCATCATAGGGGCGTTCGCCGGTTTTGATTTTATTGTCCATTACATAAGCACCTTTATTGGGATAAATAACTATCCAACCCTGATGGTGCAAATCTTCGTAAGCGGCAATTACAGTTTTACGATGCAAATGAAGTAAATTACTTAGGGTTCTGGTTCCTGGTATTTTGGTGCCGGGCATTAAATATCCTCGTTGTATAGCGTTGATGAGCTGCTGTGCCAGTTGTAGGTAAATTGGGCTTTTTGATTTTCTGTCTAAATGAATGAAACTTAAAAAAGGAATATCAACCGGACTATTCATATTCTTTAAACTGGACTATGTTAATGTTCCGGAAAGATACGAGTTTTGTCACGAAGTTAGCAAGCGGCTAGTTCGAAAAGCCTAAAAAACTGCCGCTCAATGAACCAACGAACAACACCAACAATGAAACAATTTTTATACGCACTAACCCTTGTTCCGGCAGTAGCTATTGCTCAACAGGACACCACAAAACTTCATGAAATCATTATTTCTGAAAATAGATTACAAACGCCTTTTAGCAGACAGGCAAGAAATATACAACTGATTACCAAAGAACAGATAGCGCAAATGCCTGTGAAATCTATTAACGAGGTATTAAGTTTTATTGCTGGCGCAGATGTACGTCAGCGTGGCCCATTTGGTACCCAGGCAGATATTAGTATTGATGGGGGAAGCTTTGAACAAACGTTGATTTTGTTGAATGGCGTAAAGATATCGGATGTACAAACCGCCCATCATTCTATGAATATTCCGGTGCCTTTAGCGGCTATTGAAAGAATAGAGGTGTTGAAAGGCCCTGCAGCAAGGGTTTATGGTATTAATGCCTTAACCGGTGCAATTAATATTGTTACTAAAGCTAGTAAACAGGCTGCAATTGAGGTAAATGTAGCAACAGGTTCTTCTTTTGGCCATAAGGCCTTAGGCGATGGTAGTGGCATTTACAAAGGTGGCGCAGCGCAAGTAGCCATCAATATGGTTGGCAAAAACAATCAGCATTTATTTGGTTTTGGCATAACCGATTACAACGGGCAACGCTACAATAGCAGTACTTACGACCATAAATTCTTTTATCAAGGTAATGTTGATTTTGATGAAAAGAATAAGCTGAACTTAATGGGCGGTTACCTTAAAAACGCTTTTGGTGCTAGTGGTTATTATGCCGCTCCTGGCGATAAGGAAGCATTTGAAATTGTAGAAACAGCTTTGTTTGCCATGGGTTCATCTCATCAGTTGAGCAAGGGTTTTAGTTTGCACCCGAGAGTGAGCGCCCGCTACAATTGGGACGATTACCGTTACTTCCGTAATAATTTAAGCAGCGCTAGGTCGCTACATCAAACTGGGGTGTGGTCTGCAGAGCTAAATAGCACACTACACTCTGCCATAGGCGATTTTGGTTTTGGTTTGGAAAGCCGTTCGGAAGACATTAAAAGCACCAATATTGGCAATAGAGAACGCTACAACCACGGTGCTTATGCCGAGTATAAAACTGAGGCCTTGAAAAACTTGTTGTTAAACATAGGAACTTACGTTAACTACAACACGCAATGTGGCTGGCAAGCTTTTCCGGGCTTAGATGCGGCTTATTTGTTTGCACCAAAATGGAAACTGGCATTTAATGTGGGCTCTAGCCAGCGTATTCCATCTTTTACCGATTTATATTTGAACCAACGCCCCGGAAATATCGGAAACCCGAATTTAACTTCCGAAAATGCTTGGCAGTACGAGGTTTCTTTGCAACATAAATTAGCTAATTTTAATGTGCAGGGTGGGTATTTCAATCGCCATATTTTTAATTTTATTGATTGGGTGAGAAATTCATCTTCGGTACCCTATCAACCTCAAAACTTTGGAGATAATAAAATACAGGGGTTTAATATAGGGGTGGGCCAAACATTCAGTTTATCTAACCAAACCTCGTTAGCTTATCAATTAAGCTATAATTATTTATATGCTGGTAAAATGAGCTATGCCAATAACATCACTTCTAAATATGTAATAGAAAATTTAAAACATCAAGCTTTAGGTAGCTTAGTTTACCGGTACACCAATTGGCAATTAACTATAGGGGCAAGGTGGCTAGAAAGAGAATTAAAAAGTCCTTATTTAATCACAGATGTACGTTTACTTTATGGAAAGCAACAATGGAATGTTTATGCAGATGCCACCAATTTATTGGATAAAGAATACATAGAAGTAGCAGCAGTACCTTTGCCAAAAAGATGGTTTGCAATAGGGGCAAATTATCGGTTTGGCTTGTAAAATATGGAGTTTTAAGGTTAAGGTTGAGGTTAAGGTTAAGTTTGAGGTTGAGATGGGCTGACCAAAAGCAAAAAACTACTTGGGTTTAATTGTTTATGAGTTGTATTTGTTTTGAAGAAATGTAATGGTAGATTGGATGAGGTCTTTTCAGGCATCTTGATTAATATCGCCTAGTTTTTTTACATAAATACAGCCTTTGCCCATTTTATATTTGCCTAAGTTTTCTAGTATAGCTTGTTGTCCGTCGGCTCCGGCATAAACATAAAGCGATATAGCGGCTTTACGGGGCGAAAAACCTACCAATGGCCAGTCGCCTTCTTGTTTGCTTCGCTCAGATTTGTAGTGATACTGTCCAAAACCAATGATAGATGGCCCCCACATTTTAGCCTCGTACCCGGTAAAGTGCTGCATTAGCTGTAATAATTCAAAAGCATCTTTGCGCTTTTGTTCTGTTTCCGCAAAAGCATTAATGAAATCGTGCACATTTGCTTGGGTTTGTTTAGTTTTAATCTCAGCCATTTTGTTTTCTTCTTCCCTAAATTAATAAAAAAAGCATAGTAATTGCACTTATTGTTTCATGCAAAATGCTGTGCAGGGCAATATTTGGCATTTGTTAAAATGATTTAAATCACTTTTTAATTTGACCTATTCACACTACTAAACTGCCATATCTGGATAATTTTGGAACAAAAATCAGATTTTTATGGCCCATCAGTTTCATATTCCCGTACTAGGTTTAGGTTTCTCTATAGATACCCCCTTAAAGGTAGCTCGTTATGGTATTTCTTCGGTAGTTTCTATTGTAGATGACGAATTAACCGAACGGATGCGGAAATATCATTCGCAACTTAATCTCATACCATTCTATCCAATAGATAAAAAGACAGAAAATAGCAGAACAAAGCGTATTGCAGCCTATTTAAACTTACTGCAAGATTTGGTTGATGAGCAGTTTGAAGCGTTAAAGCAGCAAGAGTTTGTAGCGGGTAGCGACATTTGTAGATACTTTGAATTACTGCCAGACGAAGCTGTAATTAAGCAGGGGTATGAGCTGATGATGGAATATCCTGAAGGTGTGAGTAAAAAAATATTTCAAGATCGTTTGCGCCAAAGCATGAAAAAGGGCAATATCGATGTGAACATTATGGCTAAGGTGGATAAATTAAATTTTGATGCCCAAGGCAATTACTTAGGCGATGAAAATACCGATGCCTTATCGGCCTTAAGAGCTTTTGCAGAAAGTAAAATAAATGCTGCAGTGGTACTTTCGGCAGGGATGAACCCCCGTTTATATAGCTATATCGAAAAATTTGAAAACTTTAATCCTAACTCCAATGGCACGTTCGATAAACGTATTATTTTAAAGGTAAGCGATTTTAGGTCGGCCTTGATACAGGCTAAATTTTTGGCTAAAAAAGGGCTTTGGGTATCTGAGTTTAGAATAGAATCTGGCTTAAACTGCGGTGGGCATGCCTTTGCTACCGATGGTTTTCTGTTAGGCCCAATTTTAGAAGATTTTAAGCAAAATCGTTTGCAAATGCAGCAAGAGCTGCAAGAACTTTACACTAAAACTTTGGCCGCAAAGGGAATTAACCTAGGTAAATTGCCACAGCAGAAAGTAACCGTGCAAGGTGGTATTGGTACAGCGCAAGAAAATAAATTCCTCTTAAAATATTTTAACCTAGATGCAACAGGCTGGGGGAGCCCATTTTTATTGGTGCCAGAAGTAACCAACGTAGATGAACATACGCTGTTAAAACTGGCCGATGCTAAAGAAGAAGATTACTATTTAAGCAATTCTTCTCCTTTGGGTGTTTTGTTTAATAACTTTAAGTACAGTAGTGCTGAGCAACAACGCTTGGATAGAATTGCAGCGGGTAAACCTGGTAGTCCGTGTACAAAAAAATACTTGGTTAGCAATACCGAATTTACCAAAGAGCCTATTTGTACGGCTTCAAGTAAATACCAAAAATTAAAAATTAAGCAGTTAAACAGCCAAGATTTAGCACCCGAAGCTTACCAAGAAGCCTACCATAAAATTACCGAAAAGGTTTGCTTGTGCGAAGGGTTGTGTACTTCTACTTATATTAAAACCAATACCTTAAAACCTAAAGAAAGTGCGGCAGTAGCTATTTGTCCTGGGCCAAACTTGGCGTTTTTTAACAAGGTTTATTCTTTAGACGAAATGGTGAAACATATTTACGGAAGCGTTAACCTCTTGGAGAAAGTACAACGATCGCATATGTTTATTAATGAGCTAAACTTATATATAGATTATTTGCAAGAAGAAGTGCAAACTTATCTTAACAATGTAAATGAGAAGAAAAAGAAGCATTTGGATAACTTTAAGGTGCAGCTTGAAAATGGTATAGCTTATTATAAAAAAATGTTTGGTGAAATTTCGGGTAATTTTAGTACAGAGGTAAAAACCGATTTACTTAATTCAGAAAAAAGATTGTTAAATATGACCATCTAAAAGCTGATTTAGCATTTTTTTATTAAAAAAAGCTATATTGTGGGGTATATTATGGAACGAGCTAAACTGTTAAATGCAATCATAGAAAATGCCATCGACGGAATTATTACTATTGATGAGCATGGTATAATTGAACATATCAATCCTTCGGCACTGGTGCTTTTTGGGTACGAAAGAGACGAGGTAATTGGTAACAATGTATCAATGTTAATGCCAACGCCAGATAAAGAAAGACACGATGGCTATATTGCTAATTATAGAAATACAGGCGAAAAACATATTATTGGTATTGGTAGAGAAGTACGGGGGCAGTGTAAAGATGGTTCCATTTTCCCATTTAGATTGGGCGTAAGTGAAGTTAAATTTTCTGATAGGAGAATTTTTACCGGGTTTATTCACGATTTAAGCCGTCAAAAAAGAGACGAACAAAAAATTAAGAGCTATACCGAAGAATTAGAACAAAAAATTAAGGAACGCACGCAAGATCTTATCAGGTCTATTAATGAACTAGAAACCGCTAAAGAGCATGTAAGTGCATTGTTCGAGAAAGAAAAAGAACTCAATCAGTTAAAAACAAGGTTCGTTTCTATGGCTTCCCACGAGTTTAGAACGCCATTAAGTTCTATCCAACTATCTGCTTCATTAATTGATAAATATGTTACCAAAAATGACGCAGCCAGTGTAGAGAAGCATACCACAAAGATCAAAAATGCGATCAATAACCTTACTACTATCCTCAACGATTTCTTGTCGTTAGAAAAGTTGGAAGCTGGCAAGGTAGAGCCTAATGCCAATTGGTTTAACATTATAGCCTTTGCCGAAGAAATTGTGGAAGAAATGCAGCTCATTAGCAAACAAAACCAATTAATTGTTTACGAACATACCGGTACCAGTGCGCAGGTTTTTCTCGATCACAACTTGCTTAAAAACTGCATTATTAACCTTGTTTCTAATGCCATTAAATATTCTGGCGAAAATACCATGATACAATTTAACAGTATCTTAACGCAGAATGAGTTAATTATAGAAATAAAAGATAACGGTATAGGCATTCCAGAACTAGATAAGGTAAATCTTTTTGAACCTTTTTTTAGGGCACATAACACGGGAGATATTCCAGGAACGGGATTGGGACTAAACATTGTTAAAAGGTATGTGGGCTTAATGAACGGTACGGTAAGCTGTCAGACCGAACAAAATAAAGGCACTACGTTTACACTTCATTTTAATCATCAATAATAAATAGAATCACCGCAAATTTTAATTATAAAGGCTTCGTGCCAATAAATAGATAAATTAATGCACATGAAAAAAGTTTTAGTAATAGAAGATAACGACGATATAAGGGAAGGAACGGTAGAAATATTAACCTTGGCGGGTTATGAAGCTATAGCTGCTAAAAATGGAAAGTTAGGTGTAGAGTTAGCTTTGAGCTCGTTGCCAGATGTTATTTTATGCGATATCATGATGCCAGAACTAGATGGCTATGGCGTACTTTATTTGCTGAACAAAAATCCAAAATTGGCTAATATCCCTTTTATTTTTATGACGGCTAAGGCAGAAAGGGCTGATATGCGCAAAGGTATGGAAATGGGGGCCGATGATTATCTTACTAAACCTTTTGACGATTTGGAACTGTTTAATGCCATTGAAAGCAGGTTGAAAAAGAAAAGCCAAACAGTAGCTTTTAAAGCTGCACCAAAAGATTTGAATACTATTTTTGCAGAACTAAAACAAAAAGGGAAGGGCAGAAATTACGCCAATAAACAGGTGATTTATGTAGAAAACGATGAGCCTAATTACCTTTATTACATTAAAAGCGGACAGGTAAAAACCTATAAACGTTTCAAAGACGGCAGGGAATTGTCTTCAAATATTTATAAAAGCGGCGATTTTTTTGGTTACGAAAGTTTGTGTTGCGGTGTAGTCTATGCAGATAATGCAGCTACTTTAGCCGATACCGAACTTGCTTTAATTCCTAAAGCAGATTTTATGGATGCTTTATTGAACCATCAAGAAATGGCCACAGCTTTTATAGAAATGCTTTCGGGAAATATTAGGCTTAAGGAAGAGCAAATGTTGAAACTAGCTTATTTTTCTGTACGTAAGCGGGTTGCCGAAGCATTGGTACAGTTGGCCAAAAAATTTAAAACCGAACATGAAGATAGTTGTACTTTAAAGATATCTCGAGATGATTTGGCTGCATTTGTAGGTACCGCCAGCGAAACTGTAAGCCGTATGTTGGCCGACTTTAAAGAAGAAAAACTGATAGAAAAACAAGGTAATGCCATTCATGTGGTATCTATAGAGAAGTTGAGCAATATAAAACAGTAATTGTACTTTTAGTGGAAAGTGATTATTTGTTTACAAGATGCGCTAGACCTATTAAAGCAAGAAGTTACGGTGTAAACTTAGCTTAGCAGGTTACCATATAGCACTGTCCTTGAATTTATTTCAAGGGCAGTGTATTTAAAAAATAATTATCGAACTTAAGCCGATAATGTATGGCTCTGCTCAATAAGTTCTTGCAACTCTGCCAAGTCTCTGGCCACAATATCGGGTTTTACTGAAGATACCTGCACATCTGCGGCAGTAGCCTCACCAGATAGTACCAAAACCCCTAATGCACCAGCATTTTTCGCCATTTTTACGTCTGTATAAATTCTATCGCCAACCATGGCAATTTCATTCGGTTTTAACTTGTATTTATGTATAATACCATCTAGCATTTGTGGGTCGGGTTTGCCAATAACTATATCGGGCTTTCTTTTGGTAGCGCCTTCAATGCAAGCACAAATAGAACCACAATCAACCAATATATTAGGCTGGTCTGTAGGGCAAACCCAATCTGGATTGGTGGCAAAATACGGCAATTGTTGGCTGGCCCAATAAGCTGCACGGCACAATCTCGAATAAACTAAAGACGTGTCAAAACCAACTACCAGTGCATCTGGTTTATCGTCTGCGCTATCGTTGGTAGAAACAAAACCAGCCTCTTCAAACTCTTTAACCATACTGGGCGTGCCCAAAATAAATAGACGTTTAATACTTGGATGATGGTTTTTAATGTAGTTAATTGTAGCTACTGCAGAAGTGTACATTTCTTCTTTGGTAGCTGGAATGCCCATTTTATCTAAATGCTTAAGATAATCGGCCGTGCTTTTTGACGGATTATTGGTTAAAAAGGAGTAACCAATACCATTGGCCTTTAGGTAGTTTAAAAAATCGTTGGTAAATGGAAATAGGGTGCTACCATTGTAAATAGTGCCGTCCATATCCAAAGCAAAATGTTTAATATCTTTTAGTGTCATATTGGCTCCTTCAGGAGAACTTTGATTATTGTTTTTGAATTTTATTAGGATGTTAGAAAGTTGCTCTTTAACTGTTAATCGTTATCGTAACCATGCGCTTTGGCTTTCCACATTAATGCAAAAATAAACACGCACAATATGGCCATGCCAATCATCATCATAAAAACATAGTCCCATGCCATTGCCGGGTCGTCTTTGCTCAGCGTATCTACCATGTATCCAATGCCAACACCAGAAACTAAACCGCTTGCATAGCCAAATAAGCCAGTTAAACCATTTGCCGTGGCTGCAGCCCTGTTAGTTGCCTGGTTTGCTGCAGCAATGCCAATAAGTGCTTGTGGACCATAGATAAAAAATCCGCACATGGCCAATACAAATATCATTATCCATGAAGGTGTACTGTCTGGTATGTATAAGAAAATTGTCATGAACACAGCTACGCCTACCATGCAGTATAGCGAAGTGTGATGTGCTTTTCCTTTCAAGTATTTATCGGTAACCCAGCCTGCGGCAAGCATGCCCAAAATGCCAAAAATTTCGAAGATAGCTACTGTCCATCCTGCATTGCTCAATGTCATGCCATGTGCTTCTTTTAAAAAGGTAGGCCCCCAATCTAAAACTGCAAAACGTACTACGTACACAAAGAAATTGGCTATGCCCAGTATCCATATCCATTTATTACGATAAACAGCTTTACTAATAAAAGCTTTAAATTCTGCAGAAGATTCTTTTCCTTTTTTGTTTGTTTGGTGTAATTCTGGCAAGCCTACAGACGAAGGTGTGTCCCTTAATCCAATAAATAGCCCTATGGAGCCTAGTAAAGCAATAATTGCGGGTATCCAAAAACACCATTTCCATGCGCCATAATGTGATGCAGACTCTATTACGCTTTTCATTTTATCGGCGTCTGCGAGGTCAATTTTTAAGTTTGCGGCAATGGAAGCAACAATTTCAGGATTGTTGCTCATGTTTGTTCCCATTGATCCCATGATGTAGCCTGCTAAAATGGCAACTAAAGCTGCGCCAATGGAATGCGATGTGTTCCAAACCGACATCTTTGTAGCCAGTTCATTTTGAGGGATCCAGTGTGTTAATAAACGAGCCACCGGAGGGAAGCCGCTACCTTGAACAAGATTGTTTAAAATTAAAATGATGCCAAATATAAGTACCATGGTGTTGGTGAACATTGGTCCGCCAGTTTCGCCCGTAAATAAGGTGCTCAAATCGCTTCCCCAACCAAAAGCAAAATTAGCTATGGCACATAAGAGCAAGCCTATAGACATGTGGTAGCGGGCGTTCATTCTATCGGCAATTAAGCCATTTAAAAACCTAGAAACACCGTAAACAATGGTTACCAGTGTCATGATTATTCCGAAACTGGTTTTTGTAATACCGTATTCGGCAGTAAGCCCTGGAATGGCGAAAGAGAAGTTTTTACGTACGAAATAAAATAAGGCATAACCAATCATGGTCACTATAATGGTTCGAAATTGCCAGTACTTAAACAACCTTGATGTTGTTTGGTTAGGGGTGTTGGTTGTTTCTTGGTTCATACTTTATATTTAGTGTCTTCAATTGCCTAAATGAGGGTTTGGTTGGTTGGGTTTATTAATCGTTGGTTTATCATTAAAGATTAACTTGTTGGGTTTAATCTTTTTTGTAGGCTATTTTAAGCGGTTTTCCAAATGCCATCTTTTCCGAAAAGTTGGTTGAGCCACTGGTTTAAATAGCCTGTTCTTACCGCAACGTCAAGTATCGTAAATCTTCTTCTAATATATTGTGCGCTAATAAATGTTTCTTTCAGTTTTTCTTTGGTAATACCGATGTGTTCTGGTTCGGTAGGAGCGCCAACAGTAGCCAAGCGGGTTTTAGCTTCTTCAAAAGGGATGATTTGTTTGGCTAACCTAGCTTTAATACTACTCCAGTTATCTTTTAAAGTTTGTAATTGTTGTGCTAATTCTTGATGATCAATGTATTTTGCGGCAGTTTCTTGTAGGCCAATCTCTGGGAAATCGGTATCCTTAAAAATGGCTAACGATTGTTCTTTAAGTTCTTCTTTTGTAGGCCATTGTTTTAGGGCGGCTTCAATATCTAAGTTTTCGAAGTCGGTTTTCAATACCACATCGTACAAGGCGGTAATAGCTAAAGTACCTATACTTACCTGAAAACCGTGCGAAACGTGTTCGCCATTGTTTAGGTGGTGCTCCATATTCCATAAATGGCTAAACTGGTGCTCGGCTCCAGATGCTGGACGGCTAGATTTTGACCACTGCATTGCAAATCCACCCAGCATTAATCCTTCGGTTAATTGTGTAACCGCTGTTATTTCTCCGTTTCTTGTCCCTTTTGGGTCGGCCAATGCTTCATGTAAGCCATCTTGTACAATAGACCAAGCAGTTTCGTCTATGGGTTCAACACCTAGGGCATCAGCAAAAATCCAGTCGGCACCTGCCGTAATTTTAGCAAATAAATCGGCATAGCCCGATGCAGTCATCGCTGTAGGAGCGGCACTTAAAATAGTGGTATCTGCCAAGCAGACTTGTGGTGCTGGGCAATTAAATGTCTGTTTTGCGCCATTAGCGGTAATAGAAGCACCAAATGCGGTGTAGCCATCCATAGAAGCTGCGGTTGCTACACACATGTAAGGGCGATTAGTAAGATGGGCGGCTAATTTGGTTAAATCGTTGATGGTGCCAGAGCCAACAGCTACCGGAATTGCCTGATGTGTTTTTAAGACAGCCACTAGCTCGTCCACAAATTTATACTCGGCATACAATTCAGGGTCGGTATAAATGTATGGTTCAAGTTGCTGTACGCCTTTTTCGTTAAATTGTGTTTCGATTTGTTTCCCTAAAACACCGTAAGTAATGGTGTCGGCAATAATGATGGCTGTTTGATTGGGGAATTGTTCTTTAAATAAATTGGAAGCTTGAAATAATGCTTCTTTGCTAATAATTAAGGCTTTGGTTTCGTTGGCAGATTCTAACGCGGTGGCTACTTTAGACATTTATAAGGTTGATTTTTTTAAATAGTTTAATTTGATTTTGTTTCTCAAATAAACGATTTTTAAAAAAATAAAACAAATAATAAGTTAAAGAAAAACATTTTGAAATGTTGTGTTCCTAAAAATAGAAAGCAAAGAAAAGAAATGACCGCATATATACCATCGTCAATCTCAATTTTATAACAGATTTCTAAAATTATATAAAAACCTTTCTAACTTTTTCTACATCTTTGTCGAGTAATGAAGAAAATTCTTTTAACATTCATGGCATTTTTCTATCTGGCGGTAGCTAGCGGAGCTGGGGTGAATCTTCATTATTGTATGGGCGAACTGGCCGATTGGAGCCTTATCCAAGATAAAAAACATGCTTGTGATTTCTGCGGCATGGAGAAAAAGGGTAGCGCCAAAAATGGTTGTTGCAAAGATGTACAGCATTTGGCTAAGGTAGATCAGGCACAGCAAACAAACGTACAGATTTACAAATTCGAACAATCTGTTTTTGTAGTACCTACGCTTAAGCCGACAGAAAATTATTTGTTGCCAGTTACTAAGGTTATTTCTCAAGAAGCCAGAAGCAATGCGCCTCCTCTAGGACAGCTAACGCCTATTTTTATCAAAAACTGTACTTACAGAATATAATACCCTCTTTCTTTTCTGTGTGCCGTCATTCCGACGACCATCGGGAGGAGAAGTCTCTTCGTTAGTTAATGAGCTAGGTTTCTCAGATACATTAGAAATGACATAGCGTATAGTCCCGTCGGCTTTAAGCCAAAAAATCAAATTCTTATTTATTTAACCTGTTGTTAGTAAAGTTGGCTTTGCCTCATTTTACCATCAACGCAATTTAAAATTATCATGAAATTATTTAAAATGACTGTGGTAGCTGTTTTAACAATGTTAGGTGCTGCTGCTTTTGCACAAACAAAAACCGACAAAATTAAAGTATTAGGTAACTGCGGAATGTGTAAAAATCGTATCGAAAAAGGTTTGAAAAAAGATTCTGCAATTACTTCGGCAGAGTGGGATAAGACCACAAAGTTTTTAACTGTTGCCTACGACAAAAAGAAGTTGGACGAAAATGCTATCCATCAAAAAATTGCTGCTTTAGGTCATGATACCGATAAAGCAAAAGCTACTGATGAAGTATATGCAAAGTTACCAGGCTGTTGTAAATACGACCGTACTGGTAAAACTGTGAAGTCGCATTAGTTATGTTGCCGTCATTTCGATGCGGAGGAAGGACGAAGATAAATCTGTTTGATAGCGCTTGTTGCTTACAGATTTCTCGTCGTACTTCTCCGAATGGTCGGAGCGGGCTGTCGAAATGACGTGCTAATATTGAAAAGAAAGAGGGTAATAATTTTCAAATGGTACATCAAATTATTGACTGGTCTATGCGCAACCGATTTATCGTGTTGGTGCTGGCCATTGGGATATTTGTTTGGGGCATTTTTGCGGTAAAGAAAAATCCAATAGATGCCATTCCAGATTTGTCCGAGAACCAAGTAATTGTGTTCACAGAGTGGATGGGACGTTCGCCTCAATTGATAGAGGATCAGGTAACTTATCCATTGGTAACCAATTTACAAGGTATTCCTAAAATTAAATATGTGCGTGGTTCTTCCATGTTTGGCATGAGCTTTATCTATGTTATTTTTGAAGATGATGTAGATGTTTATTGGGCTAGAGAACGTGTGTTGGAGAGAATTAGCACAATTTCTAAAACATTGCCTGATGGTGCTACGCCACAGTTAGGCCCAGACGGAACGGGTGTAGGACACGTACTATGGTACACTTTAGATGCACCAGACACCGATTTGGGCGAGCAACGTGCCATACAAGATTGGTACGTGAAATTTGCATTGCAACAAGTGCCTGGTGTAAGCGAAATAGCCTCATTTGGTGGTTTTCAAAAGCAGTATCAAATTGCAATAGACCCGAATAAATTATTGTTCTATCAATTAACGGTGCCTCAGGTAATTGCTGCCGTTAGAAGTAATAATAATGAAGCCGGTGGTAGAAAGTTTGAGATGAGCGACATTGGCTACATTATTAAAACTTCGGGTTATTTAAAGTCGATAGAGGAAATAGCTAATATTCCGGTAAAGAACCAAAATGGTACGCCTATTCGTATTGCGGATGTGGCTACCGTACAGATGACTGGCGAAACGCGTTTAGGTATTTTTGACCAAGATGGCGAAGGAGAAAGAGTTGGTGGAATAGTAGTAATGCGTTATGGCGAAAATGCCGCAGAGGTAATTGATAGGGTAAAAGCTAAAATGGCAGAAGTAGCGAAAGGTTTACCAAAAGGAGTAAAATTTGATATTGTTTACGATCGTGGTGAATTGATCAACGAATCGGTAGATTCTATTAAAACTACATTGATTGAAGAAATGATCGTAGTGTCTTTAATTGTAATTGTTTTCTTGTTTCATTGGCGTAGTGCAGTAAGTATTATTATACAAATTCCGATAACTATTGCTGCTAGCTTTATTTTATTAAATGCGTTTGATATTAGTTCGAACATTATGTCGTTAACGGGTATTGCTTTGGCTATTGGTGTAATTGTAGATAATGGCATTATTATGAGCGAGAATGCTTATAAACATTTGTCGGAACGGTACGCGGAGGTGGTTGGGGGTGGAAGTCCGAAGGCGGATGACCGATGACGGAGGTTTGGAAGTTGATAGTCCGGAAGACCGAAAGTTGGAAGATCGATGATGGAGATCTAAAGGTTTTCGTCATTGCGAGGAACGAAGCAATCTTACAAGTATCGCTAGTAAACAACTTTCGCATTAGGGTTGCTTCGTGCCTCGCAATGACGGCAATGTTGGCTAAGTGCTTAGCAAAGGCTTTTGTAAAATAAACCCGATAGTAGTGAAGAGTTTTTAAGTCTGAGCTTGTTGAAGACAAAAACTAGTAACGAATAGCGGGACTGAGGTAAACGATGGAATGCTGAAAATGCTTTTCAAATAAAAAATTAAAAGGTTCTGCCGCTTACAGCAAAGAACTTAAAACTTGTAACTCAATGAAAAATTGGTTAAAAAATAGATTTCGCAAAGAACCAGACTGGATTAGCGAAGAAGAGCGGTTGGCAATTATAACGAAATCTAGCAAGCAGGTGTCTAGGGGGGTGTTTTTTGCTACCGTAATTATTATTACATCTTTTTTGCCTGTATTTATGCTTACTGGGCAAGAGGGCAAATTGTTTCATCCCTTGGCTTATACCAAAACGTTTATCATGATTGTGGACGCTTTATTGGTAATTACCTTGGCTCCAGTACTTATTTCCTTTTTTATGAAAGGAAAATTTAAGCCAGATAACGCTAATCCGGTAAATAGATTTTTAGAAAAAGTTTACGAACCCATTATTAGAAAGGTGTTAGAATGGCGTAAAACAACTATCGCAATTAATCTAGTTGCTCTGCTAATTACTATTCCGTTGTTGAAAAATTTGGGTACAGAGTTTATTCCGCCATTAGACGAGCAGAGTATTTTGTTTATGCCAGTAACCTTGCCAGATGTATCTAATGCAGAGGCAAAGCGGATTTTGCAGGTGCAAGATAAGATTATTAAATCGGTGCCAGAGGTAGATAAAGTGTTGGGTAAAGCAGGAAGGGCAAATACTGCAACAGATAATTCGCCCATTAGCATGATTGAAACCATTATTACCTTGAAGCCAAAAAGCGAATGGCGTGAAGGGATTACCAAGAAGGATATTATTACCGAATTGGATGCGAAACTGCAAATTCCTGGAGTGGTAAATGGCTGGACACAACCTATCATTAACCGTATAAATATGTTGGCTACGGGTATTCGTACCGATGTGGGCATTAAAGTTTTCGGACAAAATTTAGATACCATTGCCGTAGTTTCGGAGAAAGTGAAAGCGGCTTTAGAAGGTACGCCAGGAGTAAGCGATTTATTTGTAGAACCCATTACTGGTGGAAAATATTTAGCTGTCGATATTAAAAGAGGGGAACTAGCCCGTTACGGTTTAAATATCGACGATGTAAACCAAGTGGTAGAAACAGCTTTGGGTGGTGCAAGTATCGGCAATACCATTGAAGGTCGTCAGCGTTTTTCGATTAGTGTTCGTTTGGCGCAAGACTACCGTAACAGCGTAGAACAAATTCAGCGTATTCCTTTGCAATCGCAGGGATTTGGAGAAATTCCGCTTTCGGCAGTAGCCGATGTGAAATTTGAAGATGGGCCGCCCATGATTAGCTCTGACAATGCCATCTTGCGTGGTGCGGTGATGTTCAACGTTCGCGATAGAGATTTGGGAAGTACCGTAAAAGAGGCGATGGAGCAATTGAATAAGAAAGATGGAATTTTACCAGAAGGATATTTTTTGGAATGGAGCGGACAGTACGAAAACTTAATTCGAGGTCAGCAAACCTTAATGTGGATTGCGCCAGTAGTATTGATCATTATCTTCTTTTCGCTTTATTTCGCTTTCCATTCTGTTAGAGAAGCTTTTTTAAGTTTAATTACCGTACCGTTTGCCTTAATTGGTGGCGCTTACATGATTTATTTCTGGGGCGTTAACCTATCCGTAGGAGTAGCTGTAGGTTTTATTGCATTGTTTGGTATTGCGGTAGAAACGGGTATTGTAATGGTGATTTACTTGAATGATGCCATGCAGCAGTTGATTAAACTGAAAGGAAATTCTAGTGAAACAATTACCAAAGAAGATTTGCGTGAATATGTGGTGCATGGAGCGGCTAAACGTTTACGCCCAAAATTGATGACGGTTTGCGTATCGTTATTTGGATTGATACCCGTGTTATGGGCTACAGGTGTGGGCGTAGATGTAATGCAACCCATTGTACTGCCTATGATTGGCGGGGTTTTAACTTCATCAACTCATATTTTATTGGTTACACCGCTTATCTTTTTGATGTCTAAAGAATACGAATTGAAGAAATACGGAAAATTGGAGGTGCACGATGTACAACATTAAATTTATTTTACGTCATTTCGACTGGAGCGTAGCGAAATGGAGAAATCTTTCGAGTAGTTTATCATTGTTCAAAGATTTCTCGGCTACGCTCGAAATGACGCATTTTTGGGCGTCACTGCGAGTTAATAAAATTGTGCTTTTGATGGTAGCAACAACACTGTTCTCATTTAAAGCTACAGCCCAAACCCCAGTCCTTTCTCTTGATACCATCTTAAATCGTATCGACCAAAATAACCTGCAACTTAAATCTTATGGTTTAAAGGCAGAAAGTTACCAATACAATGCTAAAGCGGCTACCGCTTGGATGGCGCCGATGGTTGGTATTGGAACCTTTATGACGCCCTATCCGGGACAAATGGTAATGGATGCAAAAGATAAGGGATCGGTGATGTTTCAAGTAGAGCAAGACATCCCAAATTTTGGAAAATTAAATGCGGAAAGGAAGTTTATAGAGTCGAAGGCTAAAGCGGAACGAACAACTAGAGATGTAACCTTAAACGACTATAAAACCCAAGCAAAAAAGCTTTACTACACCTGGTTGGTAGCGCAGCAAAAATTGGCAGTACTTGAAAAAAGTAGTCAAATTATGCAAACAATGAAAAAGGTAGAAGAAATTAGGTATCCTTTTAATCAATCGAAATTAGGCAGCGTTTACCAAACTTCGGCAAAGTTAGAAGAAACGGAAAACATGAAACGCATGCAAGAGGGAGAAATTGGTAGAGCTAAGGCTTGGTTAAACAGTATGATGAACCAGCAAGGGAATACCGAATTTAAGATTGACAGTAGTTATATTCCTCAGTTTGTGGCAGCAACAAGTTTAGATACTAGTAGTTTGGCTTTGTCGAGAAAAGACATTGCAAAAATGGACTACAATATCCAATCTATGCAATTAAATATTGAAGCAATGAAAAAACAAAGCCGCCCAGGTTTTAAACTGCGGTTTGACCACATGTCGCCTTTGGCGGGTGGTATGCCCAAAGCTTTTAGCGTAATGGGAATGGTAAGTATTCCAATCGCACCTTGGTCTTCAAAAATGTATAAATCGGAAGTGAAAGGAATGCAGTACGAAGTAGAAGCTATGCAGATGGAAAAAGCAGCCATGCTGCAAGAAACCCAAGGAATGCTGTACGGTATGCAATATCAAATTAAGACTATGCAGCAGCAAATAGCCGCTATGGAGCAAAAAATCATTCCAACGTTGCAAAAAACATTAGATGTAAACGTATTGAGCTATCGCGAAAATAAAATGGAATTACCGGAGGTGATCGCTTCGTGGGAAGCGCTAAATATGATGCAGAATAACGTGTTAGATGAAAAATTGAAACTTTATTTAATGATAGCGGATTATGAAAAGGAATTGTATAGGTAAAGCCCCTTTCTGCCATACGGGCATCTCTCCCCAAAGGGGAGAGAAAAGGAGTAATCGTCATTTCGACTGGAACGCAGTGGAATGGAGAAATCTTTTAAATAGCATCTCAAAGCTCAAAGATTTCTCACATGCGTTCGAAATGACGAACGTGGTAAAGGGAGTGCAAACGGCACTGTTGATAGTAACGATACTCTTCCTCGCATCTTGCCAAACCAAGCCAGAGAAAGATCATCTCGATATTGGAAAAGTAACCGTAGATTCTAGTTTGAAAGCTTTACTTGCTCCTTCAAATGAGCAGGTAGTGGCTAAAACCGAAATAGTGAAAGCAAGTTATGAGCCTAGGATTTTTACTGCTGAAGTGCAGGGAATGGTAAATTATGATACACGTAGCGAAACTAGTGTAGCCAGTAGGGTTGGAGGTCGTTTAGAAAAGTTATACATCAAGTACAATTATCAGCCTGTTAAAAAAGGACAGTTGTTGTTTGAAATCTACGCTCCTGATTTGGCTGCGGCACAACAAGAGTTAATTTATCTCTCGCAAAGCGTAGGCGACGAACGTTTGTTGGCACAAGCTAAACAACGACTATTCTTGTTGGGTATGAACCATCAAACCATCCAACAGGTTTTACAAACCAAAAAAGTGAATTACCGTATCCCGGTTTATAGTATGGCAGATGGCTATATTTTAGAGAAAACTTTCGCAAATAACAATGCGAATGCTGCAAATGCGCCAAGTAGGGGGAGTGGCGGTGACAGTATGTCGGGAATGAGTGGCGGAGGTGGTAGTACTGCACCGAGTACTGCGGTGAGCTCTCAAATAGAAAATTCGCCAGTGATGCTAAGGGAAGGCCAATATGTGAGCGCAGGGCAAAGCATCTTCATTATTTACAAATCCGACCAATTATTAGCAGAATTTGCTTTGAAGCCCAGCTTAGGTGCTTTGGTTAAAAAAGGAAGTAAATTGGCATTTTACAAGACTTCAGCTAAAGAGGATAGCTTCCAAACTTCGACCATAGGATTAATACAGCCTATCATTAAAGCCGGAGAAAATTTCACAGTAGCGAGAGTTTACCTCAACAAAGGCAAGTTTAAGGCAGGAGAAATGCTGACGGCGAAAATCCCGGTGTTGGTACCGCAAAGTTATTGGTTGCCCCAATCGGCAGTGGTAAATATAGGTGCTCAAAGTATGGCTTTTAAAAAAGAAAATGGCGTGTTTGTAAGCATGAGCTTAAATACTGGCTTGCGGATGAACGGAATGGTACAGTTGAAAGAGGACGTGAACAATATGGAATTCGCTAAAAACGCGGCTTACTTGGTGGACAGTGAAAGTTTTATTAGAGCTCAAACTAATTAGCCACAGATGCACAGATTAAATTTTCTTATAAAATTAAAATGGTCAAATAGAATATTTATGCATCTGTGGCCAAAACTAAATACAAATGAAAAGAATTAAACATATCATATTTATTCTATTCCTCCTCAGCTTAATTGTTGGCGTAGGCTGTAGCGGAGAGCAAAAAACCGAAGACAAATCAGCTAAAGCAAAACAGCAAACCTTTACATGCCCAATGCATCCGCAGATCATTGAGCACGAGATGGGAACTTGCCCGATTTGTGCAATGGATTTAGTGCCTTTCGAAAAAAATAGTGATGATAAAAGCATCAAGCTCGATGCGCAAAGACAATTACTCGCCAATATTAAAACCATTAAAATAGGAGAGGGAAATAGCGGCGATGTTGCCAATCAAAGCGTATTGAATGGCAGGTTGGTGGTCGATCCTCAGCAAAGCAATTATATCTCGGCAAAAGTGTCAGGCAGAGTAGAGGAGTTGTTTGTAAGAGAAATTGGAGTTGTTATTAGTAAAGGGCAGCCTTTATACAGGTTGTATGCCGAGCAATTGGCCACCTTACAACAAGAATACTTGATGGCCTTGGCACAACAAAAGCAGTTTGCTGGCGATAAATTGGAGCAACAATTGGTGTCATCAGCTAAGCAGAAATTGTTATTGTACGGACAAACAGAAACGCAGTTACAGCAACTGACTAAAACTCAACAGAAAAATCCTTACGTTACCATATATGCTACGCAAGGTGGTACAGTGGCCGAGCTGGGCATTACCCAAGGTCAATATGTGGCTGAAGGTACTCCGATTATGCGATTGGAAGGTTATGGGAAATTATGGGTAGAGGTAGATGTTTATCCAAACGAGATGAAGCAGATTAAGCAGGGGCAGCAATTAAAGGTAGTGGTAAATGGATGGGAAGACCAAGCCCAGACAATGAAAGTTGATTTTATTAATCCATCGCTGCGGGCAGGCACCCAACTTACACAAATTAGAGGAAGCATTACTAATCCGAATGGGCAATGGCAACCCGGTTTGCAAGTAAAGGTAATGTTGGCTTCGCAAGCCGTTGATGGAGGAATGAGTTTACCTGTAGATGCCATAATTCGTGATGCGAAAGGCGAGCATGTGTGGATTAAAACAGGAAAAGAGAGTTTCGAACCAGTGCCCGTAAGTACAGGTAAAGCAAATGGAAGCAATGTTCAGATTACTTCTGGTTTAGCTACTGGCGATGAAGTAGTAATTACCGGAGCCTACCTGCTTTACAGCGAATATGTGCTAAAAAGAGGAAAGCATCCGCTGGGGTAAATAGGCTTAGGCATACGGAATTTTTAAAACTTCGTATGCCTTAGTGTTTAGTGTTGCATTGAGCTTGTAGAAATGACTTCGACAAGCTCAGCCCGACACAAAAAATAATTAAACAACAACAATGAAAAAAAACATTATCGTAGTAATAGCAGTGGTATTTTTTAGTGCCTGTAATAATCAAAAAAATGAAGAAAAAAAGGTAGAAACTGTAGTCAAAGAAAAGGCAGTAGTAACCACAACTTCAAATAATGTATTGTTAAAAAACGACCAATTAAATGTGGTGTATCAGCAATACCTTCTGTTAAGCAACGCTTTAATAAACTCAGATTTGACTACGGCTAAAGAAGCGAGTATGGCCTTAGAATTAGGCGCAAAAGCATTAAAGGATGGCGAGAAACTAGTTCATTTTGCTTCCAAAATTACTGCTGCTTCAGCTATTGAAGTGCAACGGACTTTGTTCGCTGATTTAAGTAACGAGATGATTGCAAAAGTAAAGGCTATTGGTTTGCAATATGGAGAGATTTACCTAGAATACTGTCCAATGTCATTAAATGATAAAGGTGCTTCTTGGTTAAGTAATCAGCAACAGATCAGAAATCCATATTATGGTGATAGTATGTTAGATTGTGGCGAAATTAAAGAAACTCTCAAATAGCGGGTGGACCAAGTAATAGCTACTGCAGTTTGTATTAGCGTAGGTGTAAGTTTAATCTACGCTAATAAACGCCATCTACCTCATCTGAAATTTCTCTCTATACTGCGTTGGTGTCATTCCTACGCTTTTCTTAAATAATTTTCTAAATGCCTTAGGGTCAGTATAGCCAGAACTGTAAATAATCTCGTTCATTTGTTGACTGGTTTTTTCTAGCAGTTTTTTTGCTGCATCAATTCTAGTTTGCTGTAAATATTCTATAGGTGTAATGCCGGTAATGTGCTTAAACCTACGCACAATGTTTCTACGGCTCGACGGAATGTCCTTAATCAGTTCTTCAATGGTTGCTGCCCCCTGGTAGTTTTGCTCAATTTTGCGTTGCGCAATGGCAACTAATTCATCTGTATGGTCTTTAGATGGTTGGAAAGTACTGAAATAAGATTGGTTTTCACGATCCATATCAATGGCAAACACTTTGGCAATGCGTATGGCCATTGCCCGGCCACAGTATTCGTGTATCAAATGTAATAACAAGTGAAATGAAGAGGTAGCACCGCCACTGGTGTATAAACGGTCGTCTTGTGTTACCGTTTTATCTACCTTTAACTTTACCTGCGGAAAAGCAGTTGCGAATCCCGTACTGGCATCAACAGTCAGCTATAGAAAATTTATTTACGGTTTCAAAAACCTCTAACACAGCGGCTACACTTAATAATTTGTAGTCTGCACTTAACAACAATCCTATTTTTTTCATGTTTATGTATTGGTTAAACTAAAATACTAAATGTCTCGAATGCCCCCAAATTTTGACAATAATAATAGTCTGAATTGGATAAAAGAGCTTGTAATTTAGTATCATAAAACTTGAATATTATGGATTTGAAACCAATAAGTAATAGAATGTATGGTTTTTTGGTGTTGTACGATATGCAAACTACCTTTTACCATAGTGTGTTGGCTGGTATTAATGACGAAGATGCGTTAAAACGTTTAGGTACAAAGGCAAACCATGTTAATTGGCTGGCCGGAAGCTTACTGCAAGAACGCTTTGAGTTGGCTAATTTGTTAGGCGTTGATTTAAAATCTGGCGCAAATGAATTGTTTAAGCACCATCAAGGCATTAAAGAGGAAAAATATCCACCCTTAAAATCGTATGAAACAGAGTGGGATAAAATATCGCCCATTTTGAGGGAAAAACTGTTAAATGTAACAGACGAAGAATTGGATAAAGTAATTGATTTTCCAGTAGAACAGATGAGTTTTCCTTTATTTGAAATGGTAAGTTTTAATACCTATCGCGAAGCCAATTGCATTGGCCAAATTGCCCTTTGGCGTAGGTTGTTAGGTTACGAAGCAATGAAATACATGTAGCATATGGACATTAATGCCACCTTACTAAAAAGCTTGGAAGATACTTTTTCTGGGTTAGCAAAAGCCATTCAACGCTTTAATGAAACTGCGTTTAATGAAAAACCAGCGAAAAGTAATTGGTCGCCGGCAATGGTAGCACAACATTTGATATTAGCGGGTACCGATATTGATAAGGTGCTTTTGGGAAATACCAAAGCCACCGAAGGCAAAGTTGATGGAAAGATAGCACAACTGAAAGGTATCTTTTTAGATTTCGTTTCTAAATTTACTTCGCCAGAATTTATTGAACCGGCAGATCAAATTTATAACAAACAAGTTTTGTTGGAGCAATTAAATGCCATCGAAAAATCTGTAACCGATATACTGCCAGGTTTAGATTTAAGCCTAACCTGTTTAGATTTCGAAATGCCTTATATGGGCTTTTTAACCAGACAAGAGCTGATTAGTTTTTTGATTTATCATACGCAAAGGCACACACATCAACTTAACGAAATGGCAGATAAACAAGCACCCAATTACGTTGGTCATTTAGAAATAAACACCACGGTAGCCAAGGTCTTTGAGGCGCTGACTAACAAAATCCCACTTTGGTGGACAGAAATGTTCGGAGGTTTTGCCAATAAAGAAGGAGAAACTTTTACCGTTCGTTTTGGCGATAACGTTTACAAAACAATACTAGTGTTGGAGCTGGCACAAAATGAGAAAGTTGTTTGGCAAGTAAAGAAATCGCTAATTGCCATTCCAGAACTAAAAAAACAAAACGAATGGGAGGGAACTACCATTGTTTGGAAGATG
>NZ_DHDZ01000038.1:40705-40982 GCF_002399615.1 Pedobacter sp. UBA4863 | reverse complement strand
CTACCATTGTTTGGAAGATCAAACAAGATGTTTCTAAAACCTTGCTACAGGTTGAACATATAGGTTTAAATGAAAATGTAGCGTGTTATGAAATTTGTACGGCCGGTTGGCAGCAATTTACAAATAGTTTAAAACTGTATCTAGAAACGGGTAATGGTAATCCATACAAAAACTTGTCTTAAATCATCTTATCAAATCAAAATAATACAACTATGGTAATTAATCCTTATTTAAACTTTAACGGTAATACCGAAGAGGTTTTCAATTTCTACAAATC
>NZ_DHDZ01000038.1:4042-40576 GCF_002399615.1 Pedobacter sp. UBA4863 | reverse complement strand
TCTATTTTTGGTGGCGATTTTCCGTTCGTAATGCGTTTTAACGAAATGCCACAAGACGCTACCGATAGCGAGGGCTGTGCAGGCGAAGGCATTCCAGAAAATGAAGCTAACGGCATTGCCCATATTGCGCTTTCAATAGGTAGCACCATGTTAATGGGTACCGATGTGCCTTCTAATATGCCGCCAGTAATGGCAGGAACCAATGTTTCGCTTTGCATTAGTGTAGATAGCCGTGCAGATGCCGATAGAATTTTTGGTGCTTTAAGTCATGACGGAACCGTGCAAATGCCCATGCAAGATATGTTCTGGGGCGATTATTANNGAAGCATTCAATTTTTACAAATCAGTATTTGGAACTGATTTCGAACATGGTGTTATGCGTTTCGGAGACGTACCAGCCTCACCCGGAATGCCACCAATGCCTGAAGAAGTAAAAAAACTGATAATGCATATCGAACTTCCTATTTTAGGCGGTTACTATCTAATGGGCTCAGATGCGCCGGAATCAATGGGCCATAAACTGAACAAAGGTAATAATACCTATATCATGCTTCAACCCGATACGCGTGAAGAAACAAAGCAATTGTTCGACGCTTTGTCGGTCGGTGCAGAAATCGAACAACCTTTGCAGGATATGTTCTGGGGCGATTATTACGGTATGTTGGTAGATAAATTTCAAATTCAGTGGATGGTAAGTTACAACGAAGCTCAGCAAGGAAAAGCCGCTCAATAGTCCCTAATTAACTCCCATCTTAACCTTAAAATTAAAAGAAAATGGCTAGGCAAATATTCGTAAATATTGCAGTAAAGGATTTAAATAAGGCAATTGCCTTTTATACACATTTGGGTTTTACCTTTAACCAACAGTTTACAGACGAAAATGCAACTTGCATGATTGTTTCTGAAAATATTATGGTGATGTTGTTGAGAGAGGAGTTTTTTGCAAGATTTACCCCAAAACCCATAGCAAATGCCAAACAAAATACCGAAGTGCTAATCTGTATTTCGGCCGAGAGTAGGGAAGAAGTAGATGAATTTGTGCGCTTGGCAATAGCAGCAGGAGGCAAAACATTGGTGCCTAAACAAGATTACCCTTGGATGTACGGACATGGGTTTGAAGACCTAGATGGCCATATGTGGGAAATTAGTTATATGGACATGAACGCTATGCCAACAAAGGACTAACCAAATTTTCAATTTTCTAAGACTGGCCCTCGGAGGGTTAAACAAAAAACTATGGTAGAAGTATTTAAAACCAACGTGACGTGCCCTTTAACGGCCAAGCTAATTATTGCCGATATACTTGCTTTGTTTTTAGACATGCAAGTAAGCTTCGATTTAGAGGATAATGATGGCGTACTTCGTTTAGATTTTGAAAAAGACATTTTAAATTTAGCGTTCCAAATACAGCAAATTGTTAAAAATCACGGATGTACCGCAGAGCTGTTAAATAAAGGCAATGAAACTACTGCGGTGGCTAGCCAATGGGTCGCTACTGGCAAAAATGTAGGTGTAAGCGCCGTATTAAACATTTTTTAATATTTAATTTTCATCCCTGTAAAACTTTTGTCTCTTTAAATCCTTAACTTTATAAAGATTAAAACATAAGGTTATGGTAAGAAGATCAGCATTTTTAGTGGTTTTATGGTTATTTGCGCTACAAGCTTTTGCACAAACGAAAGATGATGTTTTAGGTAAATGGCTTAATCCGACTGGCGAGGGGCAAATAGAGATTTATAAAAAAGGCGATAAATATTTTGGTAAACTGGTTTGGATTAAAGACCCTACCGATGAAAATGGAAAACCTAAAAAAGATGAAAAAAATCCAAATGAAAGCCTGCGCTCTAAACCTATTTTAGGGCTAGAAATTCTTAAAAATTTTGTTTTTGATGATGGAAAATGGGTGGATGGTAGTATCTACGATCCTAAATCTGGCAAAACATACAGTTGTAAGCTTACCCTAAAAGACGATAAACAGTTAAGTATTCGTGGTTTTATTGGCGTTTCTTTAATTGGCAGAACAGAAGTTTGGAAAAGAATCAAATAATGTTAAAGCAACTTCGGCCGTTTCAGCTTATTAAACTCTTGTTAGTGTTTTTTTTAGTAGTGCCTCTTGCGGCATCTGCTCAAAACTACGAGCTTGTGCCATTAACTGTTAATGCAAATACAAGTCTTCGTGGCCTTTCGGTAGTAAACAGCGATGTGATTTGGGTAAGTGGTAGCAAGGGCTATGTAGGTAAAACGGTAGATGGTGGCAAAACATGGCAATGGATGCAGCCTAGTGGTTACGAAAAGCTAGATTTTAGAGATGTACAAGCCTTTAATCAACAAAAAGCAATTATTGTAAATGCAGGCTCGCCAGCTTATATTTTGCATACAAACGATGGTGGAAAAACTTGGAAAGAAACCTATAAAAATACCGATTCGGCTATATTTTTAGACGGAATGGATTTCTGGGATGAACAAAATGGGCTAGTTTTCGGAGACCCCATCAATAATAAAATGCAACTATTGCGAACCAAAGACGGGGGGCTGAGTTGGCAAAATATCTCTAATAATTTAAACAAAGAATTAAAAGTAGGCGAGGCTGGTTTTGCCGCAAGCGGTACCAGTATCCAAACTTTGGGCAAAGGCAAGGTTTGGATAGCCACAGGTGGTGTAACTGCCAATATTTATTATTCGGCCAATTATGGTAAGCACTGGCATGTTTATCATTGCCCCATTGTACAGGGGCAAAGTAGTACAGGCGTTTTCTCTATCAATTTTTTTAATGCCAAAAAGGGGATAGCTGTTGGCGGTAATTATTTAAAAGATAAAGACAATGCTAATAATGTTTTGCTGACCAACAATGGCGGTAAAACTTGGCAAAAACCAATAATACCAGTATTTGGTTATCGTTCTGGAGTTACATACGTAAATAAAAACTTTTGTGTAGCCACAGGTACATCAGGTACCGATATTTCTACTAATGGCGGCAAAAACTGGGAAAATATATCTGCTTTAAGTTTCAATGCTGTAGCTGCAGCAGCCCACAGGGTATATTTGATAAGTGGCAAAGGCCAAATTTATGGCTTGCACATAACTGATATTCATTAATTTTCTACACCGTGGGGAAATTAATACGCTATTAATAATAGCCGTTATGCTGGTTTAATATGATAAAAATGCTATTTTTGGATTAACAAAGCAATATTTTTATATATCCTATAATTGGTAGGAGAATTGTAAAGCTAAATGATATAACTGCAGAAAAGATGTCGAAGATACTAATTGCCGAAGATGAAGTGTTGATGCTTAAAGCATTAGAGTTTAAGCTGAAAAAAGATGGATACCAAGTAGATGTTGCCGCAGATGGCAGGCAAGCTATGGAAAAAGTGAAGAATGAAACTTACGATCTTATTCTTACCGATATTATGATGCCTTTTGTAGGAGGTATGGAGATTTTGAGTTATGTAAAGAACGATCCAATTAAAAAACATACACCGGTTTTATTGATATCTGCAGTAGGTTTAGAAAATATTGTGCTAGAGGGTTTTAGTTTAGGGGCTGATGATTTTATCTATAAGCCATTTAATTTGAACGAGCTTTCTGTGCGCATAAAGAGATACGTAAAGCAAAATGCTTTCTAATAAAAATATAGCTTAAGAATGAATTTTTTTGGAACCATTTTTAGCTATATACGGGAAACATACGTAGATCGTTTGTCTTATTTCCCGTCTAATATTAAAATTTCGTTAATGATTATACTTTTCTGTGCTATCGCCATAGTCGAATTGTATATCTATATTATCTTTAGGCGTGTAATTAAGGCCAATCAGAATAAGCAAACCAAATATTGGAAAGAGCGTATAGGTAATATGCTAGCCAGTGTGGTTGTGTACGACGAAAGTGAAAATACCGCTGAAATTGCAGTGCATTTTTATGACAAACTGAAAAAATTGCCGCTAAAAAATTCTACTGTAAACCAGATATTAACCAGCGAGATCATTACCTATCATAAAAACTTTACCGGAAAAATACCGGAAGTATTGGCCCTGTTGTATGCCAAGCTTAAATTAGATAAACGCTCTAAAAAGAAAATAGATAGTAAGCATTGGGAAACAAAAATTGAAGGTATTAGAGAAGCTAATGAGATGGGAATTTCTGAGATGGCCGAAGAAATTATTAAATATACCGACGATGAAAACGGACTCCTGCGTATGGAAGCACAGGCCGCTTATCTCAAGCTTTCTAATAAAGATCCCTTTCATTTTTTAGATAGGGCACAAGAGCGCATTTTAGATTGGCACCAATTGGTACTGTTCGAGATCATTACAAAAAATAAAAAACTAACTATTCCTTCTTTTTCAAAATGGCTACGTTCTCCAAATGATACCGTAGTGATGTTTTGTCTTAAACTCATAGACCATTTTATGCAGTTTGATGCGGCTGAAGAGGTACAACGGCTGTTAAAACATCACAATACACGTATAGTGAAAAAATCGATAGAAATTATTGGCAAATTAGAATTAGAGGAACTAGAAAAACACATGTTCGAGATTTATTTCGATCATACCGATGAAATTAAATTAGAGATATTAAACTCGTTGGGAAAAATATCTTCGGGAAAATATGCCGATTTTCTGTCGTCGAGGATACACTCTAACGATTCTAAGATTAAGAGAGCAGCCTTATATGCGATAAAAAGAGATGCAGATCATGGTGAAGCCAGGTTGTTAGAGATTTATCATCATACAAGCCCCGAAAATCAAGCTTTAATTACACACGTATTAGATAACCGTATTAAACAATAATGAGAGAGTTTTTAGCAACCTTCGAAACAATTTTTAATAATGCGATATTCTATTATGCAATATTTGTAATGGGGTCTTACCTGATATTAACGTTACTGTCGGCTATCGAAATGAGTGGCTATATCAGAAAAAACAGCTATGTAAACTACCGAGAAATCTTGGTTTCGCCACTTGCGCCTTCGGTATCTATTTTGGCACCCGCCTATAATGAAGAAGCGACCATTATTGAAAACATTCGTTCGCTACTTTCGTTGCATTATGGCCATTACGAAGTAATTATTATTAACGATGGAAGCAAGGACGGCACTTTTCAGCAAATGTTTGATTATTACAAACTTGAAAAGGTTGATTTTGTAGTAAACTATCAAATTAAATGCAACGAAATACGTGGAGTATATAAATCAAAATTGCCATCTTTTTCTAAACTCACCGTAGTTGATAAAGTAAACGGAGGTAAATCTGATGCTTTAAATGCAGGTATTAACGTGGCAGCCAAAGAGCTCATCATGTGTATTGATGTAGATTGTATAGTGCTCGAAGACGCTATCTTAAAACTGGCAAAACCTTATTTAGAAGAAAAATACAAGGTAATTGCTACTGGAGGGGTGGTGCGCATAGCCAACTCATGTAAAGTAGAAGACGGTAAATTGGTAGAGATAAACATGCCAAAAAACTTATGGCCGCGTTTTCAGGTGCTCGAATATATCAGGGCATTTTTAATGGGCAGAATGGCTTGGAGCCGCCTAAATGGTTTGTTAATTATCTCTGGCGCCATGGGGCTTTTTGATAAGGAAACTGTAATTAAAGTGGGTGGCTACGATCACAGTACCGTAGGCGAAGACATGGAGCTGGTGATAAGAATGAGAAGGTACATGTACGAGCAAGACAGAAGATTTAAGGTGGTTTATATTCCCGATCCGCTGTGTTGGACAGAAGCACCGCAAGACCTACAAATTTTAGGGCGGCAACGCAACCGCTGGACCCGCGGAACCATAGAATCTTTATGGATGCACAAAGATTTGTTCTTTAACCCACGATATGGTGTGTTGGGCATGTTGAGTTATCCCTATTGGTTGTTTTTTGAATGGATGGCTCCTATTATAGAATTTTTGGGCATTACTGTTTTTATTTTGCTAGCCTTTATGGGCAATATAAATTGGGAGTTTTCATTCATATTAATAGCAATGGTGTACTTTTTTTCGATCACTTTATCTACAATAGCCATTCTGTTCGAAGAAATGTCCTATCAGCAATATACCAAAGGTACCGACTTAGTTAAACTTTTACTTTCCGCATTTTTAGAGCCAATAATGTACCATCCCTTAACTGTATATTGGTCTATTAAGGGTAATTTAGATAAATTTACAGGTAAAAATAATTGGGGTGCCATGACCCGCAAAGGCTTTAAAAGCACAGAGGCTGCTACAGAAACTAAACAAACAACTTAAAATGGAAAATACTTTTTTTGAAGCACCAGAATATCCGGTTTTAGACCGATTTAAGAAGAGCATTATCTTGTTTTCTAAATATGCGCTGGCCTTAATGGCAACAGTGCTGTTCATAAAAATTCTAGAGTATTTATACATTGGTTTTAAAGTGCAAATGCCAAGCGAATTTTTAATGTTGTTTTTTAAAGCCCTTTTTTTCGATGTAATTTTTGTACTTAAAAGCTTGCCTTTGCTATACGTGCTTTATTTATTATTCTTTTTTTCGTTAAAAGTAAAAAAGCACATTTATGTGGCTACAGGTATTATTTTTAGTATCTATGTTTTGGTTTATTTACTATTGTTAAAGTACTTTTTTACGGCGTTAGTACCTCTCGGATCTGATTTTTACGGTTATTCTTACAGTGAAATTAAACAGACCGTTTCTGCCGGAGTAAGCATTGACTTTTTAAGTGTGCTCATTTTAATATTACCTTTTGCCTTTTTATGGATAGCTCTTAAAATTGCCGATAAAACCAAGTTCATTAACAACAGGAACAGTACTTTTTTACTTGCAATAGCTATGCTACTGTTATGGTTTAATGTGTCGGCGCTGCCATCTGCTACCACTTTTAAAAAAGAATACGATTACAATATTGCGATAAACAAACAGGCATTTTTCTTTGAGCGTAGTTATGCGTATTTTTTTGATAACGAACCAAACGTAGATATTTATGCTGCTAATTATTTTGAAGATGGTGCCGATGTCGGGAATTCTTTGCGGCCGGCCATGAAATATGTAAATAGTGCATATCCATTTTTAAGAGAAGAAAATACCGTAGATGTATTGAGCAATTTCTTTAAGGTTGATAGTGCTGTGCGACCAAATATTGTATTTATTCAGGTAGAAGGTTTAGGTAGGGCATTTAGTGGTCCTAATGCTTATTTAGGTAGTTTTACGCCATTTTTAGACGAGCTTAGAGGCCGCAGTTTATACTTTGAAAACTTTTTGGCTGCACAAGGAAGAACATTTGCGTCTTTGCCATCTATTTTAGGGTCTTTGCCATTTTTTAACAAAGGATATAACGAGCTGGGCGCCAAAATGCCCAAAGCCTTTACCACCTTGAGTTTATTAAAAAAAAATGGTTACCATTCTTCGTTTTTAATGAGTACTGATGAGACTTTTGATAACGAAGGTTTGTTTATTAAGGCACAAGGTGTTGATCAGCTGATTTCTAAATCAAATTTTAAGGAGTTTCCAGCTGCGCATAACTCTTATTGGGGCTATCCCGATTTAGATTTGATGAAAAAAGCCGCAAGTTATTACGCTAAATTGCCAAGCAATAAACCTTTTGTAAGTTATATACAAACTATTTCTATGCATACACCATACAAAGTGCCAGAAATGAACAAGTATTATGACTTGATGGAAGTACAAATGAAAAAACTTGGTTTCGACGAAGAGAACAAATCGATACATAGAACTTACAAAGACCAATACGCTACAATTTTATATACAGACGAAGCCATTAGGCATCTTTTTCAAGAGTTTATAAAACTGCCCTCTTATGCCAACACTATTTTTATCATTACCGGAGATCACCGACTGCCAGAAATACCAATGTCAACCAAGATAGATAGGTATCATGTTCCGTTAATTATTTTTTCGCCAATGTTAAAGCGCAGTGCTAGTATCAGGTCTGTTTCCAGCCATTTAGATATTGCACCTTCTTTGGTTAAGTTTCTGCAAAACAATTATAAATTAGATATGCCTAACCTGGTTACCTGGGTGGGTACAGGCTTAGATACCGTAAAACAGTTTAGAAACATACATCGTTATCCGCTTAAACAAACAGTTAGCGATTTAATAGACTACGTTTCTGGAGAATATTTCTTAAACGGACAAACCTTGTACAGTATGGGCGATAATTTTGCGCTGCAGCCCGTTCAAGATGATTCTAAGCAAAATCAGCTAGTAGGGGAGTTTAACCAATATAAATCGCAAAATAATCAAATAACCCAAAGCTTAAAACTACTGCCAGATAGTTTGTATCGAAAATTTAAACCTTAAATATAAGCTCAGAAAAGCACTTTCAGTTGCTTGTAATATTTAGGAAGATTGATTTCTTGAACTAAACCAAATCCAAAATATTAGCCAAAATCGGGAAATTCTCTCGCTACGGAATGTTACTGTATTGGCGTTAAAATATCAGTAATAGCTTGTGGGCCTGTAACGAAGTGAAAAGCTATGCGTAAATTTTTTGGGTCGGTTTTATGTAGATTAACAATTCAGTTGATGAGGTAAACTTAGCTTGTTATTTCTTTATGTCATCATGATAATCACGTAGAATACGGTTAATCATAGGCCTATAAAATTCCCAAAAGAAACTTACCCGTTCTGCGGCAATGTCGTCATTATAAAAAAGGCTCCTAAAAAAGCTTATTCCTTTAAAATAAGAACCTCCTTGAGAAATAGGATTATCGGCAAAGTCTCCGCAGAAATAATAAAATTTATAATCATCTCTGTAATGCTCTATTATTGCCGGAAATTGCGAAGGAATCTCATTATCGGCAAGTATTTTAGCGCCAACCTCATTTACCTTTAAATCATAAAAAGAAATAATTTTGTTTGTTCTAGAGGTTTGTATAATATCAAACCAAAAAGGATATTTCATGCTCTTTGGAATATTGTACTTTTCCCTTTCTTCTTTTCTGGTTAATATATAAGGTACTTCTGCATTTAAATGGTGAACGTATTCTAATACAACAATTTTGTCGCTTTTGTTAACAAACGCAATACCTGCTTTCTTAAAAGGCCATTGGTTGTTGTTTTGCGCTTTGTAGTTTTCTACCAGCCATCTGGGCAATTCCTTATTCTGAACGGTATCAAAAGAATCGAAGTATTTACCTACCCAGCCAGTCCATTTAATTTTAAAGGTCTGTTCAAAATCTTTGGCTACATTTTGAGGCGTGGGGGTAGCAAAAGTATTAAACTCGGTAATAATTAGTTTTTTCTTCTGCTTCATCTTTTTCAAGAAAAACATATCTTGTGAGGATAGCCCACCATACAGTAAACGTTGTCTTTCGGTAATGTTCTTGGCCAAGTACCATTCTTTAGAATAGATACCATAAGTATCGGTAATATAGGCCATATCGGCATCTACGCTCAGTTTTTCTAGTTCTTCATCAGATGCTCTTTCTAAACCTTTTAGGTCAAACTGTTTGTTCTTGTTGGGGAAAAAGCCAAAATAGTCTTTTCCAACATGATAAAGTTCGGTTGATGTTTTGGAGAATTTGTTGTTGCGTAAAACCCATGTTAAAGAAGCATGTTCTTGTCCCGTTTTAAATAATACAGTTTTATCTACTATGGCAATTACATATTTAGTTTTGGGCCAAAAAAGCCAAGCCAAAAACATCCAAAGCGGTAAGGCAATAACGGCATAAAATAAAATGGTATTTAATAGGCTTCTCTTCATTCCTATACTTAAAATCTTTTAGCTAACGATATCCCTGCACTAAACTGATTGCCCCATGTATTGGTGCGGTATTCTTCGTAATACCATAATCCCGATAGGGCAAGCGTTAGGTTATTCACCAAATCTTTCGAATAGCTTAGTCCAAATTTATACGAATGTAAATTGCCCAGTCCGGTAATATTCCGGGTCATATCATCGGGCGAAATACCAGTGCCCAATTGAGCGCCCATATAGTTATAGCGATCGGAGAAATAATAACGGGCAGTAAGCGTAAAAGAGTGCGAAAAAATATCTACATCGGGAGATAAATAAGTTTTGAGGTTAAAATAATAGTTTCCGGTGTATTTGCCCAAGGCCAATACATAAATGTAGGTTTTTGTTGGATTATAATCTAGGTATCTAAAACCTGTTTCGGCATCGAAACTTTTTGGCAAGGTATAGTAAAGCGAAGCTCCGGCCCTAAAACGAGGAAAAATATCCGAACCTGAGAAGCCCAAGGCCATATAGGCGTAGATGTTTTTGGTAATAGACGGATAAGCTTCTATTTCGCCCTGTAGGCCATCGGTTTTAAAACGGTTACTGTACAATAACTTTCCGGTAATAGAACCAATGCCGGTACTTCGGCTATAATCTATAGTGGTATAATGCCAAGGGTCGTTAAATCTTTTGTCAAAATAAACATACTCATAACTAACACCAACTGTGTTTTTAAGGTTTTCCTTTTTAAGCGATTGGTAATAATTTACCACACTATCTTGGTTAGGGAATTGAACGTTGTAGTTTTTTAACAAAGCTAAAGCTTTTCTACTCTCTTTTAATGCATTAAGGGCTTTTGCCTTTTTGATATTGAGCTCTGCCGAATTAGGCGCATAAAAGAGGCCCGCGTTAGCGTGGTCTAAAGCTCGCCAATAGTTGTTGTTCCAGTATTCCAGGTCAAATATAGCCGAGTAGGCCTCTATATTTTTAGCATCTTTGGCCAACACTTGGTTAAATTGGTACCTGGCACTATCTAGGTCATCATTCCAAGTATATACTCTTCCTAAAAACATTCGTATATCAGCATAATCGGGACTTTTGGTCAATGCGGTTTTCAGCAATCCAATTATTTGGGGGTAGTTTGCTTTTTCCTTAGGGATGTTTCTGGCTAGTGTAAATATCTCATCAGAGCTTAGTTCAGTAGTTTCTTGTGCCACTAAATAGCTTGTTGTAAATAATTGAAGGCAGAGAGTAATAGCTAAAAATCTAGTCAGCGTCTTTTTCATATAATTTAACGTTTCAATTAACATACCAATAGCTATAAACTAAAGAAAACAAGAAGAAATATAGGTGTGTGTTGTTTAAACCCATTATGATGCGCTCTAAATTAATAAGGTTAAAGTTATAAACAAAGTAATAGGTAAAACATTAGGAAAAAAAATCTACAATTTGGGATAGGATATCCCTTTTTATTTAGTTATTTGCTTATTGGTGAAATTTAGAAAGATTAGCTATTGATGGAAAATTTAGAAGAGTTAAGGTTAAAGGAAAAGTTGGACGGGCTACGACTTATGGCCGACGAAATGCCTATCGCAATTATTGTACACCGTATTGCTGATCTGAGCGTAGTTTATATGAACAAGGTGGGCTTAGCTATTTTGGGAATAGATTTACAGGAGTTGCAAACGATAGATTCGCGAGAGTATGTTTCTCGTTATTTTCACCAAGACGACGATGCAGATTATACCGCTAAAATACAGCATAATTTAATGCATAAGCCTTCCATGTCTTCATCTTATTTTCAGCAGGTAAAGTCTAAAGATGGAAATTGGCAGCTTTTTGCGAGTAGCAGTAAAGTATTTTTAGAAGATGATAACCAACAGCCTACACATTTAATAACTACGGCAAGCCCACTAGACCCGGCGCATCATATTAGTGAGAAAATAACCAGATTAATGAACGATATTAGGTTCTTGCGTAATAATGCAATGGCTTTTGGAAAGCTTACGGTTAGAGAAACAGAAATATTAAAAATGATGGCATTGGGGCTAAGCTCGACAGAAATTGCGCAAAAATTATTTATTGCGTTGGCTACAGTAGATACTCATCGTAGAAATGTGAGGCAAAAACTTAACCTTAAAAATAATTACGATGCCGTGAGATTTGCACAAGCTTTTGATTTAGTATAATCTAGTTGTGTTGTTTAAAGCTATTTAACTTTTCAGTACTTCTTCTTTGATTTATTTTTCGTTGGCTTGTTCGTTCTTCATTAACTGTACAAAATAAAGCCCAACAATTACCAAAGTTACGCCAGCAAGGGTGTACCAAGTAAGTGGTTCGCCCATAATTAATGCGGCAATGCAAAAACCCGCCACTGGGCATAAGAAAAGCCAAGCCGATGCTTTGGTAGGGTGGTCTCGAAGTAACATCATCCACAATAATGTGGCAATAACAGAAGTAGGAATGGCGAGCCAAACAACTGCCCCCCAAAAAGAGCCATTAAATGTGTTTGCTGCTGGCTGATAGTAAAATAATGCAAAGGGTAATAGATATAGGCAGCCAAAAAGCGTTTGCCAGCCATTTATGGTTAATATATGCATATTTTGCCAATCTTGTTTAGAGAAATAAATGGCACCAATAGAGTAAGAGATATTGCATAATAACAAAAGAGACAACCCTAAAGTGCTGGCATGGCTGCCTCCCAACAAAGGATAAGCCGCTAGTAACATACCTGCCATGCATAAGGTAAAACTTACCACGGTAACGGTAGTTAAAGGTTGCCTAAACCATAAAGTACTAATAAGCATAATGAGTACCGGATTAATGGCAATAAATAAAGAAGCTAAGCCTGCCGATACTTCTTGCATGGCTACCACATAAAGCCCCAAATATAAACCAACATTAAAAAAGCCATATATCGCAATTTTTTTCCAAGCAGTTTTATTGGCAGGAAGAGGCTGACGCATAATTAAATGGGCAATACCCAACATAATTGCTGCTGCAAGTATAAAACGGGGTACGGCTAATAGGAGAGGTTGTACATACTTTAATCCAATTTTAGTGGCCGAAGAAGCAGAAGACCAAAAGATAACGAAGGTAATTCCGATTAGAAAGTTGAGCAGCGTAGCGTTGCGATTGCTCATAAAAACTTACTTTGTAGGGTTGTGCTCATGTTTTAGGTTGCAAAGCTACGTATTATTAAGAATGTGCCAAATGTTTTGTGTTCATTGTTAAGCAGTAAAATACCTCCAGATCTAAACGTTAGGTATTTGTATTTTAAAGTGCGTGCCTTCTCCTTGTACAGATTGGATACTCATTTCGCCACCTAATTCGGTCAATAATTTTTTAACGCATGGCAAGCCAAAGCCATAACCTTTCTCGCCAATAGTGCCATCGCTACTTTCTGCTGTTCCTTTTAATACCTCTTCAATAGCCTGTTCGCTCATTCCTGTGCCGGTATCATTTACCTCAATTATTAAGGTTTTCTTATCGGTCTCTAGTATTAAATCTAGCAGTACTTTGATATTGCCTTTGTTTGGCGTAAATTTTATAGCATTAGAAATGAGGTTGCCGCTAATTTGCAGTAATTTGTCTTTTTTAATTTGAATGGTGTCAAAAGCAATGTTTGCTTCAATATCCAATACAATTTGTTTGTTAAATGCTTGTGGCTGGTAGAGCTTTTCCAGCTTATCCTTAAAAATGTTGAGGGTAAAAACTTCTGGCGAATAAATGGTTTCTTTTAAGGAATTTCTTAAAATTTCGTCGGCTAAATCTAATACAGATTGACCGCTTTTGCCCATCATAGCTACAATGTTGTGCAGCTCTTCGTTGGGGTACTCATTTTTATTGTTGCTAATCATATCTGCCAAACCGGTAATTCCCGCAATTGGGCCACGAATATCGTGAGCAATTTTTTGGTAGGCATCATTTTGGGCGTTCAGTTTTTTTTCTAGGTTTTTAATTAAATAGGTATCGTTAACTCTAGAAATAACCTGCTTGGCAATTATTTTTAATTGATCAATTTTGTCTGCAGAAAGCTTATGTCGGTTCTTGTCTAATACACAAAGCGAACCAATATGGTAACCACTGCTAGATTTTAAAGGAATGCCTAGGTAGTACTTCAAATTCATGGGGTCTTCAGCAATTCCTTTGCCTACAAAGCGCTTGTCGGTAGAAAGATCTTCAATTTCTAAGTGGTCGTCTTCCATTAAGGTGTACTGGCAAACCGTGTCGTCTATTGGGGTCTGATAAATTTCTAATCCAAACCTCGAAACAATCCACTGTGTGTAAGAATCTATAAAAGAAATTAGCGACATTTCTGTGCCCGTAATTTTGGCAGCGAGATAACTCAAGTCTTCAAAGCTGTTATTTAGGTTAACATAATCTAAATCGAGTTCAAAAAGAGTGGCTAATCTTTCTATTTCGTTTGCTAGAATTGGACGGGTACTTTGCATAAGTTTAATTAATTTTCGACTAGGCTTAACTACAAAAATAAAGTTAGTACGGTTTTTAAGCAAAAAAAATTCTTTTTAGCGTATTTTTGGCTTTTGCTGAAAATATGTCAATAATATTATGCGCCTGTTCTTCGGGTAAAACATACGCCGAATGTTGCCAGCCCTTTCACTTAGGTACTATTTCTCCTCGAACACCAGAACAATTAATGCGCTCCCGATACAGTGCCTACACGCTAAATTTGGTAGATTATCTTTGGGAAACTACCCATCCCTTAAAAAGATATTTGCACAGTAAAGCCGATATTGAAAGTTGGGCAAAAGCCAACCATTGGCTTAGGCTAGAAATTGTGCAAGCATTTAATGCTGTTGTAGAGTTTAAAGCATTTTATCAACAAGGTTTACGGCAATTTGTACATCATGAGCGTTCTACCTTTAAAAAGGAAGCAGGCAAATGGTATTATTTTACCGGCGAACATTTTCATTAAACAAAGCCAATTACTCGCTGTTATAAACCAAATGCGCAAACCTTCGCCTATACTCATTTTTATTTGCTGCTTTTTAACTGCCAGTTACCTTCGGGCACAAACCCGAGATACTATTACAAAAGTAGTGTTAGACAGTGTGGTAATTAATGCTTACGGAAGTGGTGCCTTAATGGTAACGCCTGCTGCAATAAATAAAATTGGTAAGGCACAGTTGCAACGATACACTAACACCAATATATTACAAGCAGTAAATTCAACTGCTGGGGTAAGTATGGAAGAACGTTCGTTAGGAAGCTATCGTTTAAATATTAGAGGTAGCTCGGTGCGTAGCCCCTATGGGGTGCGCAATGTGAAGGTTTACTACGATAATATTCCTTTTACGGCTCCAGGAGGCAATACAATGTTAAATATGTTGGGTTTTTATAATGTTGGCGCATTAGAAATTATTAAAGGCCCAGGCAGTAGCTTGTATGGCGCAGGTACTGGTGGTGTAGTGCTATTTGAAGCACTGGGTATAAATGGTAGCACCAATGTGGAAGCAGGTTTGAATGCGGGGACCTATGGTACTTTAGCTTACCATGCGAAAATACAATTGCCAAAGCATATTCTTAGTTACGAAAACACCCGTTCTGAGGGTTATCGCGAACATACCCAAATGAATAGAAAGGTGGCTAGTTACCAAACGCACTTAACTACTATTACCAGAGGGCTGTTGAGCTTATATTTTATTTACAGCGATTTGGCTTATCAAACACCCGGAGCGTTAACTTTGGCCGAGTACAGGGCTAATGCGCAACAAGCCCGGCCAACAGTAGGAGCAAACCAAGGTGCGGTTTTGGCAAAAGCCAGCATCCATCAGAAAGCTACGCTCTTAGGTTTAACACATCGCTATTTATTTTCATCGAAATTAAGTAATACCACTAGTTTATATGGTTTTTACAATGAAACCGAAAATCCGGCCATACAAAATTACGAACTAAAAAAGGAGCCGCATTGGGGCGGAAGAACAAACTTTATGTATAACATAGGCAACTTCTCTGCTCATTTTGGAGCCGAGTTGCAAAGTGGAAATTTTAGTTCTCGTACTTTTCGGAACCTACAAGGAAATAGGGGTGCACAACTAACCGATGATAAATTGGATTTATGGCAATGGATGGGATTTGCACAGTTAAACTACCAGTTAAATAAGTGGTTGTTTACATTAGGCGCAAGCACCAATAGTTTACAACTAAATTTTCTTCGCAGTAGCGCAACACCAAGCACTGAAGCCCGCAAGAAGTTTAACGGCGAAATACAGCCACGTTTTGCAGTACTTTATAAAGCCAGTGCGTATTTTTCTACCTATGCCAATGTAAGCAAAGGCTTTTCGCCACCGGCTACTAATGAAATTTTTGCAGATAATAACAGCTATAATCTTGCTTTGGCTGCCGAAAACGGATGGAATATAGAACCGGGTTTAAGATGGAACTTATTTAACCAGCGTTTGTTTGTTGATGCCAGCTATTTTAATTTCTGGTTAAGTAATGCCATAGTAACTAGAAGAGACGCTGCCGGAGCAAATTATTACCTCAATGCCGGGAAAACTAAACAGCAAGGGATTGAAACCAGTATTGCTTATCACTTGCTGCCTAAAAATAGACCGCTTTTAATAAACTTACAAGCATCTTATACCTATCATGATTTTAAATACGATGAGTTTGTGCAATTAGCTCAGGATTTTTCTGGTAAAAAAATGCCGGGGGTTGCCCCACATCGTTATACTTTAATGGCCGATATTAAGTGTGAGAATGGCCCATCTGTATTTTTAAGCTACAGCTACAGTGCTAAAATTGCCTTGAATGATGCCAATAGCCAATTCGCAGACAGTTTTCAATTGTTTTCTTTAAAGTTGGGTTATCCGAAAAAAATAAACAACCTACTTTTTGACTTTTATGCGGGTGCAGATAACCTGTTTAACCAAACTTATAGTTTAGGTAATGATATGAACGGTTTTGGTGGCAGATATTACAATGTGGCTCCTGGCCGTAGCTTTTATTTTGGGTTGAAGTTGGGTTTTGTGGTAAAATAGCAAGATGCTTGGTTTTTTGGTTGATTTAAATCTTGGCTACACCTACTTGCTAACATCTTTTAAATGTACTCACTAAAAACTCTTTTTCACCTTTGGGTTGGTAAGAATAACATAATCTCCCAAATGTTGATGTTGTTCCCAATCTGGGTTATCGAAATCTTCGGCGGCAAAGGCAGCAATATTTAAAGCTTTAAGCTTTGGGGCATATTTTTTAAGTTGCGCATAAGTGCCTAGTTTTTCATCGCTGTGAAAACGCCCATTCACCTGAAAAATCTTCTTTCCTTTGTTTTCTTTGGCAAATTTAGCAATAGACCAAGCCATTGTTGCATCCCAAAAATTTTGGGTTTGATAAACTTTCATTGCACCCATACCATGCCCACCCAGTAAAGCGATAAACTTTTCGTAATACCTGCCTGTTAAAGTATCAACGGTATTTGGAGGTAAAAACTGTTTAGAATTTGCCGGTAATTTTGCTAATATTTCCAATCCGTTTTTTGTTACCGAATTACTGTACCTTCCTGCTGCATTTGCACCAATAACAGCAATGCCTTGGCTTTTTGCAAATGCGATCATCGGCTCATAATCTTTGTAATTGTTCCAGGCCCTTGCTTCTTTAATAAAGTTTTTCTCGTTAATAATTCCGGCTAAATACTCGTTAATTACCGGTTGTACATCGGTATGGAACATTTCTAAAGTTAACCCCACTTTATTGTTGTAAGCAACAGCTAGTTTTTTAAATAGGCTAACTTCGAGGTAATGTCCAATCGAGTCGTTATGCTCTTCGCCAAAGAAAAGTACATCAGCGTTTGCCATAGCCGCTACAATTTCATCTAGGCTCACTGTCTTTTGTTGTTTTACATCGTAAACTTTATACTGTTGGCTAATTTCCTGCGATTTAACAAAAAGAGGAAATAAAATCAGCGCTAATAAGGTTAGTTTTTTCATGTATTTGTTTTGTTGTTTACCTTGTGAATTCAAATTAACGAAATTTTTTACCGATAAATTAACGCATTTTACCGATAATTGGATAGTAAATAACGGTTTTGTGTTGTGTGGCCTTTAAAGTCGATCTACTTTTGGGCATATCATTAAACATAACACAATGGAAAATATAAAAAATAAAGAAATGGTTAATCGCTCAGGAAAAGTGTGGGCCGGCTTGGTCATCGTAGCTATCGGTGCGTTGTTGTTGTTAAAGAATTTTGGTTTGGGGCTTCCACATTGGATATTTAATTGGAGCAACTGGCTAATTGTAATTGGCCTTTTTGTTGGTGCACGTAACAACTTTAAAAATAGTGGTTGGTTTGTAATGGTACTTATTGGTGCATATTTTACGCTGGAAGAAATTTTTAGAGGGTATGATATGTCTAACATAGTATTTCCTATTATGTTACTGGTGTTAGGCCTTTATCTTATTGTGAAGCCTAAAAGTGTCCACAGTTGTAAGAAAAATAAATGGAAAGATAAAGGTTATCGTTATAACGAATTTGACCAGGCAAACCCAGCAACAGCGCAACCAGCTGATGCGGCGGCAGCTAACGATACAAATTTTAACGCTAACGATTACATCAATTCGGTAAACGTTTTTGGAGGAAGTAATCAGGTTATTTATTCTAAAAACCTAAAGGGAGGCGAGGTTACAGCCGTTTTTGGTGGCGGAGACATTAATTTAACCCAGTCGGACTTTGAAGGGCAAATTGTGATAGATGTAACGGCCATATTTGGCGGCGTTAAAATTGTAGTTCCACCTACTTGGCAAATTAAATCGGAAGTTACAGCCATTTTTGGTGGCGTAGATGATAAAAGAGCAATCTATCCGTCAACAGAGCAGGTAAATAAATTGGTAATTATAAGAGGAGTGGTATTATTTGGAGGAGTAGAGTTTAAGAGTTATTAATTCGAATTTTAAACTTAAAACTAAACACTTTGACAACTACACCACTATCAAAACCGCAGATAAAAACCATTGCTGGCATTATCTTGATATGTTGGCAACTGGCTTGTGCGGCGGTCTTGTATTTTTTCTTTAACTTTTCGTGGCAAATCGCTATTGTCGATAGTGTGATAAGTAATGTATATTTAGCCATAGGTTGTATCATTATTAGCAACATGCTTGGGTTTTATCAGCCAAAGAACGAAAAATTGCTATATGTACTATTGGTAACTTTAGTGCTTTCTGCCACTGTGGTAATTGCAGCAAAGTACAGCCTCACTTATATATTTGCAAATCAGCGCAGTTATTTAGCTTTTTTAGATCTGGCAGATATCTTTAAGGCAGCAGTTTCATTTATGTGCTTAGCATGGTGTGCATTGGCCAATATACTTTGGTATAGGTTAGAAGAGCAATCGGAAATACAAGCTAGAATGCTGGCCACACAAAACTTGGCTAAGGAGGCCGAATTAAATAAGCTTCGCCATCAGTTGCAGCCACATTTTCTTTTCAATAGTTTAAATTCTGTTTATGCTTTAACTATAGTAAATCCAACAGAAGCAGGTACCATGATTACTAAACTGGCTGCTTTTTTACGAGGTACCCTAAAGCGTGATGATGAAATTTGGGTAAGCGTGGCCGACGAAATGGAATATATTCAGTTATATTTAGATATAGAAAAAGTTCGTTTTAGCCACCGGTTAAGTGTAGAGGTTAACGTTTCTGAAGAAACTTTAGGACTATGCCTGCCCGGCACATTATTGCAGCCTATTGTAGAGAATGCCATTAAGTTTGGTCTGTACAACACGTCAACAGCCATTACTATTGCCATTGATGTAAAGCTTGAAAATAATGCTTTGGCAATTAGCGTTACCAATCCTTACGATCCGGAAATGAAAGCGGCCAAAGGTACAGGTTTTGGGCTGGCGGCCATTAGGCGCAGGTTATATTTGCTTTTTGCCGATAGTAATTTATTGCAGGCCCAATCGCAAAACAATAATTTGTATATTACTACTCTTAAAATACCTCAAAAAGATGATAAAAGCCATACTCATTGACGATGAAGCCCTTGCTAGAGATATTGTAAAGCACTATCTAAAGGCTTTTCCTAACATTGAGGTGGTGGCCGAATGCAACGATGGTTTTGAAGGTTTAAAAGCAATAGGGCAGCACCAGCCCGATTTGATTTTTTTGGATATCCAAATGCCTAAAATTAGTGGCTTTGAGATGCTTGAATTGGTAGAAAACAGACCCGCAGTAATTTTTACCACTGCTTTTGATGAATATGCCATTAAAGCTTTCGAGGTAAATGCCGTAGATTATTTGCTGAAACCCATTGAACAAACTCGTTTTGAACAAGCCATGCAAAAGCTACCATCAAAATTAGCCAAAGGCGATGATAGCCAAGAACTCTTAGCAACTGCATCACTATCGCCAGCGCAGAACAATAGGGTAGTGGTAAAAAATGCAGGTGTAATTAAAATTATCCCTGTAGATGCTATCCACTACTTAGAAGCCGATGATGATTATGTAAAATTGAACACTACCGAAGGTAATTTCCAAAAAAACAAAACCATGAGCTTTTTTGAACAAACCTTAGATAGTTCGCAGTTCATCCGCATCCATCGTTCATATATCATTAATTTGGCACAAGTAACCAAAATAGAACTTAAAGAAAAAGAAAACTACATCGTATTGCTAAAAACCGGTATTTGGTTGCCGGTAAGTAAAACTGGCTATGTAAAACTTAAAGCCGCGTTAGGCATCTAATTTGGTTTCTTACGGCTAAGAGCTAGTCATTGTAAATTTACTTCTGTATAAATCGTCGTAATAACCCCTAAAATAGAATGTATTTATGGTTTTTTAACGTTGCTTAAAAAAAGCCAGAACAATTTCAAAAGCAACGTGTTTAAGTAATAATCAAATCAATTAACAATTTTAATTACTTAAACATCAAGATTATGGGAAATTTACTATATGTAATTGCAGTGATATTGGTAATCATTTGGGCAATTAGTTTTTTAGGCGGCTATTACACGGGCGGTATCATTCACGTTTTATTGGTAATAGCTATAGTAGCTATTTTATTAAAAGTAATAAGAGGTGCTGCATAGTTAAGTAAGGTTTGTTTTAGTTAATAATGAGGCTCGGTAGATTCGGTTATCTATCGGGCTTTTTTATATGCTGTATTTGCTAAAATAAGCGGTATATATAGGGCTATTTTATTAATTTTGCCGTTATGCTAGGACTTAAATTATTAACCGATCCACGTTGGGCCAACATTGCCGAAGGAAACCTTGAAGAAATTTTAACTGACCATGCTTGGTGCGAGCAAAAAGCGGCTAGTAATGCCATTACATTAATTACACAAAATTCCGAGCATCAAGATTTGGTAGATGAATTAACGGCTATTGCTTTAGAAGAATTGGAGCATTTTCAAATGGTTATCAACATCATCAAAGAGCGTGGTTATACTTTAGGCCGCGAACGTAAAGACGATTATGTAGGGCAGTTGGTAAAGTTTAGCAAAAAAGATGGCAGTAGAAACCAGGCATTTATAGACAGGCTGTTGTTTGCTGCAATGATTGAAGCTCGCAGTTGTGAACGTTTTAGAGTGCTGTCGCAAAATATTAAAGACGAAGAATTGGCAAAATTCTATCACGAGCTGATGGTTTCTGAAGCTACACATTATACTACTTTTCTCAACTTCGCCCGTAAATATACCATTGATGTAGATGTGGACAAACGCTGGAAAGAATGGTTGGAGTTTGAAGGTAATTTAATTCAAAGTTACGGAACTAAGGAAGCGATACATGGGTAAGTCCGATGTGTTTAGTCCGAAAATCCGAAGTTGAGGTGTCTAATCTTCCGGCATCTGTCAATTGACTTCCAACTTATGATAATTCACCAACCACAACACGATATCTTGATAGCTTTTGATACCCTTTTGCTGATTGTTAAGTTTTAATATCTTATCGAAGGTTTTGCCCATATAAACCGACATGGCACCATTGTATTTTGCCCAAAACTCTTTTTCTATTTTAAATTTTTGTAAGATCGAATTAGGTATTTTAGCGATGATATCATTGTAATCTTCAGGATATTTCATCCTAATTTCAAACAGCACATATCTCAACATATTGTAATAGGCCGAGTATTGAAATTGAACGTTATTGCTGTGTATGGCCGTTAAATAACCTATCAAATTAGCCTCGTCTTCTTTGGCAACACCTAGCTGATGCGCAATTTCGTGGCAGGTAACAAAAGGCAAAACAAAATTAGGTAAACGCTGGTTAATGTTAGCCTCGCCCGAAAGTGGGTTATAATAACCTTCAATTCCCGTTTTGCTCACTAACCAAGAACTCGTTACAGGTTTAACGGTACTGTATTTATAGCTAAAAAATGGTTGTGTTTGCGCCAATTGATTATAAGCTGTAGCTGCAATATCTTCAAGCTCTTTTGGTGTGTAGTTAAAATTACTATCCACCGCTTTATCCAAAGCGTTTAGTTTTTGCAAAATGAAACCGTTCAACTTTAAAAGCTGCTCTTTTTGGTAAGGCTTGTCGCTAATTTGCAACTGCTCGTTAATTCTAGGCCTAGCGTAGTTTAGCCCCCAAAGTAGTTTAAATGAAATGTAGGTAATGAGCAGAAAGTTAACACATTTAAAACCGAAAGCGGTATAATCTTTTTTCGTCTTTTTTTGTCTGCTAATAAAAATTACAATGGTTTTAAGCATATAAATAATCAGTAGTGCATACAAAAAATCGCCTATGGCAAAAGGAAAAAACGAAGATATACAGCGTTGCGCTAATGAAATAATAGGATAAAGTTGTTGGCTATAATAACGCTCTACAGCTTCTGGGAAGAAGCCAAAAGTGAAAATGGCTAATGCCATTAAAAGTAAAGTAATTAGACTAATAGGCTGTTTTTTTTGGTGCATTATAATTTGTAATGACCTTTTAATGAATAAATATGAACAACGTTATCTATTACTTCATAAATTATACGGTGCTCTAAATTAATTCTTCTAGACCATTTGCCTATTAAATCATGTTTAAGAGGCTCTGGCTTGCCAATCCCAATGAATGGATCTTCCTGAATTGCTAAAATTAGCTGTTCAATCTTCTTTTGTATAATTTTGTTGCCTGATTTTTTCCAAAACTGTAAATCAGCTATTGCTTCATCGTAATAGAATATTTCCATGGTTTGGAATTTATAAAGCAAACATATATCTAAACAGATTTACAATCAATAGAAATATAATTCTATTTCATTTCCATAAGTCTTCAATCGCTATTTTTACACCTTTTCCTTCTTTCATTTGAGCTTCGCTTCTTTTAATTTTTGCAACAAATTCGGGATTATAGGTGCTTTTCTTAGTCGTAAAGTCAATTTTTAAAGCCTTAACGAAAGCTTTAATGGCAGCTAGTTGCTCTTTATTTTTAGGATGTATAATTAAAGTTTCCATCTTTCGCAATTTTTACATTCGTACAAATATAATCAATTACCGCTCAAACGTTAAACGCTTACCTGTCTCGTTGGTCATAAATTTACCTTTTTGGTAAGCTAAATTGCCTGATACAAAAGTGTGCGTAATGCTAGCGTTGAAAGTTTCTCCATCAAAAGGGCTCCAGCCACATTTATATAGGGTATTTAATTTAGTTACTTTGCAAGGGTCGTTCAAATCTACCAATACTAAATCTGCCCAATAGCCTTCTCTAATAAAGCCACGTTCAACAATATCAAAGCAAATAGCTAAGTTGTGCGAAGTTTTTTCTGCTATTTTTTCTAAAGAAATTTTCCCTTGCAAGTGCATTTCTAACAATGCAGGTAGTGCGTGTTGCACCAATGGTCCACCAGATGGCGCTTGGGCGTAAGGCTGATTTTTTTCTTCAATGGTATGTGGCGCATGGTCGGTAGCAATCACATCAATATAATTGTCTAATAAACCTTGTAAAATACCAGCTTGGTCTGCTGCGGTTTTTACGGCCGGGTTCCATTTAATAAAATTGCCTTTGGTAGCGTAATCGGCATCATTAAACCAAAGGTGATGTACGCAAGCCTCGGCAGTAATTCGTTTATCGGCCAATGCCAGCGTATTATCAAATAAGCCTACTTCTTTTGCCGTAGAAATATGCAAGATATGTAAACGAGTGTTGTAGCGCTTAGCCAATTCAACTGCTAAAGAAGATGATTTATAGCAAGCCTCGGCACTTCTAATTAAAGGGTGCATTTCAATGGTCAAATCGTCGCCATATTTCTCTTTGTAAACCGCCAAATTATGGCGGATGGTAGCTTCATCCTCACAGTGGGTAGCCACCAACATGGGTGCTTTACTAAAAATATTTTCTAAAGTCTTCTCATTATCAACCAACATGTTTCCGGTAGATGAGCCCATGAAAACCTTAATGCCACACACGTTTTTGGCATCAGTTTTAAGTACCTCTTCAATATTATCGTTACTGGCACCCATGTAAAAAGAGTAATTAGCCAACGATGTGTGCTTGGCAATAGCATATTTATCTGCCAACAAATCTTGAGTTAACGTATTGGGAACGGTGTTGGGCATCTCCATAAAAGAAGTAATTCCGCCAGCAACGGCAGCCATACTTTCCGAAAAAATATCGGCCTTGTGCGTTAAGCCAGGTTCACGGAAATGTACTTGGTCATCAATCATTCCAGGTAACAGGTGCAAGCCTTCCGCATTAATTTCTAGGTCTGCCGTAGCAGTAATTGTAGGCGCAATTTTTTCAATTCTACCATTTTTAATCAGTAAGTCCGAAGTGAAAATTTGCCCTTCATTTACAATATTAGCTGCTTTAATCAAGATTGTACTCATGTTTCAAAGGTAAGGATAAAGTCGGTGAAGTCCGAAGTTCGATGTTGGAAGTTGTGATGGATATTTTTCAACATTTTAGCTCCATAACATTAAAGCACTTTTTCATCGGTCTTCGTACGGCAGACATCGGACTTTCTAACTAATAAATCGTAAATTCGCAGCTATGGCAAAAAAATTCGAGGAGTTTAAGCTCAATAGACAAATACTGAACGCAGTGGAAGAAGCTGGTTTTACAGAAGCTACACCAATACAGGAAAAGGCTATTGGGCCAGTTTTGTCGGGACAAGATTTGTTCGGTATTGCACAAACAGGTACAGGTAAAACTGCGGCCTATGTGTTGCCAATGCTCATGAAACTGAAATATGCGCAGGGCGAAAACCCCAGGGCACTCATTTTAGTGCCAACAAGAGAATTGGCCATGCAAATAGAAGAGCAAGTAAAACTCTTCTCTACCTACACCGATTTAAGAACCGTGGTAATTTTTGGAGGTATTGGCCCTAAAACCCAAAAAGAGCAAATTGCTAAAGGAATTGATATTTTGGTAGCTACCCCAGGCCGCTTTTTAGATTTGTATTTAGCTGGCGATATCAATACCCGTAGCTTGCAGTTTTTAGTGTTGGATGAAGCAGATAAAATGATGGATATGGGATTTATTGGTTCCATCCACCGCATTTTAGAAGTAGTTCCACGTAAACGCCAAAACCTACTTTTCTCTGCCACAATGAGCGATTTGGTACAGAAAATTTCGGGCGATTTTCTTAAAAACCCACTAACTGTTGAAGTTGCTACACAGGCTACACCGGCAAAAACTGTTAGCCAGTTAATGTATGCCGTTCCAAACTTTAAAACTAAAATCAATTTGCTGCAACATCTATTAAAAAACGTGGAGGAATTTAAAAGGCTGATTATCTTTTGTAAAACCAAAACCGTGGCAGATAATATCAATAGTTTTATTACACGTAGGTTGGGCGAAGATGCCGTTAGGGTAATCCATGCCAACAAGGGGCAAAATACACGTATCAATTCTATTAATAGCTTTAAAGAAGGCAATATTAGGGTTTTAGTAGCAACAGATGTGGCTTCGAGAGGCATTGATGTAAGTGAAGTAAGCCATGTCATTAACTTTGATGTGCCGATAATTATAGAAGATTACGTACACCGAATTGGCAGAACGGGAAGGGCATTTAACGAAGGTACCGCAATTACATTCTACAATGAAGCCGAGCGGTATTATATTGATAAAATTGAAAAGTTAATTAGGCAGCAAATTCCTGAGAAACCGCTTCCTGCAGAAGTTTTTGTAGAAGAAACGCCCTATGAGGAAAAGCAGGCTACCGCAAGGGAAATTGATGCCCAAAAGAGGAAAGAAAATCCCGACTTTAAAGGGGCATTCCACGAAAAAAAGAAACAGTACGCTACCAATACTAAAAAAACAACAAAAAATAATAGCATATCTAAATCAAAAAAACGCAGATAAATTGAAACTAAAATTAACACCATTAAACATTGTATCGGCATTAAGCTTGGTGGCAGTTATTAGCTTAATCGTAAATAAAGCTTGGTTATTGGTTCCTGCTAATCACGAATTTAAAGGGCTGTTCATTGCACTTGGACTGTTGGTTTTTTTTGTATCTTTTCTTTGCGATCAGATTTTTAGAAAATTTGTTCCCACTTTGGCAAAACTTTGGCTTGTGCAATTAATGATTATTGTACTTACCGTAGTATTTGTACTAGTGTTAAAGATAAGTTTTTTTTGAGGGATAGATTTGAAAGTGTAAATTTTAACATTAGCATATAATAGAGAATGAAAAAGGCAGAAATAAAGATTACTGTAGAATTAGACGAAAAAAATGTTCCTGAAAATATTCTTTGGGAATCTACCGATTCGGAAAATAAAGATCAGGTAGCGGCAAAATCAATGATGTTGGCCCTTTGGGACCATAATTATAAAAATGCTATGAGAATAGATTTATGGACTAAAGATATGCCTGTTGACGAAATGAAGCGTTTTTTCTATGAAACATTACAAACCATGGGCGACAGCTTTTTAAGGGCTACGGGAGAAAAAAATATAGTAGAAGATTTGAGAGATTATTGCGCACATTTTGCAGATAAAATGGGAATTAATACCCAACGATAAACAATGTTTTAAATCATATGAGTGTACCTGCTGCTAAGGAAAATTTTATAAACTTTATTGTAAAGTTGGTGCTTGTTTTTACATTAATAGGCTGTGGGGTAGTATTGTTGTTTTATCAAAACAACAGTACTAAGTATATTGCTCAAAAACAGCAACGTATAGCAAGCTTAATTGATTTGAAGGGCGCTTTACAGCAAACCGACTATGCGTATCTTAAAATAAAGAATGGCGACTCTACGCTGGGCGATAGCTTAAAAATTAATCTTAAAATACTCTCAGAAAAGAAGAAGGCACTTTTGTTGTTTACCCAAGAAAATGAGCTTTATAAAAACAATGCTTTAGCGGCAAAAAGTAGTTTAGAAGAAGAGGAAAGCTTTTATACGGCACAATTAAATAGCTTTTCTCCTGGCAGTAATAATGTGCAAATCGATTCTAGTAATAAAATAGGGCGTACTCAACCATTATTAACAGCGTTAATTAATTTAGAACGCGATGAGCTAAGCCAGAAAATTTCGCAGAACGATAGCTTATACACCATACTTGGCTATTTGGTTGTGGGCGTAGGTGCATTAGTGCTTTTAATGGTTTTGGTAATTAATAGTCGTTTTCAGAAAGGTCTCCAAAAGCAAGTTACACACGAAAGGGATATTTACAATGCTAAATTAATGGCACAAGCGGCAAATAATGCCAAAACAGAATATTTGGGGATGATTAGCCATGAAATTAGAACACCAATGAATGGCGTACTGGGCATGTCTAACCTGCTCTTGCAGGGATCGTTAAATACGGAGCAGAAAGAGTATGCCAAAACAATTCACGATAGTGCCGAATCACTCTTGCGCATCGTTAATGATATTCTCGACTTTTCGAAGATTGAAGTCGGAAAAGTACATTTAGATAAAAGTTCGGTAAATATAAGGGAGCTTATTGAAGATGCCTTTGCCCATTTCCCAAAATCAAAAGAAGGAGTGGATATTAGCTATAAAGTAGATCCCAATGTGCCAAACTCCATTTACTGTGATCCTAAGCGCTTAAAACAAATATTGCTTAACTTTTTAGGCAATGCCATAAAGTTTACTGAAAAAGGCAGCGTAGTTTTAGAGTGTACGTTAATAGACAAAGACGAACATGGCGCTATGCGCCTAGGCTTTGTAATAAAAGATACTGGTATTGGTATTGCCGAAAACCGTATTAAATCATTATTTAATCCGTTTGTACAGACAAATTATTCTACCATGCGCAAGTACGGAGGTACAGGATTGGGACTAAATATCGCCTATAACCTTATCACCATGATGGATGGAAAAATAAAGGTTAAAAGTGAAATTGGTGTTGGTTCTACGTTTACTTTTTTTGTGGTGGTAAAAGAAACTACCGAAAAACAAGTGCCTGCAGTTATAAAAGAGGTAAAGCCCATATTAGATCATGAACTCTCTGCCAATTATCCCTTTAAAATTTTAGTAGTAGATGATAATGAGATTAACCTTATGCTCATTACAAAAACGCTGAGTAAGCTGGGCTACGAGTGTAAAAAAGCCTCTAACGGCCAAATAGCTGTAGATATGGTAAAAGAAGAGCACTTTGACCTGATATTTATGGATATGCAGATGCCTATTATGGATGGTACGGTGGCTACTACCGAAATCAGAAAGCATTACCGCATATATAGCTATCCTATTGTAATAGCACTTACGGCCAATACCTTGGGCGATGGAAAGGACAAATGTTTAGAGGCCGGAATGCAAGATTTCATAGCCAAACCTTTTAAGCCTGCAGAAATTGAAGCCATTATTAAAAAATGGGCTCCAAAAATTATCGAACACCAAGGCAAAGATCAATCTATTTCTTTAAGTTAGTAGTTTAAAAGAACAATGTATGTTGGTGGTAAATAAAACAATGGCACTTTTGGGGCTGATATTGGTTTTTTTGGCAAGTTTTTGCCCCATGTTGAAGGTTAAAATAATAATCGATTGGGTAAACTGGAGCTTGTATAAAACAGATCCACGTCTTTTCCTTATAACCTATGCTATTGCTGCTATGATGGTACTGTGCTATTTTATTAGGCAGCTAAAAGCTTTTAGATTACTTTCTATATTAATGTTTGCATGGGTGTTAGTAATGGCTGCCGCTGTTTATTTTAAAGCTACCCATTACTTCGGGCTCAAGTTTGCAGATAACATCTTAGGCAAGGCCATCCATTTCCAATGGGGATGGATTATTCTGCTAATAGGTGCCTTACTTTTGCTTTTTAGCGTTAAAAAAGAGCGACTTAAAGTTTAAGCTATCCTCCAAACAGTTTAAGTTAATTAAACTTTAACAAATGTTGGTACAGTTTTTCGGTAGGCAGCCCCATTACGTTCGTGTAAGAGCCTTCTAGTTTTTCTACTACAGTTAAGCCAAACCAATCTTGTACACCATAGCTGCCTGCTTTGTCAAAAGGTTGATAGTTAGCTATGTAATAGTCAATTTCTTCGAGGTTTAACGTTCTGCAATAAACCGTTGTTTTATCGTAAAACGAGGTAAGGTTGCCCTGATAATTAATACTTACGCCCGTATAAACTTGGTGCATATTGCCCGAAAGCTTGCCCAACATTTCTTGTGCTTGGGCGTGGGTTTTTGGTTTGCCCAATATTTCTCCATTAATGGCTACAATGGTATCGGCAGTAATGATAATTTGATCGGGTTTGGTGTTAAATGCTGCTGCTTTTTTTTCGGCAATATATACCGCAATTTCGGGTGCCGTTAAATGCGCTGGATAGCTTTCTTCAACCTCTTTTAGTTCAACAGAAAAATCTAAGCCCATTAAGCTTAATAATTCTTGCCTTCTGGGCGATTTAGAAGCGAGTATAATTGGAATAGTTAATTTAAGCATAGCTGTAATTTTCGGTAAAAATAACAAAAGCGACCAATTTGATCGCTTCTGCTTAAAAATAACTAATTAATGTATTAGTTGTTTTCGGTTTTACGTTCGGCCATGCGCTTTTGCATTTCTGCACGTTGCTCTTCTTGCCAAGCTTTATAAGTTTTTTGTTGTTCTGCTGTTAAAACTGCGTTTACTTTTTTGTCGTTTTCTTCACGCATCTTAGTCATTTTTTCTCTCATTGCCGCTCTGTCTCCGCTAGCTTGAGCTTCTTCACGTAGCTTTTTCTGTGCATCGGCTTGTTCAGTAAAAATGGCAGTTAGTTTTGTTTTTTGGTCGTCAGCTAACTTTAGCTTTTCATCCAATTGTTTTACCCTTGCTTCCGGGTTCATTCCCATGCCTCCACCTTGCCTTCCTCCACCTTGTTGTGCTTGTGCAAATGCTACCATACCAAATAATAGCCCGCAAATCATCATTAGTTTTTTCATCTGTTTTAATTTTGTTTTTAGTGGTGATGAAGCTATTCCGAAAAATTGAAATAGTTTCATGTTTAAGTTGTTTTATGTTTCCTCTTTGAGTAGAAAAATAAATAGAGGTTTAATCGATGAAAAAGATTTTTTTAACTTAGCTAAGCTAAAGAAGGAAAGGGTTGGCAATGTATTGCTCATAAGCAATAGCAAAGGCACAAAGTAGCGTAATTCGTTTCAATAACAGCGTTATTTACTTGCTTCTGCAGCCGATATTGTGCTGCCATACCAATTTTGCTGTACTTTCAATACTTTTTCTATTACATCTCTAGCTGCTGTTTCACCACCTTTTTTAGGAGAAATGTAATGAGCTATTGCTTTAATCTCTTCAACAGCATCATTAGGGCAAGTGGCAATGCCCACTAGTTTCATTACTGCTGCATCTGGTAAATCATCGCCCATGTAAAGTACTTGGCCGGGGTTGATTCCCTTTTGCTTGATATAGTTGTTAAAAACTGTTAATTTATTGTCAATGCCTAAAAAAACATCGGCTATGCCCAAGCCTTCGAAACGTTTGGTTAAGGCTAGGCCTTTAGCACCCGATATAATGCAAATAGTATAACCTTTTTTTAGGGCAAGTTGCAGAGCGTAACCATCTTTAACGTTAAAAGAGCGTAGTAATTCTCCACTTTCGCTGGCTATTACCGTACCGTTGGTAAGTACGCCATCTATATCGAAAACGAAGGTGGTAATACCACCTAAATCCCCTAAAGGAGACTTTTTATTGCTTTCTATCATGTTGTTTGCCTCATGTATTTACGGTGGTATTAAACTCCCCTTTAGAGGGCTAGGGGCTTATTGGTTATCTCGCCACTCGTAAACCCAAGCCGATTGTATTTGCTCTAAATGGCCTTCGTTGCATTCTTCTCTAGTGCCTTTAAAATTTGGCAACTCTAAAACCCATTCAATAAGTTCTGTAAACCTAATTCTGTAGATTTTTGGTTCATCAAACTCATCGCCAAACTTTTCGTAAAGTTCTAGGGCAATGTCTTCATGGTCTTTCCAGTATATAGGCAGTGCAAATTTATCGTTGTTCATTTTTGTAAAGTTGAAATGTTTTAAGGTTGAAATGTTGGTAAACTGTTTAATCGGTTAACTGATAGCTAGCAGCTTAATCGTAAATCTAAAATCGTAATTCGTGAATTTTAATGTCCCAAAAAGCCCGATTGGTCTGGGATAGTGACTTCAATATCGCCATCTAAAACAACGCACTGACAAGCTAGTCTTGAAGTAATCTTTGGTCTTACCGCACGGTCAATAAAATCTTCCTCTTTTTCAGAGATTTCCTGAATATTGTCCATGCCTTTGTTTACATAGATGTGGCAGGTACTGCAACCGCAAACGCCACCGCAGTTATGTTGTAGTTCAATGCCATTGTCTAAAACAACATCTAACACATCTTCGCCAGCGGCAATAGGTAACTCTACAGGTTCTTTCCCTTCTTCCTCGAAATTTATCTTTAATTTGAAAATACTCATAATACAATGCAAAAGTAAGCAGGCAAAATTAAAAAACGGTATTATCTGGTTTTTTTAATCTGCTGGCTCAATAGTTTATAAATTGTTAACCATTCGGGATGCTGTTCAAGTAACTCTTCATGCTTCTTTAAGGTCTGCTCATCGTTTCTAATGGCAGGGCCGGTTTGTACCGCAGTAGGCAATGCTGTTTTTACTTTATGAGCTGTTTCGGCAATCAAAGGTTTGATGATGTCGAAATCCAACTGGTTTTGTGCTAGCAGTTGTTGTGCAATTCCGTAAAGGTAATTAGGGAAATTACAGGCAAACACAGCCGCTAGGTGTAATGTTTGTCTTTGTTGGCTATCTACTTCGTAAATATTTTTACTGATTAAATTTGCCAATTGCTTTAGCTTATTTAGGTTGGCTGCCTTATTGGCTTCTAAGCAAAGCGGTACATTGCTAAAGTCTATATCTTTTTGCTTAGAAAAGGTTTGCAGTGGGTAAAATACCCCATAATTTTCTAGGTTGCCTAAAGCGTTTAACGCAACAGCGCCAGAGGTATGGGCAACAATACCGCTGTAATTTTTTAGTGGGGCAGCCATTGCCGCAATAGCATCGTCCTTAACTGCAATAAGAATAATGTCGCTTTTATCACTAATTTGAGAAACCTCTTCTACTGCTTTGGCATTAACTGTGCCAGCTAACGCTTGCGCATTTTTAAAGTGCTTAGACCAAATATTTAGCACCTGCACATTTGCAGTATTTAAAGCTTTGGCCAAGTGTGTTGCTACATTTCCCGAACCTATGATAGATACCAACATTAGTCTGTTTTCAGCTCTTTTTTTCTTCTAAAAATAGAAATCAAGAAACCAATTACCATGATGATAGTACCAATCCAGTATAAGTTAATGTAAGGGAATTCGATAGATTTAAATACTACCCAATCCTTTGCTTGTTGTGGTTTCTCAAAAAGATGTAATTCAAATTTATTTTCTTCTGGAATAATTTTGGTGAACCTTACCCTAAAACCAAGTTCATCAATTTTACGGGCAAAATCAAAAGTATTATTGCCTTTAATAAGGAACAACGGCTCAGCGTTATAGATTTTACCACTTACATTTATTTCTAAAGGTAAACCTACTGCTAGGTCTTCTTTTTCAATCTTTAGGTCTTTAACTACCGGTTTGTTATTTAGCGCTTTTACGGTTAACACGCCGCTGCTGGTATGTACCGTATCGCCCACTTTTAAGGTAACAATGCGAGGAGCTTTATAGTTCTCCTCTTCAGTATGTCCTTCGTGGTCGGCATGTTCTTCTTTTTTCTGTGCTGCACTGGTAATGTGGGTATAAATGTCTTTGAGCAGGTAATGTTTCGTGTCTGGCGAAGCAATTAAGCCCATTTTGCCATTTTCTTGAATACTTGGATTAACCGTAAAATCTTCTTTTACCTTTCCTGTTGTTTCATCTATTACTTTAAAGTTTAGCTTGTAATAGGTGTTAGGTGCTATGGTGGTATCGCTCACATAGGTAACGGTGTATTTGCCCATTTTTTTAGGTTCGTTCTTATACACCATAATGTTTTCGCCTGGCTTTGCTGCTTTTTCAAAATCCTTAACAGGGATATAGTTGGTTTCGTTAATAGAAATTGGTTCGCTAGTGGCGGCAGCAACTAAAGCACCTATCAATAATATGGCAAAGCCGATATGGGCAATGGCCGATCCTGCTAATTTACTGCCACGTTTAGTGAAAACACCCGTTAATAACCTGGCGTTGGCCAATACGGCAAAAATACAACTGAATGTAAGTAAGATATACATAGAGTTGGTATAAATATCGGCTACATATACAAAACCAGCAGTAATTACCAATGCGAATATGATTGATGAGATTAAGCTACTATAGAATTTACGTGGATCGGTACGCTTGTATTTTAAAAACTGTGAAAATCCAGAAATTAATGCAATTAGCACAGCAAAAGGTGCCTGCCATTGGTTATAAAACCTTACTGCATCTTTAATAGGGGCATAGTTGGTGCCAAATACAGCATTAAATACAGGTACCGAAGTAGCAAAAATAATGTGTATGCACGATACCGTAACTACTAAAGCACCAATAAACATCCAAAATTCACGTGAGTAAGTTTCTTCGTCTTTATGGGTTATAGGCAGTTCTTTCCATCGCCAAACCACAAAAAATACGGCAATAGCCAAGAAAGACAAGATAAAAAATACCAATTGCCAGGTCATGCCCAAATCGGTAAATGAGTGTACCGAAGTTTCGCCCAAAATACCGCTTCTGGTTAAGAAAGAAGCATAAAGTACCAAGATAAAGCTAATTAATACTAAGACCATTGCGGTAAAGTAAGCATGACCGGTATTTTTATAGGCTATAATTACGTGTAAGCCACCAATTAAGGTTAGCCAAGGAATGATAGAGGCATTTTCTACTGGATCCCAAGCCCAAAAACCACCAAAGTTAAGTGCTTCGTAAGCCCAAAAAGAACCCATAATAATGCCTGTGCCTAAAATCATGATGGCAAATGATACCCATGGCAATACGGGCTTAACCCAATCTTTATAGCGCTTTTGCCATAAAGCCGTAATGCCGTAAGCGAAAGGTACAATCATACTGGCAAAACCCAAGAAAAGGGTAGGAGGGTGTATCACCATCCAATAGTTTTGGAGTAATGGGTTTAAGCCTCTGCCGTCTGTAATAAAACTGAGGTAATTCTTAAAGGTTTCTGGGTCGGCAAATATTGGAGCCATTTCCTTTAAGTTAACCGCATCTCTTAATAAAATAAATGGAGATGAACCAATACGAGCGCCCAAAATCTCTACACCTAGTAGCATAGAGGTTAAGAATACTTGCGAAAGTGCAATAATGGTCATTACACCATTTTCCCACGATTTGGCTTTCCAAATAAGAATAATGCCTAACAAGGCTTGCCAAAATGCCCATAGCCAAAAACTGCCTTCTTGTCCTTCCCAAAATGCCGAAACGATATAATATACAGGAAGTTCTTTAGAAGAATGCGAATAAACGTAGTTGTATTCGTTGTAGTGATTTAAGATGAGGTAGAAAAGCGTAGCGCCAATGCCGATAATGCTGGCTGAATTTATCCAAAAACCTATTCTTCCTATTTTAGTCCAAGAGCGGTCTGCTAAGTTTTTGTTATTAGTAGCGAAAAAATAGGCAATGGTAGAAAGTAGTGATGCGCCAAACGAAAGTACGATGAAAAATTGGCCTATTTTGCCAGGAAGGAGGTTCTCTCCAATAAATTGAATATCCATTAAGATTTTGTGTCTTTTAACTCTTTAATTGTTCCGTCTTGGTTTACTTCCACCATGTTATCGTTGTATTTAGACGGACATTTCATTAATATTTTAGAGGCATAGAAGGTGTTGTTTTCCATTTTGCCAATCAACACTAATTTTTCTGAACGTTCAAAATCTTGAGGTTTTGAGCCGTTAAGCACTACTTTGTTTACCTTTCCATCTTCATCTTTCATGTGAAAAGCGAAATGGTTAGGGTCTTTCACAGCATCGTAATACATGCCCTTGCTCTTTTCCCAGTAGCCCATTACGTGTTCTTCTTTTTGCGATTCGGCGGCTTCGCTAAAATTAGCGTAAGAGTCGGTGTCAGCATTTAAGCTTACCAAAAAACCAATGCATAAGGCAATGGTGATTAAACCGATGATAGCACTTTTTCTCATCCTATTTAAAGTTGTTTCAATGGTGATGACACTATCATGATTAATTGGTAGTTTTTGGAATAGCAAATCATGATGGTCTCATTTGATTGTGATTTAAAATACAGCACACAAATATAGAAAAACAAACTAAGTGCAGCTATTTCGGAGGCCTTATGCACCATATCTTGACAATTGTTTGATAATCAAAAATGCCCCGTAACAGATAGGTTACGGGGCAATCTATTGTTTAGAAATCGGCGATAAGATCGCCGTTATTATCTTTCTACAATTTCAATATACTTTGTTTGGCTTTGGCTAAGTATTTTTGCCAATTTTCCAGAAAATACACTAGCTTGCCACCATGCCGTAGCATTTATAAAGAGCAAGAGAACAATTATAGGTCTTTTCATTGAGGTTTATTATAGGCAATTAACTTGTGGTAGAACATTATTATCATTTAAACTTTACATGCTTTAAAACATGCTCTGCCAACTTTTTAGCCTTGTTGGAATCCTTTTTTTCATAGTCTATCGTTATTGAAAAGCATTTGACATAAGCAGGATTAGTTCCATATATGGAGCGCCTTATGAATCCAATTCCTTCAAAATTATGATACGACACGAGCATTTTACCTGCATTTATTTCTCTGATTTCTGAACTATAAGCCAATAATAAAACATTTCATTTTCAATTATTTATTAACCGTGTACTGGACAAGCCTGACCTTCTTGAAGATTTTCATAAGGCTTAGATGTTCCATTATTGTTTGTAAATTCCAAATCTTGTACCCATTGTGAATCAATCTGAGATCCATCAGAAAAATTCATGAAAATATGCTGAAATTGATAAGCATCAATCTCCTCTTCTATTCCAAAGCTAGCGTTTCCATGCTCTCCAGAAGAACTGAAGCCATAATCTCCATCAAGAAATTGTCCCACATGCGCCAGTTCATGGGCTAATGTTGATTTTTTTATCATTTCTCTTTCAGCCTGAACTGGAGTTCTGCTACTACCATAAATTAATAGCTGTTCATCATCGGGGTGTAAGCTAACGGTTGGGGTGTACATTTGGTCGTTTTGTTCTTGGTTACCGCCCTTTATGGCGTGCAGTTCCGCATTGGGCACTTCTTCCGGTTCGGGGGAGAGCTTGTTGAATTTAGATGCCCTTTTCATATCCGTTTTTTATTTGGTTTTTCAATTATATCTTTTACTTTGCTAACTTCCAAATAAAAGAGGCTATAGCATGAGCGGTAGTGCTTTTGCCTACCGAGCCCATTACGGAGAGATGTTAATCATGCACTATATTATTTTTATACAATGTTGCTTAAAATGTAGCAATTCCATTACGGATTTCCAAGATAGCGGCACTGGAGTGTTTTTTCTTTATTAATCCCACCCGTAGTGCATTATTGCTTT
>NZ_DHDZ01000038.1:0-3794 GCF_002399615.1 Pedobacter sp. UBA4863 | reverse complement strand
TTGATAATGCACTACGGGTTAATCCCGTAATTCCTAGATTTAATCTAGTTACTAAAAAAAGAACTTGTACAATTTATAAAGGCGTTCTAATGGGGTACGTTCATCGTTTTTTATAACATAAGAAAAGGGGCTTGTAGAAATAACCTTAATATTGTTTGGTATAAATTCTCTAAGCTTTTTCCAGTCACCTATAAATCTTGCACTTAATGAGTTTTCCAGCCGTGATTGAAGCTCGTAACCGAGCTCCTCACGGTATTTAAATTTGGCATAAAGGCTATCGCCCAAAGAGGACTTTACCACTGAAGAGATATCTTTTCCCATAAAAATCACCATATCCTTAATACGGTAATGTAAATCCCTATACAGTTCGTCGGTAAAGTTTATATTCAACGTATCATTTCCTCTCAAATAGGCATAAATATCATGTTCCAGTTTATTTAAGATTTTAGCATCATTTGTAACCTCTTTTTTTATATCTTGCAAAAGCAGGCTAACGCTGTTTAACGTGTCTGTTTTTCTATATTGCTGGTACAGGTGCCAATTGTCTGTTAAACTAAAATCTGTGAAAATTTTATCTGCTTCTTTTTCAATTTTATGTCTTTGTGCTTCTGCTGCTTTGTACTTTAAATAATTCTCATAAGATCCTAGTGAGCTATTAATTAATTCTGTTGCAGAAAAAGGTTGTGCACTCTTTTTGCTAAAAAAGATTACGGTTCCCTGTTGGTTAGCAATTGAAAGTACATCTGCCATTTCCCTATCAACATCGAAAAAATAAGAAAAGAACTCATTATTATTATATAAAAGGTTTACATTACCTTTTGCAACTTGCGATAAGAAGATTTTTTTACGTGCTTCTTCTACAAAAATATTTTTGCCAATATCAAACCGGAAAACTCTTTTCGTTTCAAAGTCTATCGCTAAAGCCATATCGAGTTGCTCGCTATCGGTATCTATAGTTCCATTATTGTTATAGATTAATTTTATAACGGGATATAATTTAATAGCAGCATTTTTCTTGTTGTTATTTTTTGTAATAGAGTCTATTTTTTCTACAATTTCAATATATTTTGTTTGGCTTTGGCTAAGTATTTTTGCCAATTTTTCGGGAAATACACTAGCTTGCCCCCATGCGGAAGCATTTATAAAGAGCAAGAGAACAATTATAAGTCTTTTCATTGAGGTTTATTATAGGTAATTAACTTGTGGTAGAACATTGCCCAATTCAATAGCAATTGGATTCATGAGACCACTTAAATCACTAGTCGAATCGTACGTATCAGTTAAAGGGGGCATAGCATGTAACATTTACACCTCTTCCTACTCCAGCAGTTAATATAGCATGAAAAATATAGGTGTCGTCCTTTTTGCCTATAAATAAATCTGCAAAAATAGGTTTGCTAACATGAATAGATGTTTGTGCACTTTCATAGTTAATATCAATATTGTTATAGTAATAGTGGTTTTGCATATAATTATTAAGATCCTCAGGGCTTACTCCATTTGCTAAAATATCTACTTTTGCTGCTGAAAAATCTTCTCCACTAGTGGCTCCATTGACTTTCGAAGATGCAAATTCATTAATGACAGAGTCTAAAGAACTGGTATTGTGTTTCGGTCAATTCCGTAAAGGTTTTAATAGCATCCATGAGTTTTGTGTCATTTTGAACTTTATCTTTCAGCCCGTCTACTACTTTTGCCAAAGTAGGATAGAGTAATCTGGTTAATGCCGATAGTTGTATGCTTGGCCCACTAGAGTTTCCTTCCGAATCATCATCGTCTTACCAACCGCTATCGGGGTCTTCGTTTGGTTCTGGATCTTCTTCTGGCTCGTGTTCCTCTTCCTCCTCTTCTTCCTCTTTTGGGGCTTCTCCTATAATTTCAACTTCATTAAGCCAGTTTTCGCTGTTGCCGCCGCTGCCACCTTTTAGGGTGTGCAGTTCTTCCATTAATACTTCTTCCAGTTCGGCAGAGAGTTTTCTAAATACAAGGGTCTGTTTCATATTAGGCTAGTTTTTCTTTTTTTCTTCATTTAAAAAAATAATACCGTACCTCGCATTAAATCCATAAAAAACCTCAGAAAGCCCTAACTTTATAGTAATAGAACTGACCTCTTTTAGGTTATATTTATATAGGCTATCTATACGCCTCACAGTATCCCTGAATATGACCACTTGTGGTTTTCCTATAGATCTGCGCCCATCCTTTTCTATTCTTTTTTCAATGGTTGTATTTAAGTTTTTGATGAATGAAATAAGCGTACTGTCCGATTGAGCCATACATGTATAGCTCAATAGACAGAATAAAAGAGTTATTATCGGTTTTACTATATTCATATTAAATTTTATTATCAACGAACAGGGCAACTTCCACCCGGAGAAACCTATCCAAAACAATGTTCCCCTAAATATACGCTATTAGATATGGCTTGGCGGTCATCCGAAATAAAGGCCACCCAAATGTTAAAGTTTTTGCCACTTTCGTAAGCGGGGATAGGCAAGCTGTCTTGCCGTTGCCTACGTCGGTTGCTGCTTAGGCTATAATAGAGATCTATACTATCTAGCGGATAGGCAAGCATCATAAACTGATCAGAAAGCCTGGTGTTATCCGGCAGGGGTGGGTTATCCCACGAAAAATGGAAACCGCTATCGTCTTGTTGTAGCACTATTTGTTGTGCATTGGGTAATTGGCCCTTGCTTACTAAGATCTTTGCATAATCTAGGGTGCCATCTTCTGCCACGGCATGCAAGAGATTGTAAGATTTGGCAGCATTGTAGGCCGAAAGTTCATTGGCCCTGCCTTCTAGGTTAAAACCTACTCTAATAAAATAGAGTAGGGGCTTTAAAAAACTGTGCAGGTTTTTAAAGCGCAGCCGGTACCGGTTTTGTGCAGTACTGCCAATCTTATTTTTTTGGCTAGGCTTAGGTCTGCTTTTAAGTACGCATTTATCGCCATACATGCTGCCTACCACATTGCCTATTTTTCCGCTAAAGCCGCCATTAATACCATTTTTTAAAATTGCCATCACCTAAAAATTTTATACAGTTTTACCTATTGTTAGCCGTAGAGTTGCCCCAATGTCATTAAGTTAAGCGTTGGCGGGGACGCCAACACATGAAATCGCACGCTGGCGTCCTCGCCAACGTGTTAAATTAACCCGTAGTACATTATTGTCCAACATTCCTCCCCCTTAATTCCCCCTCCAAAGGGGCACACATGGTGCTTAATTATGCGATTTGTATATCCCCCTCTTGGAGGGGGCAGGGGGAGGATTTAAATAAAAAATTGATTATCAATTATTTGTTTTAGTCTTAATAATGCACTACGGGTTTAATTAACTTAATGATATTGAGAACTGCCCCCTTCCTCAGCCCTTATCCTAAAATCTCCTCATTAATAGGTAACTCTTTATTTAACAGTTGATAACAAGTTAGTTATAATTACTCTATTTTCAATAATAAAACTCAAAATATAAACACTAAATATTCAGTTGTAAGTGTCATAAGTGTGACGAAAGTGTGACTAGTCTATGCCCATGCTATGTCTATTTATTAATTATGATTAGGAGCTGTTTAAATTTCAATTAGAATAAATATATAGGCGGGTGGTGACACCCGCCTACAGCCCATAGCTATAGTTTGGTGTCACCACTAAACCCAACCTGTAAAATAAAGGAATAAAAAAATAGCTACAGATTTAGAAACTGCTTAAATTTCAATAAGAATAAATACATAGGCGGGTAGTGACACCCGCCTACAGCCCATAGCTATAGTTTGGTGTCACCACCAAACCCAACC
>NZ_DHDZ01000057.1:51089-86992 GCF_002399615.1 Pedobacter sp. UBA4863 | reverse complement strand
ATGAAATTATCTAATGACCTCTAAAAATTTAAAACAATGAAATTATTAAAAACTTTAGGCATTATTACCGCCATAATTGTGTTTGTAGTTCTTGGTTCGGGGCTATATATCAATTTCGCTAAACCAGATGTGGGTCTAGCACCAGCACTTACAGTAAATAAAGACAGTGCTAACATTGAAAGAGGCAAATACTTAGCCAACCACGTTACGGTATGTATAGACTGCCATAGCCAGCGAGATTGGAGTACTTTTAGCGGGCCGGTAGTTCCAGGAACTGAAGGCCGCGGAGGAGAAGCTTTCGATAAAAAAATGGGATTTCCTGGCAATATTTATGCAACAAACTTAACTCCCGCAGTCCTTTCTTCTTGGACAGATGGTGAGATTTATAGAGCCATTACCTCTGGGGTGGGAAAAGATGGCCATGCATTGTTCCCGGTAATGGGTTACCAACGTTTTGGTAAAATGAGCAAGGAGGATGTTGAAAGCATTATTGCTTATATTAGAACATTGCCACCTGTTAAAAATGACGTGCCAAAAACCAGCTTAGATTTTCCTGTAAGCTTACTTAACAAGTTATCTCCACAAGCGCCAAATCATCAGGCTAGGCCTTCATTAACCGATACCGTTCTTTACGGAGGCTATTTGGCTAATGCTGCTGGATGCGTGGACTGCCATAGCAAACAAGATAAGGGCAAAATAGTGGCGGGCTCTGAGTTTGGAGGCGGTATGGAATTTAATCAGCCAGGTGGAATTATACGTGCGCCAAACATTACCATGCATAAAGAAGGTATTGGCAACTGGACTAGCGATTTATTTGTGGCTAAATTTAAAGTTTATGCCGACACCAGCTACCGCCCTGTAAAGCTAAACCCAACAGAATTAAACACACCTATGCCATGGAAAATGTATAGCGGCATGACAGAACAGGATCTAAAAGCCATCTACAGTTATCTAAAAAGTATAAAACCCATTGCAAATAAAGTAGAGGTAAGGACGTTAAGATGAAAAACAACATAACACTTTAGCAATCTATTTAATGGTAATTCTAACATCATGTAAGAAGAGTGAAATGAAATTTGAAAGTGGCTATGCTACCGGAAAAATAGTAGATACTAAAGGAAAGCCTACCTTGTAAAAAACTATAATGACAGATACTACCGCTTGCCATTACACCCCGACAACGACGATGTTTTTAGTAATGAGGGAGCTTTACGAAATTTCCAATGGAAACTTATTTACATTTGTTAACTTGATATGAGTTCATAATAAAACAATTAACCGCTTAACATTAAAATAGTCATCATCAATCAAAGCCCCCTAGGTATATTTCCTATCGGGGTTTTATTTTTCATATAACTTTTAACCTGAGTTATATTATTATTCTATTGATTACTAGCACGATGACAATTTTTTTGCCACCCCGACCTTGACCACGAAGTAGCTGCGAAGCAAAGTAAATTCAGAGCCTGCTCCTAGTATCGGAAGTGCCGCTAAATTTTGCATTCCGTCATGCCGAGTTCATTTTACTGCGTATTTCAATGCTGCCTTGAGCAAAGAAGAAGATAGAGCCTGTACAAACCACTATTACAACGAATATTCGTAAGCGAATCTTTAAAAACTGTTTAGCAATATATGTTTCGAATATTGTACTGGCACTTCTAGAGCGCTATTATGATATTTTTGGATGAAACCTAGCAAAAATATACCCGTTTAAATAAAAAAGCCGAATTTACAAATGTAAACCCGGCTTTAACATAAACCAAACTACTACACTATTCTTACTAAAAAGTATATTTTATGCCTAATCCTCCACTCTCAGAACCAAAACCACCGCCATTAAAATCAAAAGCAGGCATCCAATCTACACTAATGGCCAATGGAGTATTGTTTAGTTTATACTCTAAACCAGCCATAGCCGCCAACCCGTAGTAAGAACTACCAGAGTTGGCATACCATTTATACGAAAAATGGCCATAATATGGTCCCGCACCAACCAACCAGTAAAGGCCAGCCACTTCTGTAATAGGTTTTTCATATTGGTACAATGCAGTGATGGCGATGTCATTTCCTAAGCCGCTGTAACTCCTGTAACGCACAATAGCTTCTACCGCTTGATCTTTCTTTAAAAAGTATTTACCTGTTGCCGAAATACCCCACATAAACTTAATTCCGAAAGCGGCTTTGTACGGACGATCGTCATCAGCAATTACTATTTCTTTATGGCTAGTATTTATTTTAGGTTGACTTACTTTCTCGCTTTCCTTTGGTTTTGTTATATTGGTTTGAGGCGTAGTTTCTACCTTAACAGTTGTTGTTGTTGTAGAAGATGATGGAGTAACCGCAGGCTTAGTTTCTGTTTTTCTAACTTCTTGCTTAGCCTTAGCCGCTTTCTTTACCTGAGCTTCTGCATTTGGCATAGTAAAGGCTCCCATTAAAAATAAAATAATTTTTAAGTGTTTCATAAATTGTATTTGTTGTTTTGTTTAAATCACTATTGTTTTAAAATCTTACTTTTCTTTCCTCCATGTACACAGGAGAAATGAAAAACTGATTAAGGCCTAGTTGCCGTAAAGTCTAATTCTACAGCAATTTCATTTTTTATTTTGTCTTGCGCTGGTAACTGCTCTGATGAAGCATAAGTCATTCCCCATCTAGTTCTATCGAACTTAAAATTTGAAACTACAGAAACAGCGGTATTAGAGATGTTTATTTTAGCGGGAATATCAAGTGGAAGTTCTTTACCCAACAATTTCATACTACCTTTAATCAGGTAATTATTACCTTCAGCATCAATCGCTTTTTTCTCTGCCGAACTGATTGTATAAGTAACATAAGGATGTACAGCCAAATCGAAAAAAGCATCTGTCTGCAAATGTGTCGTCAATTCTATTTTCTTATCCAAAGGAAGATCATTGGTAATCAGTATTGATGATACGGGAATACTGATTTTCCCTCCTGTAATTTTGTCTCCTTCTAGAAAGATATCTTCTCCATCTAACTTAATTGTTCCCGAATTAAAATAGCCTGTTTCTAAATAGCCTTTCCATAAGGCTTTAGCATTTGTACTAAATACCAATTCTTCCTTGGCTGTATTTTCTTTATCTTTTTTGCATGCCCATAAAAACGACATACCTATTACTGCGGCCAATAGTCTTAAGCCACTCCTACTTAAATTGTTCATTTTAAAATTTTATGATTTGATGTTATTTAATACGATAGTCGATTTGGAAGCTACTCCACCAAATACAGTTTTGTTTTCTTGCCTAACTACTCCTACACCATGAGCCACCCAAAGCGTTACGTTGTCTGTGCCATTACGAGAAATGGGTGTATTTCCACTTCCTTTAATGATCTGCTCTTGAGAACTGGTATAAACAAACTTGCTACAAACAAATGTGCCCGCAGGTACAGTAATCGTCTCTACAGCCTCTACCGCACCAGGGTTTTGCAGAATTTTTTGCGTAACCTCAAAAGAGGTATTGCTCTCTCCTTGTTTTTGGATATACCTCAAATATTGCCCAGTTATTCCGGGAATTTCCCAAGTTAGTATGCTATTTTCCCGAATGACATTTTCCATAACCATGTAGCCTGGAAAACCAGTAGTTTTAGCTTCTTCTACCACAACGTTTGGCATTCTCTTCAGTTCCGACACGAATGCATACCAAGCATCGGGCATATTAAACCCCATGTAGGTTTTGCCATTGGCAATGTATAAGCTATTGTCTAAAGCCATGTCCATTCCTTGCGCAACAATATTGGTGTGTAAATTATAAACTTGTATTCCTGCAGAATCTTTTCCACCGTTAATCCATTTTGTTGCGGTAGCAATATTCATATCATCTTCTATAATGCTTATAGGTATATTTCGTATTCAAACGAGGCACAAAACTATTTTTATCGGCCTCTTTGGGTTGTTTTAGGTCTGAGTTGCTTTTCTTACAAGCGCTTGTAAACAAACTTAAAACGAGTAACAGTAGCAGCCATTTACTGCGTAAATTTTCTTTTTCCATCTTCTTCTTTTTTTAAGAGAGCGCAAAATTATTACAAGCCAAAATGCAATTCAATGAACGTAGATGTAGAACCTATTATCGTCGACTAACAAACGAAAAAAGGCGTCTTTCGCCAGAAAAACACCTTCTATGTTTACTCATCAAACTTTGTGGCGAGAACCGCTATACTATTTGAAAAAAAGATAATTAGGGTAGTAGAAATTGTTAAACTTTACAGCTATGTACATTTCCTATAATAGCTTGCTCTATTGCATTTCCGTCTATAGCAGCCCATTGAGCGCAGATTTTTCCATTAGAAAATTCAAATAACCGATAGCCTGTGGTTATAATATCCAATCCAGTAGCGGCATGTCCTCGCCACTCGCCAATATGCTTTAGCTCCATTCTTATCCTTATAAACACTTTACAATCTTCTGCCACCATATCTTCTATAAGAGTGGTATGCTGAAATGAGCTACTTGTGGCTTGTATCCATTTTTGTGTGCCTTCTACGTTTGCAGGTAAACCTTTGGGCAAAGAGTGATCAACAAAGTCACTGCTCATGAAATTGGCCAGCTCTGCTGTTTTTCTCTGATTCCAAACATTTTCAATAAATGCCGAAACCACTTCTTTTTTATCCATTTTGTTTATTCGTTTTAAAAAGTTAGGGGTATATGCTATATTGATGAAGTACTTAGTTTATTTAATTTTTACGATTAATCACTTCGTCCATTTCTTTTTGTATCGTATCTACAACCTTTAGCCTTGTATTAAAATGATCGGCATCTTTTACGATTTCTACATGGATTTGGGCATTAACAGTCTTTATTTTATCGCGGAATGCTTTTACAGAGTGCTGTAAAAGAAAGTTATCGTTTTCTCCAGCGTATATTCTAATTTTATTTGCAACATCATTCTTTATTCTCGCCCAATTTTGCTGAACATAAAGCGCAAGATCATAGGGTTGCCAAGAATTAGCGATAGCTTTGTTGATTTTACCTGTTAACGGATTAAAAAGTGCTTGTGGCCTGCCATCTTTCCCTGGCACACCAAATTCAGCTTCAAAAGATTGTCCTTGCCCACCATCTCCTTCTAATTGTTCTTTTTGAGCCATCTTTCTTAAACTAGAAGTAGCTTTACCATTAATCATAAAGATGTCTCTTTCTTTTTTCTGGGCATCATAAAAATAATTTTCGTCCTTATAAATATCAACCCCAGTAAAATTGCTAAAGTCTATCGGGTCTGGAGAAGTTGCCCAGCAACCGCCAAATGTATCTGGAAAATATAGGGCCAACCATATTACACCATAACCACCAGAGCTCTGTCCCGTAATTAAACGATGCTGAGGTACTGCGCTGATATTAAATTGATTTTCGAGGTAAGGAATAAATTCTTTAACCAAAGCCGTTCCCCAAGGACCATTTACTCTCGAATCGACAAAAGCATGTAAACCATAAGGTGTTTGTGTTTCCGGATTTAAGAAAACATATATTTTTTCTTCACCCTTACCTATTCCATAGGTATTTTGCTGTGCTTTGTTGTATGCATTGTGATGTGTACCTCCCCAACCAGGTATAATGTAAACCACAGGATATTTTTTACCGGGATTACTATGATAAGATGCAGGTAAAACCACTCCTGCCTTTATGAAAATAGGTTCTTTTCTAAACTTTGTTAAAAGCGCAGATTTAAAAACAACTTCTTTTACGAAATCACTCTGGTTGAATTTTCTTTCAGGAAAAGCATTTGTTAAGGTTAATGTAGGTACTTCGCTTATACCATGATTTAGCAAAGCAACTACCTCTTCTCGGGTATATAAATTCCCTAGCACATTGTTTCCTCTTTCCTTAGTATTGGTGTCGAGTATAGCTACCAACTTATAAAATCCTTTTTTTACCGAATCTAAAGGTTTCAAATAAGAAAAAGCACTAGAAGTCAATATCTGTATCTCCCCAGCTTTCCAGTTTTTAACTGTAATGGCATAAGCTGGAGCGTCCTCTTGCACTTGCCCAAAAGGCTTACTGGTATCTGCCTGCATGTAAACTATCAATCTACCCGTATAAGGTCCTTTGAGATGATCTGCTAACTTAATCCGTATTTTGTTCTGAGCCTGCACATTAATGACAAGCAGAAAAAGTAAAAGGGTTAATTTTATTATAGGTTTCATTATCATGTGTTTGTTTTTAAAAATTGGAAACAATTTTCTAGAATATGTTACATCCGTTTCAACTTTCTATTTTATTATATCGATAAAAAAAGATAAAGTACCCTCACAAATAAACCAAACCAAAGCTCAATTTCTACCCACGATGATGCATTTTCATACCCCAAATATATCGTCGATTTAAAAAAGAAATAAGCTTAATCGACAGAATACAAAAACTTATAGACAAACGGCATAAACAATCTCTTTTATTACTTACAGCTGCCACATTAAAGCTTCTGTCTAAGCTATTTACATTAAAAGCCAGCCCAATCTACATTTGCGGTTTATTATAAAATAAATTTAGAGATAACAATGAAGTTTTATTATCAATTATTAATTGTATGTATCGTTTTTGTAGCTTGTTCAAAAAAATCAGATACAGGTGCTGAAGGAGGAAACTGGGGAGAACAACCTGCACTACCTACTATTACAGGACAAGCAAATTTTACAGTATCAGACGACGAATATTACATCAATGTAATGGGCAATACCATACCGAGAATGCCTAATTTTCCTTCTTTAGGTATTAAAAAAGGTTTTGCAAGAGGTTACGTAGCCGATTTAAATGGCAAACCTTTAAAGGGCGCACATATAGGTGTAAGATCAACCTACATTGGCGGCGGCTATTCTAGTAATACCGGAACAACTAACGACAACGGCTATTATGAATTTGCAATTCCGATGGGCGGTGCATCATTTTTTGGTACAGCAACAACCATAGATTACAACGGTACCCGAGCAGTTGTTGCCCTCTATCCCGAAGGAGGCATTAATGCTTTCGCCTCTACAGACGGTATAGTTAAAAACTTTGTATTGCTATCTTACGGAACAGCCAATCCTGATGAGGTTACCCAACAACCCGGTAACGAAAGTAATTATTATGGCGGGGCTTTGTATTTTGATTTCAATGTAAACTACCCGAGTGGTTATCAGTTTCCTGAATATCTGCCTCACAATGGTGTAATTGAAATAGAGCTTAGCCCTACCAAACCTGGCCTTTATGGCGAAACCAAATCTTTTAAAATTACCCGACAAATCGGGAACAATTCCTCATTTAGCATACAGAACATTCCGATTGGTAAATATGCAATCAATGCAAAGTTAAGTGACGGTCGTCAACTAAACATGAAGGCTGTTGGTCCTGTGGCCAATGTATATCCAAATCTAGGGCTTAAAAAAGATGGTGCCGCTGACGGATGGACTGTCACTTTTACTCCCAACTATCAAACCACTCCTGTAATGGTACCTGCTTTTAAAAGCAATTGGGACGCACTTTCTATTGAATTGAGTTTATAGTTAATTACCAAAATAAAAAATATCATGAAAACTACTGTTAAATTTTTAACAGCATTTTTAATATGCTGTGCAATAACTTCTTGCAAAAAGAAGCCAGAAGTAACTCCTGTTCCAATTCCAATTAATAAACCTGTGGCTGTTGAGCACGGCTCTGGGCTTTGGGGCGGTGTTACCAAAAGCATTGGTGCTGCCGGCGGCACTATTGAGTTGGCTGGCAGTGGGGTTAAGATTATTGTACCACCAGGTGCTGTTGATGCAGAAACCAATTTTAACATACTGCCTGTAACCAATACGTTAAATAAAACCAGTTCAAATAAGTCTTTTAGGCTGTTGCCAGAAAATGTATCATTTAAAAAAGATATAGAGATTGTGATGGGCTATGATTCACAAACCTTCTCTGGTTCGTCGGAGGATTTTTTGAGGCTTGCCTATCAGGATAAAGAGGGTTTTTGGCATCCGGCAAAAAATGCCACGCTCAACAAGGCTAATAAAACTTTGTCTGTAAAAACAAAACACTTTAGCGATTGGAGCATCTATGCAGAATTTTCGGTAAAGTCTTCGAAAAACCGCCTTTTTGCAGGCGAAGAGGCAACCTTAGAAGTTAGGGTAATGGACCCAAAGAACTACGAGGCAGATGATTATCTTATTTCTGATGGCGAACTGGTACCAAACGCCAATATTGAGGGTTGGAAAATACTATATGGAGAAGGAACCCTTGCAGGGGGTGCTGCGGCAAAACAAACGCTAAAGGCACCAGCTACCATAAACACCCCTGCCGAAACCGTAGTACAGGTAGATGTAAAAAACAACCAGGGCGTTAAGCTTTATGTTGGTGCGGTAGCGGTATGGATAGTGCCTAAAAATTACATCGCCTGGAATTTTGGCGGAGCATTCCATTATTCAAAAATACCTAACTTTTATAGAGATAATTTTGGTGGGTTCCGTGTTAGTGCTATGGACGATACTGGGCCTGGCAATATCTATTTTTACATTAACAACTCTTTTAAGGTTGGTAATTATGAATTTGGAAATGAATTTGGGATGGAAAGTACAGGCTCATCAACACATGAAACAGCTGGGCGTTGGCTTCATGTAAGTATTTGCCCCAGCGGCTTTACCTATATGCCGGGCATTATCAGTATTTATTCAACAACAGGGTATTTAGATGGAGATTTTGAAGGTACATTAACCCAAACCAAATGGGACGGACAGCCTATGTGCAATGGAAAGACGTTCCCAATAAAGGGTTCATTTAGTATAAAATTACCATAGGTATTATACAAAGAGGCAGTCCATTTACATCGGCTGCCTCTCTTTAATCCACAATATCTCCGTTTATGCCTTATTTATCATCAGGCGTTCTAAGCATCTATTGCTATCTTCAATGCTTAAAAAATATTTTACTTGCCAATTTTGACTTTTCTTTGCTTGCGCATTAGTTACAATATCCCAAGGTGGGTAAACTCTTATTCCACGTTTTCCACTCTTTCCATTTAGCGAGACAATGCCTTTCTCCTTCAAAATTTGTTTTGGAAAAATAAACTGCCCGATTTTATCATCTTTTATAGTAGTGATGATCATAAAATCGAAATCATCTGAAATATCATAAGGTTGGGTTATTCCATTTTTGTCGCGTTTCCAAATGGCTACAAATTGCCCCATTTTCTTAGGAGTAATTTTAGCCTGTCTGTACACAATACCATATTCATTTAGCCTAAAGGAACAAGCACTATATTCAGTGCTTTCAATCTTTTGAACCAAACTGGTAAAGCTAAGATCACATTTATCGTAGAGCTCTTCTTTTATTTTTTTTAATTGACTGTACAAAGTGTTATAAATTATGTCTGCAAATATCTCGATATGGCAGCTTTTTTAAAACTGTTATAGATAAACATCCTATTGTTAGAGATTAAACGCCCAACAAGATTTCTTATAAGTCGTTATGCAACAAATCACAAAAAAATAGGTCTTCTTTTGAAAGATAGGCTATCTGTCGTTAAAACTGGCTGTCTGTCGATAATGCTATAAAGCGAGCATCAAACAAGTTAAATTAAAACATAATTTACTAAACATCAAATAATTAAAATAAAATGAAAAAAACCACCCTAATATGGCTAGCATTGAGCATATCATATTATGCCTTTGGTCAAAAAAACCCAACAAACCCTAACATTGATCACTATATAAAAAAAGAAATGCAAGAACTGGGCATTCCAGGTTTGGCTGTTGCTGTAATTGAGGAGGGGAAAATAATGCATTGCGGAACTTATGGTATCTCAAATATTGAATATCACTTACCCGTAACCCCAAATACTACATTTCAAATCGCTTCGGTATCCAAACTCTTTACTTCTACGCTGGTAATGAAATGGATACAGGAGCATAAGTTAAGCTTAGATGATTACTTGAACAAATACATTGATGATGTACCTTTGAGCTGGAAAGACATACAGATACGGCATCTTTTAGCACATGAGGGCGGTATGCCTTGGCCAGCAACACTAGGCGGTTACATCGGCACACGTCCATCTGCCAATTTTAAGGTAGAACCTATAGCAACAATTGTGAAAAACCTTAAAGATTCGGTTTTAAGGTTTAGCCCTGGCACCAAACAAGCCTATCAAAATGGCGACTATTTTGTACTGCAATATATTTTGGAGAAAATAGGCGGCAAACCCATCCAAGAAATATTTAAGCAAGAAATATTTGCGCCCCTTGGCATGGACAATAGTGGCTATGATGTAGAAATTAGAGGCTTTCCTTTTCAGACCATGCTACCCGTTAATAACAAATCGCAAAACTTTAGCAAAGGCAAAAATGGCCCCTTAATTTTTAAAGGATTTTATTCGCCTGCTTCTTACTGTGCCGGAGGAATGTTTCTTTCAATTGCGGATGGCATTAAATGGGCTATAGCATTGGATAAAAACTCTTTCATTAGTAATGCCATGCAACAACAAATGGCTACAAAAACCGCTACCAACGGAGGATTTACTCAATTGGGATGGACCACACAAACCAATAACGGACATCTTATGATTGGCCATAGCGGTGGCCCTGGTTTGGGAGATATTATTCGATTCCCTAAAGAGAAATTAACCATCATTGTTTTAAGCAACTATGTTGATATGAACCCTTACATGGCCCAAGCAATTGCTCAATTTTATGTCACAGACATTAAACCGTCTAACCTACCTAAAACTTTCATCAGAAATTTAGGCAACTAGCACTTCTTTATCATGCAAAACATAAAATACAATATCTTAGCTATCGCCAACACCGATTTAATAAATACCATTGCTTATTGGTATAAAGACGAATGGAATTTACCTATAGAAGAAACCATTAATATGCTAAAAGGAGTTATACTTGATCCAGCTCAATTTCACATGATACTAGAAGTTGATGGGGTGCCAGTTGCCACAGGCGGACTATACGAAAAAGTCGCTATTTTAAATCTGGTGCCGAGCTTAAAGAAACATAAAAATTGGCTAGCCTTAGTCTATACAGTGCCTAATCAGCGAAAAAAAGGCTATGCGTCTTTATTGTGTAAACACATCGAAAAAATAGCCAAGTTAAAAGGGATTGAAAAATTACACTTATTTACACACACTGCAGAAACCTTGTACCATACATTAAACTGGATCGTGGTACAGCGAATAAACCATAATGATAAATCTATCACCATAATGGAGAAAAAATTAGCCTAGATAGCTCGTTTAATGACCACAAAAAAGCATCAATCGTTTTCTGATTGATGCTTTAAAAGTAGCCCAGAGCAGATTACTACTTTAAGCGTTTTTTCACAATTTTTCCGCATAAAAGCTGTCTTTCGATTACAATGGGGCAGCTGTAGCGGAAGCTTGTAGTGTTTCATTGCATTTTATGCCCAGTTTCATCCTCAACGCAACAAAGTTCTCATTTTGAAAACATTTTGTTATATTTGTATTAATGAACATCATCAACCGTAGAACCATCATTTACTATACTGAGAAGTATCCTCAGGCAAAAACACAGTTGTTGGTTTGGTATAATGAAATGCTGAAACACAAATTCAGTAATTTCAATGAATTGAAAAATACTTACGGAAATGCAAGTATTGTAAACAACCAAAGGGTGGTGTTCAATATCAAAGGAAACGATTACAGGTTAGTAGTCGCAATTAACTTTAGACAAGATGCCTGTTATACGATTTGGTTTGGTACACACATCGTACGACAAAATAGATGTAGCAACTGTATCTTATAATCTTAATTTGTAAAGTAATGAATTGGAAACTGATAAAAACAGCAGAAGAATATAAAAAAGCCTTAGCCCGTACTATGGAAATTTTCCATGCAGAAGAAGGAACGCCCGAAGATGATGAATTAGGTGTATTATTACTGTTGATCAAAGATTACGAGGACAAAACCGTTCAAATGCCCGAAATTGATGTGCTTGAAGTTATCAAGGACAAAATGCAGGAGCAGGGACTAAAAAACAAAGACCTCGAACCTATTATTGGAAGTAAGAGCCATGTATCATCAGTATTGGCGGGCAGAAGGGAAATTACATTAAGGATGGCTCAAAAACTTAGGGATTTTTTTAATCTACCTGCTGAACTATTTTTGAAGGTTAATTAAACAAAAAAAGCACCAACCACTATCTGTAATTGATGCTTCTCAAAGTAGCCCAGAGCAGAGTTCTGAACTCAATTATTGTTAGCAGGAGATGTTATTTTGAACCAAAAATGCCCAAAATTGCACTGTGCATTTTCAAATGAATTTACCCTAGAATTTACCCCTTTTTAAACGTGGCCATCTAGTGTTGAATTCCAAACGAATATCTATACATTTCAATTATCTTCTCAAAAGATGTGTTTGAATTCTTCTCTAACCTTTTTGACGTTGAATAAGGCACCATGACTTTTATCAGCCTATTCTCGAATTGAAACTCTCCCTCAAGCACATTTAAATGATTTTTTTCTAATTCCAACACTGGATAATCGTACTGTATGAAAAGCGTTTTGAACAACCCCAAAGCACCGCAAATATTCGTTCGGCTCGTAAGAATTAGAGTATTTATATCAGTATTTTTTGCCAAAATTTTGAAAATATCATTCCATAGAATTGGGTATAAATCTTCATCCTTTGATGACTTATTTTTTCTGTAGCATTTCAATAACAAATCCGTCATTCCTATAGCATTTTCACTTAGAAATTTTACTCTTTCCTCAACAGCTTCTTTACCAGATTGAAAATTAAAACAACCACCATAGATGTTTAGAAGCAAACTCCACATAAGATTAGTTTCACTAGCATAGAAGAAATTGAACTTTCTTCTACTTTTCTCAGCAGGAAAAGTACCTACAATAAGATATTTCACATGACTTGCGATATTATAACTTAAGAATGGGTGATCTTCTATTTCGTATGTATCATAGCTGAACTTTACATTACACCTTTTGTTTTTAAAATCCCTATACATAATCCTCCACTGCTTGATCCTTTGAAATCTTTAAAATTCTTTTTAACTTCTCCTTTATAAGTAACCTACGTTGGTTATAAAAACCAGTAAATTCCAATAGATTCAAATCAATTTCCTCGGGAATAGTATGTAGAGTTCTGTAAGCCGCCTTTTGTTCATTTGATTTATATACGTTCTCAAACCACACCGCAAAAGGAGTTGCGTTTTTCTCCAGATTTTCAGTTTCTTGAATTAATTGTATATTTCCAATACGGTTAAACCCGTCAAGAAATTCACCAACGTTTTCTTTTGAGCAAATGTTATTTTCTAATAGGAACTTCTCGTTGAAATATTTTTTAGGATGTATATGATCTTGATGAAAATTATAGTTATGATTTATTGGATATATCAAGCTCAAAACCATAAAAGAGAATGCTGAACCATATTGGGTGTCTAATAGGTTATCTATTGCCTCTTCATCAAATGAAAGAGACTTAGTTGTTCCTTTATAATGCTCAATTAATTCGACCAAAGGAAATCTGCCGATGTTATCAGATATCAAATTCCTATATACAGGATATAGATTATCTGGAGTACCTCCAAATACTTTTTTCAAAAGAGCTCTTATCAGCCACTCCTTTATTAGGTTTCTATTTTCCAATTGAGACGAGCTTTGAAGAATTTCTTCTCTTATTCCATTCTTCTTTAAAAAATAGGCAATAGGTATGATTGCATTATAAGCTGTTAAAGTTTTTTCATTAAATCCAAAATGACTTATCAATCGTACTGCTAAGCTTATCGCCGAAGCAATAGTTTCCCATTCAGCTTCTATTCTTTGCATATTTGAAGCGGAAAAGTTGTCTACTTTAAATTTTATATCTTTAATATCTGATAAAACTAAGCAGGCTTTTAATACTAAATCCTTACTAATACTAAACCCGTTTCCTATCGAATTTATTTGGTCTACGAATTTGTGAATGACTTCTCGAGCATCTCGTTCCTTCCATTGTGCAGTTGCAATCGAAAGTAGTAAATCTGAATAGCTAAGTTTAGTACCTCCGCTATTTACTCTTATGAAAATGTGCAATACCTTATCTAATTCGTTACTCTTTTCCAGATAGAAATTTATAAACTCTTTAACATTGAAATACTCATAGATAGCCATCAATGTATTCGATGCAAATTGAACTTGCTCAAGCGAATATAAAGAAGTATCTGTAAGTCTATATGATGTTAAATATTTAATAATACCGCTAATATTTTCCATATTAACTATCTCTCCGACCTTGAACCAGTGATATTCTTTTGGATGTTTCTCAGAAAAATATTTAATATCAAAGTCGCTCAAAAACCTGAAGTCATATTGTTTTTCAGACTCTTCAGCTACATTCAGAAGATTGACATACAATTTTTTCTCTGGAAAAGCGTGATGACTTTTCCAACTATAATTAGACAGCTTTTTAGAAAAATGTCCTGTTAACCCAATATATAAAGACGTCAATCTTTGTTGGCCATCAAGAATAGCCATTCGATCTTTATCCCCACTTAATTCCGCTAAATCATTATGTCTTTTATCTCTTTCGTGATAGTAAGGTAGAAATCTATAAAATCTAAATTTACTCTGAACTTCGGGCGTTACTTTCCAAAAAAGAAAAGTACTAATTGGATAATCCCTTAATATTGAATCAAAAAGAACCTCTATTTGATAAGTATTCCAAACAAATTCTCTTTGAATAGATGGCAATATAAAGTCCTGATTCTGAATTGATTTTATTGCCTCTTTGACTGTAATAGGTTTTTCGTATGCCATGAGATATATTAATTTAATTTAGTTGGTTTAGCCTATGTCTTCAACAAGACTTTAGTTGTTACGCTTACAATATCTTCGCGAGTAAAAGAGCGACCTGATTTCTTATTATCCTTTAAGAGTTCCGCCAAGATTTCCATTTTGTAGGGCATGGGCATTTTTTTACCTTCACCGCCAAGCTTGACATGTAATTCGTCTAAATTAAAAAATAAACCTTTTAGTCTTCTCTCATTTACAAAATCTATAAACTTATCTTTCGCCAAATCCATATCCTTATACGAAATAGGGAATATGTTCTCCCCAATATCGCAACTGTTTAAACTAGCTTTTTTCAAAAATTTTTCTAAGCCAAAAAAACTCTGCTCTGGATTTCGAAGATGGTTAATCTTCATAAAGAAAAATACAGTATACTCTCCAATTAATAAACAATAGGGAAATCTGTGTTTAGGATGAAAAAATACCGAAGTTTCATTATCCTTAAAATATTGAGGTGATCTTAATATTGCATATCTAAGATTCTTTATTTCATTAATTGAACGATTTTCTTCAAGCGTATATTCATCTTTTAAAGAATTAACAAGAATTTTCCTTAAATGCTCCTGTTCTTTTTCAGTCAAAGAAAATCCCATCTTCTTATATGAAGAAATGCGCCAGACAATTGAAGACCAAAAAAGAAGTGATAAAAAAGGCTCATTCGAAGAAATGTATTCGGAATCATTAAAAATTTCTAAAGTCTTTGCATAAAAGCTTTCCAGTCTTCCAAACTTTTTTTCGCAATTAGAACAATAGATATTATCGGCAATTATCTCCGATCGAGATTCTGCTATATCGTCATCTGTAATGTCTCCAAAAACAGCTTCAAGTTTATCCGTATTGACATCTCTTCCAAAATATGGCTTCACAAAATCTTCCGTGATTTTGAATCCGAGTTCCTTATCACGTCCTTTGACATGATCAGCATTATCAACCATTTTCATCAAAAAATGTGGGACAACATGTGAACCTGTTTTGTCCGCATCATTGATTTTACAAAGAGAGCATTTTATCATGTGATTCAATATCGGAAGGTAAAACTACCCAATCTTATAAACATAAAACTTCTTATTTCTCAAAGCCTGCCCCTTGATGATAAGGCATTCACCAGTGTTGTTCTGAGTTGGCGTTATCAAAAATGGGTCTTCGCCTTCTCGAAGAAGGTCAAATGCTATTTTAAGTTTATCAATTTGAGTATCTGCATCAACTTTCCACTTATTATCCTTGTATTTGAAATAAGCAGCAGCACCTCTGGTAGAGCCAGTAGTTTGTCCATCAAGTCTTATAAATTCTGGATTTTCATTTTTGAGTGGAACAACAAACTCTGCATAAAAGTCTTTAAAGCTTTCAAACGTAGGAATGAGCGTTTTCATACAGTTAAATTTTTCTGAAATTACGGCATCACTTCCACTTCATCAAATTAAACTGAATAATCTTCTTGTTATTAAACCATAAATTGAGTTTTTACAATAAAATCTCTTGAGATTCCAACAATAATTCTTCGGCTGTCTCTTTACCTGCTTTTAACGTTGTTCCATCTTCTAGAGCACTAAAAAGCCATCAGAATTGGAAAAGAATACGTCGCAAGTAATTATTTTAGAATTAATTATATTTATGTCTCATAAAATTGACCACTCTTAATTGTCCGATATAATGACACCACAAGAAAGAAAAGACACGGAAAAAAGAATAAAGAAGTATTTAAAAGAAAATAAAATTTCCAAAGTATTGAACTTACAAGTTGAAGGAACTTTTGATGATGGTGGTATCAAAGCTAATATTTGGAATATTAAAACAAATAAAGGTGCATGGTGGATTGCCGAAGGACTGCGTGTTCCTATGAACCTTTATCCGCAAGATGCATTCTATTTCACTGCAGATGAGGTCTATTCTTTTCATGTTGGAATAGTTCAACGTCTTCAACACGGACAAAACGAAGAGAGTAATGTATTGTCTGAATTACCATTAGACCTTGAACAAGTTCATGTAATAAGAAGAAAATTAACGCTCGCTGCTGATCGACTACATATAGGTATGGAAGCTGAGGAAATGCAAGCTATAGGACTTATTTGCCGAGAAAGTCTGTTAGCCTTGGCCCATGAGCTTACAAAAAGAAATGGTCAAATTGTTGAAAAAGCTCAATTAAAAAATGGAGACTTTAAAGGCATAGCAAAACTATTTATTGATGAATACGCTCCTGGGTCTAACAATGCTACTTTGCGTAGTCATGCCAGAAAGATGAGTGACATGGCTTGGAGTTATTCTTCTGAAATTGTTCATTCTGCTTACAAGAACTTTCCAGATTGCAAAATCTGCATCATATTAGCTGCTTCAACAGTATCGATATTTGAGAATCTCTTCATGAAGTATATCGGGTTTGATCTTGAGCCAAGATGCCCTAATTGCGGAAGTATGAGCCTTGAGATTTACTCTGGCAAAACTGAAAATGAGTTAATTGAACATTGTACGAAGTGTGATTTTGATAATTTCGTAAATATTGAAACTATTGGCGGACGTCCTTTTGGCACCTAAATCTCTTGAGATTTCAACGATTTTAAGCTCCGTGTCTCTTTACCTGACCGTAGGGTAGTTCTTTCTTCTAAGGCAATAAAAAGTCAATAGAATTTATTAAGTTTAATTGCCTAGCTAACCAGAATAAAAATCATTTGCTTTCAATTTGAAAGAACTTAGAATTTTGAGAAAATCAGTCTGCGAATGACATATCACATCCATTTATCTTATCTTCAACTAATTTTTGCTTAAAGCTCTTTGATATTCATCAAATCATTAGTTCAACCTAGTTTCTTGTAACTATCAGACTTTCGATTTAAATCGTTTGATATTTGATTTTTTGAAGCCTTATTAGATGATTTTCAACAAATCAGACAATTCTTCAACATCAGTCATTGATTTACTATCCTCATCAACATTCCTTTATCAGGTAACATCATATTCATGTACATACATATTATGATACTGCCTTTCCTTCGGGGCGGCAGATGTAAGTAACTTTGAGAAATTTAAATGACCATAAGCTGTCATCGACCTTCTTTTGATCAAAAAAATAATTTATACAAGAATTGCTCTCCTCCTTCAAAAGAGCTTGATGATGCTCAAATTGCGATAAGATACCGAAGCACCTTGAGCATCATCAATTGTCTTTTTAAGAGTTCAAAAGCTCGTTTCAGTCTTTTGAGCTTTTCTTTTTGGGCTTTTGAGCTTTGAAGGGGAGAAAGACTATACCTCCCAAGTATGCTTCTTCAACCTTTACCTTAACACCTTTGATGAAGCAAGTATTTGATGTTTTTTCCTTGGTTGCTATAACTATTCCTTCACATCCATGACCATCGTCTGTGGTGTTGTGGTAAGCTACTTTCTGCTCATTATCATCAACCGCTAATTCTTGACAGTTCAGACAAATGTAATTTGGATAACGTGTTGATGCTTTAACATACCTGCTACAAATTGGGCAATACTGTCTTGTTGGCGAGGCTGCCGCCTTACCTTGTTTTTTACTTTTCATATAAAATTTGTTGAATTTTGGTCTTTGCGACTTAAGATGAGTAATTAGTCAGACCTATAATTGAAAATTGCGCTGTCAAAAGAAAAATCATTAATCTTTAGTTTTTCTGAACCACTCTCCTATCTCCTCTAAATCGAAAAGTTTAGTGTTTCCCTTTGAATGACAAGGCATACCTTCTGCTATTCGTTTGCTTAAAGTATTTCTACTCCAATTGAACCGCTTTTTAACTTCATCGCCAGTAATCCATTTGATATCAAAATCGGTTTTGATTTCAGGCAATACTTGATGTGGCACTTCTTTTTCAAGGGATTGAACATTTCTATAAAACTCAATTTCAACCTTTAGCCATTTATCAACATCAAATGTATTTCTATCCTGCAAATACTCATTTTCAAAGAAATAGAAATGTTCTTTATCAGGATTTCTGATTGATGTTGCAAACACCCTTTTGAAAACGTAAAGTATATATAGCTTGTCTTTAATACTCTTTTGAGATTCTACGGTTGACTTCATGTAATTAATCAACTCCTCATTGTAAACTATGCTGTTTATATTTGACTGAATTTTTCTCTCAAACATCAAACTATTAATTGCGCAATTGCCTTTTCCTGCTTGTAGCGTTTTACTCATGTTGTTATTATCTTTTATCCATTTTAGTAAGTATTTAATCCATCAAAATGAAACCAAATGGATTAAATACTTTTTATTTTATTAGCTCTGATGTTAAATTGCATGGTGATACACGTCATTCAATTTATCCATTGAAGAGTATAGGTCTTCAGATAAGCTTTTTGCATAAATCTGCGTTTGAGCAATATTAGTATGTCCGAGCAAATCTTTTACATGGCTGATATACACACCATTTTCAATTAGGTTACTAGCAAAACTATGTCTAGCACAGTGAAAACTTATCGATTTATCGATACCGACCAACTTCATCAAATCTTTTAGTCCTCTATTTACCACTTGATTAGCCATCTTGGGTAATGCTGATGCCGTTTGAGGTTTAATAGCATGACCATTATACTTGTGGAGTATTGCTTTGGCATTTGCCGTTAGAGGGATTGCTAAGGGTCTATCTGTCTTCTGAACATTTATCTCAATTCTTGAAGGTTCATCTTTGATATTTTCTAGTTTAATGTTCATCACATCAGAATAACGTAAGCCAGTAAAGCAACTGAATAAAAATAGGTCTTTGACACGATTCAAAGTCTCATTTGATTTATCAATCTCGTAAGCCATCACCTTTTTAACTTCGTTTATAGATAAGAACTCTCTATTACCTTTTGATGCCGTGATTTTGAAGTTCCGATATGGGTTTTCTTTCATATATCCTTTGATAATAGCTTGGTTGATAATTGCCTTGAATACCTTATGTTTCGTAAAACATCCTCCATCTTGATTTCCCCTAACTTTTCTAAGAAAAACATCGAAACGCTGAATTAAATCATAGCTTATATCTCCAAAGTTCATCTTGGGATTAAATTGCTTGATGATATTCAAACCCGATTTATAAGACTTCAAAGTATTATGTTCCTTTGAAAATTCCCAAAGGGTTATCTGTTGCTGCCAAAAATCAAAAAGACCGACTTTCGTATTATCTCTAAAATAGTTCATAGCCACGATTAACGTAATCGGTTTGCCTAAACTTTCTTGAGTAAGCATGTACGTTTCGAACCCACTTGCTTTTTTGTTGAGATAAGTGGCTAGCAATTGAAGGAACTTGTCTTTCTTTTTGGGGCAGTTATTTTTGCTGTCCCAGTCCTTTTCATTAATATATTTACCTGAAGGTATTCTGGTAACATATTGTCCAACTCTTACAGAAAAGTGGATTGGCATAGTCCCATCCTTCTTTTTTTTATCAGCCCTCAAAACGGGGCGTACTGAATAAGTTAATTTCATAACGTTTCTATTTTATGTGGCTAATAACCAACGACTTTTTTGTTTTTAAAAATTTTACACACGCATATTTATCTGATGCAAAGCTATTCGACAGATTTTCTGTCGAATAATTTTTACTTGTATCCTCTGTGTCTACCTTTTGCTTTCAAATAGAACATAAGAGCAGCTCTATCTCCAATCGCAATCAAATCCATCAATTTGTTCTCTGCTACATCCAACCATTTTTCTTCTATCTCATTTATTGCTTCAGAAAATGCAATATCTTCCCGTTGCCACTCAAAGAATTTAGTCTTGCCTATTCCAGCTTTTTGATAGGCTATACATTTGATACCTCGTGCTTTCATCAATTCATCCAAAAACAATTGTTTCAATTGCTCTACTTTAGTATAATCTCTATGTGTCATTTTTTTTTGTATTTAATGGTTAATAATTAGTTAGCTTTTTTGTTATTTAATTCCTTAAATCTTTCGTACTCTTGATCTGGGGGTAGGCAGAGTTTCATTCCTTTGTTGTTGTAGTAAACTATTGTATACCTATACCCACCTAACGCTTTGATAATTCGACTTACTCCATGTAGGTACTTTTGTCCATCGAACAACAGCATAAATCCATTTTGGCAAGCAAATCTTATATCAAGTTGAGGTAACACCAATTCACCTCCGTTGATGTTGTTAGCTAGCATTAGCATACAGGATATGCCATTTGGGGTGTTTGCCGTATCAAAATGGTAATGCAATGAATTATCCTTATTAACTACCCCGCCAGAAAATGTTGTATTACCTAATAAATAAGCTTTGTCTAAAGGTTTTGAGCCATTAACGAACTCATCTAGCTGATGTTGATACGCTAACTCAAAGAACTCTTTGTAGCTTTCGTGAACGATTTCGGCATGTTGTACAAAAACATCTTGAACAACAGGATTATTTAATAGAAGGTCTGATGGTTGACAAGCATTTACACGCAACGGATTTCTTGGAATATAACCGATACTACTTGTATTGGTTGGAATACCGTTGGCACGTTCTGATTTAGAAAACCGTATTCCTTCACAAGCATATAATAAAGTGGTGATATCTCCATTATACTTTTTGTAAACCGCTATCAATTTTTCATTCTCGTAGATCATTGCTTCTTCATCAATTAGAAGCTTTCCGTGTTCACTATGCGCTGGTTGCTTCATTAACGATTTGATTTGTTGAGTTGTGGTTTCTTTAGTTATTAGATTTATTGTTTTCATAAAATGTGATTAAATGTTGTAAGACTTGATTGTTAGTTTTAAATCTCATTTGAGATTTGATGAAGCTGATTTTCTCGATTGTCTCTGGATTTGTATTGATTTGGCATTTCCGAAATTTCTTTGCTGGATGGTAGAAAACTTCTTGCTTAACTTCCTCCGAAATTCTATCCATAGTTGCCCTGCAGTCATTTAGTTCAATTTCAGAAAATCCGAAGTCCTCAAGTCGAACTGTCTGAAACTCGACACCAAATTCTTGAAGATCAAATACAGAAGCTTGCTGATTGATTGCCAAGTGTAACTCGATTTCCTTTTCAAAGGAACATTCGATTAGATAGCAGGAAATAGTTTGATGCCCAAAGGCTTTTTGCAATTCTACACGTTGCCATCCATCAATTACGACAAGTGTATTTTTGGCTACTAGAATTGAACCGATAAAATTGTTGGAATAAAGGGAATTAGATAGTACCTGTACTTTGTTCTCTATTGGAACACGAGTATGGTATACAGGTCTCTTGAGTTTTATTAACTCAATTTCTACTGGCGCATCCAGAATGAACTCTTCTGAATTTAAAAGCTTTGATTTTTCGATTAGCTTTTTGTAATTAATTTGTGTCATAACTATTTGTTAATATTATGACACAAAGGTGGGACTTACCTCACCTAAAATCAATTCATTACTACTTCAATGAAGCACTTAAAAAACTCATTATCAGTTATTTATTTTCACAAATTTCTTTGAAGGACACTATATGATTCGCCGTATAAATTTTATCATATCGCTGTACATAACTGTGCTTTGAAAGCTTCGGACTTGGGTCAGGTCTAAATGTGGTATAGAAGGAACTTACATTTATCTCTTCTCTTTTATTCGAGTTGTTGATAACAAAAGTTTTTGAAATTGTGTTACAAATTGGTTTTCTTTCTCCCTCTGTAAATTCAATCCACCTTTTTTGTTCGAGTTCAACAAAAAGTTCTGCTAATTGCTTTCTATTACCCTTCCATTTAATCTTCATCATATCAAATGGCGATTCTTGTTCCAAAGAAAAATATTCGGTTTTAAGGTCTCTGATAATCTCCTTCCGTGTATTCTCTTGCATCACTTGAAAATCTTCTAGTAATGATTTTTGACGATTGTCAAGTGAGGCAAAAGTTTCCTCATACGATATATGTTCTTTGAAGTCTGAAAACGAATATTGCATGACAAAGTACATCGCCAATTTCTTTCTTTTCAATTCATCTAGCTCATGCAAATAGATATAACCTATCAACTGTTTTACTTCTCGATATAGCTCGTACATTACTTTCGAATAAAGCTCTTTCGGCTCTTTGAAACCATTAAAATGTAACGTGGGTATTCGCATTACTTCTATAACTTCAATTTTCCTGTTTCGAAGGAGTTTTTTGATTTCAAAAATCTTGTTATTCAGATTGTATTTAGCTTCGTCTAATGTCATATCTTTTTAAGAGTTCAAAGGTTCGTTTTTATTATCTCAAAACAATTTTGGATATTAGCCATAAATATAATTGCTTATAGAATAGAGTAAAGAAAAATATTACATATATAACAACAGCATTGCGTTAGTTGAATTTTGCGGAAGAAAACTGGTAATTTTTAAAGTGCAAATGATATCAACTATACGCTCACCTATGAGGTGGGCTATAGTTTGTCTTGCACTTAGGTATACCAGTACCTCTTCCGCAGATAGCTATCAGTTCCACCTCTGCTTTTTTAAATCTACCTTGAGGAACGGAGGTAATTCAAGCCCTCTAAATGAAAATACTTTATTTTATCCTTGTAGGTGTTTTACTAACATCAAATCTCTCAGCCCAAAACATCAAGGAAATCCAATTGGAGAAATTTCCTCAAACAGTACCCAATGGAAAAGTTTGGTTCATTAACAATTTGAAGACTTATAAAGGTTTACTTGTTGATGGAATAAAACAATCTGGTACTATGTGCAATGCTGCTTTCCACTCCAATCCAAATTATCTTTTTGGGATAACTTACTATGAACCAAACCAAAGCACCCCAAAAACATTAGGTTTCACATTTTCAGATGCAAGTACCTTAGATAACATAACTTATCAATTGAAACCAAAATTCTTTATTGAAGATAACATGGATATACAGGATGCTTTGAAAAACAGCCTGACTTCCTCATTCAAACCGAAAGAAATTATATTTTATGCAGGAACTAGCGTAAAACTTACATCATGCATTTCAAAATTAACCATCTTTCAGAGAGACATCAATGAACATGATAAGATGAATCTAACTAAACAAGAAGTCTCTAAATCAACCACAATTTCTCCCAATAAAGCAGTATCCATACAAATGCCAAATGTAATAGTTGAAGCACAAAACTTTTCGGAAGGTTTAGCTGGTGTTGCCTGTATGGTTAAAGGAGAATATAACTTGGAGAAAAAATATAGCTACATCAATGAAAAGGGAGATTTTATTTTTTATCCTAAATACGATAAGGTAGAGCCTTTTAGCGATGGATTTGGCTTAGCTACCCTTCCCCGATCAATTAAAGGCGGTGTAGAGTTTATCAACAAAAACGGCGTGAATGAATTTGAAGGTGTTTTCAATAAAGCTCGTAGTTTCAAAAATGGTTTTGCTGCTATACAAGTCGGAAATAAGTGGGGATTAATAAATATAAAAGGAGATGTGGTTGGAGAAATAAAATATGATGAAGTAGGCGATTTTATAAACGGCTTTGCAGCAGTTGCTACTGATAAAGACGGTTGGGGGTTTATTGATACGTCTGGACGAGAGGTCATTATACCGCAATTTAAGGTAGCAGGAGATTTTTCAGAGGGTTTAGCACTTGTAGCTACAGGAAACTATAGAGACACATTTTATAAATACATAAATGAAAAAGGACAGATAAAATTTGAACTAAAGGACAACATGATACCTTATCGTAAGAGGAATAATGGACTAGGTGAAGAGTTTTGGCAGAAATCGGTGAGGCTATTCAATTTCACTAATGGGATGATTGTTGTAACTCATATCCCGAAATCAAACCTTATGCCTAGTAGTATAGTTTTGATTGATAAACAAGGTAAAAACATATCGAAAATCAGAAATGCGGATGGAGTAAGTGGTTTTAATGAAGATATTTTCGCAATTAAACTGGGTTCTTCAAACGGTTTTTCAGATGCAAATGGCAAAACAGTTCTTTATCCTCAATTTGATGACGTTGATGTATTTTATGAAGGCTTAGCTAGAGTCTACTTAAGGAAGAATTGCGGATTTGTTGACAAATCTGGAAACGTTGTCATAAATAAGGATATTTTAAAAGGAGCAAATGAAATTAAGACCTCACATCCTTGGACGGATGTATCAAACTTTCATGAAGGATTGGCTTGGGTTAAAACAAACGGAAAATATGGGTTTATAGATAAAAATGGAAATTGGGTTTTCAAGCCTGAATTTGAAGAAGTCGGAACATTTAGAAACGGAATCGCAACAGTTAAGTTTTCAAACCGTGAAGGATGGAATTTCATAGACAAACAGGGAAAAATTCTATATCCGAATTTCAAGTAAAAATACTTTTTAATACACAGAAAAGCCCTATAATTTAACCTATAGGGCTTTTTTACTGACTAATGTCAACTAAAAATGTTAAAGTCGTAGCCCTAAGAGGAGTTTATTAATTACGATGCAAACTCCTCACAACTTCCCTAAAACTATTTACAGCACTATCTAAACCATCAATTATTTCTTGTGCCAATATTTCGGGTTCAGGTAAACTATCCATATCAATGTAGCTGTCGTCTTTAAGCCAAAAAACATCAAAGTTGGTCTTATCTCTAAGTATTATTTCATTATAACTATATTTTCTAAGGCGTCCGTTTGGATTATCCTTACTCCAAGTTTCATTTGTTTTATTTCTATCTTTGGAAAGATAACATTCTACGAACGGAAGTAAATGTTCGTATTTTAATACCTGTTTCTTTAGTGTATGATGAATATTTGTTCTGTAATCGTACACCCAAACCTCTTTTGTTAGAGGCTTCTTACTGCCCTTTTTTTTCTCTAAAAATAATACGTTTGATTTAACGCCATTTGCATAAAATATTCCTGTTGGCAATCTCAAAATAGTATGCAAGTTCGTTTCTTCTAAAAGTTTTTTTCTAATTATCTCTCCAGCTCCCCCTTCAAATAATATATTATCTGGCAGTACAATTGCAGCCCTCCCATCTTCCTCAAGCATAGAAACAATGTGTTGAACGAATGCTAACTGCTTATTACTAGTAGTTGTCCAAAAATTACTTCTATAAAAATAGCTATCTTGCTCAGCCATTTTTTTGTCATTAGTAATATAATAACTACTACTTTTCCCAAAAGGAGGATTAGCTAATACAATATTTGTCTTCTGATCAATTGGATTAATTAAGCTATCTTCTATATTAACATCAGGAGTTTTGATTAAATCTCCTATATCATGTAAAAACAAATTCATTAAACACAAACGAGCTGTAGATGGAACAATTTCCCATCCTTTAAAAGTATCAAATTGAAAGAATTCCTTTGTATCCCTTTTATTTAATTCTTCCTTAAAATTATTATTGAGATATTCAATTGCTCCTAGAAAAAACCCTCCTGTACCACAACTGGGATCCCAAATAGTTTCTTTAGTTTGTGGCCTAACGCACTCTACCATTGCTTTAATTACAGCTCTAGGAGTAAAATATTGACCCGCTCCACTACTTTCTGCACTTTTTTGTAAAAGAGATTCATAAATATCTCCTTTTATATCCACAGACTCAGACACCCAAGTTTCTTCATCAATTAGCTCTATCAGCTTTTTTAGTTTTTTATGATCGTGTATTTTATTTTGAGCCCCATAGAATATTTTCCCTAACATTCCACCTTGCTCCGAAAGCTTTGTGAGTAGATTAAAATAGTCTGTCGTCAAATTATCTTCTTTATGAGAAGACAAAAACTTCCAATTGCATCTATCAGGGATATTAAATTCTCTATTATATGGAGGCTGAGAATATTCATCTGCCATTTTAAGAAACAACAAAAATGTAAGCTGTTCTACATAATCACTGTAACTTACTCCATCATCTCTTAATGTATCACAAAAAGACCAAATCTTGGCTACTAAATTGTTTGTTGTCATAATAATTAGGGTTTGAAATGTGTTAAGAATTCATATCCAGCTTTTACCTCGTAAACTTTAAAACAAGTATAAGCTACGGCTGAAAACACAGCCGTTTTTTCAACATGTTTTCTTATAACTTCAAAGCAATTATTCTGCTTATCTATTTTTTTTTCGTCAGGTATGAGATTATTATCGATATATTTTTTTGTGTCATTTATTACTGTTTCAATAGTATACCATAATTTCTGACGTTCATTTTTAAAATTTAAAGTGTTTTTTAGGTTGAAGAGGTTAATAGAAATTTCCGCTTTAATTTTTTGATTTTCTAAGAAGGCACATACAAATGGCTCCCCGTCTTTATCAAAAGCTATATTACTATAGTCGGAAGGATTTATTGGGTCAAGCAATAATGCTTTTTCAGCTATAACATCGTTATAATTATCAGCTATAATAAAGCTACCATCCATTTCAGTTCCTAAAGGAAAATAGACTGACTTCCCTCCAATTTGAATACCTTCGGCTTCCACATCATCAAATCTCGAATTAGCGGTATTTGATGATAATCTAAAGTTAAAAAAGTTATAAGCCAACCGCCAATACCCATCCTTCTTCAGAATAAATTTATGATTTACATCACTATCATTCAAGCAATAATTAATAGCTTTATTTTTTGGCCTAAAATGGTCTATAGGACCATTATCTAAAGGTGCTTCCGAATACCAGCATTTATTTCCATATTCTTTTATGAAGATGGATTTCAGCATATTCCAATCAGGATATTTCTTAATATAAGATTTTCTGTCTTCTGGAGATTTTCCCTCGAGCTGTGCAATATGAAATTTTTCAATATCATGCCAATCAATAAAATCTTCTCCCTTTTCTTTAAAAGCTAAATGATTTAAGTGGCTGTATTTTTCACTTAACTTAACAGTCCATGGAATTTTTTTTACTTTATTTTCGATTATAGATAAATCTATATGCCTCATTTTTTATCAGAATTTAAAATATCCTCTAATACTTCTTTTGCAATTTTATCTAGATTATCACGTTCTTCATCAGAATAGTCTCTATTGCTAAATTCTTCATGCTCACTAGTTAACTTTACAAATTGTTCAAACCTTGAATCTACAAAAGTTTCATAGAATTTGATATTTTCAAAATAAGCTTCTAAATCATTGAACTTTAGTTTTTCTTCATTCGAAATCGTTCCATTCATAATTTTAGTTTGCAAGAATCTTTTTGCATTTAGCTTGTCTTCCAACTCTTTACTCATAATAGAGGGAATTCCAAACAACTCACTTGTAAGGATTTTATCGACACTCATTTCTTTTGGACTAATTTTAGGATTTACAGTTATAGTTTTGTCACCATCCTTTTTGAAGATAACAACTTGCTTTTTATCCAAACTTCCTACAACCAAAGGATCATGCGTACAAAAAATAATCTGAGTTGTCTCTGGGTTATCAACAACTTTTTCAAGAAAATCTAAATATTTCCATTTCCACTGAGGATTTAAATGTGTATCTGGTTCATCCAAAAGTATGAGAGACTCTTCATCTTTTGTAAATTTCAAAAGACCCAACACTGTTAATAGCTGTTGTTCTCCCTCACTAAATTCAGACATAGATAATTCCCCGTTTACATCTTCCTTTTTCACTTTAATCTTGATACCTGACAGCATATTTGACAAATCAGGACTTATCAATGCATTAAACAATTGATTTCTCGTGAAATCCTTTAGAGAGATAAATTCATCAAATGTCTTTCTGTCTTTTATAAATAAATATAGTAGTTCGTTTGTCTCTACTTTGTTATAGCTGACGGCTTTTCTTGACTTTTCATAAATTGGAGCAAATGAAAACATGAATAAATCGGTTAAAAATCTACGAACTAATCCTTTTGCTCCCCAAAGAAAGTCATCCTCCTTCTTAATCTTACTCCAGTCAGGATTTTTGATAATAAATAATGTTGAAACTATGTCATGTATATTGAGTTCTTTATTTAAAAAATCTATCGTCATTTCATCTTCTTCAGATTTTAGAAAAAATGATAAAAGAGCTAGAGAACCGTGTACATTTTGAACTAAAAAGATGGGTTGTATTTCATTAAATTCTTCGTATTTGGCATCATCTTTAATTATTTTATCATAATAGTCTTTTATGTACTTATCGTAGTACTTCCCCAACCTATTACTTATCCCAGAATAATATATAAAAACGTGCTTAGGCAAATAATCTCTTTTGTTATTGAAAAATTTTTTTCTGTTTTTATGTTCAATAACTAATTTTTCTTTATCACTATTTTTATCTGATATTGAAAATTTATACTCATCAGTTTTATGGTTATAATCAATTTCAATATCTTTTTTATAGCATTGGTATCTTATAAAGTAACTAAAAGTCAAATCAGATTTATCCTTATGCTCTAATTCCAATGTCCCAAAAATGATAAGCAGACTTTCAAGAAAGTTTGACTTTCCTGTAGCATTTAGACCAATTAAAACTGTTTTCATTGAGCTCTGGTCAATGTCAATTTTAAAATCCTCAAGATTTTTAAATCTTGTTTTTATATGTATATAGTCTATTCTCATTTTATTAATTCTATAAATGACAAATGCCCATCTTTAAGCTCTCTAATTTTAGTATCTAACTCTTTAAGTTTCTTATAGAACTCTTCAATGTCACTTTTATAAATGGACTTTTGCCATAGAGCATGAGAGCTTATAGGATTCTCCTCTTTTTTTAAAACTTCCAATAAATCCATATCCGAGTTAATTCTACTTGTTTTTACAATTTTCTTTTGCTGTTTTTTAATTTTATTTAAAAACCTCTCTTTTTCAACTAAAATCTTTTCTAAATATTTAGTAACATTAGCTTTGTTAATGTCATAATTAATCAAATTACCACTAAAAGCATCTAGCAAAATTTTTTGCTTTAGTGCCTGTACATTTAAACTGGATTGATTAACCACGTCAGTTAAAATATTAATCTCATCATCTAATTCCTCTATACTAGCGACTATTAATTCTTGCTCTTCAATACTTGGGAAAATAATAATCAGGTTTCTAACATCTCTCAAAGTAACCCTTTGCCTCGTTGTTCCTTTTGCAAGTTTCTCTATCTGCGAAATTATGTAAGGAGAATTTAGTGAATACATTAAAAACTTAGAATTGATATATTCATTTTTCTTTATGCGGATTAGATCAGCTACTATAATCCCTTTATTAAAGTTGGCGGGAACTATACAAGCTTTGCCTAAGGGACTGCCTAATTTAGTTATAATTACATCTCCATTTTGAAATTGATGTTTTTCTAACTTATTAAATTTTTCTTCTGACACATAAGATATATCCTTCGAAATGAATTTATTTCTATCAATATTTTGTATTTTCAGTACTGGAAAGCCTGTTTCTTGAAAATCATCAGATTTTAAATTAGAGCCAAATGGACCATCTGAAATAGAATCTACAGGATCAACGTATAAGTCTGACAGTTTTGCTAACCTCCAATGATTTGGTAAGGTGTAGTTAATAATTTTTTTGTTATCGATATTGCTTCTTCCAGTATATTTTTTCCCTAAAGAAACTCTTTTTTCGATAATTTCCTCCAATTTTTTCTGAGGCTTAATATTAACTTTACTTAATATTGTGTAGTGTTTTTGACCTTTTAAAAAAGAGTTTATCTCCGAGAGCCAATAAATTTTTGATTTTGATTTTAGGGATTCAAAATTTAACGAAATCGAATCTAATTCACTAAACAACTCTTCAATTTTCTCTAAAATTGCATTTTGTTCTTCAAGTGGCGCTAAAGGAAACAAGAACTTATTTAATACCTTTTGACTAATATTTGGCTGCGCACTCCCTTCCCGTTTATTTAATAACTCTTCTTTACAAGACATTAAATAATAGTATAAATATTTTGTATTTATCAAAAAAGAAGTGATTGAAGCTACTGCCTGATTTGTAGCGGCATCAACTCCTAAAAAGGCCATTCTTCCTACTGTATTACCATACAAAGCAATCAATAATGAACCTTTTGGAAAAACTTTTGCGCTCGAATAGTCTATCGCTTCTTGTGTGATATATTCATCTGTTTCGGTAATAGTGTTATAATTAAGTTCTCCAGATTTTACCCAAGGAATATCCCCTACATAATAATTGAAGTTTTTTCTGTCAGGAGTTCCTCCGCTGCTTGTGACGAAAATTTCATCCAAAGTAACCCATTTCCAGTGTGTTGGAATATCTTTATTTTCCATCTCAGCTCAATTTTATAAAGCTGCAAATTACAACTTTAAAAAAAACAGACAAGAGGGAAAATTCACATAGCTCAATTTTACGATTAATCATATTATAGATCTTTACTAATTCGCCCTATTCTTAGCCCCAAAAACAAAAAAAGCCATAAATTCCGTTGAACTTATGACTTTTTTGTAGCCCAGAGCAGAATCGAACTGCTATCTAATGTTTAGGAAACACCTATTCTATCCGTTGAACTACCGGGCCTATTGCAAGCGCAAATATATAAAATTATCTACGCTCCATCTATTTGATTTAACATTTCCAACTGCTTCACATCTCCAGAACCTTCTGCCTCGTAAATCTGTAACGCAAAGTAAGGAGCGGCGGCAATGATATGGTCAAAGATATCGGCCATAATATGCTCGTACTCTGCCCAAATAATGGTATTGGCAAATACATAAATCTCGATAGGTAACCCTTGCGGTGTAGGCGCCAATTGCCTTACCATAATGTTCATGCGCTTATTAGTGCCCGAATGATTAGAAATATAATTATCGATATACTTACGGAACAGTCCGGCGTTGGTTAAGTTTCTGCCATTAATCAACAAGCTTTTATCGGCGTTGGTACGCGTATTATGTCTTTCAATATCTTTTTGGCGATGTTGGATATAAGAACTCAGCAACTGGATTTGTTCGAATTTTGCCAGCTCTTCTACTTTTAAGAAACGAATACTCGATTGTTTGATGTGTATTGCCCTTTTTATCCTTCGCCCGCCAGATTGACGCATGCCACGCCAGTTTTGAAACGAATCGGAAATCAAGGAATAAGTAGGAATAGTGGTAATGGTTTTATCGAAGTTCTGCACCTTTACGGTTGTGAGGTTAATCTCCAAAATATCGCCATCGGCACCGTATTTGGGCATGGTAATCCAATCGCCAATGCGCACAATATCATTAGTAGTTACCTGAATACTCGCTACAAAACCCATAATGGTATCTTTAAACATTAACAGCAGCACCGCCGAAATTGCTCCCATTGCCGTAAAAAATGCCACCGGCGATTTTCCCGTGAGGTTAGAAAACAACACTACCGCCCCCAAGAGGTACAATAAAATTCGGATGACCTGTAAATAACTGTCTATAGGTTTGCCTTTAAAGCTGGGCTTTTCTCTAAACAAATCGGCGGCAGATTTCACCAAGGCCATTAACACCCCAACAATAACTACAACTAAATAGATATCGCACAAGCCCAACAATACTTTGCTGAGTTGCTTATAGTCTTGAAAAACGACAGGAATTGTTAAATAAAGCACCATTAATGGCGCTACTTGCGACAAATAATGCGGCACTTTGTGCTCTAATAAAAACTTAAAGAAAGGAATATCCGTTTTACGAATAGTTTGAATAACAACGAGCCTAAGAATACGCCTAACAACGTAATAGATGATATAGGTAACCACCAAGGCTAGCACCAATAAAACTAACTCATTGGCTATGCTAGCGGCATCTGCCGACATGCCTAGCCTTTCAAAAAAAGATAAACTGGCACGACTGAAATTTCGCAAATAATCGTTTAACTCCATATCGTACCAATATAAGGCTTTTGATAATAACTAGCGAATGGTACCGCCGTTATTTATTGCGTTAGTGGGGCTAACAAAGCTCAATTTGCCTTGCGCATCCTCAGCCATTAATATCATGCCCTGCGAAACAATTCCCTTAATTTCCCTTGGTGCCAAATTGGCCAATAAGCTTACCTGCTGCCCAATAATCTCTGCTGGTTTATAGTGCTCTGCAATGCCCGAAACTACCGTACGTTGATCTAAACCGGTATCTAAAGTTAACTTCAACAACTTTTTAGTTTTCTCTACCTTTTCGGCAGCTACAATGGTTGCCACACGGATATCCATAGCGCCAAACTGCTCGAAGGTTACATTTTCTTTGGCAGGTGCAACAATTGCATTTGCTGCCTCGTTTTGTGCTTTACTGTTGTTTAATTTATCGATTTGAGCTTGTACTTCTTCGTCTTCAATTTTACTGAACAACAAAATTGGTTCTTTAATCTCATGCCCACGTTTCAATAGGTTGATTGCACCTGCATCTGCCCAGCTATAACCGCCATAATTTAACATTTTCTGTAATTTATTAGCAGTAAACGGCAAAAATGGCTCAATCAGAATTTCTAAATTTGCAGCAATTTGCAAAGCGATGTTTAGGATGGTTCTAACTCTGTCTTCGTCCGTTTTAATCAGTTTCCAAGGTTCAGTATCTGCCAAATATTTGTTACCCAACCTAGCCACGTTCATTACCTCGGTTAGCGCCTCTCTAAAGCGGTAATTCTCAATCGAAGCACTGATCTTCGCTGGATAAGCTTTTAACTCTGCTATCACCGCTTTATCGATATCGGCAAGCTCCATGCAAGTTGGCACCTTACCATCAAAATATTTATGGGTAAGTACGGTTACGCGGTTAATGAAATTCCCGAAAATAGCCACCAACTCGTTGTTATTTCTAGCCTGAAAATCTTTCCAAGTAAAATCGTTATCCTTGGTTTCTGGGGCTGTAGCTGTTAAAACGTAGCGTAAAATATCTTGTTTTTCAGGAAACTCTACCAAGTATTCATTTAACCAAACTGCCCAATTTTTAGAGGTTGATATTTTCTGGCCCTCCAAGTTCAGGAACTCGTTGGCAGGCACATTATCTGCCAATGTAAATTCGCCATGTGCCATTAACATTGCCGGAAAAATGATACAATGGAAAACGATGTTATCTTTACCGATAAAGTGTACCAATTTCGCTTCTTCATCTTTCCAGTACTCTTCGTATTCAAAATTATCTACACTGTTTTGATCGATATAAAATTCTTCGGCTTTCGGGTTCCAAATACCTAATTTGGCGTATTTAGCCAATTCTTTAGTGGCAGAAATATAACCGATAGGGGCGTCGAACCAAACATATAATACTTTACCATCGGCCCCTTTTACAGGCACTTTCACGCCCCAATCTAAATCTCTGGTCATTGCCCTTGGCTGCAAACCTGCATTTAACCAACTTTGGCATTGGCCATATACATTTGGACGCCATTCTTTGTGACTTTCAATATAGGTTCTTAATCTTTCCTCGTACTTATCCAATGGCAAAAACCAATTCTTAGTTTCTCTCATTACCGGAGGCTCTCCAGACAAAGTAGATTTTGGGTTGATTAAATCGGTGGCGTTTAACGTGCTTCCACAGCTTTCGCATTGGTCGCCATAAGCGTTTTCGTTACCACACTTAGGGCAAGTACCGGTAATGTACCTATCGGCCAAGAAAGACTGCGCTTTCTCGTCGTAGTATTGCTCGGTAACTTCTTCGGTAAAAACACCATCGTTGTACAATTTCTCAAAAAAATCTTCGGCCGTTTGGTGATGTGTTAGGGATGAAGTACGGTGATAAATATCGAACGAAATACCAAACTCCTTAAAAGAATCTCCAATAATTTTATGGTATTTATCTACTACCTCTTGTGGCGTAATGCCTTCCCTTTTCGCTTTTAGCGTAATAGGCACACCATTCTCATCAGAACCGCAAATAAATTTCACGTCTCTTTTGTTAGAGCGGAGGTAACGCACATAAGTGTCGGCAGGTAAATAAACGCCTGCCAAGTGACCAATATGCACCGGACCGTTGGTGTAAGGCAAAGCTGCCGTTACGGTATATCTTTTAAATTTACTATTATCCAAAACTATTTTTTTATTTTGCAAAGATAAGCGTTTTTAAAATGATTAAACAGCCACCGTATTTAAAAAAAGGAGACAAGATTGCGATTGTTTGTCCGGCAAAGAAACTTCCAAAGCCTATTGATAAAGGAATTGAGATTTTGCAAAGTTGGGGACTGGAGGTTGTACTGGGCGAAACTGTAACTGCTTCGCACCATCAATTTTCGGGTACAGATGAGCTAAGAACAAAGGATATTCAACAGTTTTTAGACGACACTTCTGTTAAAGCAATTATTGCAGCACGTGGTGGTTATGGCACCATCCGTATCATCGATGAGTTGGATTTTACGGCTTTTAACGAAAACCCAAAATGGTTAATTGGCTTTAGCGACATTACTGTTTTACTTTCTCATGTATTTGCTGAGTTTAAGACACAAAGTATTCACGGCCAAATGCCTTATACCTTTGAAGAAAGTACTCCAGAAGCCTTAGAAAGTTTGAGGAAAGCCTTGTTTGGAGAAAATGACACTTATATGTATGACAATAAGCTTGTAGGTAGAGAAGGAAAAACAGAAGGTGTTTTAGTTGGTGGCAATTTAACTTTATTGTTAGCCGTTGAAGGTTCTGTTTCTGAAATGGATTTTGATGATAAAATCTTGTTTATGGAGGATGTAGGTGAACATGAATATTCGATAGACCGTATGATGCGAACGCTAAAACGTAAAGGCAAACTCACCAACCTAAAAGGCTTGTTAGTTGGAGCTTTTAACGAAATCGGCGAAGAAAGCATTTACTTTGGGCAAACCCCAGAAGAGGTAATTTGGGAATTGGTAAAGGAATACGAATATCCAGTTGCTTTTCATTTCCCATCAGGGCATATTGCAGATAACAGGGCCATGATTTTGGGCAAAACCGTATCTTTGACCGTCACAAATAATCACGTCGAATTAAAATATCAATAATCATGGCAATCTTTCACACCTTAGGCAAATATCGCAATACCGGTTTATTAATCTTGAGAGTTGGTCTTGGTGCCATGATGATGGTTCATGGTTTTCCTAAAATTATGGGTGGCCCCGACAAGTGGGCGCTTTTAGGCGGCAGCATGAAAGTAATTGGGATAGACTTTATACCTGCATTTTGGGGTTTTATGGCGGCAATATCCGAAGGCCTTGGCGGTTTCTTACTATTGTTGGGTTTATTCTTCCGTCCGGTAAACATACTTCTTGCATTTACCATGGTTATCGCAGCCCTTGTTCACTTTGGCAAAGGCGAAGGCATCATGGGCGCTTCTCACGCCATTGAAATTGGCATTGTATTTTTTAGCTTAATCTTTATTGGCCCAGGGAAGTATAGCGTGGATGGGAAGTAGGGGCTATTTTTTGATTTACAAATTTGGAACAAAACCTTG
>NZ_DHDZ01000057.1:0-50970 GCF_002399615.1 Pedobacter sp. UBA4863 | reverse complement strand
CAAGGTTTTGTTCCAAATTTGTACGGGTGTTAACATTAGACAGTACCTCCATCTTCTCCTCCGCTAACTGTTTCTCGAGCTCATTTATACGTTGTTTTTGCGGGTCTTTCATGGGCCTGCCCGAGCTGTCTTTTTTTGGGATAGTACAATTTACTATACTTCTAGCATCATTCCAAGACAAGGCTGTTACCCCATATTTAATTGAATCTTGTCCTTGTTCAAAAGCCCGGTTGATCTTAACCCTAACTTCTGTATTTTCATAACCTTGACTTTTTATTGGTCAACTTTTTTCAGAGCGGAACAAAAACGATTAAACCTAAATTTAAACGAAATGAGCCCGATATTCTATCGGGCTCATTCTAACAAATCTAATAACTAAATTTGTCTAAACTTTTGGGTCAGTCCATTTTTGGACATCTCCTTTTTAATTTTAAAACAAAAACTAAGGCAAATCACCTGTTCTTGTCCAAGTCTCTGTTACTCCGCGGCCTAGCCATGTAAAACGAATGGTAAATTTCTTATTAACAGGGTCAACCAAATCAACTCCTTCAATAGAACTTACTCTAATGCTTGGGCTAGCAAAAACGGTAATTCCGCTAATTGTACTGTTATCGCCACTAAATTGATATTGAACCCAACCACTATATGTTCGGTTTACATATGTTGATTGCAATTTATTTGGGCCAACAGTTGCAAAAGGAACATCCTCTTCCACAAAATCACCAATATTAGGATCTATTGTGCCATAATTATTGTTAATATGTACGGTATATAGACCTTGCCAAATACTTTTTAACGGCATACTATAAATTGCAGTACCAAAATTACCGCTAATGGTACCGGTTGATGCTGATGTAATTTTTAGTGCTAAAGCATTTTCTTTAGTTGCATCAAACGTATTTGGTTTTACGGTTATCTTAAATTTAGCTTCTCTTTGCCCTTTAGGTATTACTACCGATGCAGGGAAGCTATAAGAAGTTGCGGCTATTTGTGCAAGCGCAGTACCTTCTTTAGCGTTGTAGGTGGTAATAGCAGCCGCATCTGTAGCCAAGTTAACCGTAATATCACTGGGAGCTGTTTCTGCGCCCGCATATTGTACAGCAACTTCAAACTCATTAGAGGTTGATGTTGGCTCTAATGTAAACGGAATATACATTGCGTAAGGTGCTGTTGCTCCAGATTTTATAGCACTTTGGTTTTTCAATTCAATTATATTTTTAAGGGCTCCAGGAGCATCTGGCCCTATTATTGTATCGTCCTTCAAGCACGATGATAAAGACATCGTAAGAAGCACTAATACTGCGGTGTATTTATTATTAAACTTTTTCATTTTCAATCGAAATTATTTTGCCCAAAAAATTTTATCACTAAAAACATTTACTGTTGGAACATTCGCTGCATTATATTTAAACTCGTCGGAAGGATATTGTATCCTAGTAGGAAGCTTATCTAACGCTGTTGATTCTGATACTATAGAAACAAAAGTTTCTGTTTTAGATGTTCCCGTAATTTTAGGAAAACCTGTTCTTCTGTACTCATTCCAGGCTTCGTGACCAAACAACATATTAAATGCAATATATTTTTGGGTGCCAATTGCTTCTAGTTTTTCGGCATTAGATGTGGCCAAATCAAAATTTACCAGAAAACTAAGGTTATTGTTGGTTTTGTAAGTTGCAAAATCGGTAGCAGGGGATTTCCCTGCTGTTAGGGTTCCTGTATTGTCTTTATACAAGTAATTAAAAGATGCCGTAACTCCTTTCTCAAAATCTATTTTAGCATTGCCACTTGTTAATATGCCCCTTACATCAGCTTCGGCCTGTAAAAAGTAGCTTTCAGCCGCCAACATAATAGGCTGGCCTGCATCAGGACCTTTTAAAATACCAATTTTGCCATATACTGTAGCGCTTGTACCTATAAACCAAGAGCTTGGAGATAAACCACGCCCTGCGTCAGCCTCTTGATAGCCTAATTGGTTAACAGGAGTAGTTGCGCCATTTTTATAAGTAACGGCAATTCTTCCATCGTCTTTTAGCTTATTGCCATTGTAGTAAGACATGATAAATGGCGTAACAGCATATTGTGAAGCTGCACCAACCGGTGTACCAGAGTAGCTGTATGCCCAACTGTTCCACATGCGATTTTGTTTACCGTCCAATTTTGCATAAACAGGTTGCACTATGGCATCGTCAGTTATAAAGCCCACACCAGCATCAAATGAAGTATTTGCAAAAGTAACTTTTCCTTGCCCTTTAACCATAAGTTTAAGCTTTAAGGTTTGAGCAAAAGCAGCCCATTTACTAGCACTACCAGCATACAAAGGATCATTTTTCACAAACAGGGCTGAAGCTAAAGTAACTCCTTTAAAAGCACTTACTGCTTCATCTAGCAAAACAGCTATATTTTTATAAATGTCCGCAGCCTTATCGTACTTTGGTTGCAAGTGTTTATCTCCCTGGTTTGCTTCGCTGTAAGGCACATCGTTATAAGTATCAACCAAAAGCATAAAGTTGTATGCCTTTAACACTTTGGCTGCAGCCTCAAACTCTGCAAACGCGGCATTGCCTTTACTGTTATCCAATACGTACTGTACATCTTGCAATACATCAAAAGTGTTGCTCCACAACGTGGCAAAATTATCTGTTTGCCATCTGTAAGAGATAATACCTCCCCAGCCGCTAACACCACCACTATTTGAGAAATAACCAACTTGCTGTGCACCCATACTGTTATATGAAGGTATATTGTTGGCTGTTGATACAATAGCCGTAGGCAATACTAAATCTACAGTTGCGGCAGTTGCCGTATTTGGGTTTGTATTGATATCTAGAGACTTTTTACATGAAAAAGCAGACATCGCTATGAATAACCCACATATATATTTAAAATTTCTTTTCATCACTTTTTCTATTATAAGTTTAACGTTAATGTAGCACCATAATATCTTGATGGAGGAGTTTGATTAAGACTAGTTAAACCAATAGCATTACCTCCAGATAGGCCATTTCCTTCGCTATACTCAGGGTCGGTGTAAACATTTGTTTTTGGCAAGAAAATAAATAGGTTTCTTCCTTGTACGCTAATCCTAGCACCTTTAATTGCTCTTGTTTTTGTAAATACCGAAGCAGGTATTTTATAAGAAAGGCTCAGCTCGCGAATTTTCCAAAAAGCACCAGAAGTGATGTAGTTTTCATCAATACCTGTTCTTGGGCCAGCAATAGTCCAATAGCCTGGACCACCGTCTCTAACAGTGATGTTCGTGTTAGGCACGTATTTATTGGTTACAGGATCAAGATACGATGAGTTAGGGATAACAAAGCGGTCGCGATTATAAATTCCAGTATTATAACCAGCACCGCTAAAATCAAACGTACCACCACCACGGTTATACAACACATAGCCACCGCGATACTCTCCAGAACCGTACAAAGAGAAGTTTTTATAGTTTACGGTCATATTTACACCCAAAATATGGGCTGCATTAGCTTGGCCAATAACACTTATACCGGTAGTTGCCGATGGATAACCAGTAATTCTATCCACAATTATTCTGCCTTGATCATCGCGAACGTGTGTTTTACCTTGTATTACGGGAAACTGTTGGCCTGCAACAGCGTAAGAACCTACTGTACCACCGTATGCGCCTAACGTCAGTTGAGATAAATCTGAACTGATGTAATCAACTGTATTGTCATAGTGGGCATAATTAGCACCCACAGATATTTCCCAATTATTGGTTTTATATGGAATAGCAGATAGATTTGCTTCTATACCTCTTGAGCTAGTTTGTCCTGTATTGGTTAACAAAGAGGTGTAACCTGTAGAGCTTGCTACACCAGTAGAAACTGTTTGATCTTTTGTTTTGGTATTGTAATAGGTAAAGCCTGCGCTTACTCTACTTTTAAGCAAACTAAAATCAGCCCCTAATTCCCATTGAGTGGTCATTTCTGGTCTTAAACCAGCTGATACCATTCGGCCACCAACAGAAAGGCCACCTTGGCCATTGTAAGGATAACCCGCCGCTTGCGAAAACGTAGGCAATAAGCTATAAGCGGCAATGTTTACCTGACCCACTTTAGACCATCCGCCTCTTAACTTTAAGAAATCTAATTGTTTTACATTTCCTAAGAAATCAATCGCTTCGTTAGCTACAAATGATAAAGTTGCACTTGGATAAAAGAATGACCTGTTCTCTGGCGCCAATACCGAAACCCAATCATTACGCCCAGTAAGGGTTAAAAATAAGTAATCTTTATAGCCAATATCTAATTTCCCCGACAAACCATAAGAACGGGTTAAGGCATTAGATTCACTAGCCGTTGGCGGGTTTAAACTATTGCTAAGGTTAAACAAGCCTGCTGTTACCAAACCACTTACCGAAGCCGATTCTGATTTGGCTTGGTATTGACTAAGCTGACCCAATATGGTTAGATCAAGTTTTAAATCATCATTTACCTTTTTTTGTGCATGGGCAATAAAATCACTCACAATATTGGTGGTATAGCTAAAGTCGTCTCTTACACCTCCCAAAATATTTTGTTTTTTATACTCGGTAGAACCTGCCTGACCCGCAAAGAACGAGTCAAATATAAAGATATCTGAGTATGCTTTTGCCGAAGTGTTCCTGGCTGTTAAACCAACACGACCAGTAAAATCTAACCATTCTAAAGGTTTGTACTTTAATTCTGTACTTCCCACAAAATAGTCGTTTCTTGTTTTCTCCCTATAATTATCAGCTCTAAAGTACGGATTATTATGGTAGGCGTTAAAATATCCATTAGGGCTGGCAATTATATTATTTTTCCAATCTTTATATTGTGTTATCGGAGCATGGCCCGGCGCATTTAACAAATCATCGAAAATGCTGGATGTTTGAGTAGTAAGATCATACCTGTTTTGGATGTAGCTTAAGCTATAACCAAAATTAATTTTCTCTGATACTTTTTTTGTCCCCCCTATTCTTGCCGTAGCACGGTTGTATTCATCCCCTGGGGTTGTTCCTGTAGCCTGCATATATTGTGCAGAAGCATATATACCGCCTTTGTCATCGCCTGATGTTACCGAGAAATCGGTTACATTAGTATATCCTGTTTCCCAGAAATCATATTTCGCGTTACTCCATGAGTAAGGCACTCTTTGAAAAGTTCCATCAGGAAGAACACGGCCTAAATTAACGATAGAACCATCAAATTTTGGACCGTACTGTTGATTTTCATAAGAAAGATATACTTGCACATCATTATCTGAACCAGAACCAAATTCTTTTTGCAATTTAGGAAAGAATGCTACCTCTTCAAAAGTACTTGTGTTGGCTACTTTAATATCAAAACCACCACCTCTTTTACCTTTTTTGGTAACAATAATTAAGGCTCCGTTTGATGCTGCCGAACCATAAAGCGCCGCGGCACTACTTCCGTTTAGCACAGTAAGATCTTCTATGTCATCTGGATTTAAATTCCCTAAAATTGAGTTTGGGACAATTACGTTGTCCACCACAATTAAGGCCTCGTTATTACCCGTTAACGAACGCATACCTCTTAAAACCACACGATAGTTAGGGTTTACACCACTACCAACCGATTGGATATTTAAACCAGCCACTTTACCTGTAAGACCAGATAAAACGTTGGTTGGCTTCGCTTTGGTTATGGCATCGTTTGACAAGGTGGTTTGGTTGGCTCCGAGTTCTTTTTTACGCACGGTTAAACCTGCACCCGAAACCACAATTTCGTTAAGCACCTTTGTGTCTTGCGCTAATACTACGTTTATAGTACCAGACGACCCAATGTTCGTGCTTTGCGAAAGATATCCCAAAGAACTGAATTCTAAATTGGTGGCAGATGCCGGAACTGACAAGGAGTATCTACCATTGGCTCCAGTTGACGCCCCAATGTTAGTACCCCTAACTTTTACACTTACCCCTGGCAATGGAAGACCATCTTCTTTCGAAGTAACCGTTCCAGTGATTGTCCTATTTTGCGCCATGGCAGCAGTAGCCACAAATAGCAAAATGAACAAACTTTGTAGAAGTTTTTTCATAAATTTTTAAAAATTTAGGTTAGTTAATAATTAATTAAGTGCTAAATATAAAGAGTTAAAAAATGTAACACAAATTTTATTTAACATTTCTTAACAATTATTATTCCCCAAACACTGTGTTTTTAGAAATAATATAACCTCCAGCATACGTTTCTTCACGATTATATTCTATATAGATTGACCCTAGACCTTTCTTCTGTTAAAAAAACACCCCATTCACCATCATCTGTTTACCGCTTTCCCAAAACATCCGAAATAATATACCTGTTGATATATAAACCACCGAGCCTTTTCCAATTTCTTGAACGCCGTAAAGCATCCCTGAAGAAATTCTAGTTTTGACTTTGCCTCCTGCCACTCCTGCCATATAGCTATCGGGCTTTAACAAACCAACGCTAAAACTATTCGCTAAAGGTTCGTAGATGTTGGCATCTGTTTTTAACGTATAGTAGTATTTACCAATGCCGTAGGTTAATGGATGGGTTTGGTCTAGATATACCTTATAGATAGCCCCGGGAATAGCATTACTAAAATCATCATGGTTTCTATTGGCGTATTGCAACGTATTTACCTTTACAACATCGCTTTTAGGCTCTTCTTTTCGTTTAACTTGGTAGGGTTTCTTGCCTACAAATGCAGCAATGGCGTCTTCTAGCAATATTAACTTACCGCCAGCATTAAGCCAAGGCACTAATTGTTCGGCCAGTTTATCTGCATAATAACCATCTGGAACAATTAGCGTATTCACCTTATTTACATCTAAGTTAGCTGCAGCAGATACATTTAATATGGATAATGGGTGGTTCAGTTCTTGTTCAAAGAAATGCCAAACTTCTCCCAACGACTGCGAAGAGACTTCCTGACCCGCCAATACCGCTACTTTTGGCGGCGTTAACAACCTGTAGCTCGAAGAGCCAAAATCTTTCCCTTTTTCTACATAGCCCGAACTTAACACTTTAAAATTCGCCATATTATCGTTGAGCAACTTTTCTATCAAAGCTTGAAAATGGTGGTTTTTCTTTTCGTTTTCTGCTCGGTACACCAACAATGTGCCTGGTTTATACGTTAAGCCGCCTATGGTAAAACCTTGTTCGGCCATGCGCACCTTAATGTTTTGTTGTTGCAGGGCCATTAACAGTTTAGCGTCTGCTATACCTCCCCATGGCAATACCCAAGCATAGGGCTTGGCAATAACGGGTAAATTTTTCTGCCGTTCTTCTACAAAAGGGAAAGATCCGTTTAAGCTTTCCTTAACCGCATAAGCATTTAAACCGTAGGCATAAGGCAAAGCCCAAGCGGTAATATCATAGGTATTAGAATCTGTAATGGCGGTGTGCGGTTCAAAAAGAATATTGGCCAATACACCGTGTTTTTGGGCAATATTAATTACCATATCGTTCCGTTCTACCTTAAAAGGTTCTACTTTTTGGGTTTCGTAATTATAGCCATGTATAGTCCGGTCCGTTTTTTCTACGCCAAAGGCAAAAGAGATTTTATTCTTCGACAGCAAATCTGCCAATTTCCTTAACCTAGAAATATTTTGTGCTTTTATTACATAACTTTTATAGGTAGTGGTAGGCTGTAAACTCTGTTCAAAGAACTTCCTAAATTCAACCAATAGTTTTTCGGCATGTGCCGATGCCGTTTCTAAGGTAGCCATTGAGGTGGTAAAATGGTGTGCTATACGATCTTTCAGCGTAAGCGTATCGCCATCGGCAGTAACTACTGCCAAGCCAGCTCTTATTCCGCCCTGCTCATAGGTCATCCCAATAGCACCATTATATAAAGGATAGGTATCGCCATAAGATGGATAAAGTAAATCGAAGCGTTCTTTCGTGAAATATTGCCACCCATTTTCGTCAAAGTACTTTGCATTGTTTTTTCCTACAATTACTTGAAATTCTTTTTGCCAAGAGGTAACAGCTTGATGTATCGGCTCTGCTGCGGGCGCAAAATAATAAGGTTCATTGTAGCCTTGCTCATGAAAATCGACATGGATTTGTGGCAACCATTGATGGTATTGCTTTAACCTTTGTTCGCTTTCAATTTGTGTTTGCCAAGCCCAATCGCGGTTTAAATCGAAATAGTAATGATTTGTTCTGCCACCCGGCCAAGGCTCAAAATGTTCTCTGGCTAAAGGATCGGGATTAGGAACCGTACCAGCAACACTGTTGAAATAGTTTACATAACGCTCTCGCCCATCTGGGTTTAAGCAGGGATCAATAATCACAACGGTATTTTTTAACCATGCTTTAACTCGTTCGTCTTTTGCTGCTGCTAAAGTATAAAGCACTTTCATTGCGGTTTCGGTAGAATTGGCTTCGTTACCGTGTACATTATAACTTAACCACACAATTACTGGCTGTTTGGCAAGCTTTACTGTTTTATCGTTATTAGAAATAGCTATATTGTTGGTTCTGATCTGTTCTAATCGCTCCATATTTGAAGGATCAGAAACGATAGCAAACAGCAATTCCCTTCCTCCATAGGTTTTGCCATAAGATTGCAGCTTTACATTACTGCTTTTGGCAACTACATCTTTAAAATAATCTACTGCTTTCTGATGAACAGAGAAATGCGTACCCAATTCGTATCCCAAAAAGGCATCTGGCCTTTGTATTTGCACAAACAGGCTTGTACAAAAAAGTGATAGCCATAATAAAAGTGAAGCTTTCCTCATATCTATTTTCAAAATAAGCCACAGCTACACAAATACATCATCAAGTTAGCTCGATTAATAAATAATTATCTGTACATCTGTGGCTAATACTCAATAATACTAAAAGAATATTTGATTTCGATGAAGCATTTGTAATTTTACAACACATTATTATATCATTTGGCACCATGGCTAACATCGAAGAACTTTACCAGCACTACTTAAAACACCCTGTTATTTGCACAGATACCCGTTCTATTACCGAAGGCTGTTTGTTTTTTGCCCTAAAAGGAGAAAATTTCGATGCCAACCAGTTTGCAGCCAAAGCAATTGCAGCCGGCGCCACTTATGCTGTAATTGATAATGCAGCTTATGCCAAAGGCGATGGTTTTATACTGGTAGATGATGTTTTACGCAGCCTACAGGAACTTGCAAAACACCACCGAAAACAATTAAACATCCCAATAATTGGCTTAACTGGCAGTAACGGAAAAACCACCACCAAAGAGTTGATAAGGGCTGTACTAGCAGAGCATTTTAAGGTTTTTGCAACCAAAGGGAACCTTAACAACCATATTGGCGTGCCTCTTTCTATTTTAAGCATTACTAAAGAGATGGAAGTAGCGGTAATTGAAATGGGCGCTAACCACCAAAAAGAAATTGCGTTTTTATGTACCATTGCACAGCCAACGCATGGCCTCATTAGCAATGTAGGCATGGCGCATTTGGAGGGTTTTGGCGGCTTCGAAGGCGTTAAGAAAGGCAAAGCAGAACTTTATGCCTACCTCAGCGAGAACAATGGTTATGCTTTTGTAAACGCCGCCAACAAAGATTTAACTGAAATGGTGGGCAATGCCAAAGTTAAAAACGTTGTGCGCTATAATATTGCAGAAGAAGGTACAGTGCATGGGGTATTAAAACATAGCGACCCCTTAATTGAGTTTGAGTGGAGTTTTGATGATAAAAGCTACGAAGCCAAAGCCAATTTAACCGGAACTTATAATTTTGAAAACATTTTAGCGGCCATTAGTATTGGTTGCTTTTTTAGATTAAGCGCAACAGAAATTAACAAGGGGCTGGCAGAGTATTTTCCTACCAACAACCGTTCGCAGTTAACCAAAACTGAGAAAAACACTGTGATTTGCGATTTTTACAATGCCAACCCAAGCAGTATGGCAGCAGCAATTACCAATTTAAACAGCCTTACTTCCACTAACAAAATCGCCATTTTGGGCGATATGTTTGAGCTAGGCGAAGAGTCGGCAATTCAGCATCATCACATTATTAAACTAGCGCTTAAAAATGAGATTGGAACACTAATTTTTGTGGGGCATCATTTTTACAATGCTAAAGGCGGTTTTAAAGCAAATTTCTTTGCTACACCAGCCGAAGCCGCAGCGTTTATTCAAGCGCAAAACTGGCGAGAATCGCTTATTTTATTAAAAGGCAGTAGAGGGATGGCATTAGAGCAGTTGTTGCCGTTACTATAACCCTTCTCTGCCGCCAGAATCTCTCCCCTAAAAAGGAGAGAAAAGAAAATAGGATTGTCAATAAACAATTAATTTAATTCTCCATATTTTGCAAAGCAAGTTTTAAGTCTTTCTTTACATCTTCTGGCGTAGTTGCATTTGCAAGCATCGCATTAGCGGCGGTTTTAAACTTATCGGTCTGTTTGGTTTTGATGTAGATAATTGCTTTTACAAACTCTTTTAGATACGTTAAACTAGCTTCTTTGGCAGGTACAGCTACTGCTTCAAATTTTTCTAAATAGCTATCTAACTTGCCCTCTTCGTATAAGGTGGGGCCAAAGCCCATCATTGCGTTGCACAGCTGTTGGTAACCCACCTTAGCAGGGTTGCTCACAATCTCGTTAAATGCAGCCAAAGCGGGCTCCATTTCTTTGTTCTCTAAGAAATATTGGGTCTTAAAGTAGTTGTAAACAAAAAATGAGCGCTCTGGCACGTATTTATCTAAAATCTTTTTTACGGCTTCAAAGTCTATCTCTTCGGTTACCTGTACCTCTTCAGAAAGTGCAAACTGAATGGCCAGGCTTACTAAGCGTTCTTCAAAATCATCTTGGGTGTATTTGCCCTCTCTTAATATTTTGCTTTTATTGGTAGAGAAATAGTTAAGATCCTTTTCTTTAGGCAATACAAAGGCATAATTCATGATCAAATCAATCAAATCAGAATCGCCTAAAATATCTGCTTTTGCAGTCAAGAAATCTTTACTTAGGTAACCAAAATCTTCGTCTTGTAGGGCTACTGCCTGTTTTGCAAACTTTAAAAATTGCGCATTACTTAACTTTAAGGCATTCTTTTTTAAAGTATAATATTGTGTTTCAGGATTTTTAGCTGCTTTAGCCAAGGCCAAAAATTCATCAGCGGGCAAAAACCCCACTCCTTTATGCAGCATAACACCTTCTGGGTTGATAAAAACCAAATTAGGATAAGCCGTTACATAATAACGATCTGCCAACATTGTGCCTTCACCCTTTTCCATGTCGTACTTTACATTGATGAAGTTAGCATTATAGAAGTTGGCTACCGCATCATTGGTATAAGTTTCGGCATCCATTTGTTTGCATGGGCCACACCAAGTGGCATAGGCGTCTAAAAAAATAATTTTATTCTCTTTTTTCGCTTGTTCGAGTACCGAAGTCCAAGTAGGGTTTTCTAGAAACTTGATTTCGGCAGCGTTAACCCAAAATGTTACCAATAGCAGACAGGCCGCAAACAATATTTTTCTCATATCACCAGTTTTCAATTCACAATTTACAGTTTTCGATTGGCAATTGCAACGTTAAAACTTTACAACTTCTAAGTAAGTTGACCACAAAGGCACAAATAACACCGAATTTTTAATGATGCGGTGATGTATCAGGTCTAAAATCGTTTTTCGTAAATCATTTCACCTCAATACCAACATCACTTATACCTAACAGCGGATTATCTCTCATATTTTGTTCAATCTCAATATGATACTTTCCTGTGTCGGCAAAGCGATGATTTTTAAGTAGCGGAAACGAATAAGTATATAAATCACCCGAACCCTTACCTAACCAAGTGCCATCTTCTTTGGCTAATTTGAACTGATAGCGAGTTTTTTTTCTAGTCTTTGCATCCTTCAAAGTTGCCAATACAAACAGATTTGAATACCTGTATTCTGTGTTGATACGCAACTTAAAATTAACCTGATAAGGCTTGGTTACATCTTTAATTTCGAACTCAGCTTTTGCAACATTAGCGTATAACCATTGGTTATCTTCTATGCTTTGGTTGGTATCTACTACGGTATTGAAATTGCAGGAAGAGAAAGTGAATAGAAGGCAGAAAAAGGTAACAACTTGCAATTTAGAGAAGAGGCTAGTTAAAAATCCTCCCCCTACCCGCTCCAAAGGGGGACAAGCATGCTGCATAGCCCTTCTAACTTGTAAAGCTTTGCTTTTTTTGCTCCTTGCTCCTTGCTCCTTGTTCCTTGTTCCTTGCTTCTTATTCATTTGGCTTTGGTCCTTGGTCTTTATTTTTTTCTCCTTGTTGCCTATTCCTATTGCGGTTTTTATTTCTATTCCTGTTGTTACGCCTTTGCTCTGGATTTCCCCCCTCGCCTTGAGCTTGAGGAGCCTCTCCCTTCGGCGCAGGTTGATTGTTCTCTTTCGCCTTAGCTTCTACAGGTTTTTGTTGTAGTCGTTGGTTTTGTTGCGGTCTATTTTCTTGCTTAGGTTGATTTCTCTGATTTTGCTCTTGTTGAGGTCTATCTTGAGATTTCTGCTGTTGCGGCTTATTCTGGTTTTGCTGTTTGTCTCTATTTTTCGAGCCAGCTTGTCCATTTCTATTACCGCCATTCTCTTTATCGGTACCCTGATTAGATTGAGGTCTATTTCTATCCCGGTCTCTATCACGCTCTCTATCGTTCCTATTGTTATTACGGTTACGATTATTTCTATTGCGATTTTTATCGTCTAAACGCGTTAAGCTATCCTGACCAACCACATTCTCGTAATCGTGAACCTTCTCAACCACAGTACTAGTTTTCAATTCAACAGCTTCATCTTTCAAGTTGCTTGGTTTTTCGCCACGTTTATTCATTGCCATGATCTCTTTTACACGGTCAACTTTTAACGGAATCCAATCTTCCTGATTAGCATAACTGAACCACATCAGTTTTTTAAAGATGTCTGTTTTTTGATGACGAGCAACACCGATCTCGGTTTGCAAGGCATCAATACGGTCTGGAATATCCTTTAAAGCATCCAGATAGGTATCTAACTCGTAGTTTAGGCAGCATTTAAGCTTACCGCATTGCCCCGCCAATTTTAGGGTATTTAATGATAAGTTTTGGTAGCGAGCGGCAGCCGTAGAAACCGTTTTAAAGTTAGTTAGCCAAGTAGAACAACACAATTCGCGGCCACAAGAGCCAATACCACCCAAACGACCAGCTTCTTGGCGCATCCCAATTTGGCGCATTTCGATACGGATACGAAAAGATTCGGCCATTTTCTTAATCAATTCCCTAAAATCTACCCTGCCCTCTGCCGTATAAAAAAATGTAGCTTTTGTTCTATCGCCCTGGTAATCTACGTCGCTAATTTTCATGGAAAGCTTTAAATCTAAGGCCAGCGTACGGGCCTTATGCATGGTTTCCCATTCTAAGCCTTTGGCAATTTTCCATTTTTCTACATCGGCTTCGGTAGCTTTTCTGTAAACCTTGCGGGTAACTTGATCGATAGGTGTTTTTCTACGCTTAAGTTGTGTACGCACCAGTTCGCCAGTGAGCGAAACGTGGCCAATATCATAACCCCCAGTAGCACCTTCAACGGCAATAAGTTCGCCAATCTCCAAGTAAATGTCATCGCTATTTACAAAGAACTCTTTTCTTGAGCCTTTAAATTTAACTTCTATTATTGGAAAAGATCTATAATTTGATGGCATATCTAAATTAGACAGCCAATCGTGTACTTCCATTTTCTGACAACCTCCAGTAAGGCAAGCGCCATTACTTTTGCAGCCAGCAGGGGCACAACCGCCTCCTGTAGAGCAACTTCCACATCCCATAATTACGTGTATATATATTGAGTCCCTTTCGGGAGCGTTTTAAACTTTATTATTTTTACCAGTTGTAAAGATACATCTAAAAACAGAATTTTCGGATTCGCATTACGTTCGATATGATAATGTGCCTTTTCTAACTCGTTAATTAAAGCCTCTACCATGGCCATATTTAATACGCCCGACAGTTTTTTTGCGACTTCAAAATGCTGTGGCGGCAGTTTCACCAAGCTTTCGGCACTGCTAAGGATTAAGCCGCACTCTCTTAAAAAATTAATGCCGTATTTGATAAAGTTTTTTTGATTTTCTCTGCCCCAGCTGGCAGCGGTTTCGGTAAAAGCCATCATATCTGGTACGCGATTGCCATAAGCCATGCGCAGCCACTCGGCAAAATAACCTGCGTTGTTGTTTACCTCGTCGGCCAATAATGCATTGGCTTCTATCAAATTGCCATCGGCCAAAAAACTGTATTCTTCTGCCTGATGTTCGGATAAATTGGCTTTAACGATCAAATACTGCTTTACTACTTCATCTGCCAATTTGGGAATTTTAACAATTTGTGTCCGCGACAAAATAGTGGTTAATATTTGTTCTTGATTTTGCGCCACTAAGATGAAAAGTGTATTTGCCGGCGGTTCTTCTATAATTTTAAGCAGGGCGTTTCCTTCTCTGTCTAAATACTCGGGCAGCCACATAATCAGCACCTTGGTATCGGCCTCGAAAGCTTTGTAACTTAATTTTTTAATGATGTCATGCGCTTCGGCAATGTTAATGTTTGCTTGTTTATTGTCGGCACTTAATTTAGAACGCCAGATATCCAAATCAAAATAAGGATTTTCTGATACCATGCTACGCCATTCTTCCAATACATCGGTAGCTATCTTTATATCTTTTGATGCAAAGAATGGGTAAGAGAAATGTAAATCGGGATGTATTAAACGTTCGTATTTGCGACAAGAAGCGCATTGGCCACAACTATCTTGAGCTGTTTTTTGTTGGCAGTTAATGTATTGGGCATAAGCAATAGCCAAAGGCAAGGCGCCACTTCCGGCGGGCGAAAGAAACAATTGGGCATGACTTACCCTATTTTCGGCCACGGTTTGTACCAGATGCTGCTTTATGGTTTCCTGCCCAATAATATCTTTAAACTGCATGGTGCAAAATAGTAAATTTTTAATTAGCTGGTAAGCCGATATGATAATTAGTTGGCTAGTAATACCCTCTACAATTCCATTATGTCAGTTTAATTATTCTATTTTTACGGAATAACGGATAGCAACAAAGGCTGCCAAAAATGCCGCCTTTGTTATGTTATCTATTATAATCTTGCCCATCGAGGTTTACCAAAAGACTTAACAAAACACTCCTTTTTGCCGTAGGCAAGACAGGTATTCGTTGAACTCCGCTAAAAGCATATCGATACCCGTAAACTTGCTTGAAACCCAGTATATTGTTTACATTCAAACTAATTGATGACCAAGTTTTACCCCAACGAGGAATATGCGAAATTGAAGCGCTCAAGTTATGGAAATCCTTAACCTTATCGCCCATTAGCGCAGCATTGTTGGGATTGAAATAAGTTCTACCGTGGTTATAAGCGTAGTTAACTGCAAATATCCAAGTAAGTTTGTTAGAGAATTTTTGAAAATTTGCATTAAGCGTATGTTTTGGTGCAAATGTTGGTGTAGCAAACATGGCGTAGTCTATAAAGTTACGCTTGGTGTTTACCCAAGAATAAGAAACGAAATATTCTGCGTAACGGACACTTTCTTTATCCTTAAAAAATAGTTCAAATCCGTTCGCAAATCCGCTTCCCGTAGCCTTTACGCTTTGAATATCTAAAGGTGGTCCGTAAGCTTGAAATCCAGAAAAGAACGGCGTTGTAATTTTGGTTAAATCGCTATATTTTTTGTGATACGCAGCCAATTTCACCAATCTTCGCTTCAATGGAAATTCATAATCTATAGCATATTGTATGTTTTTCTCAAAATTTAGTTGATTGCTAACAGCTAAAAAACTATCATCCGGTTTTTGTAAATACTGCCCGTAGCTAGCTGTAAACTTATGATCTTTTGTAGGGTTGTAAATTGCGGCTATCCGAGGCGAAGCATTCACTTTGTCCATATAGCGGCTATATTCGGTGCGAAAACCTAAATTTAGACTCAACTGTGGCAACAAATTAGCATCAAGCTCTGTAAATGCAGCGCTCAACAAATCGGTATAGCCCCTTTCTTTGTTATTGATTCCCTCCTTACGTTCATTGTAAAAGTATTCGGCTCCCATACGCAAAGGGATGGCTCCTAAAATACTTGCGGTAAACATTAACTTTTGCTGCAAAAGATCGTCGTTTTGAAAATATGGGCTGTTGCCAAAATCACCTTGCTCTGTAGTTTTGTTATAAGCTGTACCGAAGTATATTTTCCAGTAGTGGCTCAATTGACCCTGATAGTTGGTATTGATATAAAGGTTTTTATTTCGGTTTTTAAGTAAATCGGAAGTAGAAGTGTTGGGATTAATGATATCAAATGACAACTCAGTATCACTATAATCGACAAAGGCTTTAAACGTGCCTTTTTTGAGTTTGTGCTTATAGTTTAAACTGGTTTGGTATTGTTTTGGGTCATCTTTCCAAAGCGTGTTTTGCTTGACTAATTGATGATATGGAGAGAAATTATAATAATTTGCTCCAATAGTAAGTGAGCTATTTTTAAATCGCTCTGTTCTAGCAACACCCAATCCTAAATTAATGATTGCAAATTCAGTAGAACTGGCTGGAGGGAGATCTCTCGTATCCATAGTTAAAACCGAGGAAAGTGCTTGACCATACATAGCGCTGTATCCACTAGTTGTAAAGTTCGTTTTATCGAATAAAAATGCGGAAAACCTACTTCTGTTAGCTAAATCAGGCAGTTTGCTACCAAATGCGTTCTTCACCACCATCCCGTCGAAGACAATTAGTGTCTCATTTGCGTGCCCCCCACGTACGAAAAAACCTGTTTCATTGGCAATTGGTGCTGCCCCAGGAAATACTTGCATCGCAGCAGTAACATCGGCCGCCGCACCAGGTGCTATGGCAGTAGTTATCATTCCGTGGCTAAGTTCTTGGTTGGGTGGGTTGAAAGCTTTTCTAGTTTGGATCTGTACCGTATTAAGTTGTTGATTTACATCTTTAAGAATAATTAAACTATAAACAGTTTTTGCTATTAATTTAACCACAACGCTATCTGTTTTATAGCCCAACAAGGATGCTACTACCGTCACGTCACCTGTTTTTAAAGTACTGAAAACGAAATTTCCTAAGCTATCCGTAACACTACCAACCGTATCTGTGGCTAATTTAACACTAGCGCCAGCAATAGGTTTATACGTGCTGTTCCGCACCTGACCTTTTACAACAATTTGTGCCTTTGCTACAGCTAAAGATGATAATACAAAGGCTAAAAATATGATTTTCTTCATCAAATTAAACTTAAAAAAGCAGCCCCCAACTTTACCAGAAGGAGGCTGCGGAACTAACTATTAACTATTAAATTTACTTTTTAGGGTCAAATGCTCTATCAATACGTAATACAATATCTTTAAGATGTTCTTTATTTATCCCATCAGCCTTGTCAATCGCATTCTCTACTTCCTGCTTTAAAGCCTTCATGTCTAATTTCACTAGAAGCTGAACATCTGTAGATGTAGATAAATAATTGATGTCAACCATTTTTATGATATCTGCATAAGTATCTACATAAATTCTTTGAAGCCCTCTTCTATATCTGTCAAGTTCAATCGTAGGCTGCTTTAATTCTCTCCAAATAATTTCGTGCATCAACTGCATATGGTCCTCAAGCGTATAAGTATTGAATCTCAAACCATTACCTAAAATTCGATGTAAATGAATACTTCTAATAAGCGTTGTTAATGACATATGCTGAAACTTAGCAATGGCATCCAAGTGTGAAGGATTAGCTCTAGAGTCATAAACCGCATCTTTTATTAAATTTTCAACCTCGGTATTAACTAGCCATTTTGGTGTTGTAAAAATTTGCTCATCAAAAAATTTCACAACAGCGATATGACGTTCGCGTGAAATTGGCTTATAAACAGTACCACTATTTCCTCCCACTTTCGGATCTCTTGTAAAGCCAATGTGATTGTAAGAAACATGCCCCATATATCTTATAAATTGCTGCATGATTTCTTCGTGATATTTAGCTATTTTTGAAAAATCTTGTCCATCTTCAGCAAACCATTTTACCAAATTAGCCATTACTACTTTTAGATTTTTAATGCCGTAATTGCTGGCTACAATTGCATCGTCACCTAAATCCTCAGTTTGTGCTCTTGCGTCTCCAAATAAACGTTCTCCATCTAAATAAACAACATTTGGGTTTGTTTCTAATTTTTTGCTAACAAGCTTTCTATGGATTTTATCCTCTTCAAATTCGTCCTTACCTCCTACATAGCCATAACCCCATTTTATCGCCCATTTATCGTATGCACCTATTTTTGGAAATAAATCCTCCATTGGGATTTTGTCCTCAGGTTGCGCAACGTAATTAAAACGAGCATAATCCATAATACTTACTGTATGACCATTTTCTTTTAAATACTTGGCATCTCTTAGTTTTTCTACTGGCGTAAAACTACTTGCTCCGAAATTATGCGTTAATCCAAGCGTATGGCCTACTTCATGACTAGACACCGTTCTAATAAGTTCACCCATAGTTTTATCGTCTAACTTTGGTTTACGTGCACTAGGATTAACTGCTGCAGTTTGTATTTTAAACCAACGATCCAAGATATCCATCACATTATGATACCATTCTATTCTGGTGTTTATTACCTCACCACTACGAGGATCGGCTACGTGCGGCCCTCTAGCATTTGGTGTTCTCGAAGGAAAATAATGTATCATCGAATATCTAGCGTCGCCTATATGCATATTAGGGTCATTAACAGGCCATTCCTTGCCTATTATTGCATTTTTAAAACCGGCATGTTCGAAGGCTTTTTGCCAGTCATCAATTCCCTTAATTAAATAAGGAACCCATTGCTTAGGCGTATTTGGATCTATATAAATTACAATTTGTTTTTTAGGTTCTACTAACTCTCCTCTTTTCCACTTCTCCATATCAATTTCTTTAGGTTCTAAGCGCCACCTACTCGCAAACCCAATAGGCCTGTAGCTCTGTTGTTTATCGTCAAAGTATTGATATGTTTTAGGGAAGTAACCAATCCTGTCATCAATTAGTCTTCTACGCATTGGTACCTTTGGCAACAACAACATAGATGTGTAAGTTTCTATAGTGGCTTGATTGGTTACGCTAGTTGGTTTTTTTCTAGTCATGTTCTTTCGTAGAGTAAATTCGACATTCTCTGCAAACGGACGTAACATTACTATTTCTACATCTTTTAAAACTGGGCTAACGAAATTGTTTAAAGGTCCCTCTATACTATGAAATAAACCGGGTTCTGTTAAATACTTAGTAAAATCTAGCACGTAAGATGTTGAATCTTTACTATATGCTTTTATAGGAAACGACGCTATTATTGTCCCAATGTTTGCGTCTTTAACTGCACGTGCCAAATTACTATTAGGATTAGCCATCATTTCGAGTTCAATCAACCTAATTTTTATCGTAGAATCTCTTCCTAATTCAAATCGAATCATTTGCTCATCTAATAACTCGCCGGGAAAAACATTAGAAGAATTAGATGAGATAGACGCTAAGCGATTTACAATTAATATATCTCTGTTAATAATAGTATTGCTTAATTCGAAATAAGTTGTGTCGCGATAACGATGAACACTAAACATACCCGTTTGAGACTTGTAATTCTTATTTACAACTTCATGATAGGGTTTAATTTTTTTTAATGGATCTTTTTTAGGTTTTACGGTCTTAACGGTATCTTTCTTTACCGTGTCCGCTTTAACCTGTCCAAAACTGCTGTTAGCATGTATTAGCCCAGCAATTGCCATGCCCAGCATGAGCACTTTCGATTTCAATTTCATTTTTTTTTGTGCGTTTAGTTAAGTTTTGTGATTTTAAAATTTAATATTTTGGTATCTAGAACCTTATCATCTACTTGGCAGGAGCTCACAAAAACTGCAAGTCGAAAGGGCAATAGCCATCCAGCCCTTTGTTTTAAATAAAGGTTTCATTGTATAGTTTAAGTAGCGCAACAGCTAGCTGTTGTGCTTAAAAAAAAGTTGTGTGTACTACGTAGTATGCTAATTAGTCTCCACCAAGCCTTGGGTTTCTTGCAACCTCTGTGGATGGTATTGGAAATTTGATTCTTTTGGCGTTTATCCCAACTTTATCTGGATTTTGACTTAACACCCCCAGCGCTTTGCCTGTACGTTTCAAATCAAATAAACGATGGCCCCACTCTGCAAATAGTTCAAACCTTCTTTCATTAGCCACTGCCTCAAGTGCTGCATTTTTATCAGCTAAACTGATGGCATTGGTTAAACCCGCTCTGTTACGTACCACTTGCAGATCTGCCTTTGCTAAATCAACTAGATCAAGATGAGCATTAGCTTCTGCCCTAATTAAATACATTTCAGCTAGGCGCATAACATTATACGTATCGGGAGATACATTAGCAGCGGGATATTTATCAGAAAAATAGACCTTTCGACCAGTGTAAGGCGCATAGGTTGGTGTTGGATTATAATTTAACCAAACTTTACCTCTTTTATCGTTACTTTCGAAAGCACCACCCAAACTTTGTGAAACTTCTATCTGAGGGGCAGTTCCAAAAAATCCCATAAATGCGTCATCGTACATATCTGGCGTTAAAAACATATCCCATATCATTGGATCATCACCAAATGCTGCATAAAAAGGAATTAAAGGTGAGAGGAAGTGGGTGTCAGTAAATTTATCGATGAGACTGGTTGGATCTTTCTTTAAATTAAAGATACCTTCGGTGCTATTTTTAGTAAAGGTGTTGCGTAAATTAATATCCAAAATATAATGGCCACTATTGATAACGTTAGTCGCGTGTAACTTTGCCTTATCCCAATTCTTTTGGTAAAGATATACTCTTGCCAATAAGGCTTCTGCTGCAAAAGAACTTCCTTTACTTGCAGAAGTGATTAAATTTGCCGCACGATAGTGCTGGATTGCTTCTTCTAGATCAACAGAGATACTTTGGTAAACCTCCTCTTGACTAGATTTAGATAAGCTAATTAGTTGATTGTATTTAGAACTTTTGGTTAATGGAATTTTTTCATAAAACCCAGTTAAGTAAAATAAACAAAATGCCCTTATAAATTTAGCATGCGCTTTTAACTCTTCTCTTTTCTTAGCTGTTAATTGCGATGAAACAGATGCTGCTTCCCCATCTAATATTGCATTAGCAATGTAAATTGTTTTATAAGCACTCGTCCATAGTTCGGCAAATGATTTTCCATTCTCTGGTTGAATATCATTTTTATACACTTGGTAATACTCAAAATTAATTATCGGATCAAGTACTGTTAACTCATCGGCAGCTAAACCACCGTGTAGGGTTGCATAACCAAAGCTAAAAGAGAAATCTGAAGTCGACATCATGCTAAGGTATAAAGCAGCTATACTTTGGTCAGCTTGAGGATCGGTTTTGAAAACCTTTTCATCAGTGAGTGTATCAATGGGGTCAGGTATATCTACCAACTTTTTACAGGATGAAAACACGCCCATTATTAGCAATAATAAGCCAATTGTATTTAAAATTATTTTTTTCATGATTTAATTCGATCAAAATGTACAATTCAATCCCATGGTAACAACTCGCTGTTGTGGGAAACTTTGTTCTGTTGTTAATTCAGGATCTAGACCTGGGAACTTTGTAAGTACAAAAATATTCTGCGCACTTAGATTAAATGCTAATCTAGAGATACCTAAAGATTTCACTATTTCCGATGTCACTTGATAACCCAATGTAATGTTGGTTAACCTTATAAAATCGATATCGGCATAAGCAACGGTTGACGTAGCTGCACGGTTGTCAGGCTGTGTAGATAGCTTAGCGTATTTGGCATTATCGCCCGGTTTATGCCATGTGTTCTGGTAGGTATAACGAGCTATATTATTATTCCCGGTTGCATTCATAAATGACATTGCTTTACCTGTTTTAAAGTTAAAAGCTGCTTGTACATACAAGCCTTTATACTTAAAAGAATGGAACATTCCTCCTATAAGGTTAGGGTTAGTATTAATCATTGCGATACGATCATCGCCATTTATACCAGCAGGTGCATTATACACATGAGTAATGATACCGTCACCGTTGCCATCTTTAAAAGTATAGTTCCCCGTTTGCGGATCAACTCCAAGGTATTCAAATACGTATTGAGTACCTAATGATTGACCAATTTTATAGGTACTGTAGTAAGGTGAACTCTCAAAATCAGGATAATCTACCAATGTATTGGTATTTCTAGAAAGGTTAAAATTGGCACTCCAACTAAATTTTTTCGAATTGATTATGGATATCCCTAAGGATAGCTCATAACCTTTGTTACTTACTTCGGCAGGCGAATTAAGTATCAATGATGAAAATCCAGAATACATTGGTGTAGGAAAACTTAACAGCTGATTATTAGTAAAATCTGAGTAATAGCTTAAATCTAAGGTTAGGTTATCTTCAAAGAAACCTAGATTTAATCCAATTTCAGATTTCACATTTCTCTGCCAACGAAACTCAGAGTTATTCAATAACTGAGGATACAAAGCTGTTATACCATCATAATTTCTAAATGCACCTCCACTCGAGCTGCTTCCCCATTGTTGCAAAAACTTATAATCGCCTATACCATCAGAACCTGTAACACCATAACTTCCTCTCAATTTAACCGTACTCATGGTTTTTGGCAATATTGAACGAACAAAGTTTTCTTTCGATAAAATCCATGTTGCCCCAACAGAGCCAAAGTTGCCAAACCGATAATCTTTACCAAACCTACTGCTACCGTCTCTACGTGCATTTAGGTTAACTACGTACTTATCGTACAAATTATAAGTTAACCTAGCGAAAACCCCAGCGTATTTATACAACGTTTTACCCTCACCAGCAGCAAATAGAGCAGCATTGTTCACACTGTTCATCTGTTCGTCTGACGCAAATTTTTCACCTCTCACCCAGTTTCTTAAGTTGCTATTGTTCTGGTAAGAGCCCCCCACAATGGCAGACAACCTCCCATTTGCATAGGTAAGCTGAGGCTCAATTAGAGCATTGTTTACGCTCATTGCGCTATGGTATAACCTATTTGTCGAATTTGCTGACAATGCAGTATTTTGAGCAGCAAGTGGATTTAGAAATCTGTGATCAGCACTATTACTCGAATAACCGCCATTAATTAATATGTTCAAATTTTTAAGCAGTGAATAGCTTAATGATCCGCTTAAATTAATTGACTGTCCCTCCATTTGGTTCTCAGTTAATAAAGACGCAAAAGGAGTCATGTGCGTTTGCCATTCAGCAAAATTTAAAGCTCCTGCCTCATTAAATATGGCTGGGGCATTAGGAGGAGTAAGATGTACATTTCCGCCAAACTTGCGTGCCGTATTTTTTGTCTTACCAAAACCAGACCTGAGATCGAACAATAATTTATTGTTTAAAGCTTTATGTCTTAATGAAAAATTAGTTGAAAAACGGCTATTCATACCTCCCCTTTGTATGATTTCAGACTTTGTATTTAGGCCTGCGCCAACCCTAAAGGTCGTTCTAGCATCTCCTCCATTTAAGTCCATATTAAAATCAGACCAGCGCCCAGTTCCGCCATAAGCGAAATCCTGCCAATTTGTATATCTATTTTGATCGTACCTGAATAACTCAGGTGCACTTACCGAATTTGGTATTAAACCATCATTTCTAAAAATTTCTCTACGCATGGCTAGGTATTCATCAGTATTTAACAAATCCCATTCATTAATTACATAATTAATACCATGACCAGCTTTGGCATTTAGCTCCGTTTTACCAATTCTTCCTCCTTTGGTAGTAATTAATATTACGCCATTTCCTCCTCTACTACCATATATTGCCGTTGCATCAGCATCCTTGAGCACCTCAATTGATTCAATATCATTAGCATTAATTCCGTATAGCGGACTAAAACTCTCTAAATTAGATGTTCCTGAGCCTGCTAGCATACCCGACGAAATAGGTGTTTGATACATGGTGCCCGCATTATTGGGAACCTGTTTAGATACTGTTTGTGGAATACCGTCAATGATCACTAATGGATCAGAACCGAAATTACTGTTAATAGATTTTCTTCCTCTAATTTCAATTTTTTGGTTGGAGAAAGCCATTCCATCGGCTTGGGTAATATCTAAGCCAGCTACTTTTCCCTTTAAGGCAAGAATTGGATTATCTACTATTTGGTTTCCAAGTTCGTCTGCTCCAATTCGTGTAATATTACCAGTTGCTAAACGCCTACTGGTTTTACCATATCCTTGAACGACTAAAATATCTAATGGATTAATTGCCTCTTCTAATAGGATATAAATGTTATTACGACTACCAACAGCAAGTGTTCTAGATTTATAACCAATAAAACTCACTTCCAAGCTGTCTGAGGAAAGCACTTCTTTTATGAAAAAATCACCTTTATTATCGGTTAATGTAGTTTTTTTTGTCCTTTTTACGGTTACACTAGCGCCTGCTAAAATTTCTCCATTTGTAGCCCTTACTGTGCCAGTAATCTCGTTCACAGACATTTTATAAGAGAGGTGATCTGTAATTTTTTCGACCAAAGATTTTTCTTTGATGATGACCGTGTGTTCTTCTAACTTATAAGTTAAGCTTAGTCCTTCTAAACATTTTTCAAGCGCCTCTTCTACGGTCGCATCCTTGACATAAATGCTTATGCTGGGTGCTTTTTGGATAAGCTTAGCATCAAATAACACATCGTAACCGCTTTGGTTTCTTATCGTTTTAAGTACGGTTGATAAACTGACATTTTTCTCGTTAATATTGATCCGCTGACCAAAGGTATTGGCACTCACTTGCAAGATCGTAAATAACGAAATCGTAAAGACTAGGTTAATCCTCATGATAATTCGTCTTTTTAGTTCAGGATTTAAGGTAAAGAAACCCGAACAAAGTTTGGTGCTAAATTTCTGGACATGTACCCTAAGGTCGATTCCGAAATTGTAATAAAATTTCATAAATTTGTTTCGATAAGGTTATAAAATTTGTTGGTTTACTAGCTGATAATTATGTAATCATTTCAAACCAAGCGTGTTTGCAGCACGCTTGGTTATTGATTGTGTGTAAAAAAGAGTGTTAATTTATTTAGCTACCTCAATCCTCCTCTCTTTTACTTTGAAAGTTAATCCTGTGGCAGCTTCTAAGTTTTTTATAATTGCACTAAGATCCTTATTACGAGAAACCCAGCCCATTAATTTTACTTCTTGAGGCCTTACATTTTCATCGAAATTAACCTCTACATCATACCATCTGGCTACCTCTTTCATTACTAAATCCAATGTCTTCTCTTTAAATACAAAATCCCCATTCTTCCAAGCCATAATGGTTTCTACATCAGCCATGCTAACTTGTACTCTACTGTTGTTGGTGTACTCCGCTTTCTCTCCAGGTTTAATAATGGTAGAATAAGATTGATTACCCGTTTTAACCGACCCTTCTAGAAGAGTTGTTGTAGTAAATTCATTATCTATATAGGCATTAAAATTGAAGTGTGTGCCCAGTACTTCTACAAACTGAGCACGTGATTTAACAACAAACGCTTTGTCTTTAATTTTTGCCACTTCAAAATATGCTTCACCCGACAATTCAACAATACGTTTATCACCAGAAAATTGCTTAGGGTATTTCAAGGTTGTTGCTGCATTTAACCAAACCTTAGTTCTGTCTGGTAGTATTAAGGTATATTTACCCCCTTTTGGTGTAACTAGTTCGTTCGTTCCATGGCTATCGTCGTTAACTAGCGCTTCGTAAATAATTTCTCCTGTGGATGTTTTAACTATCTTAACATCATCAATTATCTTGCTTGTGCCAATTTTAAACGTATCTAATAATACAAGTTCTCCATTGCTTAATCTCAAACTAGCCTGGTCTCTAGCGGGTAATATTTTCTGTGCAGCAATAAATGATGCTTTAGCATCCCTTGCTGTTTTATAACGATTATTTGCCCATATTAACACCATAAATATACAAGCTGCCGATGCTATTTTAAGCCACCTATATTGCCCCATAAATTGCGTAGCCTTTTTGTGCTGTATTACTTGTAGTATTTTTAAAAAGTTTTTTTCACTATCGATAGTAGGTTTAGCCAAATCATTTTGAACGTAATACCAGTTGTCCATTAATTGTTTCGAAGCATCATCATCCTTTTCCTTCAAAAGCAATGTATAAAACTCTATCAACTCCAATTTTTCTAAATGGTGTTGCAGATATTTTTCAAATAAATAATTAAATCTGTTTTCTTCCATATTGGCAAGTTTTACTTGCATCTATTTATAGAGAGTTAAAAAGAATAAAAAAGGGGTAATGGAAGATGTATTTTTTTTAAAAAATTATTGGTGTGGTAAGGATAAATATAATTGATGGTGTGATTTGGCTCTTTAAATCTGCTTCTAAAAAACTAGTTGCCAACTGAATATGCTTTTTTACGGTTTCAATAGATATGCCTAGCTGCTTAGCAATTTCTTGATGCTTAAGTTTATCGTATCTGCTCAAAGTATAAACTTTTTTTTGCTGAGCTGGTAGTTTTTGGATTGATAAATCAACTAGTTTTCTAAACTCTTCAATGTAATCAATCTCTTCAGCTATGCAATCGTTGTAATCATCAGTTAACAACTCCGTAACCAATGTAGTTTTGGCTATTTTTTTAAGTGCATGCAATGCATTATTTCTACAAACCGTATATAAATAGCCGCCAAAATTCTCTATTTCACTAATAGTCTCTTTCTTTAGCCAAATAGTGATAAAAGTATCCTGAACTACCTCTTCCGTAATTGCAACATCGTTGGTTACTTTTTGAACGAAATTTGAAAGTGGAGAAACGTAGTGATAAAAGATATCTTTAAAGGCACGTTCATCTCCTTTGGCAATCAAATTAAGAAGCGATTGTTCGTTAATATGTGGTTTAATAGCCATTTATTACTAAAAGCGAAATTGAGATACCGATCTCCAGGGTTTAAAAAAAATAATTTTTGGCAATATACTGAATTTATCTAATTCTTAAATTCTCTAAAGCTAAATGATCAGTCTTAAAACCCTTAGAAATCAACCACGTATCAGATAACGTTAATCTTTGTTTTATCCGAATATTGCCAAAAGTGTCATTTTTATGTTCAATTATAAAAGGCAACACCAACACCCTTAGCCAGCGACGTAGCAACAACGGAGGACCGACGGTAGACCGACGGTGAACCAGCATACCTAAAACGACAAACACGCCAAAACCCGACAAACACGTCCTTTTGCAAGTTTTATTGCCAAAGAACCGAGCCAAAGCCAGACTGGTGCATTACCGCTAAACTATCGAATCAGGAGTTCAATAGCTTGACATTCCAAAATGGAACATCAAGTTGCTACGGAACACCTAAAGAACCCGCTGTGTTTCCCATTCTGGCGCAAGCACATAACTCTTCTTCGGGACAATGGTATGTGCTTAGACCAGATGGCAATGAAAACCCCGCATCCCGATTTTTCATCGGAAGAGGAGTTGCAATGTACAGCCACATTAACGTTGATTGAAAAACGGGTATTGCTCTTCTAAAAAGAATAATTTAATCCCTTTGTGGGGTAAATCTAAAATCGTAAATCGTAAATCCTAAATCAATTTGTATTTTTGCGGCTCAATAAGATGGAATAAACATGTTAAGAACAACTACTTGCGGTGCGTTGACCCTCGAAAATTTAGGCGAAAACGTAACCTTGTGCGGCTGGATGCAGAACTCTAGAGATTTAGGCGGAATGACTTTTATCGACATTCGGGATCGTTATGGCATTACCCAATTGGTATTTAACATGAACGATAATGTTGGTTTATGTGAGCAAGCTCGTAGTTTAGGTCGCGAATACGTGATTAAAGTGGACGGTGTGGTAATTGAGCGTACAAACAAAAATAAAGATATTCCTACGGGAGAAATTGAAATTAAGGTTACAGCCTTAGAGATTTTAAACTCGGCCAAATTACCGCCATTTTTAATTGCCGATGAAACCGATGGCGGTGACGATTTACGTATGAAGTACCGTTACTTAGATTTGCGCCGTAATCCCGTGCGCAATAACATGGTATTGCGTCATAAAATGGCACAATCGGTACGTAGGTATTTAGATGGATTGGATTTTATTGAGGTAGAAACCCCTGTTCTAATAAAATCTACACCAGAGGGAGCAAGAGATTTTGTGGTACCAAGCCGCATGAATGCAGGCGAATTTTATGCCTTGCCACAATCGCCACAAACCTTTAAGCAATTGCTCATGGTCTCTGGCTTCGATAGGTATTTCCAGATTGTGAAATGCTTTAGAGATGAAGATTTACGTGCCGACAGACAACCAGAGTTTACACAAATAGACTGCGAAATGTCGTTTGTAGAGCAAGAGGATATTTTAAACACTTTTGAGGGATTGATTAGAACTTTATTTAAAGAAATTAAAGGCATAGATTTACCAGAGGTACCGCGTATGCAATACACCGATGCCATGCGCCTATACGGTTCTGACAAGCCAGATACCCGTTTCGAAATGCTTTTTGTAGAGCTAAACGATGTGGTAAAAGGGAAAGATTTTGCCGTTTTTGACAATGCAGAATTGGTAGTGGGCATTAACGCTAAAGGCTGTGCACATTACACCCGCAAACAATTAGATGAACTAACGGATTTCGTAAAACGCCCGCAAATTGGTGCTACTGGGTTAATTTACCTACGCCATAACGAAGATGGTTCGTTAAAATCGTCGGTAGATAAGTTTTACAACGAAGACGAACTGAAAAAATGGTCGGTTGCATTACAAACCCAGCCAGGCGATCTAGTTTTGGTATTAGCTGGTGCCGTTAAAGAGAAAGTACAAAAGCAAATGAACGAGCTACGCTTAGAAATGGGTTCTCGTTTGGGCTTACGCGACAAAAACAAATTCTCGGCATTATGGGTATTGGATTTCCCACTGTTAGAGTGGGATGAAGAAACAGAACGTTACCACGCCATGCACCATCCGTTTACCTCGCCAAAACCAGAAGACATTGCCTTATTAGATACCAAACCAGGCGAAGTAAGAGCAAATGCCTATGATATGGTATTAAACGGTACCGAAATTGGCGGCGGCTCTATCCGTATTCACGATAAAGAAACGCAAGCGCTAATGTTTAAACATTTAGGCTTTAGCGATGAAGAAGCTAAAAAACAATTTGGTTTCTTGTTAGATGCTTTTGAATATGGCGCTCCTCCGCATGGTGGTTTGGCCTTCGGTTTCGATCGTTTGGTTTCGCTTTTTGCTGGCTTGGATAGCATTCGCGATGTGATTGCTTTCCCTAAAAACAACTCGGGCCGAGATGTAATGATTGATAGCCCAAGTACTATTGACGATAAGCAGTTAAACGAATTGAAGATTAAAACTACAGTATAATCATTAAAAAAGGCTTCTAAATTTAGAAGCCTTTTTGTTTATGGTGGTCCTTTTTTGGCGGGTGTAAGTCTTATCTAGTGATACTGATAGTTAAACTTGTTTTAACTGAAGTTTTTAACCACATCTAATCAATTATTAACCATGAAAAGTAAATTCATCTTTGCTGCATTTTCCATCTTCGTCTTATCCAATGCTTTATTTGCACAAAGTGGTTACAAGCTTCCTCCAAAAAGCATACAAGATTTAGCTTTGGCACCTAACGAATCAAAAGTTATGTTTAGTTCTTCTGGCGATTTCATGATTACGCTTGACAAGCCTGACATGATGAGTATAGCTCAATTAGCTGAACCGAGAATTGGTTTGGCTGGTTACCGTATCACCCCAGAAAATAATTCGATTTTTAATAAAGAAACCTACACTGGAATTATTGCTAAAAACTTAAAAACAAGCAAAGAAATAGCTTTACAAAACCTCCCTAAAAATCTTCAAATATCAGATATAACGTGGAGCCCAGACGAACAGTATATTGCCTTTCAACAGCTCAATAAAAATGCTGTGGAGCTTTGGGTAATTGATCTTAAAGACGGTAATTGCAAAAAAATAAGTAACTCGGCACTCAGTGACATCTCGGGTAAATCGTACCAATGGAGCACTGACAGTAAAAGTATTTTAGGGCAATTTGTACCTTCCAACAGAAAATTTCCAGTTGCATTAACAGTACCAAATGGTCCAATCACCCAACAAAGCTTAGGCAGAAAAGCACCTGCTAGAACGTATCAAAATTTGCTTTCGAATAAATATGATGAAGATTTATTTGACTACTATGTTAAAGCACAATTAAAAATAGTTGATTTAAACGGTAAAGAAACAAACATTGGCGAGCCTGCCATTTATAGAATGTTTGATTTCTCTCCTGATGGGAATTACATCCTGATAAGAAAGCTAATTAAACCTTATTCTTACACCTCTCCAGCAAGCTCATTTAGCTCAAATACCGAAATTATTACCAAGCAGGGCCAATTGGTAAAAAAGCTTATCAACGGAAGATTTGGTAAAAATAAGCCTACAGGTAGAGATGCCACGGTAAACGGCCCCCGAGACTATGCTTGGCGAACAGACCAACCCGCTACCTTATTTTGGGCAACAGCCAACGATGAGGGCGACCCTACGAAGTCTGCCGAAATAAGGGATATTCTTTACACCTTATCGGCACCTTTTAGTGGCAATGCAACTCAATTCTACGAATGTAAATATAGATTTACCAAGATAATTTGGGGAAAGGCAGATTTGGCAATTCTATCTCAGCGTTGGGGTACAAATACCAACAGGGTAATCATTAATCCTGATAAGAAAATTGCTATTACAGAAGATGTAGAAAAAGACGATACTGACGAGGAAATTAATGCTACCAATGGCAATTATGTGCTCACAAATAATAAATTTGGTAGAAAAATATTGTTAATAGATAGTGCTAAAAGCAATTATTTCTTATATGTCATTGGAAAAAAATATACCAGCGAAGATATTACTCCTTATTTGTTGAAATGGAATATCACCGCTAAGAAAAAAGACACTGTTTTCAAATCTCAATCACCTCGTTATGAATTACCTACCAACTACTTCTCCACAAGCAACACCCTAATATTTAGCAGAGAGTCGGTAGAGGAAGTTCCAAATTACTTTTCATTAAACTTAACCAACAAACGACGATCAAAAATTACTGATTTTCATGACCCTTACCCTTCGTTAAAGGGGGTAAAAAAACAGCTGTTACATTACCAACGTAACGATGGCATTAAGCTTACAGCAACCTTATATTTACCTAAAGATTATAAAAAAGAAAGCGGCTTGTTGCCTATGCTAATGTGGGCTTACCCACGAGAGTTTAAAACCGCAGGTGCTGCATCTAAATTAACCACTTCGCCACATCTTTATACACGGATAAGTCCCTTATCTCCTATATATTGGGTAACAAGAGGCTACGCCGTATTAGACAAGGCAGATATGCCTGTGGTTGGCTTAGGTAAAACCGAACCTAACGATACTTACTTGCCCCAAATTACAGCAAATGCCAAAGCAGCTATTAAAACCGTTTGCGAAATGGGTGTAGTAGATTCTACCCGAGTGGCTGTTGGTGGGCATTCGTATGGTGCCTTTATGACGGCAAATTTACTGGCACATACCAAAATGTTTGCTGCCGGAATTGCAAGTAGTGGCGCCTATAACAGAACGTTAACCCCTTTTGGTTTTCAGGGCGAGCGTAGAGATTATTGGAAAGCTAAAGATACCTACAACAAGATGTCTGCTTTTAATTATGCAAATCAAATTACTTCTCCTTTGCTTATTTTGCATGGGCAGGCCGATGATAATTCAGGAACTTTTCCTTTACAAAGCGAACGTTTATTTGCCGCATTACAAGGACTTGGAGGCTACTCAAAATTAGTACAGTTTCCGTATGAAGAACATACATACAGAGCAAAAGAATCTATTTTACACCGATTGTATGAGATAGATTTGTGGTTAGAAAAGTATGTAAAAAACAAAGGGAAGAATTAATTCTTCCCTTTGTTTTTATTTCTTTGCCGCTTCTATTTGTGTATTTGCATATATATTTAGGTATTGTACTATGGCTTCGGCAATCCCTTTTGCGGTGTTACTCCGTTTTGCTTCGCTCCTAGCCGAGCTATCGCATTCTATCTGCAAGCCAAAAACATTGGGATATTTTTCGCTGGTAAAGCGCCTGGTATTATCGCCTCCAGAAAAAAACAACTCTTCTTTTGTAGGCACTAAATCTTGGCTAGACGGTGTAGCTGGCACCCCGTTATTTACCAAAAACGTTCCAAACGCTTTTTCCCCAAAAATAGCTTCTTTTAAATTTAACCCTCTTTCTTGTTTTAACAAGTTGGTTATGGAATGGTATTTTGATCCGTGCTTATAGGTTTCGTCAAGTATTTTCTCTAGTTCAGACTTACCTAAGTTATAACCAATCTCTAGGCGCTGGTTTTTATGTCCATGTCCATGCAAATCTATATACATGGCTCTTTTACCATTTGAGCTTGCTAAATTTAACGCAGAATCTACCCAGTTATGGAAAGTATGCCATGGTTTTTCGTTTTTCTCGTAACCGCAAGTCGCTTTATTGTCTAGTTCCCTGTTTTGATCAACGTGTTTGCGAGCAATATGACTGATGATGATATGTGGCACAAGATTGTATGTTTTTTTAAAATAGTGCTGTATATCCCTTGCCAACTCAATTGTTCTGCCATCAACACCAGTAATAGCGCCTTTGCAATCTCTAATAGGCAAACTATCTACCGTTACACGTCCACCATGTGGTACACTTATTACTAAGGGCATATCTCCCTCTACATATTCTACCCATTTTTCGGCATCGAAATGAACCGGTAATTTTTTTCTACTTTTTTGTGCTGCGGCCGCTGTGGTTAAAAGCATTAGCAACAACATCAATTTAATTTTATTCATGCTTATTTATCTGTTTATTAATAGACGTTTACCAAAGCACCAAAGACCGAAAAAGCCCCAAGTTTACCTTGGAGCTCTTCAACATATTTACAAAAAATTAAAACTTATAAGACAATGTGGTTAAAAACTGTCGTGGTGGTATTGGATTTACACTGTAATTCTCGTGTACGTAATAATTTAACTCATTAGTAAGGTTAGATAGCTTACCTAATAACGAGAATTTACGCCACGAATAGCCTGCCGATAAATCTAAGGTGGTAAAGCCTTTTAACGGGATTATTCTTGATGCAGCAGCACCTTTCGTGTCATTCCATCCGCCATTTCTATCACCGGTGTAAAATGCCGATGCTCCTAGTTTTAGGCCTTTTACCGCTCCGTTTTGCACGGTATAAAACAAGGTGGCATTTGCGGTATTTTTTGTACTACCAACTACACGTACGCCTTCTACATTTCCAGTAGGTAGAGTTTTAGTAAATCTCATAAAATTATAAGCATAACCAGCAATGATATTCAAACCTTTTGCTAAAGTTCCGCTAAGATCAACCTCTAAGCCATCGCTTCGGGTTGCACCCGAAAATTCTTTCTTGGTAGGGTCTAACAATGCTGCTTGTGCTAAATTAGAGTTGTTAATTACATAGTAAGTAAGATTTGCCGAAAGCTTTCCGCCAAAGAAATCATTCTTAAGCCCTGCCTCATACTGATCTATAATTGAAGGAGCCATTGGGCCATCGGTTGCGATATCAATACCTGTATTAATGGTAAAATTGTTTGCATAGCTCACATAAACCGAAGTATTTTTAAACGGCTGATAGATTAAACCCAGTTTTGGCGAAAAAGCATCGTCAAACTTAGCTGCCGTTGGGGTAGTCTCTCCGGTGGCAAGGTCAGTTTTTTGAACACTTGCGGTTTTTTGATCAGTATAGCGAATGCCTGCCAACACTTTAAAGCTATTTGTAATTTCGAACAAGTTCTGTACAAAAGCACCGTACCTGTAAACGGGGGTTAAGGTAGTAGAAATGGCTATTGCCTCGGGCATAAAACCATTGCCTAGGTAGGTAGATGGATCGAAAACATTCATGGTGCCATAGTTAAAAGTAGCAACCAAATCGCCTGCTTGGTTTCTATAATTAAAAGCATTACTACTTACACGAGATTGATCTGCATCTACACCTACCAAAAGAGTGTTTTTAATCCCCAAAACTTGAAAATGACCCGCTAAATTTACCTGCTGATTATAGGTATATTCATTTGTTTTCGCCCTGTTAAGATTTCTAACTGCGCTGCCTGTTGCATTGGCCTGAATACGTTCTGCGCCATAATAGTCCCTATCGTAGTTTTGATAAGAGGCAATAGCATTCAACTTCCATTGCTTATTAAATTGGTGGTTTACATCTAACTGCAATGTAGCAGTATTGGTTTTATTATATGCCCAAGGTGTGTTCAAGAACTTCTCTCTCCCAAAATCAACAATCTGACTGTTTACAGAGCCCACGCCAAAATCGGGTGTATAATCGCTTTTTAAATAATCTGCCTGAAAAAGCACAGCTGTTTTTTCGTTGGCTTTGTATAAAATAGAAGGATTGATGTAAAACCTCTTGGCATTTACATGATCTCTAAAACTTCCTGCTTTTTCGCCAGTTCCAATAATTCTGAAAGCAAATTTATCGTCAACAGGGCCATAAACATCAACCATGCCTTTATATTGATCGTAACTACCTGTACGGAAAAAAACTTCGCCACCTTGTTCAAATTTTGGTTTTTTAGTAATCATATTTACTACGGCACCACCCGTAACCCCGCCATACAATAAGGCGGCGCTACCTTTTAACACCTCTACAGACTCTAAGGTACTTGCCTCTGGACTGCCGCCAATTGAGATACGGGTGCCATTTTTAAAAATATTATTACTCCCTAAACTGTAACCTCTGGCATAAAAATTCTCCCCAACACCCCCTCTATTGGCACCCAGCGCAACACCGTTAACGTTTTTCATTACATCGCCTAAACGGTCTGCCTGTTGGTCTTGTATTACTTGGGTAGTAATAATTTGTACCGCTTGGGGCAAGTCTTTTGCGGGAATTGCAACCTTACCTAAAATAGAAGATTTTTTGTTAGAAGACCTGTAAGTGCTAATGTTAACTTCTGCCAATTGCGATGCGCTCTCTGAAATGGTAATAGGCATTAGCTTATTGCTATCTTCTTGTACATTAATTGCAAGTTCTTGAGATTTTACACCTACCGCCGAAACTTTTAATTGGTATTTCCCTTTAGGAACATGTTTAAACAAAAAGCTACCATCGTCATCAGTTTGGGTAACCAAACTTGTGCCTTTAATAGCAACAGTGATATTAGCGGCCGGGCGGCCATCATTAGTTTTTATAACACCCCATAACGAGTTTTTTGTTTGTGCGTAGGTGGTTATCGTTAGTGTGCATACCAACACGCTTATAGCAAGTAAAATTCTTTTATTCATTTTATTTAGACTAATTCTTAATTGCGGCAAAGATAATAACACCCCAGCAATCAAGCAAGAATTATTTTGAATTAATCTAAATAAGCGAAATTAAGGTGTCAGTAGCATTTCTATATGCGGAATTTCATCTTCCAGGTACTCATTGCTACTTTTGACAAAGCCAAATCCCTCGTAAAAGCGCTTTAAGTAAAGCTGTGCGCCAATTCTTATAGGCCTTGTACCATAGGTTTCATGTAATTTTTCTATGCTTTTTTCCATTAAAGTAATACCTGCGCCAATGCCTCGGTACTTGGCGTTAGTTAGTACCCTACCTATGCTTGCTTCTGCGAAAGAAACTTGGGGAGGTACTATTCTGGTATAGGCTACTAAGTTATCGCCATCCCAAGCCATTAAATGGTGGCATTTGAGGTCTTTACCGTCAACATCTTGGTAATTGCAATGCTGTTCAACAACAAAAACCTCACTTCTTAGTCTTAAAATAGCATAAAGTTCTGTTTTAGATAGCTCTTCGAATGATTTATAAGTCCAGCTTAATATCGGCGTTGCCATAATGTTGAATGTGTAATTAATAAAATTGATTAAAAAATTCCGCAGATTTTCGTTGAATAACATCTGCGGAAAATATCAATAATGTAATAGGTTGTTATCTTTCTTGCCAGTTGCTAACTTCCCGACTTCTAAGCCAAGTTTCTACCGGCGTTTACAATACCATAAACCGTTCTAATGGCTAATTTTTCATAAGCTTGTTGTTTTTCTTCGCTTAAATCTCCCTGTAACTTATCTAATGCAAAATGCTGAATTAGCACCAATGGCAAAATAATTTTCTCACGTACTGCTATAGATTTCTTTTCTACTGGATAATTCTCCATCAACGAAGTATGTCCTGTTAATTTGAACAACATTTTCTTAGAAAGTTCAAACTCGTTATACAGTTGCTTCCAAAAAGCACCAAACTCCTTATCGTTAGCCAAATAAGCAGTAATTTCAAAATCAGATTTGCTCATAGACATGATACAGTTATCTACAATTGTTTTAAAATAACCCGATTGTTGATAGGTTTTTTGTAGCTGTGTCCAATTGCCCAAATCTTCTTGAACTTTTAAGGCAGTGCCCACCCCATAATATCCAGGCACGTTTTGCTTCAACTGGCTCCACGACGTTACAAAGCTAATTGCCCTTAAATCGTCTAATTTTAATTTTTCTCCCGAGTTTCTTTTTACAGGCCTGCTGCTAATCGTAATTTTTGACAGCAAACTAAGTGGTGAAAGCTTCTCTAGGTAGGTCAAAAACAACGGATCGTTACGCAGATCGATATAAGCATTGTAACTGTCTCTGGCCATTTGGCTAAGGGTATCGAAATTTTCCTTGTCTAATAAAATGTTATGTTTTTCTATCACTCCCGATGAAATACCCGCATTAATTAATTGCTCTATATTAAATGCGGCACTATCAACCGAACCATATTGCGAACTAATTGTTTGCCCCTGAACGGTTAATTGAATGTTTTTATTAGCTATTTCTTTACCCATAGAAGCGTAGAAACGGTGTGTTTTACCACCGCCACGAGCCGGAGGGCCACCCCTTCCGTCAAAAAATGCCAGTTGGATATTGTGTTCCTCGGCTACTTTGGTTAAAGCAACTTTTGCCGTAAATATTGACCAGTTAGCCATTAAATACCCTCCATCTTTCGTACTGTCAGAAAAGCCCAGCATAATGTGTTGTTTTCCGCCTCTTAAAGCCAAGTGCTTTTTATAGAAAGGATGCGTATATAGTTTTTCCATAATTTCTCCCGCTCCCGCTAAATCGTTAACGGTTTCGAATAATGGCACGAAATCTATAGTCAAATCTTTCGCTTCCCATCCATTCCATAAGAAAAGTTCCATTAACTGCAAAATATCACTTGCTTGTTGGCAGTTACTTATAATAAAACGATGGCAGGCCTCTTCTCCATTTTTCTGTTGAATGTCCTTTACTTCAGCAATAGTCTGCAACGTATCTTTAATCAAATTGTCTTGCTCATCGGTATAGATAATTTTGGCAGTTCTAAACGAAATGGCTTTTAGTTTTTCATCTTCAGACAAAGTATCGTAATTTTCATTATATAATGCGTTAATAGGCTTCTGGCTTCTGCAATATTGATGTACGCTTCTTAATACCCTGCTATCTTGCCTAATATCTAAAGAGGCAAAATGACAGCGATAAAGCTCTACTTTTCTTAACAGATCTTCTGCGAGATTAACAAAAAGACCACCGTGATCCCTATTTAAGGTGTCGATAATATTATTTAAGTTTTCAATTATATAAGAAGATATATCTTCCTCTATAATAGCATTATTAAAAGCGTTTTTATACAATACTTCTTGAAGTAAATTTATGCTTTCTTCTACTCCTCTAAAAGTAATACGCCTTTTAATGTTTCTAAAATCACGGTAATAGCACCTGAACAGAATTTGTCGTAACATTTTAGAAACTTCCAAAGTAGTTTTAGCCTTTACATTCGGATTACCATCTCTATCGCCACCTGGCCAAAAGCCTAACTCTATTACTTTTTTAGGATCTATATGATATTCGCTTAATAATTGGTTTAATCCAGTTTGAATGTTTGCCGCAGCAAAATAGAATACATTTTCTAAATACCAGGCCAAGCTTAAAGCCTCATCTACCGGAGTTGGCGATTTTTTATTGAAGAAAGGAGTTTTACCTAGTTGTTGCAGCAACTGATTAATGGCAGTAAAGTCGTTAACTTTAATGGCCGCAGTTAAATCGTTGATAATTCCTAAAACGGGCCCAGGGTAAAACTGGGTAGGATGGGCCGTTAGTACCAACCTCAACGAAAAGTCTTCTATCAAATGGTCAATCTTTTCATGTAAACTAAGGTCATCATTTGCTTTCAAAAACAATGCTCTCAAAGAACTTTGTTCATCGTTAATGTTTAATTTAGTAAAAGAAGCGTCTTCAACAGCGTCAAAAAGCACTACTTGGCGTTCGATATATTGAATAAACCGGAACAACAAATCTACAATACCCTTCTCATCTTTATCGTGTACATACTTTTCAAAAAACTTCTCAATCAGTTCATTTGGTTTTTCGTGGTTTTTAATGCCTTCTTCACAACTCTTAAAAAACAAAGGCAAAAGCGTACCCGTATCTTTAATCTTATAGAACGGTAATGTAAGAAATAAACTGTTGTACAATTCGAAACGAGAAACGACCTCGTTATTAAAATAATGTTCGCGTTGGCTGGGTTGATTTAATTGCATCCCGAAAAATAAGGATATTTAATTTGCGATAAAAATAAAAGTAAATTTTAACGACAGTTTTAGTAGTCTATTACTCTTTTTTAGGTGCTTTTTGATATTTCGATAATTATTGCTACCTTGTGCTTATAAAGGTTAAATCTTTTAAAAGCATTACAAAACCTTAGTTTTAAGGTTTGTAAAAATTGTTAATTTTTTGGGAAAAGCGCCCCTGGCCAAAATCGGGGGCGTTTTATTTTACCCCTCACAGCAACCACCCCGCCATTTCGATTAGTGTTTTTCTTTCCACCCGCCAGATTAGCTTCATATTGTCTAAAAACTTCGAGAAGTTAGCGCCAACATTACCGGTTCAGGAAGACCACCATTGAACACAAGCTACTGGGAATATCTTCCCCACTTAGGGCATTTACCCCCCCCTTTATAAAAATGGCAAAACATTGCTTTTTCAAGAAAAAAGCGGCTTTTACCCTTAAAAACAACCGAAACTAAAGCAAAACCATTGATTTTGACTTACCTACTGCTTCTGGCTCTTTCTTTGCCTATAACTGTAAAAACTAAAACCAACCAAAGCCTGCAAAGGCGAAGAAAATTTATACGCCCATGTCATTCTTTACAGCAATAGAACAATATCTGGAACTCATTTCTTCTTATCCCTTTGTTTTACAAGTTGCCATGTACTTTATCATGTTTAATAGTGTTATCGCTATTATATTTATTGCTTTTATTTACCTTATTAGAGGGAACAAAGACAAAGAAGAACGTATAGAAGAGCAATTATACCCTAAACAAAGAGCATTTATTCTTCAAAATTTGGCTTCGCACGAATTACTAATAAGCGAAAATGTATTAACGAAATATACGGAAGAAATTGGGAAGCTAAACAACAAAACCTATGACCCTCTTATTACTGCTTTCGAAGACATTATAAAAAGCGGAAAGGATATAGTTGAGAATAAAAACTACAGAAGTATAATAACAGGTCTTAAAATTGAAGAGTTTTTGATCAAAAAGCTTGATTTTTCAAACACCAGAACTCGCCTAAGAACATTTCAATCGCTTTCGGTTTTAGACCTAACGGTTCCAGATTCATCAATTCTGCCTCATACCTACAGTAAAAACTCGTTCCTGAGAAAAGAATCTAGAAGCTCTTATCTAGCCATTAGCAACCACGACCCCTTTAAGTTTTTTGATCAACAAGACAACAACTTAAACTATTGGGATCAAATTAACTTGTTAGAACAGCTTGAAGCTCACCATAAACACAATTTACCTAATTTTAGTAAATGGATAAAATACTCTAAAAATAACTCTCAGCTAATTTTTATCATTAAGGCCGTGTCTTATTTCAACCAAAGAATATCCATTCCTGCACTAACTAATTTATTAGACACCGCTGACCACGAAGTTAGAAAAGAAGCAATAATTGCCTTAGGCGAGATGCGTGTTGTAGAGATTGAAGAAAAAATCAAAGCGATGTATCACCACCAACCCGTAAGCTGTCAAAATGCAATTATAGAGGCCGTGTCTGCCATCTCTTCTGGCGAATCGTTGGCTTTCTTAAAAGGAATTTATGTAGGCGCCAACAACCTAGACACCAAGAAACTAATTGCTGAAGTTATATACAAATATAACACTGAAGGACAGACACATATAGATAAATTACACCTATTTGAAGTTGGGTTTAACAAACTCATTTTAGAACATATTAAAAACCCGTTAATTCCGTCTAGATTAAGGACTGAAAGAAAAAACGCCAGGCACGCCCAAAATAGCGAACCTCAATTTAACACTACTAACCTAGGGTTTTCAATTTAGCCACTGCTTATATAAATGATGGATACTACTTTTACGCTATTTGAATACTTTGTCTTTTTTTATGCCTCCTCGCTCTTTCTATTTTATTCGGTATTGGGCATATTTTCTTTCATTAACATATTACGTTACAAGACCTATAGTTCAAAGTTAGACGACAAGTTTTTACTTAACTCTCCTCTCACCCCAGGAATATCTATTGTTGCGCCAGCATATAATGAAGAAAAAACCATTATTGCTAATGTAAAGTCGTTATTAACCCTAAACTACCCGCTTTTTGAAGTAATTATTGTTAATGACGGTAGCAAAGACAAAACCTTAGAGCTTTTGGTAGAAGAATTTGAATTGGTAGAAACGCCTTATGCTTATGTAGAAAGGATAAAAACAAAGCCTTTCAAAAGAATTTTTAAATCTACAAATCCAAAATATAGCCATTTAACAATTGTAGATAAAGTAAATGGCGGCACAAAGGCCGATGCCTCAAACGCTGGCATTAATGCTTCGCAATATCCCTACTTTCTATGTACCGATGTAGATTGTATTTTACATAGAAATACCATGTTAAGGATGATTAAACCTATCCTTAACTCAAAGGTTGATACCATTGCCGTAGGTGCAACTTTAAGAATGTCGAACAGTTGCGATGTAGAAGAAGGCACAATTACCAGGGTAAGGCCTCCAAGAGGGCTTATTCCTCGCTTTCAGGAACTAGAGTACCTAAGGGCTTATTTATTTGGTAAAATGGGCTGGGGTTTGGTAAACTGTGTACCCAACATTTCGGGAGGCTTAGGGCTATTTAACACAGAAATTGCCATTAATTCGGGTGGATATAGTAGCGAATCTCATGCTGAAGATATGGACTTAACCACCAAAATGGCTGCTTTCATGATCAACAATAAACGAAAATACCATATCGACTATATTCCGATTTCGTGCTGTTGGACCGAAGGGCCGCCCAACCTAAGTATCTTGGCCAGGCAACGCATTAGATGGGCAACCGGGCTTGCTCAAATTTTCGTGGTACACAGAAAAATCCTCTTTAACCCTCGTTACGGGCGTTTAGGCTTGGTTGTTTTTCCCTTTATGTTCCTCTACGAATTTTTGGCGCCAATTATAGAAATAGTAGGCCTGGCATGGTTTATCTTATTGGTATTAAAGGGCGATGTAAACTGGAATGCGGCACTCTACATCTTCCTTTATTCTTATTCTTTTGCAATAACCATCGGAACGTTAGTAATCTTATACGATAATTTTATCCAACGCCAATACAAAACGCTTTACGAAACCTTCAAATTATGGATTCTCATTTTTGTAGAATCGTTCATTTACCACCCATTATTGGCTTTCTTTTCTTTAAAAGGATACTTCAATTACTTTGCTTCTAGAGAGGTGAAATGGGGAACAATGACCAGGCAAGGCTTAACGGGAACTGTTAAAAAGACAAGTTAATGAGCAAGAACACACATCGTATATTCAAATTTTTCGCAATATCCATTTTAAGTTTATTGTTAATCACCAACCTATCTGCACAAGATTCTTCCGACGAGTATTTCACCATGGCAAGGGTAGCGGGCTCAAAAGGCAACTTCTCAAAAGCAGCCAATTATTGCGAAAGAGCGCTTAAAAAATCGCCACTAGATATGGATATTAAAGAATATCTGGGCAAATGCTACATGGAACTTGGCCAACTAGACAAAGCTCGTTTTACCTTATTAGAGGTTTTAAAAGAAAGCCCTCGGAGAGTTGATGCAAGACATTACCTAATTAACATTGAAACTCAAACCAAAAGATACTACAGTGCCGTTTGCTACGCCAACGAACTATTAGAAATTACACCTTACAGCAAAGGGCTTTGGCTACGTAAAGTTCAGTTATATAGTTTAATGCAAAACTATGTAGAAGCCAATAGATCTGCCAAAAGGCTATATCAAATATTCCCTGAAGACAGTGAAATTAAAACACTGTATAACAACATTTTAAAAGAAGAAGTAACTCGGTTAAATAAAAACAAAGATATTCCTTCAAGTGTAGATCAGTTTGAAAAAATTATTGAAATTTCGCCTACAGACCCAGAAGGATACCTCAATTTAATTAATGCTTATACCAAAATGGGTAATTATGCTGCTGCATTATCCATCGCAGATAGGGGTTTACAAGCTATTCCATTACATTCGGGTATTTTAGACAAGAAAATTGGGCTATTGGATGAAACCCATGAATACCAAAAAGCAATTTCGGTAATTGAAGAACGATTGAGAAAAGGCGAAAGCGCATCTTATAAAACTGTATTGAATTATATGGTGGCTAAAGCGGCCAGGTTCTACAAAAACTCAGATCCGTTTGTGCTTTACACTCGTATTTACGATCAAAACCCGAAAGACACAGAAGCATTCGACTACCTATTATCAACCTCATTATCAAGAGGATATTTTAAACAAGCTGAAGAGTTAATTAACAAGGGATTAAAAGCAAACCCAAGCTCTAAAGACCTATTGGCAAAACAGCTGTACATATTCGAAGCTCAAAAAGATTGGGAAAAAGCAGCCAACACCGTTGAAAAACTTAACAACCTTTACCCTAACGATGCTGATGTAAAAGAGAAATATCGTAACTGGGCCTATCAAAAAGCGAAATTAGATTACAACGAGCAGAATTATAAAGAAGCTTTATGGGGATTTTTAAAAGTTTCGCAAACACCAGAATATAAGAAATACGCAGCGCAGTACATTTTTGCAATCCATAGCAACCAAAAATCTTATCCAGATGCGCTACAAACCATCAACAGCTTAATTACCGATTATCCGCTAGATCACCAGTACATCCTTAATAAAATTGATTTATTAATGGCCATGGAAGACTTTAGTGGCGCTTATACTTTGGCAAAAGAATATCGGGCAAAAAACCCAGACAAACCAGAGTTTGCCCATATGTATGCTACAGCTTCGTTAGGCTATATCCGCAACCTAAACAAGAAAGAAGATTTTGAAAAGGTAAAAGCTATCGCAGACGAGCTATTAGAAGCCAATCCGCAGCATTTAGAGGCTTACAATTATGGTATTGGCGCAAGGGTAGCCATGAAACAATATGAAGATGCCATTGCATTTATTCAAACTAGACCGCTGTTGTCTCTTGATTCGAAAGAATTAAAACTGAAACTTGCCGGAGTGTATGCAGAGGCCGGAAAACATGAAAATGCAACTACTTTACTGCTTGAACTTCATAAAGAATATCCGTTTAACGACAGCTTAAAAAACACACTCGTTGACGAAATGTTGGTATATGCCAAAACATTGGACGATAGCAGTAATTTTGCAAAAAGCAAGGAAATTTACAATCAAATTAGGGTGATTAACCCGAAAAGCACCGCTGCAGCTATTAAACTAACCAATATTTTAATAGAAGAAGGAGACCTTGTTAGGTCTATGCAAATTGTAGATTCTACCTTGGTTTATCACAAAGATTATCCAGATTTACTTTACCAAAAAGGTTTGGTTTTCGAAAAAATGGGAGATTTTAAATCGGCCAGAGATTATCACTATCGTTTTATGAAACCTTTAGAAAAACCTCAGGAACACAAGGACAGGCTAGATTATTTAGAAAGCAAAGAGCTTAAAAATCAGGTTAACGTAAGTTATTTAAACACCACTTCCGATTCTACCATATTAAATACCTCAATTGCCACTTTAGAGTACCTAAGAGACCTGAACAAGAAAAGCAAGGTCGTAATTAGGGGTAATTATGCCGGCAGAAAAACCGGTGTAGGGGCACAAGCAGAAGTTGATTGGTACCATAGCTTTGATAATAAGGCAAGTTTTGCAGCTAGCGTGGGTATTTCTAATGCCTATTTTCCTAAACAAAAGGCTTCGTTATCTTATTTTCAGCCATTTTCTAAAGTATGGCAAGCAGAAGTTGGTGCTCGTTACACTAAAATGCACGACAGCAGAAGCTTCCTAACAGGTATATTGGGCGTAGAAAGAACCTTTAATAATGTTTGGGTAAATGCCAAAGGCCTTATCATGCAAGAGGGCGACAGTTTTTACCACAGTATTTTTGCGCAATCGAGGTTTTTCTTGAAGAACGAGAAAAATTATGTTACCGCAATGGCCTTAATGGGTACAGTTCCCGAAGACCAGAAGCTAGACTTCCAAGTAAATACATTTACTTCTTATGTAAACACTATGGTTGGGGCGGGCTATTACCATTATTTAAACGCCAGAACATCGGTAGGCATGCAAGGCAACTGGTATAACTTTAAAGTTAGTTCAACGGCTTACGTTAACCAATATAATTTGTTTGTAACTCTGAGAACAAGGTTTTAACACGCAAAAATGCAAAAGAGAACTACATTTTTAATCATCTTGGCACATTTTTTCATTACATCTTGTGCTGGTTCAAACGGCTTTGTACTTTATAAAAAAGGTGAGGTTAAGCCTTTGGTGCATTATAAAAACAATACAAAACCAGCAGCTGGTGATATGGTTGCGTTGTTTAACAGGTTGGGCATCTCTTTAACCGTTACCGAACAATTGCCAAAAACCAACAGCACCTATATTCAGCTCGAAATAAATCCCGAGATAAGCGGTTTTAGCCTTACGCAAAAAGAAAACTACCTTTCTGTGGTTGGATCTTCAGCAAAAGATTTAAAACAAGCCATAAGGTATTTCTTTAGCAACTACACCACATTAAATGAGTTTACTAAAAACAAAACTAAACTACTTCAGGAAATCATTGTGGTGCCAATGGAGTTATCTTACCAATCGGATGCGGTATTGACTTATAAAGAGCCGTATTTTACCCAAAACTTCGACAGTGAATTTAGACTGTGGAACAACACCAACACCCTTGAAGAAACTTGGGGATTATGGGGACACAACATTGGCAAGTTTATTAAAGTAACACCGAAAATGTATGCCATTGTTAATGGCGTGCCTAACGAAGAACAATTGAACTTCTCTAGCCCCGAATTGCAAAACGCTTTAGAAGTAGCTATTGCCGAAAAGCTATCGGATAACCCAGCGGCAAACAAATTTATGGTAATGCCCTACGATAATGAATTGACATGCACTTGCGAAAAATGCATTAAAATGGGAAACACCAAAACCAACGCTAGCCCAGCTGTGTATGCCTTAATTAATAAGTTAGCAGCAAAATTTCCAATGGCTAGTTTTTTCAGCACAGCCTATATCACTACCGAAAATCCGCCTAACAAACCTGTAAATGCAAATGTGGGCGTAATGATAAGCACCATGTCGTTCCCAAAGGGAATTGTTTTAGCGCACTCAAACCACGCGGCCTCAATTGCCGAAACCTTTAAGAAATGGCAAAAAACAACCCAAAACATTTACCTGTGGGATTATGCCATTAATTTCGACAATTACTTTGAAGCTCACCCTACGGTTTCCATAACGCAGAAAAACCTTCAATTTTATGTTAAAAATGGTGTTACAGGCATTTTTATACACGGAAGCGACGAAGGCTCATTTGCTGCTTTTGGAGATTTAAAGGCTTATTTATATGCTAAATTGCTCAACAATCTACAAGCAGATCTAAAACAACACACAAGATTATTTCTTGAAACTAAGTACCCGGCCTTTGGCAAAGAACTCGCTGATTACTACATTGAAATAGAGCAAACAGCACTAAACAATAAGCGTACCTTAGACATCTACGGCGGAATTAAAAATGCGGTACATAAATACCTTAAACAAGATGACCTAGCCAAACTAATTCATGTTATTTCGGCCAAGCAACACCACCTTAAACCTACAGATAAAAAAGCAGCCAATACATTATTGCTATCTCTCGTTTTCCAGCACCTAGAACTTTTAAGAGTAAACGGCATTGCCGAAAATGGTTATGCAACATTTGAAAGGGGCAAACTAACATTAAACCCTATTGTTGAAAAGTATCTTTCGCTCTTAAAACAATTAAGCAGTGCTACCGAAATTGAAAAATACAATGAAATTGGTTTTACAATTTCCAATTATATCAGCGCTTGGAACTCGAGGATAATAACAGCTCCTTATCAAAGCCTAGCTTATCATAAGCATTTTAAGGCTACATCCAAGTTAGACGAAGATTACGCAACTACCGACATTTTAAGCGATGGTGCCATAGGTTTTCAAGATTATTACAACAATTGGCTAATCAACAGCACCGCCTTGTTTTCTTTAGAAACCACAACAGCCGGATTACAAAAAGCCACAACCCTACAAATTGATTTCCTTTACGATAAAAAGCACAAGATATACCCACCAGAAAAAGTGAGCGTATATATTGGGCAAAATAACTACGAAATAATGTTGGGAGAAAAGGAAGAAGTTGGCGATACCCGAAAAATTGTGCGTGCCAGTATTCCAATAAAAATTGGCGCCAATGATGATACATTAAGAATTGAAATCAAAAAGCAGGCTGAAAACCGAAAAAGATCGATGGCTTGTGATGAAATAATAATTAAATAGTATGAATAGAAACGGAAAGAAAGTATTGTTTTTTGATAACGGTAAATTATTGCTCTTTTTAAGCGTTTCCATAATAGCGCTAAGCCTTTTATCTGCCTGTTCGAACAATAAGGACGGCAGTACTACCACAATAAAAATTGAAGACCCAGAACGTAAGTATTTTCCTATTTTACAAGGACAACGCCAAAACATTAACGTAAAAGTTTTCAATACAGGCAAAAATCCATTAAAAATATTCGCGGTTTACCCTTCGTGCGGTTGTACGGTAGCAAAATATCCAACAAAGCTAATCCCTGTGGGCGAATATGGCACCATAGAAATGGAGTACAACAGTAATAAGAACTTAGGTTACGTTGGCATTTACACCACTATAAAAACCAATACAAAAGAAGGTTCGCAAACATTCTTCTTCGAGATTAACGTGGTACCAGACCCACACTACACCAAAGATTACGAAGAACTTTACAATGCCGACAAAGAAGCTAACAAAAGCTTAGTAAAAGAATTGGTAGATGGTGCAGCAAATCAGCAAGGCTACATTGTAGATCCGAAACAAATGCGAAAGTTCAAGTAGCATACTTTCCATTTACAAACTAGCGGTTCTTTAAAAGATTTGATTAATTTAGATTAACCAAATTTTAGCCGTTAGTTATGAAGAAACTATCATTTTTTGCCATAGTTGTTGTCCTTTTATTTTTTTTCGCTTTTAAACCAAAAAATCAGCAAAGCTGGATCAGGGTTAACCTTCTAGGCTACCAACCAAAATCTATTAAAGTGGCGGTATGGGCAAGCAAAGGCAATGAGATTCCAACGCGTTTCGAACTCATCGACAAAACAAGTGGAAAGCCTGTTTATAGCTCTAACAACGTCAAGGTTTTTGGGGCTTATGGCCCTTTTGCTACATCGGCAAGGCTAAATTTTTCTGAATTTAAAACGCCTGGCAATTACTACCTCAAAGTAGATGGCGTTACTTCGCCCGAAATTATCATTAACGAAAACGTTTATAAAAACACGGCAGATTTTGCCCTGCGCTACATGCGCCAGCAACGTTGTGGCTATAATCCGTTTTTAAAAGATAGCTGCCATACTCACGATGGCTTTGTAGTTTACGGCAAAGAAGGAGGACTTAAGGATAGCACCCATTTTGATGCCGTTGGCGGTTGGCACGATGCCAGCGATTACCTCCAATATTCTACCACTACGGCCAATGCCACCTATCATTTATTAATGGCCTATCGGGATTTCCCAAAAGCTTTTTCAGACACCAAATTGGCAACCGGACTCGAAGGTAAAAATGGCGTTGCCGATGTGCTAGATGAAGCCAAATGGGGTTTAAATTGGTTGATGAAAATGCACCCACAGCCCAATATCATGTTCAATCAATTGGCAGATGACAGAGACCACATCTCTATGCGTATCCCAAAAGAAGATAGCCAATACGGAAAAGGATTTGAACGCCCCTTATATTTTATTGATGGCAAACCGCAGCAACGAGGCAAGTTTATGAACGATACCAAAGGTACCAGCTCTACGGCGGCCAAATTTGCCAGTGCTTTTGCTTTGGCAAGCGAACTTTACCAAAACGATAAAAACTACGCCAAACAATTAGCAGAAAAATCTAAAACTGCCTACTATTACGCACTCAAGAAAAAAGGCGTTACACAAACAGTATCTGTAAAATCGCCATACATATATGCGGAAGAGAACTGGGTTGACGACATGGAATTGGCCTTGGCTAAAACAGGAAAAACCACTGGTTACGGCAAAAAATCTTTAGACTCTGCTTATTACTATGCCAAACAAGAGCCTATCACTCCCTGGTTAATAGCAGATACCGCCAAACATTATCAATGGTATCCATTTATCAATTTAGGACATTATGAACTCGCTAAACAATCCAGTGGAGATAGAAAAAGAGAATTGATAGATTACTACAAGCACGGCATCACGCACGTGTGGAGCAGGGCAAAAAATAATGCCTTTTACCGGGGCGTACCTTTTATCTGGTGCAGTAACAACTTAACCGTTGCCTTTGCCATGCAATGTATGTGGTACAAGCAATTGAGCGGCGATGGTACTTTTTCTGAGCTAGAACAGGCTAACTTCGATTGGCTGTTTGGCTGCAACCCTTGGGGAACGAGCATGGTTTACGGTTTGCCGAACTGGGGAGACACACCAACCGACCCGCATTCGGCTTTTACGCACTTGGGAAAATACCCAATTGATGGCGGTTTGGTTGACGGCCCTGTTTACACCAGCATCTACAAAAATTTAATTGGCATACAACTCACCAAACCCGATGATTATGCGGAATTCCAAAGCGATTTAGCTGTTTACCACGATGATTATGGCGATTATAGCACCAACGAGCCAACCATGGACGGCACAGCTTCGTTAGTTTATCTACTTGCCGCCTACGATAGCAGAACGAGTAAAGAGTTTTCTAACTATAAAAAAGAACAAGGGGCAATTATTAGGGGCGATACCAAAGAAAAGCAACTGGCAATTGTATTTACCGGCGATGAATACGCAGATGGCAGTCAGAAAATAATTGCGGCATTAGAAAGAGAAAAAATAAAAGCCTCTTTCTTTCTTACTGGCAATTTTTATCGAAACCCTGCATTTTCAGCATTTATAAAAACAGCTAAAGCAAAAGGGCATTATTTAGGCGCCCACTCTAACCAACATTTGTTGTATGCCGATTGGAAAAAACGCGATTCGCTTTTAGTAACGAAGAAACAATTTAACAACGATTTGTTTGCCAATTACAAAGCAATGGCGCAATTCGGCATTACTAAAAAATCTGCTCCGTACTTTCTCCCTCCTTTCGAATGGTATAACCAAACCATTAGCAATTGGACAGAAGATTTCGGACTTAAACTCATCAATTTTACACCAGGAACACGTTCTACTGCAGATTACACCTATCCAGAAATGGGTAAATCGTACAGAGACAGTGAAGAAATTTATCAATCAATTATTGCTTACGAAAAACAGCAGAGCCTAAACGGTTTTATATTGTTATTGCATGTAGGTACAGACCCTAGAAGAAAAGATAAATTTTACGATAAGCTTCCCGAACTTTTGAAGTATCTCAAACAAAAGGACTACAAAGCTGTTACTGTAAGCCAGTTGTTAAAAAATTGATATAATTATCCAAATGAGATGATAATTAGCTGATGTGATAATGAATAGTGTTTGTATTTACTGGTTTTTGTGCATATCATCGAATTAGCTAATCGTTACATTATAATTGGTGTTTTTCATTGAAATAATTAACTTTGGCACAAAAGTTATTAAAATGAGTAATTCAGAAAATAAAAACAATTTTGATTGGGTTTGGTATGTAATGGGCATGTTGGCATTTGTACTTGCTGTATCTGCCGTTACTTTACATATTGGCTATCTTTTCCTTGCAGCTATCATCGGTTTAATTTTCGGTGGTGTTTTTTTAAATACAATTGTAAAAGGAAGAGAATACTAGGTTCCTTTATAGCTATAGCCGCAAAGCAATAAAATCAAGATACACCACTAACAACAAATATTTTGATGAAAAAATTAAGCTTGTTGATGCTCTTTTTAGTAGGACCATTGGCTGTAAATGCACAAAATGTATCAACTGGTGTTACTTTTCCAAAAGTAGATGCTAGCCCTTTAGATGTAATTTACTACCCATTAAACGTTACAAAGTCTAAAGATTTAATCGCACCTGTAATGCGTGTACTCTATTCTCGTCCGCAGAAAAAAGGAAGAGAAATTTTTGGCGTTTTAGAGCAATTTGATAAAGTTTGGCGTTTAGGGGCTAACGAAAATACCGAAATCCAATTTTTTAAGGCTGTAACCATTGCAGGCAAAAAAATTAAAGCTGGAAGATATAGTCTTTTTGCTATTCCTAGTCAGGATAAATGGACTATCATCATCAATAAGCAGACTGACAAATGGGGCGCATTTTCTTATAACATGGAGAAAGATGTATTAAGAACAGAGGTGGTTACCAATAAAACAGAAAAAACGATTGAGGCTTTTTCTATTACTTTTATCGATGCTCCAGAAGGTGCTAATTTGGTAATAGCCTGGGATAATACCCAAGTTTTTTTACCTATCGGATTTAAAAAGTAGCAATTACTAGATAAATGAAAAGGGGCTGTCTCAAAAGAGA
>NZ_DHDZ01000028.1:42372-127271 GCF_002399615.1 Pedobacter sp. UBA4863 | reverse complement strand
ATTTATTCTTATTGAAATTTAAACAGCTTCTGCGACTTCAAAACTGAAAATTGGCAACTGCTAAAGCAACGGTTTTGCATTGCTGTTACGATAGTATTCTATCTTGTACATAAACATTTCGGCCATTTTGTAGCCTCGCCATTTGGCTTCACTGGCTCTTTCGCCTTCAAACAGCTCAGCTAAAGTGTTGTTCCAAATTTGTAGCCAAGTATCAAAATGTAGGGCTTCTACAGGGAGCTTGGCATGTGGCGGAAAAGGACTTCCGGTGTAGGTATGCTCTTCTAAGAGTACAGTTTGCCAAAAACGATACATCTTTTCTAAATGTTCTGGCCATCTGTCGCCAATTCTTTCGTCGAAAATTGGGCCCAATAATTCGTTCTCTCGTATTCGCGAATAGAAAGTGTTTACCAATAACTTGATGTCTTCTAAATTGCTAATATCTGCCAATGCCATTTGCTACTGTTTTAATGTACAAAGATACACCTAATTGCGCTTTTGTTTTTATGACTGCGGTCATGTAATTTATTACTGATGCTCATTTAATGTTGCCCAATTTTGGAGAATTAGCGTTATGCATTACATTTACTGTAGGCTAACTACTTTTTCATAAACTCCAAATTCCAAATTTTTTCGGCCTTGCGACCAATTAATACAAATGAGGCACCTAAAATGGCAAAGAAAACTGCTTTGTGCCAACTGTCCCAAAAATACTCGAAGTAACGCACATAAAGGTTAATGAAAAGGAATGCTATGCCAAACTCTCGGAGCATGGCATCATTTGTTTTTAAGCCAATAACAATGCTTAATACACAAGAGGTAACCGAAATAATTGCCCAATAAAATAAGGATAGCTGTTTTATGGCATACCAATCTTCTAAATTATCATAATTTCCAAAAATAGAGAGTAATAATAAAGAGGTGAACAGGTATAATAATCCGAAAAAGTAAGTAAGATCGAAGAAATAAGACAGTTGTTGGTGCTTTTTTAAAAGTAATGACGACACCGTAAGCAGCAGACCAAAAAAAACAAAGCGCAAAGGATAGTTTAATCCTAAAAATAACCAGTTCCAATTAGACAGATAACCTGTTTCGGTACCATACCAAGTGCCTAAAGCTAAAAGTGCAAATGCCCATATTAGCTTAGATTTAAAATGGTAGGCTAAAGCCAAATAAATCATCACCGAAAAAAGAATGAGTATTGAAAAGTGATTATTATCGCTTGCAAAGGCTTTTCCGAAGTATGCGATTGCATTTGCTGTTAGTATAACTCCCGAGAAAATAATGGCTTCGTTGCTAAATGTTTTGTGTGGGTAGCTTTTCTTTCTTTTAAAGCCAAAAATGTAGCATCCGCTGGCAAGCAAGGCCGATAAGATACTGATTACGATGTTTGGCGTGTTGTATAAATTTTTGAGGTAATTTAACAATGATTTGTCTGCCAATAATGAACTTAGTGCAATCACGCCACAAACCATAGCCGTCCAGAACGAGTATTGGGCCAAACGCCGCCAGTCGAAAGTTTTTGGCTCGTAGCTTTGTTTTAATTTTTGGCAATCGGTATCGCTTAATAAGCCTTCGGTTTGCCAATAATCTAGCATTTCGTCTAAAAAATTACCTTTGTCTTGTTCTATTTTTCTCATTACTTGCTTAAGGAGCTTTGCTTTATTTTAAAAGTGCCGGAATGCGCTTGTTATTACCCACAATCCAAACAATATCCTCATTTTCGAATACTAAATTAGAATCTGGATTAAGGATACGCTGCCCGTTTCTTTCGATACCAACCACCAAGCCTTGTGTTTTCTCTCTTATGCCACTTTCTCTAATGGTTTGTCCAAAAACAGGTGATTTACTGTTGATGACAATCTTTTGTAAGGACATATCTTGTTTAGGAAATGTTTGTTCTTCATTAATTTCTGCATTGTCGCCTTCAAATAAGTTTTTCACGCTAGCTAATTGATCGTCTGTTCCAATTACCAATACCTTATCATTAGGGTATAGCCTTTCGTCTCTTTTAGGTGTTGGGATCATGATTTTGCCCCGCTCAATCATGGCGATGTTAATGCCATATTTTTCCCGTACTGCTAAATCTACCAGTGTTTTACCTACCAGTTTCGATTCTGGAGCTACGGTTAATTCTAGTAGGTGCGTGTCCCAAGGTAAAATCTCGGGTTGTTTTTTAGCGGTTTCTCTAGCATTTAAGTTGTAGAAAAAACGGTTTTCCATTCGTTCGTAGAAAGCTTGTAGTTTGCGTGAAAAAATAATCATTACCAGTACAATTAAGGCCAGCGCAATACCGGCAGCTACCCAGGTGTCGAAAAATTTGTACATTAAGAAGCCTACAAAGAATATCCCAAGCGAAATTCTAAAAATTTCCATAGCTATTAATGGGCCACGGGTGTATTTCTTGTTTAGCCAAAGGTGCGAGTAGGCTACTTTTTGTAGCCTCTTGATGGATAGCGCCCACAAGAATGGCGACATAATTAAGAACGAAATAATAACACTGATAATAACGCCATCTTTATCATTGGTAATGTTTTTAACGATAAATGGGTGTAGCGAATTAGAGGCCAAAACAACAATGGCAATAATTATAACCGAGTGTGTGATGGTGTTGGTAATATAAGAACGTAATAATATTTTCCAATCGCTTAATGTGGTAATACCTTCGGTACTGCTACTGTATCTGTTAATGGCAGTTAGCCATTTTTTAGGGAGTATTTTTTCTAAAAAGTTGTAGAAATTTTCAGAGTACTTGATGAGGTAAGGAGTGGTAAACGTAGTAATTGCCGATACGGCTACCGTGATAGGGTAAAGGAACTCGCTGGTTACTTTTAAACTTAAACCTAAGGTGGCGATAATGAAAGAAAATTCTCCAATTTGAGTTAGGCTTAAACCTGTTTGTACCGAGGTTTTTAAGGGCTGACCAGATAATAGCGCCCCACCACCAGTAGTAATTAGTTTACCCACAATGGTTAAGCCCGTGATGATTAAAATGGGTTGCCAATAAGCAAGTAATACTTTTGGGTCTATTAACATACCCACAGAAACAAAAAAGATAGCACCAAAAAGGTCTTTAACCGATTTGGTAAGATGTTCTATTTTTTCGGCTTGGGTGGTTTCTGCCAGTATCGAGCCCATGATAAAAGCACCTAGCGCAGGTGAGAAACCTACCTTAACGGCCAATATTACCATTACTAAGCATAACGCTAAAGAAACCACCAAGAGGGTTTCATCGTTCATTAGCTTTTTGGTTAGCTTTAAGAAAGTAGGGATGATAAAAATACCGCCCAAAAACCACAGGATAAGAAAGAAGCTTAGTTTTAAGATGGAAATTAGCATGTCTGCTCCTGCAAATTGCTGACTAACGGCTAATGTAGTTAACAGTACCATAATTAAAATGGCGGCTAAGTCTTCTACAATTAGGGCTCCAAAAACGAGGTTGGCAAATTTCTTGTGTTTTACGCCGAGCTCGTCAAAGGCTCTGATGATAATGGTGGTAGAGGAAACGGAAAGTACAGCACCCAAGAAAATACTGTCCATAGTGCTCCAGCCCATTAATTTACCGGCAAAATAACCAATAATACTCATGCCAATAATTTCTACCAAGGCGGTAATGGATGAGGAGCCACCCACTTTAACCAGTTTTTTGAAACTAAACTCTAAGCCAAGGCTAAAAAGTAGAAAGATTACTCCAATTTCGGCCCAAATGGTAATGTTGGCATTGTCTGAAACGGTTGGGATAAAGCTGAAATGTGGACCAACTAAAAGTCCGGCAATGATGTAGCCTAAAACTAAAGGCTGTTTAATTTTTTTAAAAATAATAGTGGTTATGCCTCCTGCGGCAAGTATCAATCCTAAATCTGCAATAAGTACAGGTAAGTGTGTCATCTAGCTAAAAAATGTTAGTTGTTTTTGTTTAAACTTTGGTAATATTGGGCAGGAATGTTTTACCAAAAAACATGCTTAGGGTACAGATAACTAAAAATATATTGGTAACTAAAATTTTCGAGCGTTTTGCCGTAGGCTATTTTTTGCTTAACCAGCAAAGTAACTTTGTTTCTAGCTTTATAAAAGCTGTTAGGTGTTAGACTTTCTTGATTATGAAATCTAGCTTTTGTAGAAAGAAATATGATTTTTGTGTAAGAGAAGCACTTTTTTTCTTGCCCAATTCCAATACGGATAGTACTGTGTGTTTGTGATTGTTTTTGCGCAAGTGCTTTCGTTTCGTTGGCAGATAACGAACCATAAGAGAAGGCTAAGCAAACAAAAAACAACAATATATACTTCATTGCCCACAAATTACAAAAAAAAGTGGGCTTTTTGAAGTGATAATGTAAAGAGGGAGTACCTTGCCTTAAAAAAACGACAGTAAAATGTTAAAGCTGGCTAAAAAAAGCTAAGGTGTCTTCTTTGTCTTTTTGTAGTTGCAGTTTTAATGCTTCTAGGCCAGTAAATTTTACATCGTACCTTAAAAAAGCCAAGAAATTCATTTTAATGTGCTGTCCGTAAATTTCTCTATCGAAATCAAAAATGTTTACTTCTATGTTTCGGGTCATGCCGTTAATGGTGGGCCGCTGCCCAATGTAGGCCATGCCTTTGAAAGTTTGATGTCCGATGTCTGATGTCGGAAGTTTTATGTCCAAATCTTGTATTTGTGCACTATTATCTTCGGTCTTCGGTCTTGGGTCTTCTAACGCTAGCTCTACCGTCACTGCATAAATACCATCGCCAGGAATAAGTTTGTAGGTTTCGGCTATAAAAATATTAGCTGTAGGAAAACCAATGGTTCTACCAATTTTATCGCCTTTAATTACGGGGCCACAAATAGAAAAAGTATAGCCTAAATATTTATTGGCCAGGGCAACATCGCCTTCTAAAAGTGCTTTTCTAATTTTGGTAGAGCTTACAGAAACATCATTAATGTCTTGTTCGGGGATTTCTTCTACTTCGTAGCCAAATGTATTGGCGTTTGCTGTTAAAGTTTGGATATTGCCTAACCTGTCTTTCCCAAACCGGTGGTCGTAACCGATGATGATTTTTTTAGTGCCAATGGTATCTACTAGAATTTTTTTGATGTATTCTTCTGCGCTGAGGTTCGAAAAATCTCTCGTAAAAGGAGTGATGATTAAGTGGTCTATGCCTAAACTTGCCAAAATTTGAGCTTTCTCATCAATGGTGTTGATCATTTTCAGTTCCTGGTTTTCAGGATCTATTATCATTCTAGGGTGCGGAAAAAAGGTTAGCAAGACACTTTCGCCACCCGATGATTTTGCCAATTCGCACAGCCTTTTAACAATTTTTTGATGTCCGAAATGTACACCATCGAAAGTACCAATGGTAACTACGGCGTTAGCTAATTTTTTAAACTCAGAAAGTTGATGATATATTTTCAAAATGATAAAATCTTTAATGGAATGCCTGACGTTTAACTACGCCACCTTTCAAGTCGGCAATTTGTTGTTGTACTACAAAAGCGTTAGGGTCTATTTCGTTAATCTTATCTTGTAGCTTGCCCAGTTCGAGTTTGGTTACCACTGTATAAATAATGTCGATGTCCTTTTTCTGCAAATAGCCGCCTTCGCCTTTGTAAATGGTTACGCCACGCTTCATATCGTTAATAATAAAAGCTTTAATGGTTTCATTTTCTTCAGAAATGATGGTTACACCAGTATAGGCTTCTAATCGGTTTACGATAAAATCGATGGTGTTGGTGGCCGATAAATAAGTTAGGATGGCATACAGTGCGGTATCAATGTTAATGAAATAGGCAGCAAAAAGAAATATAATGATGTTAAGGATAAAAATGATATTCCCTACGGTTAATTGACTTTTTCTGCTAATGTAAAGCGCTAAGACTTCGGTGCCATCAATTACACAGCCGCCACGCATAGCAAGACCAATACCGCCGCCTAAAAAGAAACCGCCAAAAAAGGCAACCAGTACTTTTTCGTGTGTTATAGGTTGGAAAGGGATAAAAATTAACCCCAAAGAAAGCGCAGCAATAGCAATAGCTGTTTTAAAGGCAAAAACGCTACCGATTTGCTTATATCCTAAAATAATGAACGGAATATTAATGGCGATGATTAAGTACGATAGGTTCCAGCTGGTTAATGTGCTTAGCAATAGAGAGATACCTGTTACGCCGCCATCAATAAAATGTTCGGGCATTAAAAAGCTTTTTAAGCCAAAACAGGCCGAAATAACACCCAAACACATAAAAAGAACTTCTCTAACTTGTCGTACCTTGTCTGTCTTTTTTTTTGCTGTCATAACGATGAACTTTCGGTGTTCAATTTTGCTTTTTCTCTTCTATTGCGAAGATAAGCAATGAAATCTGGTAGCTCAAAAGCATTGCTTAATAAAAAGCTGCCGCTCCGGGTGCGGGTTAATTTAGAAAGATAAGCACCGTTGTTTAGGGCTTTTCCAAAATCGGAAACTAAGGAGCGAATGTAAGTGCCTTTGCTGCAAACTACACGGAAATCAACTTCTGGCAAAGCAATTCGAGTAATTTCGAACTCGTTAACGGTTACAAAGCGTTTCTTCAGTTCTACTTCTTCGCCCAATCTGGCTTTTACATATAAGCGTTCGCCATTTACTTTTACGGCAGAGTGTGCTGGCGGATATTGAGAAATGTCGCCTTTAAACTGTGTTGTTGCAGCATGGATTTGCTCTTCGGTAAGCTGCGAAATATCAAAAGTAGTATCTACCGCGGTCTCCATATCGTACGATGGGGTGGTTGCACCTAAGATAAGCGTGCCTGTATATTCCTTTTCTTCGGCCTGAAAAGTATCAATTTGCTTGGTTAGTTTGCCGGTACAAATAATTAATAGGCCTGTAGCTAAAGGGTCTAATGTGCCTGCATGGCCAACTTTTAATTTCTGCGGCTTTAACGAATTACGGATTTTTCCCACTACGTCAAACGATGTCCATTGGTAGGGTTTGTTAATGAGCAGCAGTTCGCCTTCTGCAAAATTGAATTCTGGAAATGTGGTGTTTTCTTGCAATGCAATAATTTTTTGCAAAGGTAATATTAAAATCCCGAAGGGATGATATGCTTAAACAATGGTTAGTTCTACTCCGGCAAAATAAAGCCCTAATATAAGTAGGCCTATGGCAATTCTGTACCAACCAAAAATACGAAAGCCGTGCTTGGTTAAAAAGCTAATGAACGATTTGATGGCGATAATAGCCACCACAAAAGCTATAACATTGCCAACAAGTAGGATTTTAATGTTTTCGGCATTTAACAGCTCGTAGCCTTTTAGTAATTTGTAGCCCGTTGCAGCCACCATGGTAGGTACCGCTAAAAAGAACGAGAATTCTGCTGCCGCACTTTTGGTTAATTTTTGTTGCATACCACCTATAATGGTAGCGGCGCTTCTGCTTAAACCTGGGAAACAAACTGCCAATACTTGGTACAAACCTATTTTAAAAGCTGTGCCGTTGGTAATTTCACTTTCGTTGGCCACGGTTGGGTTTTTAAATACCTTATCTATAAATAATAGTATGATGCCGCCAACTAATAAAATTACAGCTATAAATACGGGATTGCCCAGTTTACTGTCTATAAAATCGTTTAGTAGATAGCCAAAAAAAAGTGCTGGTATAACCGCAATGGCCAATTTTAGATAAAAGGCAAAGCTGTTAAGGTTGATGAATTTTTTCCAATAAACTACTACTACCGCTAAAATGGCACCTAATTGAATGGCAATGGTAAAAAGTTTCACAAAGTCGTCTTCGGCAATGCCCATTATAGAGCTGGCTATCACCATGTGGCCAGTAGAAGAAACGGGTAAAAACTCGGTTAATCCTTCAATAATTGCAAGGATAAGTGCTTGTAGGTAGTTCATGTTTAGTAAGTTGTTAATCCCACTCTAGGATTATTTTGTATTTATCCATATGATTATCTTTCGATAATAATGTTAGCTTTTCTGAAATGGTTTGTGATATGATTAGCCTATCAAAAGGGTCTTTGTGATACGGCTCTAAATTTAATAATCCTGTGAGGTGTAGCTCACTAATTTCAATTATTTCAATCTGATTTCTTTTAGCGAATTCGAATAATTCATTAAATGGAATGTCCAGCTCAAGTTTTCCTAGCTGTATTTTTATTGCAATTTCCCAAAAAGAAACAATGCTAATGTAGCAAGATTGGTTAATGTTGTTGATTTTAGAAATAATATTTTGCGGTAATTGCTTATTTCCCTCTACAAACCATAAAAAGGTATGAGTATCCAATAAGTATCTCATCTATTGATATTCCGAAAATACGTCTAAAGGTTCATCGAAATCATCTGAGAGCCTAATTTTTCCTTTGGCGTAACCAAACTCACGAGCTTTTAATTTGGTCTTTTTAGCTGTTTTTGTTTTTAAAAAAGCAACAAAATCAGCAACTTCCTGTCTCAAGTGGGCAGGTAAGGACTCTATTTCCATTTGTAATTTTGCGGCTGTCATACACAAATATAACGATTTCTATTTTTTCAGCACTGCGTAAACACCGAAAGCAAATCCAAAAAGCACTACCATTGGAGCAATTAGTGTTCTTCTAACATCGTAAATGTCACCATCAGCACCCATCATCAACAAAAAGCCCACTACCACAATTACCATGCTGATGATTAATAATTGATAGTTTTTTTTGGTGAACACCAATTCTTCTTTCTGCGTTGCAGAAGTTGTTTTTTTATCTGTCATTATCTGTACAGGTCGTAAATTTTTAAACGTAAATATTTGCTTACCGCAAACCAAGTGCTAATTGCTGTAATAAAAATGCCAATAGCTACCATGCTAATGAATACCAAGCCAAACTCTGTAAAGTTTCTCAAGATAATAATTTCTGGTAGTTCTTGTTGGGCGTAATATAATAAGCCTAAAAGGATAATTATTGCAATAAAAGAAGCTATGATGCCATGCAATGCGGCAACCAAAATAAAGGGTTGGCGAATGAAGTTCTTGGTAGCCCCCACTAACTGCATACTTTTTATTAAGAAACGTTGTGAGAAAATTGCTAAGCGAATAGTGTTGTTAATTAAAGCAATGGCAATAACCAACAAAATACCTGCAAACCCCAAAACAATTAAGCTAATGGTATTGATATTTTTGTTCACCATATCAATTAGCGAACTTTGGTAAACTACTTCTTTTACAATTGGATTTTTTTCGATGTTTCTCTTTAGCGCATCGATGTTTTGGTTGTTGGCATAATCTGCCTTCATGTAAACGTCAATGGTAGAAAGTAGCGGATTGTAGCCCAAAAAATTCACGAAATCTTCGCCTAAATCTTTGGTAAGGTTGTGTTGCGCAACTTCTTTATTTACGTATTGGGTCTGTTTAACTGCAACATTGTTGTCTAAACTCTTTTTAAACGCAAGTACTTCGGTTTCTTTGGCACCTTCATCAACAATAATGTTAAGCACAATGTTTTCTTTCACATAATTGGATAAGTTTTTGGCGTGTACCAAAATTAATCCCAACATACCCAACATTAACAATACCAATGCAATACTGAAAATAGTAGAAATATATACTGTTTTGGTTTTTTTTGCCGCCTGACTTACTTCAAATTCTTCCATACGTAATAATTGTTTCTGCGAAAATAAGTAAATGTAACCTAAAACTTAAATTAAATAACTCCTAAATTGCCCGATTGCTAGAATGTTTGAAAGTTGTAAAGTTGTAAAAATACTTTGCAAGGTAGATAGGCTTTAACATTCTTTAACTTGTTTTGCCGTCCGAAAGTTGATAGACCGCAAGTCCGAAAGATATGGATAGTGATAATATTTTGTGTTTGATAATTGGTGCTTGGATATTGGTCATTTCTCAGACCACTGATAGCCGACTACTGACCACTTTTGACCAATCGTAAATTTCCTTACCTTTGCACTCGATTTAGAAACAGCATATCAATGGATTATCAATTTGCAGCCATAGAACAAAAGTGGCAAAAATATTGGGCAGAAAATCAATCGTTTAAAGCCGAAGCCAATTCGAACAAGCCGAAATACTATGTTTTAGACATGTTTCCTTATCCTTCGGGAGCAGGTTTGCACGTTGGCCATCCGCTGGGTTATATCGCATCTGATATTTTTGCAAGATACAAACGTTTAAAAGGTTTCAACGTATTGCACCCAATGGGTTACGACTCGTTTGGTTTACCTGCCGAGCAATATGCCATCCAAACAGGGCAACATCCGGCAGTTACCACAGCAACCAATATCAATACCTACCGCAGGCAGTTAGATCAAATTGGTTTTTCTTTTGATTGGAGCCGAGAGGTGCGCACCAGCGACCCTTCTTATTACAAGTGGACACAGTGGATTTTTATGCAGCTGTTCAACTCTTGGTACAACTTAGAAACTGATAAAGCTGAGCCGATATCAGCCTTAATCCATAAATTTAATGAAGCTGGCAGTGCCGATGTAAAAGCGGCTTGCGATGAAGATGTTAGAACTTTTTTACCGACCGATTGGGCTACTTTTACGGAAGAGGAAAAACAAGTAGAGCTATTAAAATATCGTTTAACGTATTTAAAAGAAAGTACGGTAAACTGGTGCGCAGCCTTGGGTACGGTATTGGCTAATGATGAGGTAATTGGTGGTTTTTCTGAGCGTGGCGGGCATCCGGTAGAGCAAAAGAAAATGATGCAGTGGAGTATGAGAATTACTGCCTATGCCGACAGACTTTTGCAAGGATTAAATACGATTGATTGGCCAGAGCCAATTAAAGAAATGCAACGCAACTGGATTGGCAAGAGCGTTGGTGCGTCTGTAAAGTTTAAAGTAGAAAATAGCGATAAACAAATTGAAGTTTTCACCACACGTGTGGACACGATTTTTGGAGTTTCTTATTTGGTATTAGCACCAGAGCACGAATGGGTAGCAGAATTAACTACTCCTGAGCAAAAAGCTGATATCGAAAATTACATCTTACAAACCAAAAAGAAATCGGAATTAGACCGCATGGCGGACGCTAAAACTGTTTCTGGTGCTTTTACAGGTACTTATGTGATTAATCCGGTAAGTGGCGAGCGTGTACAGTTATGGATTGCAGATTATGTATTGGCTGGTTACGGTACTGGTGCGGTAATGGGCGTGCCAAGTGGCGACCAACGCGATTGGTTATTTGCAACACACTTTAATTTGCCAATTGTACAAATTTTAGATGCACAAAAAGACATTGACCAACAGGCAGATGCGACCAAAGAAGGCAAATATATCAATTCTGGTTTCATCAACGGCATGGAGTATAAAGAAGCAGTTGCTTTCTTAAATAATTGGTTAGAAGATCAAGGAGTTGGAAAAGCAAAAGTGAATTTCCGCCAACGTGATGCTATTTTTGGCCGTCAACGATATTGGGGCGAGCCAATTCCGGTGTATTTTAAAGATGGTTTGCCTTACTTGTTAAAAGAAGAAGAATTACCATTGGTATTGCCAGAAATTGATAAATATTTACCAACTGAAACAGGCGAACCACCACTAGGAAGGGCCGAAGGTTGGAAATACGAAGACCGTTATGAGTACGAACTTTCTACCATGCCAGGTTGGGCAGGCAGTAGCTGGTATTGGTACCGTTATATGGATGCGTTGAACAACAACGAATTTGCATCGAAAGAAGCAGTGAACTACTGGAAAGATGTGGATTTGTACATCGGTGGTTCTGAGCACGCCACTGGTCACTTGTTGTATAGCCGTTTTTGGAACAAATTTTTGAAGGATTTAGGATTTGTGCAAGAAGAAGAACCTTTCAAAAAGTTGATTAACCAAGGGATGATACAAGGTAGAAGTAACTTTGTTTATCGGATAGTTGACGAGGAAGGAAAAGGCACGAACAAATTGGTTTCTTACAATCTTAAAAAGGATTACAAAACCATTGCTTTACATGTTGATGTAAATATTGTAGAGAATGAAATTTTAGCCTTAGAGGCATTCAAGAAATTTAGACCCGAGTTTGCTGATGCTGAATTTATCTTAGAAAACGGCAAATACGTTTGCGGCGTAGAAGTGGAGAAGATGTCGAAATCTAAGTTCAACGTGGTAAATCCTGATGTGCTAATTGCACAATACGGCGCAGATACTTTACGTATGTACGAGATGTTTTTAGGGCCGTTAGAGCAAAGTAAACCTTGGAACACCAACGGAATTGAAGGTGTGTTTAAGTTCTTGCGTAAATTCTGGCGTTTATTCCATAACGAAGCTTGGGAATTTACCGTAAGCGATGCTGAGCCAACCAAAGCCGAGTTGAAAGCGTTGCATAAAATCATTAAGAAAGTACAGGATGACATCGAAAGATTTTCTTTCAATACATCAGTATCAAGCTTTATGATTGCCGTAAACGAACTGACCGATTTGAAATGCAACAAACGAGCAATTCTTCAAGATTTAGTAGTGGTTTTGGCTGCTTATGCACCGCACATTTGCGAAGAATTATGGTCGTTGTTAGGCCACAAAGATTTAACTACGGCTCAATTCCCAGTTTTCAACCCTAATTATTTAATAGAAGACGAATTTGCATATCCAATTTCTATCAACGGAAAAATGAAGATGAACTTGAATTTGAGTCTTGCCTTAGAAGCTAAAGAAGCAGAAGAAGCGGTTTTGGCCAATGAGCAGGTTCAAGGATTTTTAAATGGTGCTACACCTAAAAAAATCATCTTTGTTAAAGGAAAAATTGTAAATATTGTAGTTTAAGCGATACGTTATTTTGATCCCTGTTTTTTCGAGAGAGAAATCTAGCAGGTGTAAGACAGCATACTAGGCTTCTCCTCGTGCCTCGTCGAAATGGCGGAAATCATAATAGCCTAATCCCAGATGAGTTTTGTATTCATTTGGGATTTTTCTTTTTGCCCCAAACCATTCGCCGCTAAAAAAATGCAATTCACCGAGGGTTTACTGCAAATGATAAAAAAATGCTTCAATGCCCTTGTAACAAAATATACCTTTGAAAGACTAATACGTACAAACAACACAAAGAAATTATTAACTCTGATGAAAAAACTACTACTAATCTGTTTCACTCTACTAACGGTAATCACTGCAAAAGCACAATTCCCAATGATGGGCGGAGGCAATGCAGCTCCAAAAGTGACTGGGCGTATATCAGCAACAATTATCGATTCGTTAACTAAACAACCCGTAGAATATGCTACGGTTTCGGTTATCAATACAAAAACTAATAAAGCCGTAAATGGCGGTTTAACCGATGCAAAAGGTAAAGTAACCATAGCTAATATTGCACCTGGAACATATAAACTGGTAGTTGGTTTTATTGGCTACACTTCTAAAACTGTGTTAGCTACCACTACGCCAGAAAAGCCAGATAATAACTTAGGCGATGTGTATTTGGCAGGTAGTGCAAGTACTTTATCAGAAGTAACCATTGAAGGTAAAAAGAACGTAATAGAGAATAAGATTGACCGTATGGTTTACAACGCAGAGGCTGATGCAACCAATGCTGGTGGCGATGCTACTGACGTGATGCGTAAGGTGCCCATGCTTTCGGTAGATATTAACGGTAATGTACAGTTACGTGGTAGTGCCGTTAGGGTTTTAATTAACGGCAAACCATCGGGCACTATGGCCAACAGTGTGGGCGATGCTTTGAAAATGATTCCGGCCGATCAAATTAAAAATGTAGAGGTGATTACCAATCCGTCGGCAAAATACGAAGCTGAAGGTTCTGGAGGTATCATCAATATTATTACCAAGAAAAGTAATGCCGAAGGTGTAAGCGGTTCGGTAAATGCTGCTGCGGGCACTCGCTCTAATACTGGAGCATTTAATTTAACAGCAAAAACGGGTCGTTTTAGCGCCAATACTGCCTTTGGTGGTATGTATGCCTTTCCACAAGAATCGAAAGTGGTTTTCTATAATAAATTGCCAGGAAGCGAAGTTTTACAGGATGGAACGTCTGAATGGAGTAGAGAAATGTACAATGGTAGCCTAGGTTTAGATTACGATTTTAACGCCTACAACAATATCAGCACCAATGCAAAGTACAACAGGTTTTATAATGGCGGCCCGGGTACTTCTTTAATTACAACTACTGCAGGTGGTGCCACGGTTAATGGTACTAATATCAGCACTACTGATATGACCAATAACAACTTAGATTGGAACTTAGATTACAGACGTACCAGCAAAAAACAGGGCGAAGAATTTTCGGTATCGGGCCAGTTAACACAAGGTAGAAATGCCAATGATTTTACCAACGATTTTACTTCCAGTTTAATTGCCAATAACAAATACACGGCTAGTACCAATTTAGGAAAGAACAAAGAATATACCGTGCAAACAGATTATGTGTATCCGTTTTCTAAATCGGTAATTTTTGAAGTAGGAGGAAAAGGTATTTTTAGAAATATCGAAAGTGAATATGGTAAGGGGTCGGGTAAAATCTTTGATTACAATCAAAACGTGGCGGCAGCTTATTCTACTATAGCATTTGATTTGACAAAGAAAATTAAGTTTAAAGGAGGTTTACGTAGTGAATATACCGCTATAAAATATAACGATGCTTTGGGCAACCCTGTAGATAACGATTACCTTAACTTGTTTCCAAGTGCAGTTTTATCGCAAACCATTAACGGAAAAACTACCATTAAATTGGCTTACAATAAAAGAGTACAGCGTCCAAGTTTGGCTTACTTAAATCCATTTTACAACGAATCTAATCCGGTAAACTCTTTTCAAGGTAACCCACACTTAGATCCAGAGTTAAGTCACAATGTGGAGCTTGGTTATTCTACTTTTATTAAAGGTTCCATGATTAATGCGTCTTTATTCTACAGAAATACCAGAAATATTATTGAAAACATTATTAAGGAAGATGCGGCAAACGGAATTACTTTAACCACTTTTGACAACGTAGGTAATACCCAAAGTTTTGGTGCTAACTTTTTTGCATCGTATAATCCAACCCCAAAATGGACTTTAATGACTAATATTAGCGTAAATACTTACGATATTAGAAAAGCCGCTGGAGCAACCGAAGGTATGCACGAAGGTACTTACTTAAATTATAATTACTTCTTGCGCTCGGCAACTTCTTTTAAAGGTGGTTGGAATTTAGAGTTATTTGGCGTAGCTACTTCGCCGCGTTATACCTACCAAAGTAAAAGCGAACCCATGTATTTTTATGGTGGTGCTGTGAAAAAAGACATCATGAAAAAACAAGGTACTATTGGTATCAATGTTTTAAACCCAATAAGTAGAGATTTGCATATAGAAACGGTAAGTAAGGCAGGTGCTACTTATCAAACTCAAAATATTTACTATCCAATTCGTTCTATCGGTTTAAACTTTAGCTACAAATTTGGTAAGCTTAAATTTACCGAGAAAAAGAAAATCAAAAATGACGACATTAAGCAAGAGCAGCAACAAGGCGGCGGGCAAATGGGTGGCATTGGACAAGGGAAATAGGTAAAAAGTATAAAGTTTTAAATAAAAAAGGATCGATGCGTAAAGTATCGATCCTTTTTTGTTTCATTTCATTGCGAAGGAAATTTATCTCAAGGTCTGTTAGCTTACATTTAAACGCTAAAACTTACGTTAACTTTAACCAGCTTTTAACTTTCTTACTTTTAATTTTTGACTTTTTTTACGCTGATGGAAACGAAATCCCTTTAATTTTCCCGTAAAGTTCTACAGCATATAAATCTGTCATGCCCGATACAAAGTCTAACACACTTTGTACACGCGAATACAGATCTTCTTTTTCGGTATGAAACTGTTTTGGGATTAGCTTTACCAGCTTTTTATAATAATGACTATCGTTATTTACCAAAGCAGGTACAAATTCTTCTAACAAGCCTGCCATTACTTTATAGCCCGATACTTCCTTTTGTATTACCGATTGATAGTTGTAGATTTTCTCTACCGATATTTTTTCAATCTTCTTCCAAGCATTCAGTAAATCGGTAGGTAAGGTGTCTGTTAAACTCTGATTGAAGGTGCCACTTAAAATAGCGGTTTGCTCTTCGTAAAAGATGCGAGAGCATTGGTGTATTAAAGTGCTAATGGCTTTTGCTCTTAGTAAACTCACTTTTGCGTCATCATCTTCAAGGTCGTTTTGTAACCTTTCTTCCAAAGTTTCGCTATTGCAAAGTGGTAAAAGCAGATTTTTAACTTCGTCGAAACTTAAGATTTGCAAACGATGGGCGTCTTCCAAATCGATAATGCCATAGCAAATATCGTCGGCCGCTTCCACCAAATAGCTCAAGGGGTGGCGGAAATAACCCAATGGACTTTCGCTGTCTGAAATCATGCCAAGTTCGTTCGCAATTTTTCTAAAAATCTCCTTTTCTGATTGAAAAAAGCCATATTTTTTGCGGTGCAATTGTGATTTGTCTCCTCCAATAATCGATTCGCAAGGGTACTTGCCTATAGCCGCTAAAGTAGAGTAGGTGAGTGCATAAGCGCCATTTCCCTTGCCTTCAAACGGATAGGTAAGAATACGAATAGCATTGGCATTTCCCTCAAATTTGCTGAAGTCTTTTTTCTGTTCTTCGATGAGTTTATCCAAATATTCTTTTCCATCGCCATTGGTAAAATACCTAGAAATAGCTGCTTCGCCAGAGTGGCCAAAAGCCGGATTACCTAAGTCGTGCGCCAAAGCTGCTGCGGCTACAATATTGCCAACCTCGCTCATTAAAGGCACTTCGGTATCAATATTAGGATTGTCTTTTTTTATGCTGTTGTAAAAGATACGACCCAACGAACGGCCAACACTGGCTACTTCCAAGCTATGTGTTAAACGGTTGTGTACAAAAACACTACCTGGTAAAGGGAAAACTTGTGTTTTGTTCTGCAGCCTTCTAAAAGGCGAAGAAAAAATTAACCTGTCATAGTCTATTTGAAATTGCGATCTGGCTTCGTCGTTGTCTTTAGCTATTTTTTCTTCGTTTCCCCAACGCTTTGCCGAAAGCAATTTTTTCCATTCCATCATATAAAAAAGCGGTATTCTTAAGTTATGGGCAAATGTACGGTTTCATAGCTATTTATGCACTAGCTTTATTGCTTGCAGGTAGTTTGTTTTTCGTGTTTTCGTATGCCTTTTTGCCCATCGTAATTAAGTGTGCAGATTTATGGAAATCGAAAGTTCCACAAGCATTTCGAGGAATTTCTACTACCAAATCTGGTTGATAATGCGCTATGGTTAATTCTGTAAGTCTATCTTGGGTAAAATCGTAGGAAGTGTTCATCAAATCAAAAAAAGAAATTTTTGGCACATCGTTCTTGTTGCCATTGTTCCAGTATTTTTGAAGCCAGTTCTTACTTTTCTCCCTAGCTTCCTCTTTTGCGGCCAAGGGTTCGTTTTTTCCGTTTATATTAACCGCAACGGTAATGCAATCTTCCCGTTTTTTGATAAGTCCAATAGGTAGCGGGTTTAGCACACCGCCATCAACCAATACGGTATGGTTGTTTATGATGGGGGTAAATACTCCGGGGATAGAAATACTGGCTCGTAGGGCTGTAAACAAATCGCCAGATTGGTAGTGTACTTCTTCCATGTGTAGCATATCTGTAGCCACAGCGGTAAAAGGGATCTTCAAGTTTTCAATTTGCTGATCGCCAGTAATTTTCGCAATTATCGTCCATATTTTTTCGCCTTTTACAAATCCCCTGCTGTTAAAAGTAAAATCTACCAAACTAAAAACATTACTCCTAGTTAGCGTAGCTAGCCAATCTTTATACTCGCCCAAAAAACCTGCGCAGTATAAGCCACCAACAACAGCACCCATAGAACAGCCAACTACTTCGCAAATTTCATATCCATCTTTTTCTAAACTTTCAATTACACCAATGTGTGCAAGCCCTCTGGCACCGCCGCTACCTAAAACTAATTGTACTTTTTTCTTCATTTACTGAATATATGTTTTCTTGCAAATTCGTTCATTGTCTTTTCTACACTGGGTATATCTTTAGAGGTGATGTAAGAACCTATAACATGGTTGCCTGTATTTGGTAGGGCCAATTTCTCTTTCTTAGCGGCTGGTGTGCCCAGCTCATCAAACATTTTAAGCATAGCTGATACCTTTACCACTGGATCTTGTTCTTTTTCGTTTTTGTAGTAGTAAAGCAGCAAGGTAGGTTGTTTTACTTTTTTAAACAGCGATGGGGTCATGGTGCTTTCCAATAGCTCTTGTAATTGTACTACAGATTCTAAACGGTAATGGCTATACCAATATTTCTTGTAAATGGGTGTTTTGCCATCTAAAACACGTTCGTCGCCACCGCTAACCATACGTGCAATTTGCAAGCCCCAAGGATTATTTAGAAGCCATGCCTTATCATCATTAATGGCAATGTTAGGAGACAACAGTACCAAACTATGTATTTCGGGATAGGCAGCGGCGAGCTGTAAAGCCAAAGTTCCGCCAGTAGAAGTACCTACTAAAATCACTTTTTTGCCGATTTTTTTACCGATAACTAAAGCTTCTTTTGCGGTTTCCCAAAGTTTGTCGGCTGTAAAATATTGCATAGGTGCAATGGTGTCTATACCATGATCTGCCAACCGAGCTAAATAAAGATTGGCTTTTATAGATTTTGCAAAGTTTCGGTGTACTGGATTTCCTTCTTCTTTACTGGCAGAGAAACCGTGAAGATAGACTACGGCATACTCCGTTTGTTGGTGCAGGCTGTCAGCCCAAATAATCTCTGCTTCGTTCCCTGGTTTTAATTGATGCTGTTGCTCTTGCTTAATCACGTAATTTTCTAACGCTTCAATAGTAGGAATGCTAGGTAATTGAGTGCTGTAGGTGGGTTTTTTGGGGCTTGGCCCTAGTAAATAAATGATGATGAGCAGAACAAAAACAATACCTGCAATTTTGATAAAGGTCTTCATGCGAATAGTTTCATTAAAAATACGCTTTTAATAGAAATTCAACTAAGTTTGCAAACACATTTTTGCCAGATGCCCGGAATAGATCATATTAAGCAGCCTATTGCAGCAGAAATTGATGCCTTTGAAATAAAATTCAAAGAATCGATGCACAGCAGTGCACCCCTGCTCAATAGAATTACCCATTATATCGTAAAGCGAAAGGGGAAGCAGATGCGCCCAATGTTTGTGTTTTTTGCGGCCAAGCTTTGTGGTGGCATTGTAGAGTCTACGCATAGGGGGGCAGCTTTGGTAGAATTGTTGCATACGGCCACTTTAGTGCACGACGATGTGGTAGATAATGCCTACGAGCGTCGTGGCTTTTTTTCGATCAATGCACTTTGGAAAAATAAAATAGCCGTTTTGGTAGGCGATTATCTGCTCTCGAAAGGTTTGCTACTTTCTGTAAACAACAATGAATTTCAATTGTTGAAGATTGTATCTGAGGCGGTACAGCAAATGAGCGAGGGCGAGCTATTGCAGGTAGAAAAGGTACGCAGAATGGATATTAGTGAGGAGTTGTATTTTAACGTTATCCGCCAAAAAACGGCATCGTTAATTGCTTCTTGCTGTGCTTGTGGTGCAGCTTCTTCGGGAGCATCAGAAGAGGATATTGAGAAAATGCGCATGTTTGGAGAATTGGTAGGTATTGCCTTTCAAATTAAAGATGATACGTTTGATTTTGGAACTGATGATGTGGGTAAGCCGTTAGGTATTGATATTAAAGAAAAGAAAGTAACCTTGCCTTTAATATACGCACTAAATAAGGTTGATAAAAGGGAGCGTAAAAGCATCATTAATTTGGTGAAAAACCATAACGACGACCCTAAAAAGATACAACAGATCATCGATTTTGTAAATGCTAACGAAGGCGTACATTATGCCAATCAGAGAATGCTAGAATATCAAAATAAAGCCTTTGCTATTTTAGATACATTTCCAGATGGCGATGCGAAAACAGGCTTGCAACAATTGGTAAAATATACAACAGAACGTAAAAAATAATGTCGCACGAGTTATTATTCATTGGTGGATTTCTTCTATTCATCGTTTTTATTTTAGCACTTGATTTAGGGCTTTTTAGTAAAAGAGAACATGTGGTAAGCCTTAAACAGGCTGGTATCATGAGTTTTGTGATGGTGGTTTTGGCCCTGTCTTTCTATTTGTTATTAATAGTAAAAGGAGATTATTTGCATGGTATTGATAACATGGAGCGTCTTAAGGAAGTCATTAAGGCACATCAGCATCCTATTAGTATCATCCCTGATAATTTTGCAGCCAGTTTACAGTTGTACCGACAAAATCTAGGTATCGAGTTTTTAACAGGTTATGTCATAGAGTATGCGCTTTCGGTAGATAATATTTTTGTAATTGTATTGGTGTTTTCTGCCTTTGCAGTTCCAGAAAAATATTATCACCGCGTATTGTTTTGGGGTATATTGGGCGCAATTATTATGCGCTTTATCTTCATTTTTGCAGGGGCGGCACTTATTAGGGAGTTCGATTGGATTTTGTACGTTTTTGGGGCATTTTTGGTATTTACCGGTATCAAAATGTTTTTTTCTAAAGAGGAAGATGATAAAATAGATACAGAGAAACACCCGGTGGTTAGGTTTGCCAGTAGATTTTTTTCCATACATCCACGTTACGAAGGCAAAAAGTTCTTTCATAAGGTAAACGGAAAAAAACTGATTACTCCGTTGTTTTTGGTTTTATTAATAGTAGAATTTACCGACCTAATTTTTGCGGTAGATTCCATTCCAGCCATATTTGCGGTTACCAAAGATCCATATATTGTGTTCTTTTCTAATATATTCGCTATTATGGGCTTAAGATCGATGTTCTTTTTGTTGGTGAACATCATCCATAAATTCCATTATTTAAAAACTGGGTTGGCATTTTTATTAACCTTTATTGGTGTTAAAATGTTGGGTCATGGACATCTAAAAGCTTGGGGTTTCACTACGGAGCATTCGTTAATTATTATTGTAGGTATATTAGCACTAAGTATTATCGCCTCCTTGGCATTTCCGAAGAAGAAAAAGGTTTAGACTTTTGTCATATTTGTAGATGGAGACTTTGGCAATACAAACGGAAGATGAAGAGCAATCGAGAACAATAAAAGCTATTTTAAAAGCTAAAGCTGAATTGTTTTCTGAGACTTCCGTTGCGCATATCGTTCATTAGACAGGGGTTCCGTACGAGTTGTTTCTACTTCACCCGTTTCTTATTGTCACTTACAAAAGCTTCCCAACCTGTATAAGTTTTGCTTTTACCACCACTGGTAGAAATTTTTTGAAAAGAATGACATACCGCCACAGCTAAACCATCGGTAGCATCTAAAAACTCGGGAGTTTCTTTAAAGTTGAGCAAGCGTTGTAGCATGGCAGCCACCTGTTCTTTGCTTGCAGTTCCGTTGCCAGTAATAGATTGCTTAATTTTTCTAGGAGCATATTCGGTTACAGGGATGTTTTTAGAAAGCGCCGCCGCCATACAAACGCCTTGCGCCCTGCCTAGCTTTAATGTTACTTGAATGTTTTTGCCATAAAAAGGAGCTTCAATAGCTAAGGCATCGGGTTTGTAAGTTTCTATTAAGCCCATTGTCTTTTCAAAAATGCGCTGTAGTTTAATAAAGTGATCGTCTAAGTGATTGAGCTTTACAACGCCTAAGCTTAGTAATTCCATTTTATTTCCTTTTTCTAGAACTAAACCATAGCCCATAATTGCCGTGCCGGGATCAATTCCTAAAATAACACGTTCCTTTTTTTCAACCAACATAGCACAAAAATAGCACTTATTTGTTCAATCTTTTGTTAATCTAAAAATGCCCAATTATTAAGTGCAACTCAAGTTTATTAAGCATATTTGCATAAACAAAAGCAAAATTTTGACCTTCAGCTATAAAAAAATACTAGCCACCTTTATAAAAGTTGCCATTGTGGCTTTTGCTTTTTGGTTCATTTATAATAAGCTTACCAAGCATAACGATCTTAAAGAATTTATCAAACTGTTGGGGAACATTCCTAGTCAACAGATTTGGGCGGTGCTAGGCAGTATCTTTGTACTGATGCTGTGTAACTGGGGCCTAGAGGCCGCGAAATGGAAGCAACTCATTGCTAGGGTAGAGCAAATTAGTTTATGGCGAGCAATAGAATCTGTTTTTTGTGGTTTAACTTGGGCTGTTTTTACACCTAATAGATTGGGCGAATATGGCGGGAGAGTGTTCTTTTTATCGCCGAAAAGAAGAATTATTGGTGTAGTAGCCATGACCGTAGGAAACATTGGCCAATTAGTGCTTACCAATGTATTTGGCGCCATTGCGGTTTGCGTTTTTGTACATCGGTTTATTCCTATCGAACCTGTTTTTCAAGCCGCCATTTGTGGGGTGGCATTGGTGTTTGCTTTGTTTTTCATCATCTTTTATTTTAATATTAAATGGCTTAACAGCTTATTGCTGTCGATGAAATATACGCGTAAATACGAGAGGTTTTACGCTGTTTTAGCCCGCTACGAAAAGAAAGAACTCCTTAAAATTCTATTATTCTGTTTAGCCAGATATGCTGTTTTCACCACCCAATATATCATCGTGTTTTTATGGCTGATACCTGAATTGCATATGACAGATATTTTAATGTTGGTGCCAATTCTGTTTTTTGTACAATCTACATTGCCATCCTTAGATTTGTTAGATATTGGCATTCGGAGTGTTACAGCACTGTTTTTCTTTAAGTATGTAACCAATCAAAATACGGCAGTGGTAGCGTGTATTGCAAGCATTTGGCTCATTAATATTATAATTCCTGCTATCTTAGGTTCATATTTTGTATTTAAACTCAATTTCTTTGGAAATACTCAACGCAATTAATTACTTCTCGGCTTTTTTAACACTAATGTATGTGTTGGTAGTAATTACATTTATTGTAGGTTGGTTTAAAATTAAGACCTATAAAAAAAATGCTAAACAACCCGAAGTAGTTGTTTCTGTAATTATCGCAGCTCGCAACGAAGAAGATAAAATTGCAAAAACAATAGACGATATTTTAGCGCAAAGCTATCCCAAAACTCTATTTGAGCTTATTGTTATCGATGATCATTCTACAGATTGCACTGCAGAAATTGTAAAATCTTACGATGGGGTTAAGCTAATTCAGCTCAATGAAAACAAGGCCCTAAACTCCTACAAGAAAATGGCCATCCAAACAGCTATTGGGCAAGCCACAGGAGATTTAATTGTAGCTACCGATGCCGATTGCCGCATGGGCACAGAATGGTTAATTACTATTGTGAATTACTACGAAACTACGGGCTGTAAAATGATTTCATCGCCTGTGGCCTATTTTGAAGAAAAGAGTTTTTTTGAAAGTGCACAAACCTTAGAGTTTGCTTATCTAATTGGTTTGGGTGCATCTACCATTGGCAATAAAAACCCAAGTACCTGCAATGGTGCAAATTTGGCCTATGAGAAAAAAGCTTTTTTTGAGGTAGGTGGCTTTAAAGGAATTGATGATTTAGCTTCTGGAGACGATGAACTGCTGTTGCATAAAATGGCAGCCATTTATGGAGATAAAATAGGCTTCCTTAAAAATAGAGAAGCCGTGGTTTATACCCATGCTAAGGCAACCTTGGGCGAATTTATTCAACAACGCAAACGTTGGGCATCAAAAAGTACCCGTTACAAAGAAAAATCGGTAATTATTTTAGGTGTAAGCATTTGGTTGTTTAACCTTAGCATTATTGTAAATGCCCTGCTGTCTGTTTTCTTTCCAATAGCATTGCCTTTTTTAATTTTTCAATTGGTGGCCAAACTGTTGGTAGAATTTGTTTTCCTTAATAATGTGATGGCTTTTTTTAAAAGAAAAGCATTGTTGTTATGGCTGCCTATATTGAATGTGTTGCATGTCATCTACATTGTTTATATTGGCATTGCCGGAAATTCGGGTAAATACAATTGGAAAGGTAGAATGGTAAAATAAGATGGCAAAAACAACGCAATCTGCTAAAGTTTGGAAAAAGTTTAAACGCAATACGTTGGCATTAATTGGCCTTGTATTTATAGTTTTAATGGTAATGGTTGGGGTGCTGGGCTATTTAATTACACCAGATCAAACACCTTATGCCAATACCATGCACCTTCAACTAACCAATAAAAAGCCTGGCAGAACATTTCAGTTCCTGGTTATAAGTAGAACCAAAGGTGTTGAAAAAGTAGGTGTGTTAGAAAAAATGCGCTATGGCCAGGAGACCGATTTTAAAAGTATTCCCATTACCTCTTATCGTGTGCAAGGAAATAAGGTTTTTGCCAAAGAGTACATTGGCGACGACGAACAGGCCGAAGAAGAAGCTTATCCCTTGGTGTCTGGAAAAAATACTTACGAGCAAACCTTTTATCTTGGTACAGATATGTACGGCAGAGATTTGCTAAGCCGATTAATTCTTGGGGTACGGGTTTCGCTTTCGGTAGGTTTAATGGCCGTACTTATTTCCATGTTTATTGGAGTAGGCTTAGGAGCTATTGCAGGTTATTTTGGAGGGAAAATAGATGCTGCCATCAGTTGGTTTATGAATGTAATTTGGTCTTTGCCTTCGCTGCTTTTGGTTATTGCCATCTCATTTGCGTTGGGTAAAGGCTTTTGGCAAATTTTTATTGCCGTAGGTTTAAGTACATGGGTAGATGTTGCTCGCTTGGTGCGTGGACAGGTAATGGCCCTAAAACAAGTAGAATTTGTTGAAGCTGCTAAAGCACTAGGTTTTTCTAATGTAAGAATTATTGTGAAACATATTTTGCCAAACATTGCCGGTCCTATTTTGGTGGTGGCCTCGGCTAATTTTGCTTCGGCCATTTTATTAGAAACAGGTTTAAGTTTCTTGGGTTTTGGAGCACAGCCGCCTATGCCAAGTTGGGGCACCATGATAAAAGAACATTACGGGTACATTATTATGGATGCGGCTTATTTAGCGGTATTGCCTGGTTTGGCCATTATGCTTACCGTTTATGCTTTTAATTTAATTGCCATTGGCCTTCGCGATGCCTTTGATGTAAAAGGACAGAATACAAACGTGTAGCTTGCCGTTAAGTAATAAAATCGAGATAATTATCCTGGTCAATAACTTCGAAACTGGCATTAGGATAAGCTTTTGCAAACTCAGTAGGTATTTTGGTTTTTAAAGATTTCCACTTGTACTCAAAAGCCGATAAGTTTTCATTAATATCTTCTATGCGGTCAATCTCCTGTTTGTTGTGTGTTCTCCAAAAATAATCGAGTACATGCTTTTCTTTGTAATGTAATGCCTTTATGCGTTCGCTATTAAGATAATTTTCCCAAAGTTTGCCTATATCATCACGCATATTTATTGGGTTAAATGAATTGATTATCGCATTGCGAATGCCATTATCAACAAAAAACCACTTTTTCATTTTGGTAATTTCGTTATCTCTATTTCTGCTAAACCCACTAACGCTGTAAATAATAAATACTTTGCTAAATAAATCAAGGTATTTTTCTACCGTATTTTTACTGATTTGCAAATCTCTACCTAGGCCTTCTAATGATATTTCGCTACCCGTTCTAAAAGCAATCATTTGTAGCAAGGCCACAATCTTATCTCTTTTTTTTATGCCTTCAAACGCTAAAATATCTCTTAGTAGTTGGTTATGTGCTAGTTCTTTCAAGTAAGCTATTTTATCATCTTTGTTTGTAATGTTGCTTAGCTCGGGGTACGAGCCAAAAATCAATCTTTCTTCTAAATTACTTTTAGTAGCCAAATAGTTTTCTTGCTTTGAAAATTCCATTTGTGCAATAGGGTAAAGATGCAAGGTACTCATACGTCCTAATAAAGGTTCTCCAACTTGGTTGTTTATTTCAAAAGCCGAAGAACCTGTAATTAGTACTTTTATTTCTGGTATGGTATCCACCATCAGTTTTAGTTTTTTGCCAATATTGGGTATTTCTTGTGCTTCGTCAATAATAAGTACCTGGGTGTCGCCAAGCAGTCGTTTAAAATTGGCGGTACTTTGTATCGCTAAAAGATTGTGGGTTTCTATGTCATCGCCATTAAGCCACAGTTGTTTTTCGCTAATATTTTTAGAAATGGCGCTAATTAACTCTGTTTTGCCTACTCGCCTTGCCCCCAAAATAGCCACTACCTTATTGGGTTTTAGTTTTTTGAGGATTGTTTTTTCAAGTTCTCTAGGAATGTCCATAAAACAAATATAGGTTTATTTATTGTTTCCGTCAATTAGTTGACGCTATTTATATTGTTTCCGTCAATTAGTTGACGCTATTTGCATTATTTCCGTCAATAAAATTGAATAATTGTTGAGGCATTAAGGCTTTCAATAAAAACATCGGCTTGCCAATTTATTTTGAGGAGATGTAATAAGAAACAATTGTTATTTTTGTGTATGCTGTTAAATTGTTATCAAATAGAACTTGTAGAAGCAGGCTGCGATGAAGCGGGGCGTGGTTGTTTGGCCGGCCCTGTAGTGGCTGCTGCGGTAATTTTACCTAAAGATTTCTACTTGGAAGGTTTAAATGATTCTAAACAATTGTCTCATAAGCAACGCGATGAGCTTAGACCCATTATTGAAGAAAATGCACTAGCTTGGGCGGTGGCTATGGTAGATCACGAAGAAATTGATGAAATTAACATTCTCAATGCTTCTTTTTTGGCAATGCACAGAGCTTTAGATCAGTTAAAAATACGTCCTGAATATTTAGTGATTGATGGGAATAGGTTTAAAGCTTATCAAGATATCAAACATTCGTGCATTGTAAAGGGCGATGGAAAATATTTGAACATCGCGGCAGCTTCTATTTTAGCAAAAACACACAGAGACGAGTATATGGCAGCCCTAGATATAGATTTTCCGGCTTACGATTGGAAGAAAAATAAAGGGTATCCAACTATTGCGCACCGAAACGCTGTTATTAATATAGGTCCATCTCCCTATCACCGAAAAACGTTTAATGTAAGTAATCCGCAACTCACTATAGAATTTTAAGTTGAAAGTACTTTTGCTAAGCCATAGAGTTCCTTTTCCGCCAAATAGCGGCTACCCCATAGTAGTTTACAACACTATAAAGGGTTTACTGAGGCTTGGTGCAGAAATAACGCTGTTTTGTCTTAATAATTCTAAACAATATATTGATGTAGATGATATTTACGATCCTGTATTCGAAAAAATAAATTTTCACTCGTTTACAATAAATGTTGAAGTGAATGTTTGGGATGCCTTTACCAATATCTTTTCTAATCAATCTTATAATGTTTCGCGTTATTTTGACCACAATGCAGAAAAAGTACTTGAAGATTTGCTGAAAGAGCAAGAATTTGATGTTGTTCAGTTTGAGGGATTGTTTGTAATTCCTTATTTAGATGCCGTTAAAGCGCATAGTAAGGCAAAATTGGTATATAGGGTACACCAAATAGAGTACGATGTTTGGGAACGGTTGGCAATTAGAGAGCGTTTTACACCTCGCCGAACTTATTTAGAATTTCTTTCGCGAAGGCTTAAAGCTTACGAAATGGAGCAGATTAATCGTTTTCATCAGGTTTTTGCCATTAGTAATCCCGATAGACAAAAATTATTGTTAATGGGTTGCGAAACAAGGTTAGATGTTTTTCCTGTTGCCTTAGATCTTGAAAAATATAAGATAGATACTTCCAAAACCAGTTTCCCTACTTTGTTTCATTTAGGCGCAATGGACTGGCGGCCAAATAAGGAAGGTTTAGAGTGGTTTTTGGACGAGATTTGGCCAGATATTGAAGAACTAAGCGGCGAACTTCGCTTTTACATTGCGGGCAAGCATATGCAAAAGCAATTTTTTGATTATGATTCTGATAACCTTATTGTAGAAGGAGAGGTGTTTGATGCGGTAGAGTTTATCAATAGCAAGGCAATTATGATTGTGCCCTTGCTGTCGGGCAGTGGTATGCGGGTGAAAATTATTGAAGGCATGGCCATGCAGAAGTGTATTATAGCTACTACCATGGCAGCCGAAGGAATAAATTGTAAGCACGGCAGAGATATTCTGATTGCAGATACCCCAGATGAATTTTACCGTTACATTTTAAAATGTATAACGCAGCCTAAAAAATGGCAAGAAATAGGTGAGAATGCTCGTAAAACCGCAGAAAAACACCATGAAATTAATGCTAATGCAAAGCGGATGATGGACATTTATAGGGAGTTGGTGAGTGTTTAACAATTTTAAATTAGTGATTGGTTAGAATTAGCCAAGAACTAACAGTTTGTTGTTATTCCGAGGGGGGCATAGCAACGAGAACGCTATGTCGATAGTGCTTTATCAATTCCGAATTACTTCATGATTTCTGTATTTGTGCTAATGGCAATTCGGTTCCAGCCGTTAATAGCCACACAGGCCATAATAATTTGTGCAACATAGTTTTCGCCAAATGTTGCAATTGCTTTTAAGTACAAATCATCGCCAACGCCACCGTTACTAATCAATGTAATTTGTTCAGTTAATCCTAAAATAATTTTTTCCTCTTCTGTAAATAAATCGGTTTCACGCCAAGCATTTAATAAAAAAATACGTTGGGGTGTTTCGCCTAGTTTAATGGCGTCTTTAGTGTGCATATCTAAACAAAATGCACAGCCATTAATTTGCGAAGCCCTTATCTTGATTAACTCCTTGTGTAATTTATCTAATGCCGAAGTTTGTAAGTAGTTTTCTAATGCAAGCATGGCCTTGTAGGCATTTGGTTCTAGGCTAGGTATATTTATCCTTTTCATTTTTAATGTTTTGTTGATATAACAAATGTAATAAATGGTTTTGCCAATATTCTTGGTCTTTTGTAAAGTTTCGATGTGTTATAACTATGTAAAAATGAAAGTGCTGTTGGCACATTGGCCTAAATTTTTCGCAACTTGCAACTCTTAAGATAGAATGGCTACGGATATGGGCAAAAAAATTTTAGTTTGGTTTAGAAATGATCTTCGCTTGCATGATAATGAGATGTTGGTTGAAGCTGTTTCAAAGGCTGATGAAATTTTACCAGTTTATGTTTTCGATCCACGCCACTTCAAAAAAACCAATTACCACTCTTTTAAAACTGGCGTTACCAGAACAAAATTCTTAATTGAAAGTGTGATTTCTTTGCGGCAGTCGTTGCAAGAAATGGGAGGTGATTTGTTGTTGCTGCAAGGATATCCTGAAGAAATTTTGCCCGAATTGGTTGTTAAGCACGACATATCAGAAGTTTACCACCATAGAGAAGTGGCCAGCGAAGAAACGGCCGTAAGTATAAAGGTAGAAGATGCGCTTTGGAAGCAGAAAATAAATTTAAAACATTTTATTGGCCATACGCTATATAATAAGGAAGATTTACCTTTTCCAATTAAGGATATTCCCGATGTTTTTACGCAGTTTAAGAAAAAAACAGAACGCGATGCGCTGGTAAAACCTTGTTTTACGATGCCAGCAACCATTAGCTTTGCAAGTGTAGAAGATTGGGGTGCAGTGCCAGAAATAGGAACCTTATTGCAAGATGCAACTGCGGCAATGCTAAAGGTTAATACCGAATTTAGGGGTGGCGAAAAAGAAGCTTTGGCACATTTGCACGATTATTTACATGCGGGTGAAGACATGGCTTTAGAAAAAATATCCTTAAAAAAGCACGAAATTGTTTCTAAACTTTCTGCTTGGTTAGCATTGGGCTGCTTATCTCCCCGCGAAGTATATTGGAAGATGAAAGATGCTGAAGCTAGTTATGGCATTAGGCCTTATTTTCATCAAATTGTGTTGGGACTGCTCTGGAGAGATTATTATCGTTTTATGTTTAAAAAGTATGGCAATATTTTTTTTAAGCCCCAAGGCTTTAATAAAGTTGGTTTGCCTTTACGGTTAGAAAACACCTCTGCCCTGCAAAATTGGAAAGACGGGCAAACAGGACAGCCTTTGGTTGATGCGTGTATGCAAGAACTCAATACTACTGGTTATATAAGCCAAATAGCTAGGCAATTGGTTGCTACTTATTTGGTTAAGGAATTGTCTGTGAATTGGGTGCTTGGCGCAGCTTATTTTGAAGAGCAATTGTTAGATTATTGTCCGGCAAGTAACTGGGGCAATTGGGCAGCGGTTGCCGGTGTAGGTAACGATCAAAAGTTGTCGAATAGTTTTGATTTTGAGAAAATTTTGAAATTTATAGATCCAAAAGGGGTATTTGCACAGGTCGTTCGAGCCTAAAAAATAGTCTATATTCTAAGTGCATTTTTTTAATTTATTTTAATATGATTTTATTGCCTTTTCTAAAGGTAAAATCCTAATTTTGCAATACTTATCGTAATAGTTATATATACCAATGGATAACCTAACTTATCTTAACGGTCCCAACGCCGAATATGTTGAATCCCTGTACCAGAATTATAAAGAAGATCCTAATTCTGTAGAATTTGGATGGCAGAAGTTTTTTGAAGGTTTTGATTTCGGAAGAGGTGCAGATGCGCCTAATGTTAGCGGAGCAGAAGCTCCTGAGCATTTTTTGAAAGAAATCAATGTTTTAAATTTGATTAATGGTTACCGCCAGCGTGGCCACTTATTTACCAAAACAAACCCAGTTAGAGAAAGACGTAAGCATTTGCCTACTTTAAATATCGAAAACTTTGGGCTGTCAAGTGCTGATTTAGAAACGGTTTTTACATCAAGCGTTGAGCTAGGTATCGGTTCAGCAAAATTAAAAGATATCGTAGCATTTTTAGAGCAGACTTATTGTGGCTCAATTGGTGTAGAATACAAATATTTGCGTACGCCAGAAGTACTTTCGTGGTTAGAGAACAAGATGGAAGGCGAACGCAATACGCCAAAACTGTCTAACGAAGAGAAAATTAGGGTAGTTAAAAAGTTAAACGAAGCGGTTGTTTTCGAGAACTTTTTAGGTACTAAGTTTTTAGGTCAAAAGCGTTTCTCTCTAGAAGGTGCAGAGGCTTTAATTCCTGCATTAGACTCGGTTATTGAAAAAGGTGCCGATTTAGGTATTGAAGAATTTGTAGTTGGTATGGCGCACCGCGGTCGTTTGAACGTATTGGCCAATATCATGCAAAAAAGCTATAAAGATATTTTTGCAGAGTTCGAAGGAAGAAGCTACAATCCAGAAACGCCTTACGGTGGCGACGTAAAATATCACCTCGGCTACTCAACCGATGTAACTACCACTAAAGGTAAAAACGTACACTTGAGCTTGTGCCCAAATCCATCGCACTTAGAAACTGTTGATGGTATTGTGGAAGGTATGAGCCGTTCGAAAATCGATTTCAAATACGAAGGAGATAACGGTCGTTTAGCACCAATATTAATTCACGGTGATGCTTCTGTGGCTGGTCAAGGTATTGTTTATGAAGTTATCCAAATGGCTGGTTTAGATGGTTACAAAACAGGCGGAACTATCCACTTGGTCATCAACAATCAAATCGGTTTTACCACCAATTATAAGGATGCTCGTTCTAGTACTTATTGTACTGATATTGCTAAAGTAACTTTGTCGCCAGTTTTCCACGTAAATGGTGATGATGCAGAAGCTTTAGTTTATGCCATTAATTTAGCAATGGAATATCGTCAGAAATATAGAAACGACGTATTTATCGATATTTTGTGCTACCGCAGGTTTGGGCACAACGAATCTGATGAGCCAAAATTCACTCAACCTTTATTATACAAGGCGATTGAGAAACATTCAAACCCGTTAAAGATATATGTGGCTCAATTAATTAAAGAGGGTAAGCTTGATGAGGCTGGTGCTAAGGAAATGGAGAAAGAGTTCAAAGCTCATTTACAAACTTCATTAAACGAGGCTAAAGAATATAATGCAGCATTGGCTGATGTTAAATTTGGTGGTGCTTGGGCAGATTTGCGTTTGGCAACGGCAAAAGATTTCGAAACCTCGCCAGAAACAGGTGTTAAAAAAACTACTTTATTAGAAGTTGCGAAAAGAATTACCACTTTGCCAAAAGAGAAAAAGTTCTTCAAAAAAATTGAGAAATTATTTGATGAGCGTTTGAAAATGGCAACTGAAACTCATGTTTTCGATTGGGCTTTGGGCGAGCAATTGGCTTACGGTACTTTATTGGCCGAAGGTAAACGTGTTCGTTTAAGTGGCCAGGATGTGAAACGTGGTACTTTCTCTCACCGTCATGCGGTATTAACCTTAGAAGATTCGGAAGAAGAGTACACTCCATTATTAAATATTTCTGAGCAACAAGCACAGTTCGATATTTATAACTCGCACTTGTCTGAGTACGGTGTTTTAGGTTTCGAATACGGTTATGCCATGGCAAATCCTAATGCGTTAACCATTTGGGAAGCACAGTTTGGTGATTTTAACAACGGTGCTCAAATTGTAATTGACCAATACATTGCAAGTGCCGAAACTAAATGGCAAAGAGCTAACGGTTTGGTAATGTTATTGCCTCACGGTTACGAAGGTCAAGGTCCAGAGCACTCATCGGCACGTATAGAACGTTTTATGGAGCTTTGTGCAGAGTACAACATGCAGGTAACTAACTGTACTACTCCGGCCAACTTCTTCCATGCTTTACGGCGTCAGTTTAAACGCGATTTCCGTAAGCCTTTGGTAAACTTTAGCCCTAAGAGTTTGTTGCGCCATCCACTTTGTGTAAGCCCATTAGCAGATTTTACTGCCGGCGGTTTTAAAGAAGTAATTGATGATAGCAACGTAAAAGTGGCCGATGTAAAACGTGTAGCTTTCTGTTCTGGTAAAGTTTACTACGATTTATTAGAAGCACAAAAGAACAATAAGAACGTTGCTGTGGTGCGTGTAGAGCAATTATATCCAACGCCAGTAGATCAAATGGAAGCTATTGTAGCGAAATATAAAAATGCTGAAGATGTAGTTTGGGTACAAGAAGAACCAGAAAACCAAGGTGCTTGGCCTTACATGTTGCGCAGATTGCGAAAAACATCGCTAAATAACATCGATGTAATTTCGAGAAAAGAAAGCAGCAGCCCTGCAACTGGTTATATGAAACAGCATACCAACCAACAGGCTTACATTGTGGCTAAAACTTTCGAAACTTCGGTAGCAGAAATAGCAAAGAAACCGCTTAAAGAAACTGCAAAAAACGCAGTGAAAGATAAAGTAGATTAAATAGATTTGAGAACTGAGATGTGAGATTTGAGACTTTGTTCATCTACAATGTTTTAACTTTACAACATTTCAACTTTACAACATAAATAAGATATGAGTTTAGAAATCAAAGTTCCGCCAGTAGGCGAATCGATTACCGAGGTAGTGTTATCTCGTTGGGTAAAAAACGATGGTGATTTTGTAGAGATGGACGAAATTATTGCCGAGTTAGAATCAGATAAGGCAACTTTCGAACTAACTGCAGAAAAAGCGGGAACTTTAAAAATTATTGCTAGCGAAGGCGATACGCTAGAAATTGGTGCGGTTGTTTGTGCTATCGAAGAAGGTGGTGCTGCTCCTGCAAAAGAAGCTAAAGAAGAAGCTCCAAAAGCTGATGCTCCTGCGGCAGATAAAGCTGCGGCTCCAGTTGCAGAAAAAGAGTCGAAAGAGAGCTATGCTGCTGGCACTCCATCGCCAGCTGCTGGTAAAATTTTGGCAGAAAAAGGTATCGATGCGGCTAACGTAAAAGGTACTGGTGTTGATGGTAGAATTACCAAAGAAGATGCTCAAAAAGCAGAAAGCGGAAAGTCTAAAGCTGAAAGCCCGAAAGCTGCACCTGCTGTTGCTGCTGCGGTTGCTGGTTCAAGAAATGAGCGTGCCGAAAAAATGTCGCCATTGCGTAAAACTGTAGCTAAGCGTTTAGTTGCGGTTAAAAACGAAACCGCCATGTTAACTACTTTTAATGAGGTTAACATGAAGCCAATTATGGATTTACGTGCAAAATATAAAGACCAATTTAAAGAGAAACATGGTGTGGGCTTAGGCTTCATGAGTTTCTTTACTAAAGCGGTTTGCGAAGCTGCTAAAGATTTTCCGGCGGTAAATGCTCGTATCGAAGGCGATCATATTATCTATAACGATTTTGTTGATGTTTCTATCGCTGTATCTGCACCTAAAGGTTTGGTAGTGCCAATCATTAGAAATGCAGAAAGCATGAGCTTGGCACAAATCGAAAAATCGGTAATTGAATTGGCTACTAAAGCAAGAGATAGCAAATTAACGATTGAAGAAATGACCGGTGGAACTTTCACGATTACCAATGGTGGTGTATTTGGTTCAATGATGTCAACACCAATTATCAATGCGCCTCAATCTGCAATTTTAGGTATGCACAACATTATTGAGCGTCCAATTGCCGAAAATAAAGAAGTGGTAATTCGCCCAATGATGTACATTGCTTTGTCTTACGATCACAGAATTATCGACGGGCGTGAGTCTGTAGGTTTCTTGGTACGTGTGAAACAATTATTGGAAGATCCAGCTAGATTATTGTTAGGCGTATAATTTACGTTAAACTTTATACAGAAAGCCTTGTTCGTGAAAATGAACAAGGCTTTTTTAATATTTTTTTGGTGTAACACATTTTTAACCTTGCTTTTGTATTTTAGTAATAATGAGAAAGCTATTTTTCCTTACATCAGTTTTACTACTACTTGTGGCTTGTGTGCCGTTGCGATCTGTTAAATACCTAATTCCAGATTTGGGCGATAGCGCTAAGTTCGAGAATGTAGCTATTCAGAAAGCCAATGTGCCATTTTATTTTAAAAATGGTTTTCCGAATACTGTTTATAGCTCCTTAAAGATACATTTAGATACTTCATTAATTGGCACAAAAACTAATGTGTTTCTGGTGATTAAAAACGATAGTATCATTTATCAATATTTATCAGAAAAAACGTCACTAGCCACAAGGCAGCCTAGTTTTTCTATGGCAAAATCTTTTGTAGGAACTTTAGTTGGCATATCGGTAGATAGGGGAGAAATAAAATCTACGGGTGAGCTGGTAATTAAATACCTGCCAGAACTAGCTAAAAACGACGAACGTTTTAGCCGTTTAACTATACAACATGTATTGGATATGCGAAGTGGTTTCGACTTTAAAGAACGTTCTTTTAGTCCATTTTCGAAAATAACCCGTAGTTATTACGGTGCCGATTTGAAAAAGATAGTAGCTAAATTAAAGATGAAGAACGAGCCGGGAAAAGTTTTCGAATACCAGAGTATCAATACACAAGTGTTGGCTTTTATTGTAGAGAAAGCAACGGGTGAAAAAATACAACACTTAATGCAAGAACGCTTATGGAAGCCTTTGGGTGCCGAAAACGATGCGCTATGGAGCTTAGATGAAGAGGAAAATATCAAAGCTTTTTGCTGTATTAATGCCAGAGCTTTAGATTTTGCTAAAATTGGTAGGTTGTACTTAAATAATGGTAATTGGGAAGGGGTACAATTGATTTCTAAAAAATGGGTGGCTACTACTACTAATCCCGATACATTAACTAAAAGGAGATATAAGAATCAATTTTGGGCTACGAGAGATTTCAAGTTCTTTAAAGATTCTGTTAGTGCGGTTAAATCGTTGGTTAAAGAGAAGTTAAATTATGCTATAGAAAAAAATCCCGACGGTAGATTTTTTTATGCCAAGAAAGTTTACGATTATAAGGCACAAGGTATGTTTGGGCAATCGGTTTATGTAAACCCCCAAAATAAAGTGATTATTGTACGCTTGGGCGATAGGCAAAAGAAGTTAAATTTTCATCGCTTTGTACAGGAAGTGGGTAGGGGTGTGAAGTAATCATTTTACCTGTCGTCGCTTTTTTCTCATTGTTTAAAAAGTAATCTTTGTGTTAAAATGATGAACAGCGCCGTTAAAGAATGGTATTATATATAGGTTTTTGCAGACCTTTGCATAAATTATAATCCATTCGTTCTTTCATGTCAACAATTGCAGACAGTTCTGCTTTATCCGTTAGGGAAAGTAGTAAATACAGTAAGAAGACCATTCGTTTGGCGGTATCGCTTTTTTACTTTGGCCAAGGTTTGGTTTTTGCCAGTTGGGCAAGCCGTATTCCAGACTTAAAAGAAGCCTTAAATCTTTCTGATGCCGCTTTGGGAAGTATTTTATTGGCTTTGCCTATTGGCCAATTAATTACAATGCCACTTTCTGGACGGTTAGTAGCCATCTATGGGAGCAAGAAAATACTCACTTTAGCAACGCCACTTTATGCACTTTGTTTAACCAATTTGGCCTTGGCTAGTCATGGTTGGCATTTGGCACTCTTTTTACTGCTGTTTGGTATTTCAGGAAACTTGTGCAACATCGCTTTAAATACGCAGGCCGTTAGTGCCGAGAGCCATTATGGTAAGCCAATAATGTCCTCATTTCATGGCTCGTGGAGCTTGGGACTTTTTACAGGTGCTTTGTTAGGCTTGTTAATGATGAACTTGCATTTATCCACTACTGCACACTTTTGGATTATTGCTCCATTGGCGTGGGTGCATATTTTTATTAACCATCGATTTTTATTGATTGGCAAATCGGGCCAAAAAGAAAAACCAAAGTTTTTAATGAAACCCCAAGGCGTTTTAATACAGTTAGGAATTATTGCTTTTTGTAGTATGGCCGCCGAGGGGGCAATGATGGATTGGAGTGGCGTTTATTTCAAGGAAATTGTAAATGCGCCAGCTAAATGGGTAATCTTAGGCTACGCAACTTATTCGGCTATGATGACCATTGGCCGCTTTGTGGGCGATAAGTTTATAGCTGCCTATGGCAGAAAAACAATGTTACAATTTTGTGGGGCTTTAGTTTCGCTGGGGATGTTTTTGTCGGTAGTTTTTCCTAATTTGGTCATAGCCACTATTGGTTTTATGTTGGTTGGTATTGGCGTGTCTGTAATTATCCCGATGATTTATAGCATTGCCGGTAATAATGATAAAATGCCCGCCAGTTTAGCTATTGCAATGGTTTCTAGTATCGGTTATTTCGGGTTTTTAATGGGACCGCCATTAATAGGTTATATTTCCGAGTTGTTTAATCTACGTTATTCTTTTGCTGTGGTAGGTTGTTTTGGTGTGCTAATTAGCTTATTGGTACGCAAGATTAGCGCAATAAGATAGCTTTTTTAGAAAAACAATGTCAGTAATGCTTCGCTTTTTAAGTCCTGCTATCCGCCTTTACTCCCTCATTCGCTTAGGCTCTCTCGGGCGGTGTTGGCTGCTATCAGGTTTAATTAATTAAGGCAGCAGCTTTTGGTAACTGTTTGCGGACTGAAGTTGATTTTCTAATTTCTGTTTAAAGTTAAGTGATCTACTTTTAAGCCGTACTACTTTTAGAGAGCTTACAACAGATCTATGATCCGTTCTTTAAATTAATATTGGATTACAAATCCACCGATAAGAAGTTCGACATTACAAATGTCGAACAGCGTGGCCTTGTTTATAGGGGCTTAAAACAGGTCGTTTTCTTCTGTTATACGTAAAATTTGAAGTTGTGCAACAGTTACCCTTGTTGGTCGTAGTTTTTTCTTTTGTTAGTTTATCAAGTTGATGTAAAAAATCATTTATGAAAACCATTTTTTTAATTTCGAGAAAAAGCCATTACTTTCAATCTTATTGATTTTTTCAATATTTTCACTTGTTTCTTCAACTAATTTTTGGGTAGAAACGCTTTCGTTTGTGTGAAATCTCTTAGGTTCTTCAATTTTAGTATTGGTTATATTTTCAAGCAATTCTTTGGCTTTCTCATAAATTTTAATTTCATCCTCATTTCTGTCGTTAACTTGTGATATTTCTGAAAATAATCCGCTACTTAATTTAACAGATTCAGACTCAAAATCATTCATCACTCCTTCATAAATATTTTTTGACATTTGGGTTTCGCTAATCCGTTCATAGCTAATTCCCATTTGTAACATATCACTTCCAAATTCTGATTTTGAAATTTGATTAAAAATAGCTTGAGAAATTCTTGTTTTTGCGGCAGCAATGTTTGCTTTTGGAACCAAATAGTTGTCGTCCATATTATCATAAAACTGTTGCATTGAATTTCTAAGACGAGAATCAATTTTAACAGTTGATATTTCTGATAAATGTACACCTTTACTCATTGCAGTATTTGAAAGCAAATGGATAAACTCACCTGTTTTGAAACCTAAAAAGACTAAAACGGTTGAAAACATCATTGCTTCCATTTGTAAGTCAACTTTTACTAATGCTTTGAAAATTTCAACACCTTCAATAAATTCTTCTTGGTATTTATCGGCTTCAAATTCAATGTTTTCGTAGTCATCAGTTAGATTGTCTTTTAAAAGATCAACAAATAATTCGTGGATTTTAAATTCTGATTTAGAATAATTTTGAATTATTTCTTCAGTTTTGTTTTCTCGGATAAGTTCGATTATTTCAGTCATTTGGTGTAAAATTACGGCTAACGTCAGTTTGTCTAAAAACCTAAATTTAGCTACTGAGAATTGGATATTCAAGGATTTTGTACGATATGTATCCGAATATTAAATTTTAGCGATAGGATTTTTAGACAGTTTGACTTATTTATATATGTAATAAAACTACATAAAATAAGTTAAATTCTGCTGGCTGTATGTAGTTTTTACTATTATAAATCATCAAATGGGCTTTTAATATTTTTTAAACTTTTAGTGCTTACGTGGGTGTATATTTCAGTGGTTCTACTACTGTTGTGCCCCAACAGTTCCTGTATATACCGTAATTCGTTGCCATTTTCGAGTAAATGGGTGGCAAAACTAGGTTAAATCAACACAACGTAAATGCGAACAGGCACAAGTCACCCTCACGCAATCCTAACACACAAGACTTGCACCAAAATGGCCGAAATGGGGCCGTCTAACATAATTGTCGGTTTTGGCGTATTTGTCGTTTTGGGTATGCTGGTCCACCGTCGGTCTACCGTCGGTCCTCCGTCGCTGCTACGTCGCTGCCAAAGGGTTGAATTATACTTTTAACTGATCTGAATTTTGGGAACTGCACATTTCCTCGTATTTCTTTGTAAAGCAAAAAAGTCCCGATAACTTTCGCTATCGGGACTTGGTTTTATTGTGTGTTGGGAAAAATTCTTAGTGGTGTTGTTCCCACTCATTTACATCTTTATGCTCGTAAGGTTCTACCATTAGTTCTTCAATGGTTTTTCCTTTTTTGTTAAAGCCAAATCTCTCTAAAATGTTATCGAAAATTTGGTACATTACTGGTACTACAATTAAGGTTAAGAAGAGCGAACTTGTTAAGCCTCCAATAATTACCCATGCCAAACCATTTTTCCAGTCGGCACCGGCGCCACTTGCCAATGCAATAGGCAACATACCAATTACCATGGCAATGGTAGTCATTAAAATTGGACGTAAACGAGCGTGGTTAGCTAAAATTAAGGCTTCGTGCGTAGTTTTGCCATTTGCTTTCATCTGGTTGGTAAAGTCAACTAAGATAATGGCATTTTTTGCTACCAAACCCATTAGCATAATAAAGCCAAGAATGGTAAAGATACCCAGGGCATTATTGGTTAAGGCCAGCGCAAGCAAGGCACCAATTAAAGCCAACGGTAAAGAGAACATTACCACAAATGGGTAAACAAAACTATCGTAAAGCGCTACCATAATTAGGTAAACCAAAATAATAGCAGCTAGTAATGCAATACCTAAAGTACCAAAACCTTCGCTTTGGTTTTCTTGATCGCCAGCCCAGAAAAAGCTAATGCCAGCAGGCTTTTGCATTTTTTCTAGCTCGGCTTGGAAATCTGTAACCACCGAACCTGTTGGCCTGCCTATAGTTTGTGCTTGTACCGTAACCGAAGTAGATTTGTTTAAACGTTCTAATAAACTCGGTCCAGAACCTTCTTTAATTTCTGCAAATTGCGATAATTTAATTTGTTGGCCAGCTTGGTTCACGAAAATTAAATTACGCACGTCATCAATATCTTTACGATCGAAATCTTGATATTGGATATTGATATCGTACTCGTACTCGCCTTGGCGGAATTTGCTATCGGTATTGCCCGCAAAAGCAGTTTGCATGGTGGCGCCTACAGTAGCTAGGTTTAAGCCTAAAGCCGACATTTTATCACGCTCAACTTTTACGTTAATTTCTGGCGTACCTTTTTCTACCGAAAGCTTAGTTTGTGTAGCACCAGGAATTTTTGCCAAAACTTTTTCGGCTTTCTCGGCAAATGCTAAAACGGTATCCAGTTCTGAGCCAAGTACAACTAATTGGATAGGGGCATTGTCTGCCGTCCCTAGAATACCAATAGGAACTGTTTTAATTTTAGCGCCAACTAATATTTTCTCTAGCTCACGGGTGTAGGTGGTAGAGATAATATCAGACGATACATTGTTACGCTCTGGTTTATCTACCAACTTGATGTTGATTTCGGATTTATATGCCGTAGCAGTAGAACTCCCCATGTTCCCGCTTGACTGGCCCACGGTGGTAATCATTTGAACAATATCTTTTTTGTCGCTCAAATAGTTTTCGGCTTTTTGTGTATATAAGTTAGTTTGCTCTAACGAGGCATCCTTAGGCATTTCTATTTGTAATAAGAACTCGCCTTTGTCAGATTTAGGGAAGAACTCGAAGCCGATGTATCCGGCAGGCAACAAGCCACATGAAGCGATAAATAATATCACCATGGCAACCAATGTTTTGGCTTTGTTTTTAAGTGTCCATTCTAATAATCTGGTAATCCATAGGGTAAATTTATGTAGTTGTTTTTCGAACCAAAGAATAAATTTACCGAAGATGTTTTTGCCTTCGATACGCTCTAATTTACCGTAGCGAGAGAAGATTAAAGGTACAATGGTAAACGAGGCCACCAAAGAGAGTAGGGTAGAAATAATTACCACCACACAAAACTGGCGTAAAATGTTGGCCACCATACCGGTACTTACCGCAATAGGGAAAAACACTACCACAATTACAAAAGTGATGGATACTACGGTAAAGCCAATTTCGCGTGTACCATCAATAGCTGCACGTACTTTGTTCTTGCCCATCTCCATGTGGCGTTGTATATTCTCCAAAACTACAATTGCATCATCAACCAAAATACCTACTACTAATGATAAACCTAACAACGACATTAAGTTTAAGGTATAGCCAAATAGAGAAATACCAATAAATGTAGCTATTAACGATGCAGGTATAGAAACCATTACAATTACCGCGTTACGCAAGCTATGTAAAAAGAAAAGCATTACTACGGCCACTAAAATAACCGCCATCATTAAATCGTGTATTACGGCATCGGCAGATTGTAGGGTGTAAACCGAACTATCGTTTACAATTTTAATATCTAAACCGATGTTTTTGTAATCATTTTTTAGTGTTTCGATAATGGCTTTAGTGCCCTCGCTTACCGATACGGCATTGGCATCACTTTGTTTAATAATTTGCACCGCAATGGCATTTGCCCTATTGATACGTGCAATTTTATCAGTTTCTTTTTGTGTGTCTTGTACATCGGCAATATCTCCCAAGCGAATTTGCGCACCACTTCTACTGGTAGCAACCACCAAGTTGCGCATTTCTTCAACGCTGGCATATTTACCCGATAAACGTACTAAAATATCTTGTGCTTTGGTTTTAACACTACCTGTAGGGAAATCTAAATTGGATGCCAAAATAGCCTGTTGTACAGCAGGTACGCCTAAGCCGTATCCTTGCATTTTTTTAGCATCGAGGGCTACTTTAATTTCACGCTCGGCACCACCAATTAGGTTAACTTGGGCTACGCCCGATACACGAGAAATGATAGGTGCGATACGTTTGTCCATTAAATCGTAGAACGAAATATCGTCCATATTTGCCGATGCCGACATGGTAATTACCGGAAAGTCATCTAAGGAGAATTTACTCAACGAAGGTTGTTTTACATCGTCTGGCAAATCGGCCAAAATAGCGTTTACTTTTCTTTGGGCATCATTTAATGCTACATCTATTGTTGCTTTCTCGTTAAGGGTAATAATTACCACCGATAAACTTTCGTAAGAGTTGGCGTTAATTTTCTTGATGTTTTCCATCGAGGAAACGGCATCTTCAATTTTTTTGGTTACGGTACTTTCTACCTCGTTTGGCGAAGCGCCAGGGTAAATGGTAGAGATAGATACTACGTTTGGCGAGAACTTAGGTAAAAGCTCATATCCTAACGAGAAATAGCTCAGTAAGCCTAATAAGGTGAGTGCGGTAAAAACCACAATTACCAACGAAGGTCTTTTTATGGATATATCAGTAATTTTCATTTTTTTATATTGAGATATGAGAATTTAGATATGAGATATGAGAATAGGTCTCAAATCTCATATCTCAAATCTGTTTTTTACTTTATAATAGTAACCGGAGTGCCTTCTGTTAGGTTAATCTGTCCGCTAATAATTACGGTTTCGCCTTCTTTTAGACCTTCTAAAATTTCTACATTCTCGCCTAAAATACGGCCCGAAACTACTTTACGAGTTTCGGCTTTGTTGTCTTTGTTTAGCACATATACCTCGTTGCTGCTTACACTGCCTACAAAAGAAGTACGCGGAACCAAAATTGCTGGCGCTTGTTTAGGGAATTTGAACAATGCTGTACCATACATTCCTGCTCTTAAGCTGTTTTTAATGTTGTTAGCTACTTCAACTTCGATAGGGAAGTTTAGGTTTTCATCGGCTTTTGCAGCAATAAAAGTAACTTTTCCAGTAAATTTTTCATCAGGAAAAACCGAAGACTGGATTTGTACAGCATCGCCAATTTTTAAGTTGGCTACCTGGCCTTCGTTTACGTTTACTTTCAGTTTCAGTTTCGAAACGTCAACCAATTCGAACAGTTTTGTCCCCGGAGCTACTACAGCGCCCACTTCAACCATTTTCTTGTTAACTACACCGTTTATAGAAGAACGGATGTTGGCATCACTTAATCTACGTTGTAGTTGTTTTAAACGAAGTTTCGCATTTTCTGCGGCAAGTTTTGCCTGGTCTAACTGTTGTTGGGTTACGCCGCCTGTTTTAAAAGAGCTTTCGTAGCGGGTTAAATCTTTAACTGCATTTTGATAAGTAGCTTCAGCAGTTTCTCTGTCGGTACTTAAAATTTCAGCGTCAATACGTGCTAAAACAGTGCCTACACTCACTTTGCTTCCTTCCTGTACAAAAACCTTAGAAACACGGCCGCTGTTTTCTGCCGAAAATTCTAATTCTTTATTTGGTGCAAAAGTGCCATTTGCGGTAAAGTCGAGGTTAATTTCTTTACGTTCAACAAGCGCAATTTTTACAGCAACAGCACCACTGCCTTTAGCAATAAAATCTGTTTTTTCTTTTGTTTTCTTTTTGTTGTTGTTTAATACATATGCAATTGCGCCTAGTGCCGCAACTACTACAACTATGATGGTGATTACTCTTTTCATTATTTCTTAGTATTATTTCTTCTATATTTTAGTTTATTGGGCTAAGGTGCTAATTTCTCCTTTAGCTTTAATGAGTTGTATTTCGGCTATTTTATAATTTAATAAGGCTTGGGTATAGCTGTTTTGAGCTTGTGTAAGAGAGTTTTCGGTGTCTAACAAGTCTGTTAAAGAAGCTAGCCCATTATTATAGTTATTTTGTGTGCTTTTGTAAATTTCTTCAGCTAATGCAGCGTTTTTCTTTTGTGCATTAATTGTATTTAAGCTGTTTCTTAGTTGAATTTTTGCATTTTCGTAGGCAAAGTTTAATGAGTTTTTAGTGTTTAATCTATCCTCATCAGCCTGCTTAATTTCAATATCTGCTTGTCTAATTTTAGAGCGAGTTAAAAAACCGTTAAAAATAGGAATTCTTAAAGTGAGTCCAATTGCAGAGGCATCGTAAGCTAAGGCCGTTGTACTACTTTTTAAGTAATCAAACTTGCTTGCCTGGCTATTGTAAGAATAGTTGGCAGAGAGCGATAAGCTTGGGTAATATTCAGAAACATAGGCCTTTCGTTGTAAGTTTAATAGGTTTTTTTGTACATCTAATAGCTTTATTTCAGTTCTGTTTGCCAAGCCAATAGTATCTGCTAAGGTAGGTAATTCCAAAACATCAGTTAATTCTGAAGTAGGTAGCGTAATAGGCGTTGAAACCGGCATTCCCATTGATAGTTTCAATTGGTTTTCTAATTGGATAATGCCGTTTTCAATTTGATCTTTTTGTGTAATTAGGTTCGTCAAGTTAACGTCTATTCGGTCAACATCAATTTTTTTGGCCAATCCGTTCTGGTATTGATTTTTAATGATCTTTTCTACTACTTTAACGTTTTTAATATTAGTATTAACCACATTTAATTGTTGTCTGTTAACCAAAACCTGATAGTAATTGTTGGCCACTTGCTCAATTACTTGCTCTTGGGTAAGTTTTGCGTTTAGTCTGTAATATGCTTCACTTGCCTTTGCAGCTTGTAAACCGGTAAAAACGGTTTGGTTAAATAACTGTTGCGACAATTGTACTCCAGCATTTGAACTCCAGGTATTTCCAATTTTGAACGATCCTTGCGGGGTAATTAGTTGTGCAACAATAGGGTTGTAGTTTAAACCACTGGTTGCATTAACCTGCGGTAAAGCTTGCGCCCTTACTTCTTGTGTTTTGTATTTGCCCTTGTCAATTTCTAATACCGCTTTTTTAGCTGCACTATTATTTTCTAGCGCATATTTTAGCGCCTCTTTTAATGTTACGGGCTGTTGTGCGTAGGTTAACGTTGGCAAACCGATACTGGCTATGAGCAGTAATAGCAGCTTTGCCTTCTTTATTCTAAACATAGTTGATATAATTATTAATTTTTGGGTGAATGGTATTAATTAATTGTTTTTTATAAGCTCTTTCTTTTCTAATAGCTCTTGGTCGTATCTATGGATTAACTTAAGCCCTTCATTGTTACATATTCCGAACAAAAAGTGACGGGTTATTTCTACCATGATGTTTGATAAGCTATTTTTATTGGTATCGTAAAAGGCATTTTGGGTAAAAACCATATCTACTTGGCCTAGCCTCATCTTGGTAATAATTTCTACGTTGAGGTCTTCTCTGTAAAGGCCTTCTTTAATGCCTCTCTCCAAATTCTCCATTATTTTTTTGCCAATTTCCTTTTCTTTAAAGGCCATGAAATTTAGCCAAGCCTCTTGATGATACTTTTGTAAATCGTAAAAAAGCACTGGGTTCATGGTGTTTAAAAAGTAATCCATGTCTTGCATTGCAAAATAAAGTTCTTGTATAGCATTTTCAGAAGCTACAGTACATTTATTCATTTGCAAATCTTGATTTACAATCCTGTCTCTAATTAAAATGTTAATCAGTTCGTTCTTATCTTTGAAGTTTAGATAGATCGTTTTTTTTGATATGCCCAAATGCTTCGCAATATCATCCATCGTTACACTCTTAAAGCCGTACTGGCAAAAAAGTTTGTCGGCTTCGTTAATGATATAATCTTTTACTTCCAATTTAATTGTCCTTTCAAAATCTGGCGCAAAACTATGGAAACTTTTTTTAATTCTAAAGTTTCCATAGTTTTTTGTTTCTAAAAAAGAGCAGCTAATTTTAGTGGTAATTGCTATTTTTTTTTATATTACTTTTTTGTTTAAGTTACTGATAATCATTTTATTGTGAGGTTATTTTTCTGTGGCGGTGGTTAAAAGGTAAAATCTGCCAGTATTTTTGTGTTATATTCGAATATCAAAAATTGACACTTTATTAACAGTATTTTTTATGAATAAAGGAAGGTTAGAAGCTTTTAGTGATGGCGTTATTGCCATCATCATCACCATTATGGTGTTAGCACTTAAAGTGCCTTATGAACAAAGCAGCTTTAAAGATTTGTTGGATGTTCTTCCGGTATTTTTAAGTTATGTACTAAGTTTTATTTATGTGGGCATTTATTGGAATAATCATCACCACTTGTTTGCGGTGGTTAATAAAGTAAATGGCGCAGTGCTTTGGGCAAATTTACATTTACTGTTTTGGCTGTCTATGGTGCCGTTCGCTACCGCCTGGATGGGGGATAATCATTTTGCCCCTTCGCCAATGGCACTATATAGTTTTATACTTTTAATGTGTGCCTTGGCTTATAGTATTTTAGCCAATTTGCTGATAAAACATCATGGCAAAAATTCGCTAATTGCCAAAGCAACAGGTAGCGGTCTTAAAGGTAAACTGTCTGTGGTTTGTTATGTGCTTGCAATACCAAGCGCTTTTCTAAGTGTATGGATTTCGGGGACATTACTTGTTTTGGTTGCTATGGTATGGCTAATTCCCGATAAGAGAATTGAAAATGTGATTAAAGAAGAGGAAATGAGCTGATTTTTTAATGGCCGAATTAATACCTTTGCGTCATGTCAATTATCCAAACAAACATTTCATTAAAGCCATATAACACTTTTGCAATTGATTGTAACGCTAAATATTATGCTGAAATAAAAAGCGTAGCCCACTTAAAAGAAGTGTTCGCCAACGAAGTAGCTTTGCAGCGCAATTTATTGGTGCTAGGCGGTGGTAGCAATATGCTATTTACCAAAGATTACGATGGTTTGGTGCTAAAAATTAGTATCAAAGGCATAGAGGTTAAAGAAATAGGGGACGATGTTTTGGTAACCGCAGGAGCTGGCGAAGTTTGGGACAGTTTGGTGAAGTTTTGTGTTGCAAAAGACTATGCGGGTATAGAAAACCTAACGTTAATTCCGGGTACAGTTGGCGCTTCGCCCATACAAAATATTGGTGCCTATGGCGTAGAAGTTAAAGATGTATTTGAAAGTTGCACCGCATTTGAAATTGCCACGGGCAAATTAAAAACCTTTAACAAGGCCGAGTGTGAATTTGCCTATCGTGAAAGTATATTTAAAGGTAAGTTAAAGGGACAGTTTATCATTACTTCAGTAACCTATCGGTTATCAAGAATACCCCATATACAAACACATTATGGCGCTATCAATGCAGAATTAGAGCGAAGAGGAATTGCCAAACCGACTATTGCCGATGTTTCTGAGGTAGTTGCGGCCATTCGTGTAAGTAAATTGCCAGATCCCAGCACTATTGGTAACGCTGGCAGTTTTTTTAAAAATCCCATTATTGATCAAGCTGCGTTTGACATATTATTGCCTCAGTTCCCTGATGTTCCACACTATCCGGCGGCAAATGGCAGGATAAAACTTGCTGCAGGCTGGCTAATAGAAGCTTGCGGCTTTAAAGGAATGTTAGAAGGAAACACGGGCACATGGAAAAACCAAGCTTTGGTATTGGTTAATCATGGTGGCGCTACAGGACAAGAAGTGTATAGATTTTCAGAAAAAATAATCAATGCCGTGCAGCAAAAATTTGATGTGGTGTTAGAAAGAGAAGTTAATATTCTTTAGCATACTACTTTCTATAAAGGTTTTTAAGGTTTTTTAAATATTATTCTACGCCTTTCGTTGTTTTTGGTATCATAGTTGTAATCTCTTACATAACTATGACAGTTGCCCCATCTAGCATCTGTTCTTTTTTAATAACTAAAACTAAAGAATATGACACAGCTGCAATTTAATGAACAACTAAATGATTATTCTACCTCATTAAAATCATTTGCCCTAAATTTTACTAAAGACCTAGAAGACGCAAATGATTTGGTGCAAGACACCATGCTAAAGGCTGTAACCTATTACAGTAAATTTAAAGAAGGAACCAATTTAAAGGGCTGGCTTTTTACCATTATGCGTAATACCTTTATTAATAATTACAGACGTTTGGTAAAAACAAATACTTTAATTACGCAGAGCGATGATATTACCTATGCTAACTTACATTATAGTGCAACTAGCAACGGCGTAGAGAGTAAATTTGTATTAAAAGACATTAATAAGGCACTTGATTCGTTAGCGCCCGAGTACCATACACCATTTTTAATGTATTTTGAAGGGTACAAATATCACGAAATTGCAGAAGAATTAGCTATTCCAATTGGTACGGTGAAAACCAGAATTCACGTAGCGAGGGGGCAGCTAAAAAAATACCTTAAAAATTACGCTACCGATAGAGGATAGTAATAGAAATATAAAGACCCCGACTTGTTTGGGGTTTTTTTATGGGGTTTAATCTTGTTTTAAAATCATACTTTTGCGACATAACCCCACAACTATGAAGTTTGTATTTTTGGCTTTGGCCCTTGCTCCATTACTATTGCCGCTAATTTTTCAAGTTAATAAAAAAATATACAGTAACGGTAGTTTTAAGCCGGCAGTTGGGGCAGCTTTAATTTCGGCTATTATATTTTCGGTAATTGCGGTCTTGCAGCATTGGTTTCAGGTTACAAGTTATAAAACGGGCCTAAATCTTGATATATCAATAAAGGAGGTTCCGGTAGAGCTATCCATTTTAAATTTTTCTTTCGCCTTTGCCGCGTTGAGCATATATCAATACCTCAATGTAAAATTTCCCAACAATAATTTACAACGCTACAGCTTGGCGCTAAGTAATTTGTTGCTTGGCCTTTGTGTTGCCTTCTTGTTTTTTGCTTATACCAAATGGTACACTCTGTTTACTTTTGCCACACTTTTAGTAGTGTTGTTTTTAATTGAATATGTAGGCAAGCTGAGGTTTATGTACAAAGCATATCGGGCATTTTTAGTATCGCTTGTTCCTTTTTATGTGGTTTATGGCATTGTGTTCTGGAGTGAACTGTTTGTGGTTGCCCCAAGTCAATTATCGGGAATGCATATTGCTAAGATTCCGATAGAAACACATTTCGTTGTCTTGGCTATGTTGTTGTTGGCTATTTATATGTTCGAGTTTTTTAAGAGTAAAAAGGCGGTATAATGGAATTACAAACTTATACCAAGCAACAACTGGCCTTACGTAATGGCCAAGATAAACCGCAAGTTTGGATAGCCTTTAAAGGAATAATATACGATGTAAGTGAAAGCCGTTTGTGGAAGAATGGTAAGCATTACGAACATTGGGCCGGGCAAGACCTTACCGACGAATTGGCCGATGCGCCACATAACGAAATGGTTTTTGAGAAACTGCTAGTTGTGGGGGCTTTGCGGTAAGCTATTTAGGGGTAGGTAGCAGAGTGGTAGCTAAGAAACCACACAGGTTGGGATGTTGATTGTCATTGCACAGCCTTCGCCAAAAACAGAATTGAATTTTGCTTTGCCATTCATTTTATTAATCATTTGTTGGGTAAGGTAAAGCCCTATGCCGCTACCTTTGTTGTGGTGCGAAGTAACATAGAACATTTCAAATATTTTTTCTTGGTGGGTTTCTTCTACACCTATGCCATTGTCTTCTATTAAAATTTCTAACTCATTATCCTTAATATCTACAATAATGTTGATGTAATTTACGGCTTTGGAGGTATCCGAATATTTTATGGCATTTGATAGTACATTTCTACAAATAATGTCAAGCCTAAAAGCATCCGTAATGATGGTTTGTGGGGCAATTTTATAGGTAATGTCAATTGGTGTGTTTAAATCGCTGTATTTTAAATCCTCAACAATGTTTTCAAAAAAAGTGGGTAGGTGAATAGTGTCCTCATTCAAATCAATTCTTTTGTTTTTAGAGAATTGAATGATTTTTAAGATAAAACTGTCTTGTCGGGCTAATATTTGCTTCATTAGTGTAAAATATTCGGTTCTTTGAGCGTCAGATTGCTCTATTTCGGCCAATGAAATAATGCCCTGTAATGACGATATAGGTGCTCTTAAATCGTGCGATACACTATGCGTAAATAGGTCTAGTTCTGTATTGGTTTGCATCAATACTTCATTTTGTATTTGTGTATCTTTTTGTAGCGCAGTTAATCTATTGATATACTTTATGGATAGCACTAAGAGGCAAGCGCCAATAATTAAGGCATTTAGCATGATCATTAGTAGCACAGCTCGGTTAACAAAGGTTACCGTTGTAATTAAAGATCTGTCAAAATCATTCCCTTTAATGGTTATTAGACGCGAAAGATGGTCTATTTGCATAGCGTATTCTTTACGTTTTTGCATCTCCATTTCCGGATTTTGTGTAAGTGTGGCTTTTATTTCACGGCTTAATTTCTCTAACTCAATAATTAATAGATCTGCCTCTTTCCATATTTTTACAGCATTTTTAAAACGGTCAAAATTCTTGAAGTTGTTATAAACCCAAATAATGTTCTTGGCATCTTCTGGTAAGTTTTTCGCTTTCAATAATAACTGATAGGTAATCTGCTGGCTTTCTTTTTTATCCATAGATACTCTGGCAAGGCTGTCGCTAACAGGAACTTCAAGGTTTTCTATAAAAAGATCGTAATGCTTAGGGTTAGATGTAAAAATATAATTTGTTAAGTGTCTTGTGGCCTCGTGCTGCGCCTTCATATACAAAGACTCTCCAGATATAAAAGCCCTTAGTCCGTTAATTAATTTTAAGCCATAATGGTTTAGGCTAACAATGAGTATAATGGAAATAAAAATATAAACTGCATAATTATAAATGATGGTCTTTTTTCGATGTGTTAAAATTTTCTCCATATGTATAAAAATGCAAGAGCTAGGTTAATGTGATGTGGAGGTCAAATTACAAGTAATATAGATAAAAAACAAGATACTGGCACTCTTAATAGTTGTGATAGTGGTTTGATTCTTCCTGTAACAGAAACGAGTTGTTGGGAACGAGACGTTCGTGCAATTACTTTCCTCCAAAAAAAAACCTGCTTGTTTTAAGCTTAAGCTAATTTTTAAATTAATTGTGTTTAACTTAAAAAAATATATTGTAACCTCTTGATAGTTAAAAGAAATTGTTCTACTTTTGCAATCCCTTAATGTAGGCTAGTTGTAAACTGCTAACGGCAAGGAAATTAAATAAATAATAGAAACAAAAAGCAAGAAATGCCAACCATTCAACAATTAGTTAGAAAAGGTAGAGTAGCACTGGAGTTTAAGAGTAAATCTCCGGCGTTGGACAGCTGTCCACAGCGAAGAGGCGTATGTACACGTGTATATACTACTACCCCTAAGAAACCAAACTCTGCAATGCGTAAAGTTGCCCGTGTACGTTTAACCAATGGTAAAGAGGTGAATGCCTACATTCCAGGAGAAGGTCACAACTTACAAGAGCACTCAATCGTTTTGATCCGTGGTGGTCGTGTTAAAGATTTGCCAGGTGTGCGTTACCACATCATCCGTGGTGCATTAGATACATCAGGTGTAGCTGGTCGTAACCAACGTCGTAGTAAATATGGAACTAAGCGCCCTAAACCAGGACAAGCAGCTGCAGCTCCAGCAAAAGGTAAAAAGAAATAATTAGGAGGAAATAAGAAATGAGAAAGTCGAAACCAAAGAAAAGAATTATTCTTCCTGATCCTAAATTTAACGATGTTCAGGTTACAAGATTTGTAAACAACATGATGTTTGACGGTAAAAAATCTATCGCTTACGCCATTTTTTATGATGCTGTAGAATTAGCAGAGAAAAAAGCGGGTGAGAATGGGTTAGAAATCTTCAAACGTGCATTAGCAAATATCAGCCCTGCTGTAGAGGTTAAATCTCGCCGTGTGGGTGGTGCAAACTTCCAAGTGCCTACAGAGGTGCGTCCGGAGCGTAAAATTGCATTAGGTATGAAATGGTTAATTAACTACTCGCGTAAGCGTGGTGAAAAAACCATGAAAGAGAAATTAGCTGGCGAAATGGTAGCAGCAGCTAAAGGTGAAGGTGCAGCAGTTAAGAAAAAAGAAGATACGCATAAAATGGCCGAGGCTAACAAAGCGTTCTCACACTTCAGATTCTAAGAACAATATAACTAATTAGCTGATTTTCGGATTAGCTAATTAGCTAATCAAAACAAGATGTCAAGAGATTTAAAATTTACAAGAAATATTGGTATCGCTGCCCACATCGATGCTGGTAAAACAACTACTACCGAGCGTATCTTATTCTATTCTGGTGTAAACCACAAGTTAGGGGAAACGCACGAAGGTTCTGCAACTACTGACTGGATGGCGCAAGAGCAAGAGCGTGGTATCACCATTACTTCTGCAGCCGTTACTGTTTTCTGGAACTACCGCAATAATAAATACCAAGTAAACGTTATCGACACCCCTGGCCACGTGGATTTTACCGTAGAGGTAAACCGTTCTTTACGTGTATTAGACGGGTTGGTGTTCTTATTTTCAGCGGTTGATGGTGTGGAGCCTCAATCTGAAACTAACTGGCGTTTAGCTGATGGTTATAAAGTGCCTCGTATTGGTTTCGTTAACAAAATGGACCGTTCTGGTGCCGATTTCTTAAAAGTAGTTGGTCAGGTAAAATCTATGTTAGGTTCTAACGCAGTGGCTTTACAACTACCTATTGGTGCAGAAGATGGTTTCGAAGGTGTGGTTGACTTAATCAACAACCGTGGTATGGTTTGGAACGAAGCTGATAAAGGAATGACCTTTACTGAAGTGCCAATCCCAGCTGATATGTTAGACGAAGTTGCTGAATATCGTGAGAAATTATTGGAAGCTGTAGCTTCTTATGACGAGTCGTTAATGGAGAAATTCTTTGATGATCCAGATTCGTTAACTGAACGCGAAATTTTAGATGCTTTACGTGCGGCAGTATTAGATAATGCAATTGTTCCTATGGTTTGTGGTTCATCTTTCAAAAATAAAGGTGTACAAACCATGCTAGATTTAGTAATGGAATTATTGCCATCGCCATTAGATATTGAAGCAGTAAAAGGTACTAACCCTAATACTGGCGAAGAAATTTCTCGTAAACCAGATGTTAAGGAGCCATTTGCTGCATTAGGATTTAAAATTGCTACAGACCCATTTGTAGGCCGTTTATGCTTTATACGTGCTTACTCTGGTAAATTAGATGCAGGTTCTTATGTATTAAATACTCGTTCTGGTAACAAAGAGCGTATTTCTCGTATCTTCCAAATGCACGCCAATAAACAAAATCCAATTCCTTTTATCGAGGCTGGTGATATTGGTGCAGTAGTTGGTTTCAAAGACATCAAAACTGGTGATACACTTTGCGATGAGAAACACCCAATTGTGTTAGAATCTATGACTTTCCCTGAGCCAGTAATTGGTTTAGCTATTGAGCCTAAAACACAGGCAGACGTAGATAAATTAGGTATTGCTTTAGGTAAACTAGCAGAGGAAGATCCAACGTTTGTGGTAAAAACAGATCAAGAAACTGGTCAAACAGTAATTTCTGGTATGGGCGAGCTTCACTTAGATATTTTAATTGACCGTTTAAGACGTGAATTTAAAGTAGAAGTTAACCAAGGAGCACCACAAGTAGCTTACAAAGAGTCTATCAACGGATCTACCGAGCACCGTGAGGTTTACAAAAAACAATCAGGTGGTCGTGGTAAGTTTGCTGATATCAAAGTGGTAATTTCTCCAATTGATGAAGATTTTGATACTACTAAAACAGCGCTTCAGTTTGTTAACGAGATTGTTGGTGGTGCTATTCCAAAAGAATACATTCCTTCAGTTCAAAAAGGATTTGAAGTTTCATTGGCAAACGGTGTGTTAGCAGGTTATCCGCTATCAGGCATGAAAGTTCGCTTAATTGATGGTTCATTCCACGCGGTTGACTCTGATGCTTTGTCATTCGAGTTGGCAGCTAAAATGGCTTATCGCGAAGCGTTACCAAAATGTCGTCCAGTGTTAATGGAGCCAATCATGAAAATTGAAGTATTAACTCCAGAAGAAAACATGGGTGATGTAATGGGTGACTTGAACCGTCGTCGTGGTCAAATGCAAGGCTTAGATTCTCGTAACGGTGCACAGGTAATCAAAGCGTTGGTTCCACTTTCTGAGATGTTTGGTTATGTAACTCAATTACGTACCATTACTTCAGGCCGTGCAACTTCTACAATGGAGTTTGATCACTATGCTGAAGCTCCTCGTAACATCCAAGATGAGGTAGTAGCGAAGTCTAAAGGCAAGGTTAAAGGTATAGAAGACTAATTTAGATAAAGGAACAAAGAACAAAGAGCAAGGAAAAAAGACATGATGCCTGAGTGTAGTGGTCTTTAATCTTTGCTCCTTCGTCCTTACTCCAAAAGATAAACCGACCCCTTGTTATTAATAGCTCTAACAAGATGTCATAATTAAAAATAAAATGAGCCAAAGAATTAGAATTAAATTAAAATCTTACGATTACAACTTGGTAGATAAATCTGCAGAGAAAATCGTAAAAACTGTAAAGCCTACAGGCGCAGTAGTTAGCGGGCCAATTCCGTTGCCAACAGAGAAAAAAATCTTCACTGTATTGCGTTCACCACACGTTAACAAAAAAGCTCGTGAGCAATTTCAATTGTGTGCTTATAAACGTCTTTTAGATATTTATAGCTCAAACTCAAAAACAGTTGATGCTTTAATGAAACTTGAGTTACCTTCAGGTGTTGAAGTAGAAATCAAAGTTTAAAAGATTTATGAGTAAATTTAAAAACCTCTAAGATTAGTTTCTTAGAGGTTTTTTAGTAAAAGAGAAATTATTTTCTGCGAAAGATATCTGAAATGGAAGAATCTGGTGTAGTTGCTAGCTTGTTTAGCTATACATATAGTTAGCGGCTCTATTTTGGGGTTGTTTAGTTTTATTCGAGAAGGTCTAAACAGCAATAGCATCAGTTTTTTATGTGGCCAATCCGGCAAATGATTAACTTTTGGCTATTGCTTTGTCCATAAACTAGGAATGCCTTTTCTTAATTTCTAATTTTAAGACTTTGGTAATTTGAAAGAAAATAGTTGGCAATACGATGCCTTTGAGATTAAAAGTTCATAAAGATTTAGATTAAAAAGGTCCTCTTGGTTTTTATAACAGTCTATTATTTAGTTTTAAGGGCGAGATATGTTTTGACATGATGTATTTCGTGTAATCGAGAACTATTCTTTAAAACTACAACAACTAATAAACTAATAATTCATATGAAAAAACTTTACGTATTGCTTTTTTCCTTTTCTCTATTTATAGGGATGGATGCAGTAGCGCAACAAATTAGGTATGTAAAAGAAGGTGGGGTGGGCTCTGGAAATAGTTGGACAGATGCCTCTGGAGATTTACAAGCTATGATTAATAACTCTAATCCAGGAGACCAAGTATGGGTAGCAAAAGGTGTTTATAAACCTAATAGAAGACCTGATGATATAGAAGTAACAAATAATGCAAATGACAGATTTAATTCATTTTTGCTTAAAGCAGAAGTTTCTGTTTACGGAGGTTTTGCAGGTACTGAAGATGAAATTCTAGATAGGGATATTGCCGCAAATGAAACTATTCTGTCTGGAAATATTGGCGACGAAAATACAAATGAAGACAATACCTACCACGTAGTTACTATTGTAAATTACATGGGCCCTAAAACTGTTTTCGATGGTTTTATTGTTGAAGATGGTTATACGGAGGCTATTGCCGGTAGTGCCAATACAATTAGAGTAAACGACCAAGATGTGCCTAGTACACGCTCACCAGGTATAATTATGTACTTCGTAGATCACATGGAACTGAGAAATTTAATTGTTCGCAACAATACGAATGCAGCTTTAGATCAAAATGCTGGCGCTCTATATATGTTTAGTGGTGCTGGTGGTAATTTAAGGAATATTCAGTTTATCAATAATAAAGCAATGGGCGGGGCTGGCGGAGCCATGTACGTTTATGGGCTTTCTAATATTCCTGCCGTAGTTAATTTTTCTAACGTGTCATTTATAGGGAACTCATCCTCTGGTAGTGCAGGAGCTGTTTACATGGGGCAATATTCAGATTTAAAGTTTTACGATTGCCTTTTTGAAAACAATAAGTCTGGTAGTGAAGGAGGGACTTTTTATTTAGGTAGTAGTACTTCTACTGCCAATTTTTATAACACCAATTTTATAGGTAACCAGGCCGCACTTAGAGGTGGGGCCATACGTGCACCAAATAGTGGGAGATTAAATATTACTGGGGGTTTATTTGAAAATAATAAAGTTCTAGGTACTAATGCAGGGGGAGCTATTAGCGCTATTGCATCTGGTTTAGTTATGAATATAAAGGGGGCTACTTTTGATAGTAACAATACTCCTGGTAACGGAGGAGGTGCAGTTTATTTAGGTACGGGTACTTATACGTTGGAAGATTGTGTTTTTACTAAAAACACATGTTCTACTACAGGAGGAGCTATTTTTTTAGAGCCTAATACAGTAAGTCCAGTTAAGATACTCAACTGTACTTTTGAAAATAACGTTAGTAACACAACAGGAGGAGCTTTGTATGCGAGTGGAGTTACAGTAGAACTAACAAGTTCTAAATTCATCAGAAATAGGGCTGTTTTAAGTGGCGGTGCAATGGCTTTAATAGGAACGGGTTCAAAGACAATCGTACTAAATTCATTGTTTTTCGAAAATGAAGCCCAAACTACTGGCGGCGGTGGTGGTGCCATTTACCTATATAGTAATACAACAGTAGAGTTATATAATAGTTCTCTTATCTCAAATAAAAATCCAAATAGTACTTTAGGAGGAGCAATATATGCTGCTAATGCGGGTGCTGCTGTAAAAATGTACAATACGTTGCTCTATGGTAATAGAGCTTCTACAGCAACTACCACATTAACAAGACACGACATATATCTTAGTACATCAGCTTCTGTAGTATCTAAAAATACCATTACCGAGTATTATGGTACAGATGGTGTAGATGGAAATATTGTAGGACAAAACCCATTGTTCTTAAGTACTACATTAGGCGATACAAATTTTCTGGAAGTAGCTGCCGGTAGTCCAGCTATAGACAAGGCAGATATCAATGATGTGCCGGCGGGTATTACCGATATATTAAAAGGTTTGGATTTTGATGTGCTTGGTAAAAGTAGGGTGCAAAATGGTAGAATGGATATTGGAGCTGTAGAGCACTTGGGGGCAAAATCAGTCCCAACACACTATTTAATTCCAGAGTACACCATAGAAGGAACGGGAACTAAAACCAATGATGTGCTTGGAATACCTGCATACGCTTTAGCTGGCAATATTACAAAATGGGAAATTATTTCGGGTAATGAAAAGGGAGCTTTTGCCATTAATCCTTTAACTGGAGAGATTATTGTAGTCGACGCTAGACCATTAAACTACGAGTTAATAAGACAATTTGTGTTAACAATTCGTTTAGAAAACGATTTGCCGAATACGCAAGGAGGACCAGATCTTCAGAAATTGACAGTAACCATAGATTTAGAGAATATAGATGAAATTCCCGAAAAACCTATAGTAGAAAACGTAGTGTATGGGAATATTGTAACTACTTACAGACCAAAGCTACATGGGATAGCGGAGCCAAATAGCCTCATTACCATTTATGTTGACGGAAAAGCGTATCCTGATGCGACTAACCCATATATTGTTAATGCAGATGAAAATGGAGCTTGGAACTTTAGGTTTCCAGAAGAGTTAGCGCTTGGTTTCAGAGAGTTTTCTGTAACCTCAAAAGTTAGGAGAGATGCCCCAGAAACTGTTCAAAGCCCATCGGTTAAGGTAAACTTGAAATTATTTGGTGGTGGTACTGCTGGTTTAAAACCAACCAATGTGCTTACACCAAATGGCGATGGTAAAAATGACTTTTGGACAATAGAGAACCTAAATGAAATGTATCCAAATAATGAAGTAATGGTGTATGATAAGGTGGGTAAAATTGTATTTAGACAAAAGGGATATCAAGGAAATTGGGATGGTACTTCCAATGGCAACCCTTTGCCTGCCGGAACTTATTATTATCAAATTACTACAGGAACGGGGCTAGATAGAATTAAAGGTGCCATTACCATTATAAGAGGAAGATAGGATTAACAATTAAATAAATTAAGTAAGCATTCGATGAAACGTAATATAATTTTAAAATATAGTTTATTTACCTTTTTTGGATTGATCCTATCGGCATACACACATGCACAGGTTAGTCCGCCAATGTCTATGTATTTCTTAAACGAATACTTATACAATCCTGCGGCGGCTGGTAAAAATGCCGGATTTAATGTAGGAGCATCATATAAAAATAATTTAACCGGAGATAATGGAGAAACCCTTACAGGAACTTTAACCTTAGATTATGGTCGTGGCAACAGTGGTTTTGGTTTATATGCCACTATAGATAAAGATGGTGTGTTAGATGCCAGCCGTTACGCCGCTACTTATGCCTATAATGTTAAAACTTCAGCTAAAGGAAATTTGAGGTTTGGGGTGTCCTTGGGCGCTTCGACCATTAAAGTAGATATGAGTAGAGTTGTAGGAAATTTAGACGATCCAGATTTAATTAACTTTAATGATCAGGGCTATGTGGTTGATGGTGATTTTGGTATGAACTACAACCACGACAATAAATTGAACATTGCTGCAGTAATTCCTAACTTAAGAAGTGTTTTTTACTCACAAAATGTAAATGATGGTTATAATTATACCACCTATTTCTTTTCTGCTTCTTATAAGTTTAGTATAGACGATGCCATCAGTTTAAGCCCAATTGCAATGTGCCGCGGCCTAAAAGATTACGATGCTGTTGTAGATGCTGGTATAAATGTGCTGTTAGCAGAAGAGAAATTTAATTTCATGGCTTTATATCACACCAATAATAGCGCTTCATTTGGAATAGGGTACAGTGCCGATAAAAAATATAAATTTCAGGCTTCTTACGCTTTGCCAATAAATAGCAATTTGCAGAAATACACCTATGGAGGGGTAGAGTTAGGTTTGAAAGTAAACTTTGGGAAGTAAAATGAGTTTTTAATTCAATAATAATATAACCACAAAGCCCCGAATTTTTCGGGGCTTTGTGGTTATGGAGAAAATAGGTGTTGCATTTACAATTGCTGTCATGCGTAAAGCAATAGCTCCCATTTTCGCAGCCTGTTTAACATAGGTTTTTGTATTGCCGTCATCATAAACCTCAGTTCCAATATTATTTGAATGATTTATAGCTTTATATGAGGTATTTTGGTGTCGCTGATCCTGAAGTGATTTGCTTAGAAGCTATTGCATGGTCATAACGGCAAATTAATATTCCGTTGTTCCGAAATAAATTCGAGGCTAGCTTTTACGGCAATCTTTAGTACATTATTAACAGAATCCAAGGCTATCTCTTTAAAAATTCAATTGAATATTGTCATAAAAAAGACAAGAATTTATTTTTTTTGAGCATCTTTTTTATTCCAATCAAAATTGATACACTTTATTGGGTATTTATGAGATAATACATTTTTCGTTATTTTATTTTTTATTTATATGTGCCGTTAGAGTGTATGTGTGGTTTGTTGGTGTATGTGTAAAATTATATTTTACAACAGAAGGTTTGTTCTGTTAACAACTTTATAAGTTATGAGGTTTTTAGTGATGAAACCGTAAAATATATTTTGATTTATAAATAAGATTACTAATTTTATCAAACTAAACATACCTAACCAAACTTAAGCTGAACTTCGCAATTATTGCGTTTTTTGGCCACTATTTTATTCTGATGGCATTATACGATTTAACAATGGAAAAGTTATTGCTAAAAGAAATTTCGGATGGAAATTCTTTGGCATTTAATAAGATGTTCAGCCTATATAGAGGTAAGATACTCGCTTTTGTAGATTCGTTTATACATAGTAAGGCCGACGCTGAAGAAATTGTTCAGGAAACATTTCTAGTTATTTGGAAAAATAAAGATAAACTGCTGCAAATAGAGCACCCCCGCAACTATATTTATATGATTGCTCGAAATAAAACCTATGACTATTTAGCAAAAGTAAGTAGAAGTGAAAAATCTATAAAAGAAGCTTGGATCAACACTTCCATTTCATCAAATAATATAGAAGATCAAATTAGATTGAAAGAAAGCGCAATGTTAATAGACAAAGCTATTCGTAAGCTCTCTGTGCAGAAGCAAGAGATTTTTAACATGAGCCGTTCGTTACACATGAGTCACGAAGAGATTGCACAAGAAATTGGGCTTTCAAAAAGTAGAGTTAAAAATGTAATCGTAGAAGTGCTTAAGCATCTAAAATACCATATTGCTAAACATAACCTTATTATCTTTATGGTAGCTTTTTTTAAGCTTTATCATTAATCTTTTGTTTAAATTTTTTGATGGCACAATGGCAGTTTTTCCTTTGCGCATTTTTCATTGCCATCAATTGCTTTTTTTTTAAAAAAAAAGCGGTCCGTTAAGATAGCTATGCAGTCTATATAGCTAAACACACTAAGTGATATATTGCCAAAGTGCTAAATTTTTTGTAGTCTTATGATTGCTAAAAGTTTCGTTGCTGTTAAGATTTGTAAATCGATAAATAGAAGCAAGAAGTTATTGGCGATATTTTTTAAAACACCTAGTATGCTTTTGGTTTCTGCTTTGTAAAAGAAGATGAACACAGAGGTAAACAGCAAACAGTTAGCTAATGACGTTATCAACAGAAGATAGATTAAATGAGCTTTTTCGGAAGTATGTAGATGGAGAAATTACAGAGAAAGAGCACGCAGAACTGTTCTTTTACATTCGAAATCCTGAAACAAAAGAAAGAGTGTTGGCATTCATGGATGAACAAAATAAGAAAGTTCACTCAGATAAGCATGTTCACGAAATAGATTGGGACAGTATGTACGCAAGTATTACTGGAGAACATCATAAAAACGACAACAAAGGTTTTATGGGTTGGCGTTATATGGTTGCGGCAGTAATGTTTATGGTTGGTGGTTTTGCACTGTATTATCTTAGTTTAAAAGATGATAAAAGCACAGAACCTTTAGTTTATCACAACGATGTTTTGCCTGGTGGAAACAAAGCGGTACTAGTGCTTGCAGACGGTTCGAAAATAAACTTAGATAACCGTGTGAATGGAACAGTGGCAACTCAGGGAAATATTGCCATAGAAAGAGATGCACAAGGACAAATTGTTTATAAAGTTGGGACAAAAGGAGTAGAAGATAGCGAACAAATCAATACTTTATCTACACCTATTGGTGGCACTTTCTCGGTAGTGCTGTCTGATGGGAGTAAGGTTTGGCTTAACGCGGCTTCTTCCTTAAAGTTTCCAGCAAAATTTGCCGGTGCAGAGCGTAGGGTAGAGGTATTTGGAGAGGCTTATTTTGAAATTGCAAAAGATCGCAAACGACCTTTCTTGGTAAAGAATGGAAGTTCGGAGATAAAGGTTTTAGGTACTCATTTTAATGTAATGGCTTATCCAAATGAATATCAATCAATACTCACCTTATTAGAGGGCTCGGTTCAGTTTGCAAAAGGAAAACATACAGAATTACTATCGCCAGGCAAGCAGTTATTATATGAAGAATCTAGTACGGTAACTAAACAGGTTGATGCAAATATAGAAGAAGTAATGGCATGGCGTAATAACCTCTTTGTGTTTAATAATACCAGTTTAAATGAGATTATGAAAGACTTAGAGCGTTGGTATGATGTTAAAATTAAATATGAGGGCGAGAAACCCGACCTGTTTTTTACAGGTGTAATTCCGAGAACAGCCAATGTGTCTAAGGTGTTAAAAACACTTGAACTTACTGGCGACATAGTATTTGGTCTAAAAGATAATGTAATAACTTGTGAAAAGAAGAAAATGAAAAAATAAGAAAACTCAGGGCTAAAAAGCTTTTTCCGGCGGCAACCGGAAAAAGCAAAACGATAAGTTCAAATAAAAATTAAACGAAACACTATTTATTCAATAACCTTATCTATACAAATGTATGAAAGAAAAAATACATTGTAGATTATCGTCTTCTAATTTTAGAAGGGATTTTCCAACAAAATACAAACAAGCAATTCAAAAGACTTTATTGATTATGAAAATTGTCATCGTAATTGTATTTGTTTTTAGCTTACATGTAAGCGCCAACACCATGGGGCAAATAGTAAGTTTAAAAAAACAGGATATTACATTAAAGGAGGCTTTAAGAGAATTAAGACTGCAAACGGGCTATTACTTTATTTACAATAGTAAGGAAGTACCCGATAAGGAGCATATTTCAGTAAATTTTGTGAAAACTCCTTTAGAAGAAGCATTAGCTTCTATGTTGAAAAAATTCTCCTTAGAATATTCGATAGAAGATAAAGTTATTTCATTAAAACCAGCTGATATATCGTTAAATGTTGCTCCAAATCCAACAAACGCACAGCAACAACAAACTAGAGCCATTAGCGGTAAGGTAATAGATGTTGGCGATGCTGGTATATTGGTTGGAGTTTCTGTAAAGGTAAAGGGCACTACTAATGGAACAATTACCAATCAAGATGGTCTTTTTCAGTTAAATGTTAAATCAACAGATAAAACATTGGTGTTTAGTTTAATGGGCTATATTACCCAAGAAGTGCCTATTACAGCATTGATAAAATACGATGTTTCTTTGGCGCAAGATACCAAACAGTTAGAAACGGTAGTTATCGCATTTGGTACCTCAACAAAAGCAGAGTTAACAAACTCTGTAGCTACAGTTAGTGCAAAAGACATAGAACAACGTCCTATTTCAAATCTAACTTCGGCCATTGTGGGTGTTGCTCCAGGTGTACAAACTACGGCAGGTAGTGGTCAGCCAGGCGAAGGGCTAGATGTTAGGATACGTGGATTTACTTCAGTTACTAATGATAATAGCCCATTATATATTGTAGATGGAGCACCATTTGAAGGGGTATTGAGTAATATCAACCCTGATGACATCGAAAGTATTTCTATTTTAAAAGACGCTTCGGCTACCTCATTATACGGCGCTAGAGCTGCGAATGGCGTGGTGTTAATTACCACAAAAAGAGGGGGTAAAAACGATAAAACTCCTATCACCGCAAGAGTTTCAACCGCACTTTCTACCAGAGGTTTACCTCGTTACGAAGTATTAGATGCTTATCAATATTTTCCTGTAGCATGGGAAATCTTAAAAAACTCTAATGGAAATAGTACTACTTATGCCACACAAAACTTGGCAGATTTTATAGGCTGGAATCCTTTCAACGTTTCTAATGATGAGATTGTTTATCAAGATGGACGTTTAAACCCTAATGCTAAGTTGTTATATCCTGACGATACAGGCTTTGGTGATGATTTACATAGGCTTGGTATTCGTACAGATGCGGGTTTAACCACTAGTGGCGGTAATGCAAAATCCGATTATTATGTTTCTTTTAATTATCTTAATGATCAAGGTTACATATTAGGTTCTGATTTTCAGAGAGTAACTGGTAGGTTAAGGGTAAATGCTACTCCTTTGAGCTGGTTAAAGGTAGGTTTAAATATATCTGCAAACTTTACCAAGAGTGATAGAGCAAACCAAAGTAGTGGCTTGGGAGAAAACCCATTCTATATAGACTTAACCATGGCACCAATATATCCTGTGTACAAACACGATCCTGTTACGGGTGCTTATCTTTTAGATGCACAGGGTAACAAAATTTATGATCCGGGAGATTACAAGCCAGTATTTACAGGAAGAAATGTGATTTATGAAACACTAAATAACATTACCCAACAAAAAAGAAATTCTTTTACGGCAGTAAATACTATGGAAGCTAAGATTTCTAAAACATTAAAATTTGTAAGTAACTTTAGTATCTATGCCAATAACTATAGAGGCGAAGAGTATGACAATAGTGCCATGGGCGATGCTATGGGTACAGGTAGAAATTTTAGAACAAACTCTACACAATACTATTTAAACTGGAGTAAGATTTTAACCTGGACCAAAAGGTTTAATAAGCACCGTTTTAATGTGTTAGCCGGACATGAAAATTATTATAACTATTGGGATCAGCTATGGGGAAGAGGTTATGGTGAAACAATAGAAGGCGTAACTGCATTAGATAACTTTACTTCAACAAGAAGTGATGGTTACGATCGATTATACACCACCCAAGGTTTCTTAAGTAAATTTGATTATAGCTACAATAGTATTTATGTGTTTTCTGCTTCGGCCAGAAGAGATGGTAGTTCTAGGTTTAGTGGTAAAAACAAATGGGGTAACTTTTGGTCGGTAAGTGGTGCTTATAATATAGATAAAGAAGATTATTTTAAAGTAAAGTGGATAGACCAACTTAAAATAAGAGCTTCTCATGGTTTGGTAGGAAACGACAAAACAGGTAACTATTTTACCAGCAGAATGCTATACACCTTAGACTATGATAATGGTAACGAAGGTGGAGCATTTTTAACACAAACAGGTAACCCCGATTTGAAATGGGAAACCAATACCAACTCTGATATTGCAGTTGAAATAGCTACACTAAAAAATAGGTTAAGCGCTACTGTAGAGGTGTTCAGAAGACAATCAAACAATTTGTTATTTGATACAAGAATACCAGTAACCTCTGGTTTACTTACCATGGACGAAAACTTTGGAAGCATGCGTAACCAAGGTATAGAACTACAGATACAAGGAACACCAATAAAGACCAAAAACTTTAGTTGGTTAGCCGATTTTAATATTACAAAGTTTAAAAATGTTATTCTTTCATTACCACCTAGATATGAAGGGGTAGTAATTGGAACTAAAAAATATGAAGTAGGCCATTCTAGATACGAGTTTTGGTTGAGAGATCAGGCACCGGTTCTTACTCCTACAACAGGAGGGATCTTATATTATCCTAAAGAAGGTACAACCCCTAACTATACGGTTGATGGTGTAGATTATACCTCAAGTGCTGATGGTGCACTGAGGAGATATTTTGGTAGCTCTATTCCAGATTTCTATGGAAGTATAGGCAGTACGTTAAGCTATAAAAGTTGGTCTTTACGCTTAATGGGTGTTTATCAAATAGGCGGTTATACTTACGATAATGATTATCAGCGTTTAATGGTGCGTGGTACTGCTGGTAGGGCAATGCACATAGACCAATTGAAATCTTGGAAAAACCCAGGCGACATTACCAATGTACCTAGGCTAAGAACTGGTCAATCATCATATAACAGTAATTTTTATCTTACACCTGCAGATTATTTTAACTTCCGCATGGCATCGTTAACTTATAATTTACCAAAAAGATTCTTAAGTAGAATAAAAGTTACCTCTGCCAAAGCCTTTGTAAATGGCGAAAACTTGTTTATTACTTCGCAACGAAAAGGAATGGATCCAACGCAGAGTTATACTGGCGTAGCTAGCTACAGTTATGCACCTGCTCGCATTATTAGTATGGGCTTAAACTTAACATTATAATATTTATTAAGATGAAAAATAAGTTGTATAAAATATTTTTATTAGGCTTTGTCTTAACGTTTGCATCATGTAGTAAGGACTATTTGGAAACTAAACCAGTAGATCAGCTTACAGAAGAAGATATGTTTAAGAACATTGTAAATGCCAAAGCGGCACTAAATGGAACTTACAGGTTGTTGTATCAGCAACTTTCTGGCTCGGAAGAAGATGGGCACGCCGCTATGATGATTGCAATGGATTATTTAGGTGAAGATGTGGTGTTCTCTGCCAGAGGAACAGACCAATTCTATTACACCCATAGATGGCAAGACCATAGGCATCCTGAAAATTCTTTGCCTTTATTTGCGTACAGGCTATATTACCGTATCATTTCTAATGCCAATATTATCTTAGAAAGGATAGATGGCGTGCCAGATGCAACAGATAGAGAAAAAACAACCATCAAAGGCGAATGTTTATCGCTAAGAGCTTTTGGGCATTTTATGTTGGTACAGTTATATGCTAAAAGATATGTTGGCGGTGCTGTAAATGACCAACGTGGTGTTCAAATTATGACCAAGCATTCTTTAGAATCGTTTCCTATGTCAACCGTTGAAGAGGTTTACAAACAAATTAATGATGATTTAGATTTGTCGCTTACTTATTTAAACGGAGCACCAAAACGCCTCTATAAAACCCATATAGATAAAAGTGTAGCCTTAGGCTTAAAAGCCAGAGTTTGCTTAACTCAACAAAATTATGCTGACGCTGCAACTTTTGCTTTACAGGCGGTACAAAATTATTCGTTAATGAGCCGTATCGATTATTTGAGTGGCTTTAATAGCATCCAAAACGACGAGTGGATGTGGGGCATACAGCAAAAAGAAGAACAAGTGCCCACTTATGGGGCTTTTTATGCTTACATGTCTTCTAATTTTAACTCTACCCATACGCGTACCAATCCTAAAATGATTAATCTGCAACTGTACAATACCATATCGGCTACAGATGTGCGTAAGAAAATGTGGTGCGATGATGTAAATGATACAGAGAATTACCCAGGGGTAATTAACGGTATCAAATTAACACCTGTAGAGGGCCAAAAACGGGTAAGGTTAATGCATAACAAATTTAGGGTTCAAAATCCAGTTTCTAGAGCTGGTGATATCCCTTTAATGCGTGCTTCAGAAATGTATCTTATTGCAGCAGAAGCTTTAGTAGAAGGTGGAACTGCGAATGTTCCAGCTGCTCAAGATGTTTTATATACATTGGCTAAAAATAGAGATCCTCTTTATACAAAACCACAAGATCGTGATCCGGTAGAACCAATCCCATCACAGTCTAGCTTTAGAACCGAAATTTTAAATCAACGTAGAATAGAGCTTTGGGGAGAAGGATTTAGGTTTTTAGATTTAAAAAGACGTAATCAAGCTTTGGCACGTGGACTTAAAAATACTACAGGAGTTACCTCGGTTTGGGCAAATGTTACTTCAGTAGCTGTGGGGTCTAACGCATGGCAGTTTAAAATTCCTCAAAGAGAAATAGATGGTAATCCTTTTTTAACCGATGCAGATCAAAATCCATAAGTATATTAAATAATTAAAAGAAGGGCGTGTTAATGTCCTTCTTTTTTTATAGAAAAAATAATGGTAAAGCAAAAATACAAAACACCAAATATTAGCAAAGCAAATGTTTTTGCTTGTATTTTATTGGTTTTAGGCGTGTTATTTTCATCATTTAAGTATGCAAAAAATAACGATGATAAAATCAAAATAGCCAAAGAAGTAAAAATTACTTTTATGGTTAATGTTGCCGAGAATGTTGTTTTGCCCGAAGGATTTGCGGACACCTTAAAAAAAGCAGCGGATATTTTAACTAAGATTTTATCTTCAGAAGATTTTAAGGAGGCTTTAACAAAACGTTCTTTCGCCGATTCAGCATTTTCTAAAACCAAGAAAACTTGTTTTGAGCGTATTTATGATGAAAATGGGAGAGTTAGCGGTTTAGGTGTTTATGAAAACATTACCCGCAACCCAAATATCCAAATAGAATGGGTAATCAAGAAGTATAAAGATGGCGAGAAAACCAGTGTAATGGGCTTTGCTACATTTTGTGTAAATAAAATCACCAGCCACGATTACTGGATTAAAAATGGACAATACTTGTCATTACGCTTTGTAAGGCATTTAGCACATGAATATACCCATGTTTGTGGCTACAAGCACGACAAGCTATTGCCCAAAGAACATAAGTTTAAAAAAGGTGACGATCCTGCATCGGGTGTTGGCGGTATTGTAGGCGATATTATGCTCGATTGGACCAAACGCGGTTTAATTTAATAACAACAAAACCAACATATGGTAACGAAGAAAAATTACTGGATTTATTTAACGTTCATCTTGTTAATTATTGGTGCCTGTAAAAAAGGGGCATCCAATAAGGGCACAGGGAATAATGATCCAGGCATAGAAAAACCCGTTGAAGTTGCCTACTCGCCTAACACCACAGTTTACGGTAGCAACAAATATGTAACTTTCAAGGTTGGCGATGTCAATTCTCCAATTATACTAGCCTCGCCACACGATGGTACAATTACACCTTCTACCATGCCTTTAAGAGACCACAAAGATGCAGTAACCGTAAGAGATACCTATCTTACAGGTTTAACAGAAGAAATAGCTGATGCTTTGTACGCTAAAACAGGGCTTCGCCCTCATGTAATCATCAACGATGTAGCTCGTTCCAGAATGGAGCCTAATAGATCTTTAGCCGAAGCTTATCACAAAAGCGAGGCTGCCAATGCCTTGTGGAGAGAATATCATACCTTTCTAAAAGGAGCAAGGGATATGGTGCAAAAGAATGTAGGTAAAGGTTTGTTTTTAGATATGCACGGACATGGGCACACTAAAAAAAGAGTTGAGGTAGGCTATACGGTCTCTATTGCTAATTTAAATGCAACCGATGCCGTTTTAAATACCGTTCCAACTACTTCTAGCATTTATCATCTTGCCAAAACATCTTCATATACATTTTCACAATTAATAAGGGGAGATTTCGCTTTTGGTACCATGCTACAAGATGAAGGTGTAAATGCAGTGCCTAGTAAACAAGACCCTAGGCCAAACAACGATGATTATTTTAATGGCGGTTATTGTACTTCTACATATGGGTCTAGAAATGGAGGCGAAGTTTCGGCAATACAACTAGAAACTCCTAACGATGGTTTTAGGATGTCAGCGGCTGAGCGTAAAGTATCTGGAGGGAGAATGGCAGATGCGATTATCAAATACATGAAAAAGCACTACGGTTTATATTCAAATATTAAATAGATCAAATTGAAAACTAAATCACCTATTATTCTAGTTGCGGCACTAATACTCTTGCTACAAGCTTGTGCCGTTAAAAAGCCTACAGAAAACAAGCATAAAACTAATCTTGATTTAGCGGCTGTTAAGATTAAGCTGCAAAATAAAAACACTTATACCTTTGAAAAAGAACAAGTGTTTTTTAGCAACAATTTTCCTTCGGCAAGGCTCAATCAGTTGGTTAAAGTAAACGATAGTACATTTAATATCACCATCGAAGCTGAAAATAGACCGATTAATCCAAGTGCTTGGTTTGCCTTTAAAGTTTGGGGAAAGCCACAAAAAAACGTGTATATCAATTTAAGCTATCCGAGCGACAGGCATCGTTATCAACCAAAAATAAGTACAAATGGGCAGCAGTGGCAAACGCTTGCAGAAGTAAAGGTAAACAAAGAAAAAAATGAGGCCTCCTTTAAATTGCAGCTTCAAAAAGACACCCTTACAGTTGCGGCACAAGAAATCATTTCTTCGGGCCAATCTTATCAATGGATGAATCAACTGGCAAAAAACTATTCCCTAAATAAAACAACCATAGGTTATAGTATAGGTGGAAAGCCTATAATTGCGTTAAATTCCACTAAAAGCGATGGCAAAAAAATCGTAGTAGTGTTAAGTCGCCAACACCCACCAGAAATATCGGGTTATATGGCAATGGAACGATTTGTAGAAACGCTGTTGGGGAATAGTAAGCTTGCCAAAAACTTCATCAAAAATTATGAATTGGTTATTGTGCCAATGGTAAATCCAGACGGTGTTGATGAAGGGAACTGGCGTCATAGTTTTGGCGGGGTAGATTTAAACCGCGATTGGGAGTTCTTTAAACAGCCCGAAACTCGAGCAGTTAGAGATTATCTGCTAAATAAAATAAGTAAGCAAAACGCGAAAGTAGAATTTGCCTTAGATTTTCATTCTACCTACAATGACGTAATGTATGTTAATGACGATAGATCGGATACAAACAGGCCAGGTTTAATGAATGTTTGGATAGCCAGCTTGCACCAATTTGAGGGAGCTGTTAAAACACCAGTTAAACCCTCGGGCAACGGAGGTAACACTTCTAAAGCTTGGTTTGGTAGAGTGCTAAATGCCGAAGCTGTTACCTATGAAGTTGGAGATAACACCCCTAGAGACTTTTTAAATGAAAAGGCAGTGCGCTGCGCCGACATACTTATGGCCGAGCTGTTAAAGTAAAGAAATTTATTAACCTCTCTTATTCATTAAATCGTCCAGCTTATTTCTTTCATCTTGTAGTTCTCTAGCCATCTTGCGTTCCTTTTCTACTGCTTTAGATTTATAGGCTTGGTATTCCTCCGAAATCTCATTGTAAAGCTGGCTACGGTGCTTAGCTTCGCTAATATTTTTTCCAGAACTTGCAATCACAATAATCAACGCAATGGTTAAAATGCCAATTACACTCCAAACAATAAGGTGGTAAGTGCTTTTCTCAAACGGAATGCCTAGGAAGCGAATTTCGTTAACTTTATTGCTGTTTTCAGTTAATGAAGCCTCTTTGCCCGAAATCTCAGCCTTTAAATAACTAATGGTTTTTTCTTGCTCCGTAAGTTTTTGGTTTAAACCTTTGCGTTCCGCCCTTTCTTTTCGCAAAGTGTCGTTTACACTTTTCCAAAGTTGGTCTAAGCGGTATCTGGCAATCATTTTATAGCCATCGGCAGAAGTTTTGGTACGAGACAACATAAACTGGTATTGCCCATTTAAACTAGGGTCGGTGTTTTTTACCGTATCACGATAGTAAGAGGATTTTGTAACTGCTGTAGTAGCGGGGCTATGCGTAGTTGTGCTTGGTGTTGTTTGGGCAAAAATATTGCCGCAAAGAAAAGTAACTAATAAAATGTAGGAAATAGAGAGTAAGGTTTGTCTCATAATGATCATCATTAATACTAAAACAGTATTAGTAAAAAAATATTGTGGTTATGTCAATTGTGTTTTATCCCGGTAACTTTGCTCAAGTTAGGGTGTTTAATCAACAATTCAATTGATTGGGGTCATTTTTTTATCGCTTTGTAACAATAAATTTGTAAAATGTGTATTGGTATTATAGGATTGGGCGACATGGGGAAACTTTATGCCTTGGCATTTAAGGAGGCTGGCTATGAAGTTTGTGGTACCGACGTTCCCAGTCGTTTATTGGAATTGCAAGAAGAGCTTTCGTCGCAAAAAATAGAAGTACTGCCCGATGGGCATGAAGTTTCCCGAAAATCGGATTTTATTATTTATGCCGTAGAGGCCGAGAAAATAGAAGAAGTAGTTTTGCAGTTTGCAAAATCAACCAAGTACGGAGCAATAGTAGGTGGGCAAACTTCGGTGAAGCATCCAGAAATTGCTGCTTTCGAAAAATACTTGCCAAAAGATACGCATATTATTACCAGCCATTCGCTACATGGCCCTGGTTTTAGTGCCAAGGGACAAACATTAGTGGTAATTCGCCATCGAGCTACCCACCAAGCCTATCAAAAAGCATTAAAAATTTACGAGGCACTACAATCAAACATCATCGAGATGGACGATTATAAACACCACGATAAAATTGTGGCCGATACCCAAGCGGTAACGCACATGGGTTTCGAAAGCATGGGCTCAGCCTGGAAAAACGCTGGCTTTTATCCTTGGGATAACCCTGTTTACGCTGGCGGAATTGACAACGTGAAGGTGCTAACGACCTTGCGCATTTTTAGCTATAAATCGCACATTTATGCTGGTTTGGCAATTCTAAACCCATATGCACAAAAACAGGTGCGAGAATATGCGAAAACAGAAAGCGAGCTCTTTGCGCTTATGATAGCCGAAAATGAAACGCTTTTTAGAGATAAGATTTATAAAGCCAAGAACTTCGTATTTAAAAACGACGACCAATCGCTGTTGTTAAATAATGAGGTAATGGATGCTTTTAGCATGGCCGATAAATCGCATACCCGCAAACCTAATTCGCATTTAAGTATTTTAAGCATGGTTTGCGCTTGGCATGCCATGAACGTAAACCCATACGATAACTTAATTTGTCAAACACCGCCCTTCCGTTTGCGCTTAGGCATAGCCGAATATCTTTTTAAAGACACAGAATTGTTAGAAGAAACCATTCAGGCAGCACTTTACGATAAGAGCATTAGAAAAGATGATTTGGAGTTTCATACCGCTGTTCATGAGTGGGCGGCTATTATTGGCTACGGAGACATGAAAGGTTACAAAGCCCATTTCGAAGCGGCTAAATCTTTTTTCGAGGGGCGCTTAGAGAAAGCTAGAGCACTAAGCGCCGAAATGATTTCTAAACTGATGGACTGAAAAAATAGTTCATCACTAGAGGCTAAACTTAGAAGCTGTTTAAAGCTGGATAAATATTTTACATTGCGTTTGGCGAAGACACCAAGCGTTGCCCCAGCTGCAGAGGACGACGTCCCCGCCATCTAGGTGTTTTATTCGAATTAAAGTTAAATGGTTTTATCTGTTGTGCAAACAATAAAAGCCTAGGTGTTCCGTAATCCGTGCAAGTGTTGTGGATAAATGTACAGCAGATGGTTTCTTTATCATACAGAAATAATTTTTTGTAAACTTTTTAAGTTTTGTAAATAGTTAATTTATTGATAATTAAATTTTTATTGAATAAACTTTGTAAACATTTTTGATAAATTATTTTTATTGACTGTAATTTTTGGTAAGTTTGGATGAACGTTAAAATCAAGAATATGGAACAAATTACTGCTCAGCAAGCTGTTGCTTACAGCCAAGACGAGGCTTATGCCGCTGCACTTCAATATTTTAATGGAGATGATTTAGCTGCTAGAGTTTGGGTAAACAAGTATGCGCTAAAAGACTCTTCGGGAGTTTTGTACGAACTTGATCCAAATGATATGCACAAGCGTATATCGTCCGAAATTGCAAGGGTTGAGCAGAAATACCCCAATCCGTTAACTGAAGCAGAAATATTCGAACTTATTAAAGATTTTAAATATATCATTCCACAGGGAAGCCCCATGACCGGAATAGGAAATCCATTCCAAATTGCCTCACTCTCCAATTGTTTTGTCATTGGCAATAATGGTGATTCTGATTCCTATGGTGGTATCATGAAAATAGACCAAGAACAGGTGCAGCTAATGAAACGTAGGGGAGGTGTTGGGCACGATTTGTCGCATATTCGCCCTAAAGGCTCGGCAGTAAAAAACTCTGCCCTTACCTCAACAGGTATTGTGCCCTTTATGGAACGGTTCTCTAATTCCACTCGCGAAGTAGCGCAAGATGGCCGTAGAGGGGCCTTAATGCTATCGGTTTCTATCAAACATCCAGATGCCGAAGATTTTATTGATGCAAAATTAGAACAAGGTAAAGTAACCGGAGCAAATGTTTCTGTTCGTATTAACGACGAGTTCATGAAAGCAGTTGAACAAGGTATTTCCTATACACAGCAATATCCGGTAAAAGGAAATCACCCAAAATTTTCAAAAGAAATTGATGCCAATTCGCTTTGGAAAAAAATAGTGCACAATGCTTGGCGTTCTGCCGAACCGGGCATTTTATTTTGGGATACCATTATTAAGGAATCGTTGCCAGATTGCTATGCCGACTTGGGTTACGAAACCGTATCTACCAATCCTTGTGGCGAAATTCCATTGTGTCCTTATGATTCTTGCCGCCTTTTGGCCATCAATTTATATTCTTATGTAGAAAATCCGTTTACAGCTAAAGCCGTATTTAATTGGGAGCTCTTTAAAAAGCATGTAGGTTTGGCACAACGCATGATGGATGATATTATTGACCTAGAACTAGAGAAGATAGATGTCATTATAGAAAAGATCGATGAAGATCCAGAAGATGCAGAAATTAAAAGAACCGAGAAAAATCTTTGGTTAAACATCCGTAAAAAAGCAGAAGAAGGAAGGCGTACAGGAGTGGGCATTACCGCCGAAGGCGATATGTTGGCGGCTTTAGGCTTGCGCTACGGAAGCAAAGAAGGCTCGGCGTTTTCTATCGAAGTGCATAAAAACTTGGCACTGGCAGCTTACAGGTCGTCGGTTGATATGGCAAAAGAAAGAGGGGCGTTTGCCGTTTACGATGCCGCTAGGGAGAAATCAAACCCTTTCATGTTAAGGCTAAAAGAAGCCGATGCGCAACTGTATTATGACATGACAGAGTTTGGGCGTAGAAATATTGCCCTGTTAACTATTGCGCCAACAGGAACCACGAGCTTAATGTCGCAAACTACATCTGGTGTAGAGCCCGTATTTATGCCAGTTTACAAGCGCCGTAGAAAAGTTAATCCAAACGATAAGGCCGTAAAGGTTGATTTTGTAGATGAAGTAGGCGATTCGTGGGAAGAATACATTGTATTCCATCATAAGTTTAAAGATTGGATGGAAATTAATGGACATGATACAACTCGCCATTATAAGCAGGAAGAATTAGACGAGCTGATAAAAAAATCACCTTATTATAAGGCCACTTCAAATGATGTTGATTATATGGAGAAGGTGAGGATGCAGGGCGCTATACAGCAATGGGTTGACCACTCCATCAGTGTAACCATTAATATGCCTAACGATGTTTCGGAAGAATTGGTGGGCAACTTGTATATGCAAGCTTGGAAAGCAGGATGTAAAGGGGTAACGGTGTATCGTGATGGTTCTCGTTCGGGCGTATTAATTGCTGTGGATGATAAAAAGAAAGAAGAAAAAGAGACGGAGCAAACGCAAGCTTTCCCCACTATTCGCCCACAGGTATTAGAAGCAGATATAGTGCGTTTCCAAAACAACAAAGATAAATGGATAGCCTTTATCGGTTTGGTAGATGAAAAGCCATACGAAATATTTACCGGGCTTGCCGACGATGAAGATGGTATTTCTATTCCGCGTTGGCTTAATAGGGGTTCAATCATTAAAAACAAAGAAGCCGACGGTACTTCGAGGTACGATTTCCAATTTAAAAACCAAAGAGGTTATAAAACTACCATCGAGGGCTTGTCGCATAAGTTTAATCCCGAATACTGGAACTATGCCAAATTAATCTCAAGCACCTTGCGCCACGGTATGCCCATAGAAAAAGTAGTGGAACTCATTGGTAGCTTACAGCTCGATGAGGCCATAAATACTTGGAAAAACGGCGTAGCTAGAGCGTTGAAAAGGTACATTCCAGACGGCACAGAAGTAGGAAAGCAAAAATGTAGCAACTGCAATTCCACTAATCTTCATTACCAGGAAGGTTGTTTAACCTGTAGCGACTGCGGCTCGTCTAAGTGCGGGTAACACGTTTATAGTGATAAATCATCATTTCACCGAAGGGAGAAATCTAGCTTAAAGCAGGTTTCTCCTTTTTAGTTGTAGGCCAATATGAAAAGCAACCAACAAGCCGTCTAAACCGCCAATCAGCCAGCAATAATCCATTAAATCTAAGTATCCGATAGACATTCTTTTATTGCTGTTTTATAGTGTAAAGCCAATTTAAGTGATTTATATTTGCCGTCATGTCGGTATTGCTATTTACCTTAATTGTGCTTATTGGCGCTTTTTTAGCGGGTTTTTTAGGCTCGTTAACAGGCTTGGGCGGTGGTGTAATTATCATCCCTTTGCTTACATTAGGTTTAGGGGTCGATATTCATTATGCTATTGGTGCATCTATTATCTCGGTAATCGCAACTTCTACGGGCTCTGCTGCGGCTTACGTTAAAGAGGGCTTAACCAATATGCGCATTGGCATGTTCTTGGAAATAGCCACTACGGTAGGCGCAATTTTGGGCGCAATTATAGCCGTGTATCTTAATGCGGCCTATGTAGCGGTAATATTCGGTTGCATACTTATCTTTTCGTCAATAATGACATTGAAGAAAAAAGTAGATCATACTACTTTAGACTATACAAGTAAAGGTGCGAAATTTTTTAAACTCAACGGCTCGTACCCTTTAAATGGGATGGTTAAGCCTTATGCGGTTAAAAATGTAGCTGGCGGGTTTTTTATGATGTTGTTTGCCGGTACATTGTCGGGTCTTTTGGGCATTGGAAGTGGGGCGCTAAAGGTAATTGCAATGGATAACATTATGCGTTTGCCGTTTAAAGTATCTACCACTACCAGTAATTTTATGATGGGCGTTACTGCAGCCGCTAGTGCAGTGGTTTACCTGCACCGCGGTCAAATTGATCCCGGAATTGCCATGCCGGTTTGTATAGGGGTGCTGATAGGTGCCAGTGTTGGCGCAAAAGTTTTGGTGAACGCTAAAACAGATAAGTTAAAAATGATATTTGCAGTGGTGGTGAGTATTTTGGCCATACAAATGATTTATAAAGGATTATCGGGAGGTTTTTAATGGCTGAAACTAAAAATATAACCGATAAAGATATTCAGTCGCTAGTGGGCAACTTGTTGCGTACAGGTGTTTATATTTCTATGGGTATTGTTGTGTTTGGCGGAATGATCTATTTGTACGAACATGGTACGGAGAAAATAGATTATGCCGAATTTAGTTTCAATAAAGTCTCCTTAAAAACCGTTGAAGCGATCTTCGCAAATGTATTAACCTTTAAAGGGGCAGCGGTAGTGCAATTTGGGCTGTTGATGCTCATCTTTACGCCAATTGCCAGAGTGCTGATGGCTATAGTTAGCTTCTTTCTCGAAAAAGATTACTTATATGTAGTTATTGGCCTAATAGTGCTGGCAATTATTATGGCTAGCCTGAGCGGTGGGTTTGCACATTAAGCAAACCTAAACTCTCCAAGAGGGGATATGCAAATCGCATCATTAGGCGCTCGGCAATGGATAACTAAATTAATAATGCAAACGGGTGTTTATATTTAATTGAAGGTGAGTTTTGGGTATCTTGAATTGTAAATCAAATACTTAAAGTTCTGTTGATTGAAAAAATGATTTTTTAGATACTTAAAAGCTAGTCCCGAATTAATTTCGTAGGGACAAAACGCCAATTTACCGTCACCTCCGATACTCGAAGCAGGCTCTAAATTTATTTTGCTTCGCAGCTACTTCGTGGTCAGGGTCTGTTTTACTAAATTAAGACCCAAATTCACATTAATTAAACGAGTTAATAACCACAACTCTTCTTCTTCTCAAAGCCGAATACGCAAGGCCTGTGCTAAAGTGGATAAAATTTGGTGTAAAAAAATGGGTTTTGTCGATTTTGTACATGTTTGGCCTTATCTGTCGGTTTTGTCGCATTTGACGTTTTGGGGGTGCTGGTTTACCGTCGGTCTATCGTCGGTCTACCGTCGGTGCTACGTCGCTGGACAAGGATGCGAGGTGTTAGCTTATCCTATTGGGTTTAAAGAGGCGTTGATGAAGGAGTTATTTTACTATCTGTTAGCTAAGAGGGATTATATGGCTTAACCCGAGCTTAAGTTGTTTGCCAAATTCTACTGTTTTTACAAATGATTAAAAACCAGATTTTTAGTGATAATTCGTCAGTTTGTAATAGGCTAACACTCTTTTGTTTTATTGCCTTAGAGCAGATGTATGTAAATAGCTAAAAATTTTTTAGCTAACTATTTGAAAATTAATAATTCTTGTCTATCTTTGCCGTCCCTTAACGGGAATTGTATATCCACCTTGAACGAAGCCCTACTGCTTCGATGGGTGTTAACTTAATTAAAGAAATGTCAGGAATTATTGGAAAAAAAGTAGGAATGACCAGTATTTTCGATGCGGAAGGAAGAAATATTCCTTGTACTGTAATCGAAGCTGGGCCTTGTGTAGTTACACAAGTTAAAACCGAAGAAAAAGACGGTTATTCATCAATTCAGCTAGGATTTGATGAGGCAAAAGAAAAAAACGTAACGCAACCTTTAAAAGGTCATTACGCTAAAGCAAACACTACCCCAAAACGCAAATTGGTTGAGTTTTCTGAGTTTGAAAATGAATTGAACTTAGGCGACACTGTTACTGTAGATATCTTCGCAGAAGGTGACTATGTTGATGTTGTTGGTACCTCAAAAGGTAAAGGTTTTCAAGGTGTGGTAAAGCGTCACGGTTTTGGTGGTGTGGGTGGTCAAACTCACGGTCAGCATAACAGAATGCGTGCGCCTGGTTCAATTGGAGCTGCTTCGTGGCCTTCGCGTGTATTCAAAGGAATGCGTATGGCTGGAAGAATGGGTGGTGATAGAGTGAAAATTCAAAACTTACAAGTGTTGAAAGTTTACGCTGAGCAAAACCTAGTAGTAGTTAGTGGTTCTATACCAGGAGCCAAAGGTTCTTACGTAATCTTAGATAAGTAAGCAGATGGAAGTTAAAGTAGTAAACATTTCAGGAAAAGAGACAGGTGCCAAGGTGCAACTTCCTGAGTCGGTATTTGGTGTAACACCAAACGATCACGCGATTTATTTAGATGTAAAGCAGTATTTGGCTAACCAACGTCAGGGTACGCACAAATCTAAACAACGTAACGAAATTGCTGGTTCTACCCGTAAATTATACAAACAAAAAGGTACTGGTGGTGCACGTGCCGGAAGCATTAAATCTCCATTGTTCAATGGTGGTGGTCGTGTTTTTGGTCCGCAACCTCGTGACTATAGTTTTAAATTGAACAAAAAATTAAAATCATTAGCTCGTAAATCAGCTTTAGCTTATAAAGCACAAGATAACAGCATCGTGGTTTTAGAAGATTTCAATTTTGATAGCATCAAAACTAAAAACTATTTGAACTTGGTTAACGCGTTAAACTTAACTAACGAGAAAACTTTGTTAGTGTTACCAGAGCAAAACAACAATATTTATTTATCAAGCAGAAATATCCAGAAAGCTAAAGTAATTACCGCAAGCGACTTAAATACTTACGATGTATTAAACGCAGGTAAACTTTTGTTAACTGCTAATTCGCTTAAAACATTGGAGGAGGCATTTGCCAAGTAATATGGAAATCTTACAAAAACCAATTTTAACCGAAAAAGCATCTGCATTAACCGAAAAAGCTAACCGTTTTACTTTCAGAGTAGATCATAGAGCAAATAAGTTGCAGATTAAGCAAGCTATTGAGCAAATGTACGGTGTATCTATCGTGGCATTAAATACAATGGTAGTGCTAGGTAAGGCAAAGTCTAGAAATACTAAAGCAGGTTTAGTAACTGGCCGTAGCCCTAAATACAAAAAAGCTATTGTTACCTTAAAAGATGGCGAAACAATAGATTATTACGCGAATATTTAATATCAAAATTGAATAATTTATAACTATGGGCTTAAGAAAATTTAAACCAGTTACTCCGGGTACCCGCTTTAGAGTTGGTGCTAGTTTTACGGAGATTACAGCAACCAAGCCCGAAAAATCATTGGTTGTATCTTCTAAGAAATCGGGAGGTCGTAACAATACAGGAAAGATGACGATGCGCTATTTAGGCGGTGGTCACAAAAAATCTTACCGTTTAATCGATTTTAAACGTGATAAGTTTGATATTCCTGCAACAGTAGCTACTGTTGAGTACGATCCAAACCGTACCGCTCGTATTGCATTATTGCATTACGCAGATGGCGAGAAGCGTTACATTATTGCTCCAGAAGGATTGCAAGTAGGACAAACAGTGCTTTCGGGCGATAAAGCTACTCCAGAAGTAGGTAATACTTTAAAGTTAGCTAACATCCCTCTAGGTTCTATCATCCACAATTTAGAGATTCACCCAGGTAAAGGTGCGCAATTGGCACGTAGCGCTGGTGCTTATGCACAATTGGCTGCTAGAGATGGTAAATACGCAACAATCAAAATGCCTTCAGGTGAGGTAAGATCTATATTAGTTACTTGCTTGGCCACTATTGGCTCAGTTTCTAACTCTGATCATGCAAACGAAGTATTGGGTAAAGCAGGTCGTGCTCGTTGGATTGGTCGTCGTCCTCGTACGCGTCCGGTAGCAATGAACCCGGTAGATCACCCAATGGGTGGTGGTGAAGGTAGATCGTCAGGTGGTCACCCTCGTTCAAGAAACGGCGTTTTAGCTAAAGGCTACAAAACTCGTTCACTTAAAAAATACTCAAATCGTTTCATCATAGAGAAAAGGAAGAAATAATGGCTCGTTCAATTAAAAAAGGACCTTATATTGACCATAACGTAGAGAAAAAGGTAAACTCTATGAATGATTCAGGCAAAAGGACTGTAATCAAAACTTGGTCTCGTAGATCAATGATCTCACCAGATTTCGTTGGTCACACATTTGCGGTGCACAACGGCAATAAATTTATACCAGTATACGTAACAGAAAACATGGTTGGCCACAAACTAGGGGAGTTCGCTCCAACTAGAACCTTTAGAGGCCACTCTGAAAAGAAAAAATAATTAAAAGATGGAAGCAGTAGCGAAATTAAACAATTGCCCAACCTCACCGCGTAAGATGCGTTTGGTTGTGGATCTTATCAGAGGTGAGCGTGTGGAGAAAGCATTACACATTTTGAAGTTCACTAATAAAGATGCCGCTGAAAGAGTTGAAAAACTTTTATTGTCAGCCATCAATAACTGGGAGCAAAAAAACAGTGGTTCTCGCCCTGAAGAAAGCCAATTAGTCGTTAAGTCGATTATGGTTGGCGGTGGTCGTCAGTTAAAAAGATTAAGACCAGCACCTCAAGGTCGTGGTTACAGAATTCGTAAACGTTCGAATCACGTAACTATAGTAGTAGATAGTATAAACGTTGAATCTAAAACTAATTAACAGAAATGGGACAAAAAGCAAATCCAATAGGCGCCAGATTAGGGATCATCAGAGGATGGGATTCTAATTGGTTCGGAGGCAACAACTATGCTGATAAATTAGTTGAAGACGAAAAAATCAGAAAATACCTTTCAGTTCGTATTGCAAAAGGCGGTGTGTCTAAAGTAGTAATCGAGCGTACATTGAAACGTATTACTGTTACTATCCACACGGCACGTCCAGGTATTGTAATCGGTAAAGCCGGACAAGAGGTTGATAAAATCAAAGAAGAGTTAAAGAAATTAACTAAAAAGGAAATTCAAATTAACATCTTTGAAATTAAACGCCCTGAGCTTGATGCTCAACTGGTAGCAGAAGGTGTTGCAAAACAATTAGAAGCTAGGATCTCGTTCCGTAGAGCAATGAAATCATCTATCGCATCAACCATGCGTATGGGTGCAGAAGGTATCAAAATCATGACTTCTGGCCGTTTAGGTGGTGCTGAGATGGCTCGTAGCGAACAGTACAAAGAAGGAAGAATTCCTTTGCATACTTTCCGTGCCGATATTGACTACGCTTTAGCAGAAGCATTAACTACTTATGGTAAAATAGGTATCAAAGTATGGATCTGTAAAGGTGAAGTTTACGGCAAACGCGATCTTTCTCCAAACATTGGCGCAACTAACAATGCTCCAGGTAAAGGTGGCAGACCAGAAGGCAACTTCGGCGGCCGCGATGGTGGAAGAGATAACAGAGGCGGTGGCGACAGAAGAAACGATAAACGCGGTGGCGGAAATCGTCCGGGTGGCCAAGGCGGAAGAGATAACAGAGGTGGTGGTGCTAACAGAGGCCCACGCAAATAGTCAACAGATCGTTTAACGATAATATTAAAATAAAATGTTACAGCCAAAAAGAACGAAGTTCAGAAAGATGCAAAAAGGCAGAATGAAAGGTTTAGCAACTCGTGGTGCTGAATTATCATTCGGATCTTTCGGGATTAAATCTTTAGAGGCCACTTGGATCACAAGTCGCCAAATAGAAGCAGCCCGTATCGCAGTAACTCGTTACATGAAACGTGAAGGTCAGGTTTGGATCAGAATTTTCCCGGATAAACCGGTAACTAAGAAACCAGCCGAGGTACGTATGGGTAAAGGTAAAGGTGCACCTGAGTATTGGGTGGCAGTAGTAAGACCAGGACGTATCCTTTTCGAAGCAGAAGGTGTACCAATGGCAATTGCTAAAGAAGCATTAAGACTTGCAGCACAGAAATTACCTGTTCAAACAAAATTTGTAGTACGTAGAGATTACGTAGAAGCATAAAAAGCCAAGTGGGATCAATGTTGTAAGTAACTTGTTATTATAACCGCTAGACCCACTGCATAAAAATAAGTAAAATGAAAAACTCAGAAATCAAAGGGCTTTCTCAAGAAGAATTAGTAGCTAAGATTGCGGAAGAAAAACAAAACTTAGTAAAGTTAAAGTTTGCGCATACAATTTCGGCTATCGAAAACCCTAACCGCATTACTGCGGCTAGAAAAACTATAGCCCGTTTAAACACTGAATTGTCTGCTGTTAAGAAAGCGGCAGTAGCTACAGAAACTAAATAATTTTAGAGCCCAATGGAAAGAAATTTAAGAAAAACAAGAATCGGGTTGGTAGTGAGCAACAAAATGGATAAATCTGTGGTAGTTGCAGTAGAGCGTAAAGTGAAGCACCCAATCTATGGTAAGTTCGTTAAAACAACTACCAAATTTATGGCTCATGACGAGAAAAACGAATGCGGTATCGGCGATACTGTAGAAATCATGGAAACTCGTCCGTTGAGTAAAAACAAGAACTGGAGATTGGTACAAATTTTAGAAAAAGCTAAATAAGATGGTACAACAGGAATCAAGATTAAACGTAGCCGATAATAGCGGCGCAAAACAAGTATTGGTTATCCGTGTACTTGGTGGTACTGGTAAACGTTATGCATCAATTGGCGATAAAGTTGTGGTAACAGTTAAAAGTGCTTTGCCTTCAGGCAATATTAAAAAAGGTACTGTTTCTAAAGCAGTAGTAGTTAGAACTAAAAAAGAAATCCGTCGTAAAGATGGTTCTTATATCCGTTTTGACGACAATGCAGCAGTATTATTAAATGCTCAAGACGAGCCACGCGGTACACGTATCTTTGGCCCGGTAGCGAGAGAACTGCGTGAAAAACAATTCATGAAGATTGTATCATTAGCACCGGAGGTATTATAAAATGGGAAACAAAGTTAACAAACCAGCCAAATTAAAAATCCGTAAAGGAGATTTAGTAAAGGTGATCGCTGGCGACTCAAAAGGTCAACAAGGTAAAGTACAAGAAGTACTTGTGGCTAAAAATAGAGTGGTAGTAGAAGGTGTAAACCTTATCTCTAAACACACTAAACCAAGTGCTGCTACACCAAACGGTGGTATAATTAAAAAAGAGGCTGCTCTTCATATTTCAAACGTTCAGTTGGTTGATCCAAAATCTGGTAAAACTACTCGTGTTGGCCGTAAATTAAACGCCGACGGAAAATTAGTTAGAGTTGCTAAAATTTCAGGGGAGGAAATCAAATAATGGCATACGTACCAAGATTAAAAAGCAAATATAAAGAGGAAATTGTTGGTGCTTTAAAGGACAAGTTCCAATACAGCAGCGTAATGCAAGTTCCAAAGTTGTTGAAAATTTCAATTAACCAAGGTGTTGGCCGTTACTCGGTAGCTGATAAAAAAGTTATCGATAGTTCAATCGTAGAATTATCTACCATTACTGGTCAGCAAGCAGTAGCAGCTAAATCTAAAAAAGATATCTCTAACTTTAAATTACGTAAAGGTATGCCAATTGGTGTGCGTGTAACATTACGTGATAACAACATGTACGAGTTCTTAGATAGATTAATTTCAGTTGCTTTGCCTCGTATCCGCGATTTCAAAGGTATCAATGACAAAGGATTTGATGGAAAAGGTAACTACACTTTAGGTGTTACTGAACAAATCATTTTCCCAGAGATCAACATCGACAAAATCAGCAAGATTTTAGGTATGGACATTACTTTTGTAACTACAGCCGCTACTGATGTTGAAGCATTGGAACTTTTAAAACAATTTGGATTACCATTTAAAAATCAAAAAACTGCAGAATAATGGCAAGAGAAGGTGTAAAAGCTCGCGAAATTAAACGCCAAAAATTAGTAGCTAAATATGCTGAGAAACGTGCAGCATTGAAAGCAGCTGGCGATTACGAAGCATTAGACAAATTACCTAAAAACTCTTCGGCAGTGCGTTTGCACAACCGTTGTAAGTTAACTGGTCGTCCTCGTGGTTACATGCGTACCTTTGGTATCTCAAGGGTAACATTCCGCGAAATGGCTTTAGATGGTAAGATACCAGGAGTTAGAAAAGCTAGCTGGTAACTATAAAAGTTATATAAGTTTTTGAGTTATAAGTTGTAAGTTGTATTTTTGCAGCCCTTACAGCTTATGGCTCATTAGCGTATAAGCTATTTAAACAGAATATTAACCGATAATAGGTCCAGAAGTCGGGTGACGCGTACGGAAACCATTATCACAATTTCATAATAATGAATACAGATCCAATAGCGGATTATCTTACAAGATTAAGAAATGCTATTAAAGCAAATCACAGAATTGTAGAAATTCCCGCTTCTAACCTTAAAAAAGAAATTACTAAAGTTCTTTTCGACAAAGGTTACATTGCAAACTACAAGTTTGAAGACACTACTGCTCAAGGAGTGATCAAAATTGCATTGAAATATAATGCAATCACTAAAATTCCTGCAATCCGTACGTTAACCCGTATCAGCAAGCCAGGTTTGAGACAGTATGCAGGCGTAGAAAATATGCCAAGAGTATTAAATGGTTTAGGTATCGCAATCTTATCTACTTCTAAAGGTGTAATGACCGATAAAGAAGCAGCCAAATTGAATATTGGTGGTGAGGTATTGTGTCACGTTTATTAATTAAAGGAGATCAGTACAATGTCAAGAATAGGAAAAGCCCCAATTAACGTGCCAGCAGGAGTAACCGTTACCGTAGGTAAGGATAACTTAGTAACTGTAAAAGGACCTAAAGGCGAATTAGCTCAAGCGGTAGATGCAGACATCACTATTTCTCAAGAAGATGGTGTATTAACTGTACAACGCCCAACAGATCAAAAAAGACACAGAGCTTTACACGGTCTGTACCGTTCGTTAATCTATAACATGGTTGTAGGTGTAACAGAAGGCTATAAATTAGAGCAAGAATTAGTAGGTGTTGGTTACCGTGCTAGCAACCAAGGTCAAACTTTGGATTTAGTATTAGGTTATTCTCACCACTATGTGTTCCAATTACCTCAAGAAATTAAGGTAACTACCGTATCAGAAAAAGGTCAAACTCCTAAAATTATTTTAGAGAGTATCGACAAACAATTAATTGGTCAAGTAGCTGCGAAAATCCGTTCGTTACGTGCTCCAGAACCTTACAAAGGTAAAGGTATCAAGTTTGTTGGTGAAGTGTTAAGAAGAAAAGCAGGTAAATCAGCTTCTAAAAAATAATTAAAATGGCAGGAAAAAAATTATCACGCAGAGAGCGTATTAAAAAAGGTATCAGAAAAAGACTTACTGGATCTGAGAGCCGTCCACGTTTATCAGTTTATAGAAGCAATAAAGGTATTTATGCTCAGATTATTAACGATGAAACTGGTAGAACTTTAGTTGCAGCATCATCTTTATCTAAAGATTTCAATGCTTCTGGAAACAAATCTGAACAATCTGCAGCAGTAGGTAAATTAGTTGCCGAAAAAGCAATTGCAGCAGGTCTTAAAGAAGTTGTTTTCGACAGAAATGGTTACTTATACCATGGACGTGTAAAATCGTTGGCAGATGGTGCCCGCGAAGGTGGTCTAGTATTTTAATCATTAAATAAGAGATAATGTCAACTATCAATATAAAAAGAGTAAAAACTAGCGAGATTGAATTAAAAGATCGTTTAGTGAGCATCCAACGTGTTGCTAAAGTAACCAAAGG